>CAZIKN010000033.1:0-47992 GCA_964539805.1 uncultured Saprospiraceae bacterium | reverse complement strand
CAATTACTGTTCGATGTGCAAGGCACACCATTTAAAGTAGAAGTTGCTACACGGCGGTAGTAAGTGGTTACGGTCAGGCCAGCGGGTACATCATAAGTGGCTAAATTGGCACCAGTTATGTTGCTAAAGCCAGTTGTGCAATTGGTCGTGCTGCTCTGCCATTGGTAAGTGATGGCACCAGAGCCTGTTGCTGCTGTCGTGCTGGTAAAGGCCGCCGGGTCAACGGACGGGCCGCAAAGTGTTTGATCTGAACCGACAGATCCGGGATTGACGTTATTTACCGTCACGGTCACGCAGTTACTGTTGCTACTGCATGGCACGCCGTTCAAGGTAGAGGTGGCCACACGACGGTAATAAGTTGTCACGGACAAACCGCCAGGTACATCATAAGTTGCAGCTGTGGCACCGCCAATATTGACAAAGCCCGTGCTACAATTGGTCGTACTGCTTTGCCATTGATAAGTAACAGCGCCAGAACCCGTCGCAGCCGTCGTACTGGTAAAGGCCGCTGGGTCACCACCAGAACAAATAGTTTGATCCGCGGCAATAGCGCCAGGGTTTACATTGTTGATGGTCACCGTCACACAGTTGCTGTTCGCACTGCAAGGCACACCATTGAAAGTAGAAGTGGCCACGCGGCGGTAGTAAGTGGTAACAGTCAAGCCTGCAGGTACATCGTACGTAGCTAAATTAGCGCCAGTGATATTGCTGAAACCCGTTGTGCAGTTGGTTGTACTGCTTTGCCACTGATAAGTAATGGTACCGGAACCCGTCGCAGCCGTGGTGCTGGTAAAGCCCGCCGGATCCGCAGATGGCCCGCAAAGCGTTTGATCTGAACCAATCGCTCCTGGATTTATATTATTTACGGTAACCGTAACACAGTTGCTGTTGGCACTGCAAGGCACACCATTCAACGTTGAAGTAGCCACACGACGGAAGTATGTGGTCACTGACAGACCCGATGGAGGATCATAAGTGGAAGATGTTGCACCACTTATATTAGTGAACCCAGTTGTGCAGTTGGTCGTGCTACTCTGCCATTGATAGGTAATGGTACCAGAGCCGGTTGCTCCTGATACATTATTTAAAGTGGAAGGATTGCCACCAGAACATATCGTCTGATCACCATTGACCGAACCGGGGGTGACATTGTTGACGAATTTGGTGACGGCATTGGATTCCCCATCCCAGTCCACACAACCCGCTCTGCGGGAACAACGCCAGTAGCACGTCGTTTGTGTTATTGGCCCTGGGTCATAAGACGCTGCATTGGCACCCGCTATTACGGTCCAGGATGGATCGCTTATATCCGGGCATGGATATACCGTTGTGCGAAGCCACATATATTCCAATGCGCCCGTGCCGCCACTTGGAGCAGTCAGGCTGACAATATTGGAAGGATCAAAAGAGGGCCCACAGCCTGTTTCATTGTGGCCTATAGTACCGCCATTGGTTACATTGTTACAAATGCTGTAGTCAACGCATATTGCAAGCGGTACTACAGAGTTCGGACTAGATTTATCGCCCGTACCAGAAGCCCAGTGCGCTATTCGGACAAAATCCGCCCCATTGGGCAAAAAAGTACCCGTGCCAAGACTCCCCGTTCGGCTGTTCTGGGTCACATTGTCCAATACATCTGTCGTCCAGCCGGAAGCCCATACCATGGAGCCACTTTTCCAAAACTCCACGCGCCAGCGCTCATTGGGCTGGCTAACATTATTACGGCCTGCGTAACCATCGTAGGATACATAGTTCAAAGTCGTTATGGTAGAACCTGCCGGAATAGACGAGCTTGGAATATCAAAAGTAGTGGGCCCCCAAGAAACCATACGCAGGTCTGATGGAGTACCATCCGCAGCATCAATAGTTTGTTCCCAAAGTATCTTGCCACCACCCGGGCAATTGATGGTCTGGGCACAGAAAGGTGGCGCACTGCTGTTGTTCGGATTGCAGGGTGGATTGTAGCACCATTGATCTACTTTTAGCCAATCACCATCGGTATAAAAAGTCAAAACCATATAGGCTGCATTGCTAGGCGTGGTTCCTGCAAGCGTGTACAACTGCATATCGGGCAAAATAGCCGCATCCACCTGCTGGCCATTTTCACTGATCCAGCCCCAACTGGAGGTATAAAACTGAACAGCTACCCTCGCACTGTAAACAGCCGTATGTACACCAGCGTACACCTTTACATTATAGGCTGAATTGGGCTGTACGGCTAAAGATTGGGTTGCACCTCCAGTGCCACTACCAGGGGAAACATAAACTTTCCCGGCATTCCACTCGCACTGAGCTGCATAGTCATCAGAAACAAAGTTGCTATTGTAATTATCCCAGTCGTTCGTCCCATCTTCAAAACTTGGATTCTTGACAAGGTTGCCCGGGCAATTGCAATCCGTTTCAGGCTTGTCTAATGTAGCATCTACCCTGGATTCAAATTGGATCGCGGAAACTTCTCCGTTGCCCATGGTATATTGAGACGACACGATTTGTCCGCCAAGCACTCCTGCCCCCTCTTTGCGGATATTGGTCCGTGGGGCAAAGATGCTTGCAGGCAATACCTCATCACCACTAATAGTCAATTGATCCAGCCCAATAAAATGAAACAACAGTTGGTCTGCTTGTTCCGGTGCAACGCCATTGATCACAGGCGTTTTCCATGCGTAGTTTTTTGACCCGCAAAAAATATTTACCACTAAAACAGTGGACTCACCGCTAAGGCCCTTTACGTTTATCTCTTTTACAAAGGAAAGGCCCTCTGCTGACAAGTAGAGCACATTGGTTTTTCCTTGAGTAAGATCAATACCCAAAGAGGCCGATGTTGCATCATGCTCAACATAGCTCACCTCTTTTTGTAGGGCATTCGTTATGCCCACATTGGTTGGTAATTTAGCCAAAAGGCTTGAAGACTTCTCGAAGTCAGAAAAAGCCTTGCCAAAATCAATGACGCCCTTCTGACTTAATGTGGACACCGGCTGCTCAACACCGAGTGTAATGGTAGGGCCAGCAGCCTGATCTTTTCCAGTCAGAAAAGTATTTCCTCTGTTACTGGTTTTGATTTCGGTACCATCAAGGTTGCCTATATTAATATAGGTGTTGCTGTGCAAGCGGCTACTGCCCCCCGATTTATAATTGATTTTTCCCCCCACTACAAGGCCCCAGGGCAAATTGCCCGCACTTCCTGAGCTTAGGCCATGCTGCGTGCACACACTTACTGCACCATCCAAGGTCAAATCCCCCCCGGTAGCAACAGGGGCGGCAATACTGCCATTTTGTAATGTGACTCCGTTTCGGGTAAATATCTGGAAACCCTCAGCTGGTTTTAAAGGTTGTATAACCTGAGCCGCTGCTGGAAACCCAAGGCCAACAGTTATTAAGGCTATGAGCGTAAATTTTGCGACGCGATAAGCATCCGATTTAATGTTGGTAATACACGGAGCGGTGGGCGCAGAAGCACCTTGTAAATGTGTGTACATGTATGTAGTGTTTGTTTTTTACAAAAAACCCGAGGCAATTCTTACCTCAATTCAAAAACCAATAATGCAGAAAGGCTAAATGCAGAAAGGCAGAAACTCCTAAAACAGAAGCCTGCCTAAACAAAAATAGTTAACAATGCGCCCTAAAAAGCCGATTGTCAACCCATAACACGGTTGATGGAAAAAAATGAACGCAAAGAGGCGTTCCCCCATGATAAGGTAAGGGTAAAGTTTTTACCATGTATTAGTGTTTGTTTTTTCTATTTTGCCTATGCCGCCTTATATAGCATTCTAAGCCTATTTATCCTAATGTGACGTTTCATATTAAAAAAGTCACAATCTAATAACCAATCTCTTAATGTCAAAAATAAACAATAAGACATATTTGTCCCGTAATCATGAACAATATGTCATACTTAATAATAGGCAATTAATGGAAGCAGACCCTCTGGACTTAAGCAAGAGGCTTGATAAGCATTACTAATAATCCGTAACTGGTACGAGGGATAATGATAAGGGGGGAAATCTTTTGATTAAAAGGATTAAAAATTATTGTACAAAGGTAAAACAGTATGCCGCATCTAAGTAACTATCCGTGTTAATAAATTCGATATATAAAAATATTTTTATTATTATTACATTTAAAACACTTAAGATCAGCATCTTAAAACCAAATATTCAAAGTTGGATTTTTATCAAAATCGAAATATATAAAAATATAAATTTTTACATATCTGCAAATATTATAACCTAAAAATGGTAAAATTTGCTATCTTGAATCAGATTTCACCACGCGCTTTACCGTTACATCCTCTCCAGTTCGGCACTGTATAAAATATATACCTGCTGGCAAGTTGCTTAGTTCAAAACGATATAAACCGGGTTGTAAATTTTTACGGGGTAGCAAAACCTGGACTAATCGTCCCATTTCATCCGTCACATTGACGGACATTGCAGTGCTTATCGTCAGTTCAACATCAAGGGTGGCCTTACTAACATATGGGTTAGGGTAAACAAGCAGCTCAATCTTTTCCGTATTGCGCGTCCCGGCATACAAGTATTCCTCTTTGCGCTGGCGCTGGCGTTGTTCTACAGTGGGATTACATTTGGCAGAAGGTGCCAACCAGCGCAGGGTATTTTGCAATATCTTATTGGTTTCAGTTTCATCATGATAGAACTCTACCCCAAGGTATACCACCTTGCCCATACCGACGGGTTTGTAACCCAATACCGGATAACCGCGCATTTCCGCAAGGGTGATGAACAAAGGATCAGAAACGTCCAGAGGGTATGCATAATTCTGCAAGTGAATATTGTCCGGCAGGCCATTTGCGATAGGGTGACCGCTCTGCGTATTTTGGGTATTCGCCAATTCCAATTTTATGTTAGGATCCTTACAGTAGTAGCCATAGTCAATATCTATCAAGCCAAATTGTTGCAACACACCAAACTCATGTGTCCCCGTAAAGACCACTCCCCCACCCTGAGAAGCAAACTGTAGCAAATATTTGCCCATTGTTTTCAGGTTAGTGGACTGCCCGTTGGAAGGGTAAGCTGCCACAACTATGTCCTGACCATTTAACAATGTTAAAAGGCTTTCAGGTGAAGCATCCCAAAATTCAGTGATAATGCTGTTGGGCAGTTGGCTCTGTACTGAACTGCGCATTCTTGAAGCGTATAGTGAATCATAAACACTATATTGTAGCAATAGTACTCTTGTTGCCGTGGCGGCACTGTCCCCCTCCGGAGCTGACTCAAACAGATCAGGAGCCACAGGGCTATCTTCAAAAAAAATATTGGCAATAATGGAATTGTAAGGAAATGGCCTGCTGTTGCCGAATGGATCATTGCCCTTAAACCCGTTAAGGCAAAACGCCGCTGCAACCAAAGCAGATATGGATAAAAATCGCAGCATAAAGGTGTAAATGTAATAATTTGACGATATAAGTTTTTTTAAGAACGCAAAAATCCCGCCAACCTTGTACAAGTGTCCGATTTATTTTAGCACCGCAAAGGTAGCATTTTCCACAAGGGTTAAAAAAAAGTCTCCTGAAAGTTGTCAATGCTTGCGTAAAAAGGCTTTATCACAAAACCTATAATTTTTTAACGCAGTCTAAATTGAGCAACTTACAGGAGACAAACCTACACCTTATATTAATAGGTGTATAATTACTTCTTGGCAACTAAGGCCACCTGAAGGAAGAACTCATCATAAATGGTTTTGTCGCCGAGGTTATCAAAAAACGAACCAGAACCATACTTAATGTCATACAAAGAACGGTCAACAGTGATTTTGCCTGTAGCCGCTACGGTACCGTTGGTTTCAGTTGCGTTGGCAAAGAAAGTAACAGGATTAGTCTTTCCCTTGATTGTCAGGTTTGCAGCAATTTTGTAATTTCCCTTGGTATCCTGTGGTATAACACGAGTGATGTCCATGGTAGCTGTTGGGTATGTTGCTACACCAAAAAAGTCGTCAGATTTGATGTGGCCAACCAATTTGCCAGCCCATTCACCTTCAAGGTCAGTGCAGGCAATAGTATTCATGTCAATTTCAAAGGCTCCATCCGTCAATTTGCCATCAACAAACTGAAGTGATCCGCTCTTGATCTTTACAGTGCCCGTGTGCTTGCCCGTTACCTTTTCGGCCTGCCATACAACGCTGCTGGCACTAGCGTCAACTTTGTAAGAAGTAGTTGCTTTGAAGGCGAAAGCCAAAACCGCAAGAAGCGGAAGAAAAAATAATTTTTTCATGTGAATAAACTTTTTAGAACGTGAAAAATAGACTTGTTAGTTTGTCTGTTTGATGGCGCAAAGATACGTGTATTAAGTATTGATGTTGTAACACCTAATTTGTTAACTTGTTCAAAATAGTTGTTAGCGCTTGGTTATTGGGTTCCGTCACACTACAAACTGTTAAGGGCTTGCGGTGATTGCCAAAAACTTTTTTTCAAAAAATCAACACATTGTTTTTTGTTTCTAAAAATGATTTTACCTTTGCGCCCTCTTAAAGTGAATGTATTAAATTGTTCAATACAATGAAAGAGTTGGAAGCTATCCAGTTTGTACACAGCCAGTTGCTAACGGCACCAAAATTTCCAGCGTTCCGTACTGGTGATACCATTATTGTTACCTACAAGATCGTGGAAGGTGACAAAACGCGCGAACAAGATTTTCGCGGCGATGTCATTCAAATTAAAGGTCATGGCCTTACCAAGACCTTCACTGTTCGCAAAATGTCACATGGCGTTGGTGTAGAGCGTATTTTCTCTGTTACTAACCCAAATATCGCTGAAATAACCGTCCTCAAACGTGGTAAAGTACGTCGCGCACGCCTTTATTACCTTCGTGGCTTAGTCGGCAAAAAAGCGCGCATTAAAGAACTTAAACTGACAATGGCTTAGTGAACTCCAAAGCCTGAACGTCAAAAAATGCCAATTACAAGCCATTTCGTCAACACGAAGTGGCTTTTTTTATTTCGTAAATATGATCTGGAAGCAAGCCGTTCATTTAGAAACATTCAACAGCTTCAATACCAACACATTAGCCGAACATTTGGATATTGTGTTCACGGAAGTTGGCCCTGATTATATTCGGGCAACTATGCCCGTAAGCCACAAAACGGTACAACCTTACCGCATCCTTCACGGAGGAGCCAATGTAGTGTTGGCCGAAACACTCGGCAGTGTGGCCAGCACCCTTTGTATTGAAAACCTCGATACCCATACCGCCGTAGGATTGGAAATCAATGCCAATCACCTTCGCAGCGTCCGCGAGGGCGCCAGCGTCATTGGCACCTGCCGCCCAATACGCATTGGGCGTACTGTTCACGTATGGCAAATCGAGATCCACAACGAACAAAACGAGCTGTGCTGCGTCAGCCGCTTGACCGTCAGCATCATAGCACGCAAATAAAAAATCATAGGACACTTTTTCTGAACCTGCTACATTAGCTCTAAATTAAAACCGACCCATGCGTATTTCACACCTGATTGTTGTAGCGCTTTTGTTTAGCGCCAAGTTGCTTATTGCACAAAAAAAAGAAGATAAAAAATGGGATGTCAATACCCCTTCTGAAATAGGAAAAGTACCCTATAAAGAAGTCTCCTTTAGCACTTCGGAAGGCACTTGGATGAGCCTTGACCTCAGTCCTGATGGCAAAACCATTGTATTTGATCTCCTGGGCGACATATATTCGATGCCCATAACGGGTGGTACTGCCACCTGTATCCGCTCGGGCATTGCATGGGAAGTGCAGCCTCGTTTCTCCCCGGATGGCAAACGAATTTCCTTTACCAGTGACGCCGGCGGAGGAGATAATATCTGGATAATGGGTGCTGATGGCAACAAAGCCAAACAGGTCACCAAAGAATCCTTCCGATTGCTAAATAATGCAGAATGGATTGATAATGAATATCTTGTAGCCAGAAAACACTTTACCAGCCAGCGCTCACTGGGTGCAGGGGAAATGTGGATGTACCATATTTCTGGTGGAGAAGGCATCCAATTGACTAAACGCAAAAACGACCAGCAGGATGTGAATGAACCCACCGTAAGCCCTGATGGCCGCTATATATATTTCAGTGAGGACATGTACGGTGGCGGATTTTTTCAGTACAACAAAAACCCTGGAACACAGATTTTTGCCATTCGCCGTTATGATCGCGAAGAAGGCAAAGTGGAAACCATTACCGGCGGCTCAGGCGGTGCCTGCCGGCCACAAATTTCACCTGACGGCAAATGGCTCGCTTTTGTTCGCAGGGACGCTACCAAGTCCGTGCTTTGCGTCCACGAATTGGCCACCGGAAAAGAATTCCCCATTTATGATGGCTTGGACAAAGACCAACAGGAAGCCTGGACGGTTTTTGGTTGCTATCCGGGGTTTTCCTGGGCGCAAAATGAAGCCCCATCTAACCCGAGAACAAAAATAATCATTTGGGCTGGCGGTAAAATTAAATCGCTCGACTTAAAGAAAGGCTCTGATGAATTGGGATTAGGTTTGAGTTCAGTAAATGACATTCCTTTTACCTGTAACGTTAAAACCAAGGTGGCGGAAACCCTTAGGTTTGAAAACAAGGTGTTTGAGTCCGAGTTTACCGCAAAAGCCATTCGCGGTGCAAGCACTTCTCCCGATGGCAAAATACTGGCCTTTAATGCTGCTGGCCAATTATACCGTAAAAACCTGAGTACCGGGGCAATTGATAAAATAGCCGGTGACAAATCCATGCTCGCCGCCGAGCCAGCTTTTTCGCCCAATGGAAAATACCTTGCCTGGGTAAACTGGAACGATGAAAAACGCGGCGGTATAATGCTTGCAAGCCCTGAAAACGCTGCCAAAACAACACAAATTGGTGCGTTGGACCAATTGATCTGCCGCAACCCGTCCTTCTCTCCCGACAGCAAAAAAATGGTCTTTCGCGCTCAGGATGGTGATGACGAAATGGGGCCGGCCATGACTAATAAACCTGGTATCTATGTTATTGACCTGCCCAATGAAGCGGGTATGACACCTGATAAAAACCTACTAAAATTCATCACTGCTGAAGGTGAAAACCCTAGATTCTCGCCTGATGGTCAACGCATTCTGGTCCAATATGGCGGCGCACTCTTTGGTGCCCTCGACAAAGGCTTGAAGTCCTTTGATCTAAATGGCCAGGATGAAAAAACCTTGGTCAAATCAAAATATGGTCATTCTTTCACCGTATCACCTGATGGTAAATGGCTGGCATTCATAGAGTTGCACAAAACTTATATCTGCCAGTTCCCCCAAACCGGCAAAACACTCGACCTGAGTGCGGACAGCAAATCAGTACCCCTTACCTGTGTCAGTCGCGATGCAGGCTACCACCTGCACTGGAGTGGCGACAGCCAAAAACTGCACTATACCCTTGGCGATGAATACTTTACGATTGATTTGAAAGATCGTTTTGCCTTTGTGCCAGGCGCCACAGATTCCATCCCGCCGCTGCCCGAGGCGGGCATGAAAATTGGCCTGAAACTCAAAAGTGATGTGCCGGAAGGAACCGTAATTTTTGAGAACGCCCGTATCATCACTATGGACGGCGACCGTGTGATAGAGAAAGGGGCAGTGACCGTTTATCAAAATAAAATTGAGGCCGTCGAAACCATGATCGAGTATAACAGCAGAAAGGTGAAACGCGTGCCACCCGTTAAGATTATTGATTGCGCGGGAAAGACCATCATGCCGGGCATGGTGGATGTGCACGCCCACCCTGGCAATTTCAGATATGGGCTAAACCCGCAGAAACAATGGGAATATTACGCCCAATTAGCATACGGTGTCACCTCACAACATGATCCTTCTGTAACATCGGAAATGGCTTTTTCCAATGCCGAAATGATCAAAGCAGGCCTTATGGTGGGGCCACGTACTTATTCCACCGGAACTATTTTATATGGCGCAGATGGTGACTTCAAAGCCCCCATTAACTCCTTGGATGATGCCCGCTCTGCGCTTCGCCGCACGAAGGCTTGGGGCGCATTTTCAGTAAAAAGTTACAATCAGCCTCGTCGCGAACAACGGCAGCAAGTGATCGCAGCAGCCCGCGAATTGAATATGTTGGTGGTGCCTGAGGGCGGTTCTTTTTTCCACCATAATCTAACACAAGTCGTTGATGGTCACAGCAGTATAGAGCACAACCTTCCTGTCGCCCCGCTCTATAACGACGTAATTTCGCTTTGGAGCAAAACCCAGACCAGCAACACACCCACGCTTATCGTAAACTACGGCGGTCTCAATGGCGAATACCAATGGTACCAAAATTCGGAAGTATGGAAAAAGAAGCCTCTTTTACATTTTACGCCCAAACATATTTTGGATGAGCGCAGCCGCCACCGCACTATAGTGCCGGATGAAGAATATCAGAACGGCCATATTTTAGTCTCCCAATCATCCAAAAAACTGACCGATGCTGGCGTGCATATTAACCTCGGTGCACACGGGCAGCTCAATGGCCTTGGTGCACACTGGGAACTCTGGATGCTTCAGCAGGGTGGCATGAGCAACTTGCAGGCCATTCGCTGTGCCACCCTGAACGGTGCCAAACACCTTGGCCAGGATAGAGAAATAGGATCCCTTGAAAAAGGCAAATTAGCTGACCTGATTGTAATGGACAAAAACCCGCTGGAAGATATAAAAAACTCAGAATCAATAAAATATGTCATGGCAAACGGGCGCCTGTACGATGCCCAAACCTTGAATGAGGTGGGCAACTATGACAATAAACGCAGCAAATTCTGGTTTGAAATACCTGGCGCTCAAACCAATGGGAATGCTACCATGCGCCACAACTGTACAGAAATGCGCTGTGTTTGTGGCCACTAAGAGCCGTTTTGGGCCAAGCGGGAAAATCCCCGACATGCTCTAAATAAAAGACCAATTTTGTTCATCATGCAAGCAACCATAAAAATTGGCCTACTGGGTTATGGCAAAATGGGAAAAGCCATTGAAGCCATCTCAACAAAGCACCAAGTAGAGATAGTTTGGCGTGTTGGGCGGGAAAACCGTCACGAACTCACGCCAGCCAATCTTGCTCTTGTTGATGCTGTAATAGAATTTTCACGCCCGGGAGCAGCCTTTGACAACGTTATGTTCTGTCTTGAACATGATGTACCTGTAGTTTGCGGCACTACCGGCTGGTCCGATCGTTTAAAAGAAGCAGAGGCCTATTGCCTGCAAAAAAGGGGGGCTATGTTGTGGGCATCCAATTTTAGCATTGGTGTCAACCTGTTTTTCGCAGTCAATCGCTTTTTGAGTCAACTGATGGCCACTCAGCCACAATACTTACCCAAGTTAACTGAAATTCATCATATCCATAAATTAGATGCGCCCAGCGGCACCGCGCTGACGATAATGCAAGAACTAATTGAGCACTACATGAGCGCGCAAAAAAGGAGTGCTATTGAGGTTCCAATTGAATCTATACGGGAAGGAGAAGTGCCAGGCACACATACGGTGTGTTGGGGTGCGGAAGTTGATGAGATCACTATAACGCACAAAGCCCATACACGTATGGGCTTTGCGGAAGGTTCCCTTCTTGCCGCGCGATGGATCGTGGGCAAGAAGGGAGTATTTAATATGCGTAATGTGCTGGGTATTTGATTGATTATGACCAGCGGTCACCACCGCGATCATAACCGCCACGGTCACGGTCATAACCGCCACCACCGCCACGTCCGCCACGGTCATAACCGCCACGTCCGCCGCCACCGCCACGGTTGCCGCCGCCACCGCCACGGTTGCCGCCGCCATAACCGCCGCCGCCGCCGCGATTACCGCCGCCGAAGCCGCCACCGCCGCCTTCACGTTTTGCTGGTGGTTCTGCCTTTTTGACTACGATGGTGCGACCATCAAGCTCAGAGCCATCAAGGTTTTTGATTGCCTCACTTGCTTCGTCGTCATTTGGCATTTCCACAAAGCCAAAACCCTTGGAGCGGTTCATTACTTTGTCAAAAATGATGGAACAGGAAGAAACCTCACCGAATTGTTCGAACGAGGTGCGCAAATCGGACTCCTGTGTGTCCCAGTTGAGTTTTGCTACAAAAATGTTCATTGAAAAAAAAAATTGAAAAAATTGAATACGAGAACGCCTTGAAGTAGCAAAACCAATTGAAAAAAAAATGCTAATGCTGAAGTCGAGGATATTGCTCAATTATGGGACAAAGATAATGGATTTTTATCTGTCTGCTGATTTTTTTTTAAATTATTTAAAATCAACCAATTCTATGTCGAAAATAAGCGGAGAATTGGCAGGAATGGACCCAATGGACTGTGGGCCATAAGCCAGATAGGAGGGTATAAGCAGGGTACCTTTCCCTCCTTTTTTAAACAAGGGTATGCCTTCTTGCCACCCTAAAATGACACCGGATAATGGGAAAGTGGCTGTTTGTGCTCCTGTAGTCTGGTCAAAAATACTGCCATCCAACAAATAGCCTTTATACTTTACCGTAACGGTGTTGCTGACGGTCGGGTTGCTGCCTGATCCTTCATCCGTGATAATGTAGTACAAGCCAGAAGTGGTGCTTTTGGCTGTCAAACCCTTGTCTTTGAGGTACTTTTCGATATCCTCTTTGTCCTTGGCCAACTGTTCCTCCGGGCTTAGGTCTTTGTTGCACGCGGAAAGTAAAATGCCCACAAGGAGCGCGAAATAGAGTAGTTTTTGCATATAAATATAAAGTTAGAAGGGGCAAAGATATATACTATAGTGGTTTAACTGGTTCAAAGAAAGCAAGTCAAGTGAAGCATAAGCTGGAGGTATGCAATACGGGCTGTGCGCGGCGGCCTCGGTTTATAAGGCATTTGCGCATTTAATCCACCGTTCAGGCGGCCTTCAAGGTATATTTTCCGCCATATTTTTCGCGAAATACCGATGTCATAGTTCAGGCTGCCGAACCATTTGTTCATCAGGCGCATGCTGCGTGTCTGTCGAATGACATAAGTGCGCTCTACGCCCAAAAGATCATACCGTGAACCAGCAACCGACCATGATTCCGAGGCCACTTCTTTTGCTTCGACGCGATCTGCAATATTATAGAACCTCAACCGGCTGACACTGAAGCCCGGCTGGCAAAAAAAACGCCAGGGACTTTTTCTTTTTTGAAAATTAAACCGAAGCCCCGCCCTAAACCCAAGGGTATTCAAAGGCTCATGTTCCTCTAAGAATGCCAGGGGACGGCCATTGCCGATGTAGTAAACATCTCTGTCATTTATCAAGGTATTAAAATATGGATCAATTGTATCCACATATCGGATGATATAGTTGGCAATTTGATCCCCGTGAAAAAGTTCGGTCGAGGGACGCTGGTGTTGATCAAAATCGGCCAAAACTTCAAAAGATTTTTGCTTTTTCAGGCCAAACTCAAATGATGCCCCTATTCTATGGTTGGCAAAACCGGCAACATCCAATTTAAGGGCATGCCGAAGCGGGCTTTGCCCCGGGCACAAAAAGGCCCAGGGCAAGCAAAGTAAGAACAAAAAATTCCGAATCATGGTATTGGTTATTTGAAGGGGCTTGAAAAACGGGAATCACTCGCAATGGAGTTGTCTGTAAGTGTATGGAGAAAAGCAATGAGATTTTTTTGCTCTTCAGCACTCAGTTTAAACCCGGGTGTGCCATCTTTGCCTTTTAAAAGTGGATGCAAATTGGCATGTGGTTTTACTCCATTGCTGTAGAACTTAATGACTTCTTCCAGCGTCTTGAAACGGCCATCATGCATATAGGGAGCGGTCAAAGCAATATTACGCAAGGAAGGGGATTTAAAAACACCAATATCCGTTTGCTTACCGGTATGTTCCGCTCGACCTTTGTCCTTATAATCCAAATCAAGGCCATTACAGGCCATCAACACTTCTTGAAATGGGCGTATGGCAGAATGGCATTTGGTGCAATTATCTATAAAAATATTACGACCCAAATTTGCCTCCATTCCCAGCCAATCCAATCCGCTTTCTTTTTTCACTTTTTGTATGATAACCGTATCAAATGTTACTCCCGGATTAGAACCAGATGTGTATAATGAAGTCATACTAATTGGGAGGGGTAGGTTGTAATAAAGCGCTCTAATAACCGTATCAGCATATACAGTATATTTTGCGTGTAGATCTATGTTTCCCTCTGCCTTTACCAAAGCTTTATCAAATGTGGATTGGTGTGATCCCATGGCACCTACGAATTCAGAAATACAGTCCAAGACTTTTTCCTCAGTAACATCAAAATTACCATAAACCTTTTTCCAGATATAGGGATAATAGGGTTGTTTTTTGACCTGTTCCACAACTTTTGGCATGGTCATGCCCATTTCATTGGGACTGGTAAACGCCATTCTGGAAAGTTCCGAAACGGTGGCCGCGCGCGTGTCCCAAAGCAAGGGAGCCAAAGTACCTTTCAGATTGGCATAATGGGCCGCCATACTCGCCACATTGGTCAAAGGCATGGAATGCCTCAACGAAAAATGACCATCCACGCCTCGGCTCTTCAGACTATTGTCGCCAAATGCCTGGTTTTGTTTGTGGCATGAGGCACAGGAAACCGTGCCGTCCTTGGACAGTGATGCATCATAAAACAGCACACGGCCAATGTTAGCCTTGAGATTGTCCACCTGCTTACTTTCCAATCCGGCCAATTCAAGGTAATGTGGTAATTTTCGGGAATAGTCCAACGCCAGATCGGGACTGCGCAACGTTTTAGAAGCATTAAAAAATTCATCGCCGTCGTTGTTCTCTTCTTTGATAATAAGATCCTGATTTTTGTTGCATGAAGCAGCCAACAAGAGCAGCAATAGAAAGTTTGACAATTTTTTCATGGTAAATATTTTTATGGCGTAAAAACAAAATGAAGCAGTACAAATGTCTGCAATCTGTTGCATTCACCTATTTATCATCTTGTGAGCGCCTCCTTTTGGCCTGCGAAAGGGTCATTTGGGTGTGTAAAAGGAATTCAAAAAATCTCCAGTAGAAAGAAAGGCCGGGGACATCAGGGCATCCGCCTCCATTCCTCACATGAGATAAAACACCGATCATCCAGCGTATTTTGATTTGACAAAACAAATAATTGTTTTAAAATTTGTTTAATAAAATTATTTGTTTTAAATTTGCCCTTGCTTTTTGTTCCATAAACAAGCAAATTATTGCAATAGCCTGTACTTATTCAGCTAACTACTTGATATTCATAACGATTTATTCATTTTATCCTGTTCAAAAAGATGAACCTTTGTCCCACTTGTACGACTGAACTTATGCCGGGGGCAAAATTTTGCCACCGATGCGGCGAAAAAATCATGTTGAAAAGCAAACTCTGTCCCGAATGCCATGAATCCAACCCCTTGGCATCCGTATTTTGTCACCATTGTGGCTTTCATTTTGAAGGCAAAAAAGGGAAAACGGCCTCTGCCGGCTATCTGCCCGTTTTCCCCCTTGATTTTGATCCTGACAGCTTGCAGGAGCAAGTCAAAAATTTATTCTTCAAAAACCTGCGCCGCAGGGTAGAGGAAGAGCATGACATCAATATGTACAGTGAATTTGTGGAGCGCTTTTACGATTCTCGTTTCCGAGAGATCTACACTGTACGCTCCGGGCAAATTGCCGAGGAAGTCATGCTCCAATGGGAAAGGTTCGGGCGGGAGGCCCTGCCTGAAATTGACCGACGCATAGGTGATGCCTTTGAAGGATTGCTTGACTTTTTTATTATTCAATATTGTCCTGATCTTACAGGATTTGTTTTGCCGGAAACGATCCTTAAACATGATCGAATACTACCAGGCAGAACCGATTTGCATGTCCTTATCCGCGATTTTTTGGATTTCAATCGCGAGCAGGAAGTGTTTTATTTTGACTTTATCACCATGCCCCAAGAGTTTTTAGGCAATGCCTGTAAATCTTTTTTACATGCTGAAAGAAAGGAAAAAGTGCTGTTTATCTGTGACTTATCCCTCAAAGGCAATTGCAAGGACGGTTTTGCCATGACGGACAGGGGCATTTACTGGCGCGCTCCATTCAATAAAGCGCACCGTGTTCTATATCAGGAATTAAAAGAAATTAAAAAGGAAAAAGACTGGCTGACTATTAATGGCCATTTTTTTACCGCCAATCCTACTCTAAACCTTAAACTATGCAAATTGCTTAAAAAACTGCGTGGTTGGCAGGCACCTTTGGCAGCATAGGCCTACCTTCGTGACATGAAGCTGCTGTCACAACTTGTTCGATTCATCGTTACAGGTACCGAACGTACTGATCTGAGTACTTTGCCCAACTTTAAGGGAGCGGTCGAGGAAGAAAACAATGCAGGGCAGTCGGATCCCTCCAATGCCCCTGAACTGCTTTTGGAGGCCCTGTCAAGCGCTGTTTTGTTGGACAAAGCTAATGTGAGTTTGCTAACATCAGCGGAGGAAAACCGTTCGCAAACTGCTTATGACCAACTAAATGCGCCAAAATTCCCCTCAACTGCTGCCATTTGTACCCTGGAGCGCATCCTACACCATTACCCGGATCAGCTCTTGTTAGAGTGGTTGGCTAAAGTAGAGGCTAAGGGGTATTCGCTACCTCCCGAGTACTTGCCAGATTTGCTGGATCGAGCCTTACGAAATCCTACATTTTGCCAAGCCCTACAGTGTACCAACGATAAAAGGTTACGCTGGTTGGCAGCTCAAAACCCGCAATGGTCGGCAGTTTTTCCAGATTTAGAAAAAGCCGATTGGTTCACAGCTGACTTCAATACCCGCCTTTCCTTGCTGAAAGATGCCCGTGACAAGCGGCCATTGGTTGCCTTATCCTTATTGGAAAAGACTTGGCCAGAAGAGAACAATGACCATAAAATGGCCTTTTTGGCCGTTTTTCAAGACAATTTGTCTGCCTTTGATGAAGCCTTGCTCCAAAAAGCCCTGCTAAGCAAAAGCCGTGAGCTGCGATTCCTATCGGCGGGCCTTTTGGCACAAATACCTGAAAGTCAGTTTTTTAGCGAACTGCTCAATATAAAGGCGCGCCTGACTCCTTTTGTTATAACCCATGATTTTGCAGCCTTTTTGCAACTTAATCTGCCAGATGTAAGCGAAGCAGCCTTTAAAACCTTGGCCAATTTGATAAACGTTAAAGAAACGGACACCCTGCGCACCGGTATTTTGCTACTTTACCTCAATTTTGCACCGCCCTCATGGCTGTCAGAAAGTCTCAACTTAAGCCCTGACATGATTCTCCAGCTCATTCATCAGGATCCAGACAAACACTTCACCTTATCCGGTATTATTCATTCCGCTACACTGCACCGTGACGTTAAGTGGATCCGTGCTTTTTTGACTTTTTTGTCCCGGCATCCCACACATCCACTTTGGAAATCAACGCGGGTAGAGCAAGCCATTTCCTGCTTGCCTGATCACGTATGGAATGTGGTTTTGAGCGAACTTTGCCCCCAATACCCACTTTTGGAACACTACGATCAGGCACCGTTTAAGGTCTTGCTCTCCGATAATCGGATATGGCCCCAAAATGTGCTGCGCGCTCTGCTCAGCAGTTGGTACGAGCGCGCGCAATCGCGATTTAACTATAACAGCACAATCTGGCTTCCATTGCTGCGTAGTGCAGCCCTGCACTGTATCCCTGCTGATGCCTTGGAAATGTCCACCTGGCTCACTCCCCAGGTGCCCCTAAGCCAGCCTGCCGCCAGAGATCTGGATGTTTTTTGGGATATGGTAAAATTAAGGCAAAGAATGGCCTTTGAGTTGATTTAGTGAATCCGAAGCCGCCTATGCCGCCACAGATTTCCATCATACAGGTCACAACTTGAGTTTACTATTTTGTTAAAATTTATAATAAATTAGTAATCAACAATTTACAAAGTAAAAAATAAAAATTATATTTTTTTTGCCTTTTTACTTGCAAATAAGCGAAACACACCCTCACATTTGTGGTGTACTAATGCACTAACACACTAAACTAAATCATGGTAGCATTACAAAATATTCATTTTGGTTATGGTAAGGGCAAGGCTTTGTTCAGCGGCTTAAACTTAGAGCTAAAGGCGGGCAATGTTTACGGCCTGCTGGGCAAAAACGGCGCGGGCAAAACCAGTCTTCTGCGCATCATCGGCGGTCTGATGTTCCCGCATGAAGGGCAATGCTTGGTGGGCGCTCACATTGCAGCGCAACGGAGGGTAGATTTTTTGCGGGAAGTATTCTTTATCCCAGAGGAATTCGAACTACCGAACATAAGTATTCGCAAGTATGTGAAGGCCAATGCACCCTTTTATCCGCGTTTTGACCACGAACAGTTTGATCGTTATTTGACCGAATTTGAGCTTGGCGACCACCTCAAACTGACTGAACTTTCGCATGGGCAAAAAAAGAAGGTGTTCACAGGCTTTGCCTTAAGCACCAATGTATCCATGCTTATTATGGACGAACCCACCAATGGTCTTGACATACCATCAAAAGCCCAATTTCGCCGCCTGATTGCATCCGCACTCCATGAAAACCGCACGGTGATTATCTCCACGCACCAGGTGCGTGATTTAGACACCCTAATTGACCCGATCATCATACTCGACCAACGCAGTATCCTTTTGCATGCCTCTATAGAGCGCATTGGCGAGACACTACATTTCGGCACGGTAAATAGCGAGGAGGAAATTGACGGATCCGCCCTGTACAGCGAGCCTTCTGTGCGCGGTATATCGGTCGTACGTCCTGCTGACGGCCAATTTTCCAACAAAGTGGACCTGGAATTACTGTTCAATGCGGCCCTTAACCAGCCAAAACGAATAGCGCAGCTGTTTCAATAAGCGCCATTTCATCACCATCACTTAAATGCGAATATATGTTACTTCAATTGATAAAAAAACAATGGTCAGAAAATAGCCTTTATTATATGCGCGGGCTGGCAGGCATAGCCGCTATATGGGGCTTTATCTTGTTTATTATGCTCTACATGGGAGGCTCTGGCACAACGGAGCAATTGATTGCCCTTACTATAGGTTCTTTTATTTGTGGCGGGGCCATCAGCCATCACTTTTTCAAGCCCCTTGGCCAATTGCCCAGTTCTATTCGGTTTTTACATCTGCCAGCCACCAACACCGATAAAATACTGTTAGCGGTTATAGGGGGCTACTTCATTTTTTTGCCTATTTTACTATTACTTTTCTATGGTTTAAGCATGCCTATTATCGCAATGGCGCAAGAAAAATTTGCAGATGACCCAAGGGTAGTAAGCCGACTTAAGATATTGCCGCTTGAAGATTTGGACATACCTGTAAAGACTTATCTGATTGCTGCTGCGGTCATGGCATTTGGCACGGTCTATTTTCGCAGGCAGGCGATCATGCGAACCATACTGATGTTTATAGGCATCAGTATAGTCATTGAGTTACTCAATCCTTATCTGTTGAAGATGCTCATTCCGCTCAAAGAAGGCGTCATCAAGGATGGCGACTTGTTTGATAATGTCACTATTTTAATAAACGATCTATGGGTGAACGTATCCTTGCCAGAAATATGGCAGGATCGGTTTTGGAGGGTCTTGATCTATGGTGGCACGCTCATTTTTTGGGCCTTGAGTTGGCTGCGCTTGCGCGAGACTGAAGTTGTTTAACCTGTTATAAACCATCTAAGCTATGATATTTAAAGAAAATCAGCCCATTTACCTGCAAATCGCGGATTTGGCCTGCGAGCGGATTCTACTTGGGCTATGGATTACCAACGAGCGTATCCCATCGGTGCGCGAGTTGGGTGTAGAAATACAGGTTAACCCCAACACTGTAATGCGTTCGTATGAGTTGTTGGAACAACGCCAGATCATCAGCAATAGGCGCGGTGTAGGTTATTTTGTTGCTCCAGATGCAGTAAATATTATCCGCTCTATGCGTCGTGAACAATTCATTGCAGAAGAGTTGCCTTTGTTTTTTAAAAACTTACATCTATTAAATATTTCTATGGATGAGATTAAGGCGCACTATGATGCCTTAACACACGCCTAATCAACCCTTATCAACCATTATCAACCTTCAATATTATGAAAAAATACACGCATAAAGCACTTTTAGCCTTATCGTTCTTATTTCTTGGTTTGATGACCATTAGCGCTCTTTTGTTGAAAAAAGAAGTGGCCGTCACCGATTTAAAAGATCCCGACCGCGATTATGAGCGCATCGCGCTACCGCCGTTCAAATACGTTCACATGCAATATGGCCCCGAAAAGGATTTAGACCCACAACGGTTTGACAACGATGTTAATACCATAGAAATAGTATTGGCCGATAAAGATCAACTCTTGGTTAATAAATCGGAAAAAGATTCGCTAAAGTGGAACATTCGTCAGGATACGCTCTATATCTTTGGCAATGACAACAATATTTTTTGGAACCCTGTGGCCAAATTGCTATGTACCCATTTGACAGGAGTAAGCGCCAATAAGACTTCTGTTAGGATGAACAAATGCCAGCACGATACGGTGAACGTGCAACTGGCCAATTTTGGCCGATTGGAAATGTCCGAGTGCCAATTTAACCAACTGCAAGTGACGGTTAGCGGGTACAGTATAGCCGATCTGAACAATATGACTATCAACCAGTTACAGATCAACCTCAAAGATAGCTCACAATTGAAATTGAACGAAACCCGTCCACTTGTTTTTCAATTAAAAAACGACCAATCAGGGACTGTACAGTTGAAGGGAACATCGCAACAATACATGGTGGTGAAATAGAATGTGATAATGTGCGGAATGTGATAATTCCCGACCGCGAGCGGATACTCCGACAACTATGACAAAATCCTATAATCCCACAATCCCCCCAAATCCCGGTCCAGACAATTACCTCCAGCAAATGTGACCGCGAGCGGATACTCCGACAACTATGACAAAATCCTATAATCCCACAATCCCCCCAAATCCCGGTCCAGACAATTACCTCCAGCAAATGTGACCACGAGCGGATCGTCCGACCAAACTACCCTGGTTTCGGACGATCCGCTCGCAGTTGTAAGGCACGGAATCCTGCTATTTTCTAAGATCCATCTCCATGATGTTCTTGCCTATTTTTTCGCCCATGCTCACACCGGCATCTATACCAAAACGGTAGTGGATACCGCCATACAAGCGGGAAATGGCCGCCTCCGCAGCAGCAGCACGGAAGGATTTGAAACTGCGTGGTTTGCCATCAATGTCAGTGCGAGCCTGATGGGTGCGATCCGTGAAGGTATAATTGTCACCAAACAAACCCGTCATCACCTCTGCCATGGCAGCGGACTGTACAGAGTGGCCAGAGGTATATTCCGGAAATGGAGGAGTAGTCAGTATCGTTTTCCAGGCCGGGTCAATATTTTCATTGATATAGGTGACCGGACGGAGCAAATTATAGACATACTTACATTTCCAGCAAGAAACAAAAGCATCGTGCTGGGCCATACCCATTCGTACATACGATTCGGCTGCCATGGCCAAATTAGCCTTGCGATCCGACAATATCTGGTTTAAAATAGAGATGGAATGCCCTGGAGGGGTTGCGGTTTTGCCCGGATCATCACTCCAGAATTCAGCAATGACTTTTTGTTCGGCGCTTATGTCCTTGACCGTAGTGTACACCTCGTAGGAATCTTTATAGAACGCGGAGTTCTTGTCCAAGGAGTACGTAGGAGGTGGTGCTGGCTGTGTTTCTGTTATGTTTTTTGCCAAAAAAGGGCGCACATTGCCCCAAAAAGGCTGTAGAGGGACGGGTTGCATGGCAGGTGGTGTAGGTTTCCATGAACCGGGAAAGCTTGGAGTAATGTACCCCGCAGGAAAATTGCGCGTAACAGCCCATTCCTGACCATCCGTGATGGCAAACTGGAATACCGCATTACCCACTGCATCACCGTAATCCACTGATCTGCCCACTAAACCCTCATCTAATCCCTTACTCAATTCCAGCAAAATAGTGCGCTCAAGATCAAATATCTTCTGGATATTTTCTGTAGTTGCCGCTTTGTACAAGGCAAACATGGCCACTGACATGGCTCTATTGACTGCAATGCCGTAGTGGATATCTGAAAACGGTTTGGCTGGCATAGCCCCATCGTTAAAACCATTGACTTTACCCTGCAAACTTTTGTAGCCGGGCATACCATTGACACAAGACTCATATAAGGTAAGACCGAGATAGCCAAAAGTCCGCGCTGCAACCGGAGGTGAAAATCCCGGGGTACTCTTGGTAAGTTGCAGGCTTAGGTCAAACCAACGATTAGCAATGTCACCGTTCAATTCAGCGACCTGAGGCGTAGGCGATTCAGATGATGTGCCGCCGGGTTCGTCTTTTTTACAGCTGCTGATCCAAAGCGTACCCAAGGCGAGCAAAACAAAGGCGTAAATACTCTTCATGTTAAGAATTAAAATGATTAAATTTTGCGCAAATGTCATCAATTGTATCAACATGGGATTAAATAAAAATATAATTCTAAGGCGGCTCTAATATTACCACTTTAGCAAAGGCTGTATCATCGTGCCTCCTCCATCAAAGAAAATCTGGACAAAATAATTTCCGGAGGGAGGGTTACCCAAAATATGCACTTCAGCTGTCTTTTCACTGACCCGAAATTGTATCATCATAATTTTCCCCGTCGTATCAAACACTTGCAATCCTTTAATTTTTTGTGCGGCTTCCACGCTAAATTCACGGCTGAACGGATTGGGCGTAATGCGCATGCTTAGCTCTGTCGTTTCGATGGTTTTCAGGGTAATATTTTGATTTTCAGTTATCTTATAAAATTGGTTTATTGCCAGGTCAGTAAAATACTGAACCGTTCCGGAAGGCCATCTTATTTCCAATGAATCCATTTTTGAAGCATCACCCAGCCCAAAATGCTGCCTCAAATCACTCTGGCTTTGAAAAGAATTGTGTGCCAACACCTGCCGCATTTGCCAATAACTTTTCCCTTTTATGTTGGCCTTAACCCTTACCCATGCTCCTATGGCCGAACGATTACTTTGTACGCCTTGTAAGGTAAATTGGGCCCAATTGGCTCCTGCGGTGTTGTTGCGGAACAATGAGCGGCCTGTCGTTGCGCCATTGGTATATACATCCATATCGCCATCATTGTCGTAATCAGCCAGCGCTATACCCGACATTTTATTTCCCGATTGGCCGATGCTTTTTACGGGCAACAAAACGCCATTGTCATTTTCTATATAGTGTAAAAAGACACTCCCGTCCACGGTCAGCAACATATCCTGGTCTCCGTCATTGTCCATATCGCCCCATATATTGGACAATTGGGTGGCCGAAAAATTTAAGGATGTACTCACTGAAACATAGTTTCCATTGTCATTTCGGTAAAAACGGGATGGAGCTACTATATAATTGGTAAGGCAAATATCAAGATCTCCATCCAAGTCATAATCTACAAAATTGTAAGTCTGCCCATCCTGTGGCTCATTAAAAGGGAAACTCTTCAAGCGCTCCAGGCGGAAAGTATTAGTTTCCCGCAACATGTTTTTGTAGCAATAATCTGGAATAGGATTGCCACCCGCCGGGCCTGCGCCGATAAACAAATCCATATCACCATCCAGATCATAATCCGACCATATCGGAATAGTAAAAGGCGCAAGAGAATCCGTAAAAGCATAAGCCTGAATGCGTTCGAAAGATCCATCACTTTTTTGCAGGTAAAAACGGGATGTATTCGGTGGCGTTGGGTGAAAAGTGCAACAAGCATGAACGAAACTCAGATCCAAAAGGCCATCCGAGTTGATATCAGCCAGTGCACAATCCCATCCGGGATACTCCTTGAAGTCGGGAAGGTCTGTCCTGTGTTCAAAATTAAAGCCCCCTTTGTTTTGATGCAATCCACTGATTAAACCTGCAGAGATTGCATCTGGCAAGCCATCGTTATTGATATCGCCCCAACTCGAGCCAGAAGCGATTTGCCCCGCAGATGCCCCGGCCAAATCCGGCATTTGGGCAAAATTGCCATTGCGCAGATTTTTAAACACAAATCGCTGGTTTACAAATAGATCAGGCCAGTTGTCCTGATCCATGTCAATCCAGGCTACTCCTTTATAGGGCGCGCCTGTATTGGTGAAATTGACGGCCAGGTTGTTGGCATCCGTGATTTTGGTGAGCAGCTGAGCGCTTAACAGCGCAGGTAACATGGTGAAAAAAATGATAAAATTTTTCATAGCGGATTTATAACAGTATTTAAATTTTGAAGATTACCTGGATTGATTTACTTGATTTTTAAAGATTTACAGACGCGAGTAGCCTCCAACCATTTTGCGTTGACTATTGATGATGATTGATGTGCCTAATTTTTTAGTTGTGCAGCCAAAAATGCAGGTTATTGTAACGCAATCAGGTCAATTCCGATAAACATTACCCTTTCCCGAAGGGCTTTTCCGATTTACGTTTGAGAAGGCCCTTATTTTTGCCTCATGGATCAAACAGCGTCGTTCAATACCTGGACAATTGGTTTTCTCATAGCCGCGTCACAAGGTTTTTTTATCGCCTTTGTATTATGGCATTGGAAAAGAGGCACAAGACACAGCAATCGCCTGCTGGCGCTGTTGGTTTTGCTTTTCTCCCTAACATTAGTGGAGTATGTGCTTTATTGGACAAAATACCTGTTCTTTTGGCCTCATTGGGCCAACATCAGCCTTTTGTTTCCTTTTCTTACAGGGCCAATTGTATGGTGCTACCTGCGCAGTATTTTTGAAGGTAAAAAGGTGGGCGTCCGCGATATATGGCTCGGATTGCCTTTTGTGGCAGGCTTGATATTTTTTTTGCCCTGGTATGCCTTACCAGCAGAAGCCAAGATCCAGCTCCTAACCGGCAAGGCGCAATACAGTTGGAGTACGGCACTGGTGAACGGCCAACTTTGGTTTAGGATCCTTTGGCAAATCGGTTTCGCTGTTTGGAATGCGATATACATTCACAGACAAGCGCCTTTAGGCGATACACGAAAATGGGCAATTTTGCTCAATGTTTTTTTTGCCATTTTTGCATTGGCCTATGCTTCCTATTATATCCTCATCCATTTCCCATTTTTCAACCTCAACTGGGATTATCACATATCGGCGGTCATGACAGCCATGATTTACCTGATCGCCTATGCCGGTTATGTACAACCGGCCGTTTTTGACGGGTTTAAATGGCTGGAGGCCGGTACATCGGCCAAATATAAAAATTCTGGCTTGACACCTGAAGCCAGCCAATCTTTGCTCCAACAGATGAATTTGCTTATGTTCCGGGAAAAAGCATATCAAGACCCTGATTTGAGCTTGGACAAACTCGCCCAACAACTTGGAGCAAGCAAGCACCATGTTTCACAAGTGATCAACGAACAGCTCGGGGGGCCATTTTTTGAATATGTCAATCGCCTCAGGGTAGAGGAAGCCAAAGAACTGCTGGCCTCAACAACAAGAAGCGACCTGCATGTGATAGAAGTAGCCTATTCGGTGGGTTTCAACAATAAGGTTTCTTTTAATACCGCGTTCAAAAAAGCAACAGGTATGACACCCACTGAATATCGAAAAAATCACTCAAATCCTGGTACAAAACAGCCAAGATGCAACGTTTTGTCTTGAAAAAAGGCTTTTTTGCCCCAGTAATGTTCTTCAAACCAATAGGCTTTACAGGAAAAAAAATGGGGTTTGCAGGATAGCCAGCGCGGGTCGTCCGCAGGGGCGATAGGTGTGTATTCGTATCCATCGGTGATGCGCGGAGGCAGGGAAAAATTGATGAACAAAGCCTTTTTTATATCAGGCAGCACAGGGTTTGAGCCTCCTTTGGGGCCGGGCGGAATGGTGGCATAGGCCTCTGCATTGGGATACTCATCAAAGCGCTTTAAGCCATCGTTAGGCGGCGTCATGGACCAAATATCATAATCATCAGTCCCCTTTGGCTGACTAACAAAACGAAAACGATACAGTTCGTCTCTTGGATATGCAAGTTTTTGAAAATCAGGAAAATAAAAACAATATTTCACCAGTACGAGCGCATAAACCCCCATGGACAAAACCAAACGCAGCCCTTCCCCATACCTTGCAAATCGCATCAGGTATTGGCCCAAAGCCAGCATGGCAAACGGCAAAAAAGGATAAAAAAGCCGCCCATAAAATACCTGCCAGCCCATAAGCCAGCCCATGCCTGATTGTATCACAAAGCCAAAGCTCATGGCCATGACGGCTGTGGCCAAATTTTGTTGCCCATCCATATTGGCAGGTTTAGTCACGCTGAAAAGCACGCCCATCCAGGCCAAAACCAACAAAAAACCCACTGGCCCAAGCATTTCCCACAGATAAGAAGCAAACAGCATCAGGCTCCCCTTACCCGCAGGCAGGTATTGTACATATTCGGCTCCTGCGCTCATGCCTTCTTGAAGCAAAGAGCGCCCAACCAAGCGGGCCAACAACTCAAAAAGTAATATGGGAACGAGGCCCCCAAGGCCAGCCCAAAGAAGATTGCAAAACCTGGACTTTTTAGCCCCTGAAAGTAAAAAAGCCAATACAACCAAACCCAAGAGCCACCAACCCGGATAGCTCAACAAAAGGCAAGAAGCAATAAAACCAATCCAAAACGCATGTTGGATTTGCTTAAAAAAATAGAAAAAAACAAACCAGCACAGCAACAGGAAATCATACGGCAACAAATGGCGCAAATAAAAATTACAGGGCATGAACAAGCCATAACAAAGTGTAAAACCTGCTGCCATCCGGGTCCCCTGCCCCGCCCAACGCCGCAATAAAGCATAAAAGACGACACCCTGCAACACCGAGCAAAGGATAAACCAGCATTGCGGAATTAGCAGTGAATCAGGGCTTCGCGGATCCAATCCGCTGAGCTGATAAACGATGCTTTGGACAATTACAGGGGGCAAATAAAGCACCAAAAGCAGGGGGCGCGCATTGGAATAAAAAAACTGCTCCATCGCGGTATGCCAATCTCCTTTTGACAGCGCGAGCAAAAACTGTGCGCTGTACCAGTAACGGGTTTCGTCGCCAAATGCATTGGCCCCACGGCCAATGAGCGTGAGGCGAAGCAGGAGCAACAACACAAGCACCAAGATCAAAACAAGCGGAATGCGATGGCGCAACATCGTCTATTTCAGCCTTCTGCGCACTAATTTAATAAAATCCTTAGCATGTTCAATGCGCTTTTTGTCCAACCATCCGTAACGGATCACACAGTGGTCAATCAGGTAGGCTTTGCCTTCGGCAAAATCAGAAGCATTGTTCAAGGTATTTAGGGCGGTATCAAAAGTGGCTGCATCCCCGGCAAAAAGCTCCTTGGTGTACATCAGGCGGTCATTGAGCGGGATGGCTTTTTTCAGGTCTGCAATAGGCATGGAGGAAAGTTTCTCGGATAATTCCTTGGCCTGTTTTTCTTCAAACAGTACTTCTATATCGCTGCCGGAGGCGGCAACAGGCTCGGGTTGTGGCTTTGGCGCAGGTGGCGGTGGCGGTGCAGGAGCCTCAACCACTACTACAGGTGCAGCCTCAACCACTACGGGTGCTGGTGGCGGTGGAGCCACTACGGGCGCTGGCGGCGGTGGCGGCGGAACCACTACTGCTGGTGGTGGTGGTGGCGGGGCTACCACAACTGGCGGCGGCGGCGGTGGGGGAGTTTCTACCACCACTGGTCGGGGGGCGGGGGCAGGCTCGGGTACGGGCGCAGGCGCTACTTTGCGCGGGTGTGCGGGTGCAGATGCATCAGCCAGCAGGGCATCATACAATTGGCGGGTATGCTCCAGCATCATGTCCACATCCAAACGTATGATGTTTTCGGGGTCTTTGCTGATGCGGTTATATTCCCGCAAAAGTTTATCCAAATAGAATTTTGTCTGTTGAAGATTCATAAGAGAGATATTATAATGGAGGGTGGAATTTAATCAAGGTAACGTTTAGTAAGCCCGTCATAGAAATCTATACGGCGGTCACGGAAAAAGGGCCATATCCGGCGGACTTCTTCGGTTCTGTTTTTATCTATATCCAATACTACATTTTCTTCCTGATCGGGGCTGGCCAAATACAGGACTTCCCCTTGAGGCCCTGCCACAAAACTCTGGCCCCAGAACTGTATGCCACCTGTGACACCCGACCAATCAGCCTCATGCCCTACCCTGTTCACCGTGATCACAGGAAGCCCGTTGGCCACCGCGTGGCCGCGCTGTATGGTAAACCAGGCACCATGTTGGCGTTCCTTTTCGGCCTGGGCATCTGTGCTTTCCCAGCCAATAGCTGTTGGATAAATCAGCAGCTCCGCACCGGCAAGGGCCATGAGCCGGGCGGCCTCAGGGTACCATTGGTCCCAACAGACCAGAACACCGAGCTTGCCCACAGAGGTCTGTATGGGCTGAAAACCCAAATCGCCGGGCGTAAAATAGAACTTTTCATAATAGGCCGGGTCGTCGGGAATGTGCATTTTGCGGTATTTCCCCGCAATACTGCCGTCTTTTTCAAACACCACTGCCGTATTGTGGTATAGTCCGGGAGCGCGTTTTTCAAACAGCGAACTCACCAAAACCACCCCATATTGGCGGGCAGCCGCAGAAAACACTTCGGTGTCCGGCCCTGGAATCGGCTCCGCCAGATCAAACATACCCGTTTCTTCTGCCTGGCAAAAGTAAATGCCACAGTGCAGTTCCTGAAGGACGACCAATTCGGCACCCTTGGCAGCACAATCTGCAATGCCACGGATGGATTTTTCCATGTTGGCCTTTTTGTCCGTCGTGCAACTTTGTTGTACAAACCCGATTTTCACGATATGGGGAAATTTATTGCTTGAGTAATCGGGGGCAAATGTAGTTTTTTCGGGAAATTGAAATCCTTAAAACACATTTAAGGTGTTAATTTTTCCACCCCACACCCCACGCCCCGCAAAATTCCGTTAAGCGCCTGTATAGAATTTCATCAATTGGCTGCAAGCGGCTAATTTCATTTTGAACTGCGTTGGTTTTTTCGCCGTAGCCACCGGCTACGACTGCAAAAACCGCCTTGTTCAAAACAAAATTTGCTCGCTTTCGCTCCATCATGAAAATCTATACAGGCTCTTAACGCCAAACCCAGGACTACACCAAAAGAAGGCTCCGTACTTTACCCATTACCGACTTAATCCAACTTTTTATGCGTTTATTAATCCTTTCGTCTTCGTTTTTTATGCTGGCGTTTGCCGTGCATGCCCAATTACCCCAAGCCTGCGCAGGTGGTTCGCCTGCCATTGATTGCGCCGAGGCCTGTATTTTCTGCAATTTTGATGGTTACACCGGTTCCACTTACGGCTTCCCCACCGGGAAGGCCACGGAGTTTTGTGGCACCCTCGAAAATGTACAATGGCTTGGCTTCATCGCTGGGGCTGAAAAGGCTACTTTTACCATTACGCCTTTTAACTGTGCCAAAGGCAACGGTGTGCAGGTGGCGCTGTACAACGACTGCAAGGCGCCCCCCCTGGCTTGTGACAAGGGCAAGGAAAAGGGATCCAATCAGCCGGTGACCATCTCGGTGGACATGTACAAGGGTTCCAATTATTTTTTACTGATTGACGGTTACGCAGGCGATTTGTGCGAATTTACGGTCACGGTGTCCCCCAAAGAGGCCGTATATGAGCCTCCGCTCGGAATTGTGGGCGCCATCACCGGCCCGGACAAACTTTGCCCGGGTGCCACGGCCACTTATTCCGTGCAGCCTGTGTCCGGTGCGGCAGCCTACATTTGGACCGGGCCGCCCGGAAGTAAAATGGACACCATGCCCCTACCCTTGGTGGCCGGCCGTGAAGTAAAGATCACTCTGGGCGACCAATCTGGCCAAATCTGCGTTCAGGCAGCCAATTCCTGCGAGCAAAACCCACCCTGCACCAGTACTATGAACATTACGGTGCTCAGCGATGCCGATCGCCCGCAAATCACTATGGATACCTTGAGCCATCTGACTTGCAATGGCGGCCCTGTCAGCCTCAAACCGGAGGTAAATCCCGCTTATGCCTACCAATATGAATGGCGAGTGGACAGCATAGGTAAAATAGCCGCAGGAGCGAGTACCCTGCGCCCTAAAATTTATGAAAAAGGGCGCTACACCTTGTTGGTCACCAACGACCAAAATGGCTGCACCAATTCCATGACCACGGAAGTGTCCGACCCGGACTACCCGGACTCCCTTGTCATTGACATCAAATCCATTAGTTGTTTTGGAAAAAAGGATGGTGAAATACAATTGGGCCAGGTGTATGGTGGAGAAGGGCCTTTTGTTTTCTCCATTGATGGTGGGCCTAAGTATAATACCACCTTATATCGGAACCTCAGCCCGGGACTGCATTTGTTGCATCTGGAAGGCACTAACGGCTGCACCTATGATACAGTGTTCAGGATGCCGGAGCCTCAGGAATTGATTTTGGCCCTTGATTTTGATAAAACCATAGTTCTTGGAGAGGAAATCCGCTTGTGGGAGCCCCAAATCATGGTCAGCGATACCTCGCGGATCCATCAGGTATTGGTTAAGCCTCCCATACTCACGCCTATGCTTTGCGACACTTGTCGTTACATGCCCATGCACTCCTTTGCGTATGAAATGACCATTATGGATGCCAACGGCTGTACCGCCAGCGATTCGCGAAGGATAGAAGTAGAGCGCAGCAGCCGGGTGTTTGCCGCCAACATTATTGATCCAAATGCTGCCGATGAACGAAACAGAACCTTTGGCCTGATGACCGGCCCTGATGCGGAACGTATTCTTTCCTTTCAGGTGTTCAACCGCTGGGGCAAAATGGTCTTTGAGCGCCAGAACTATGCCCCTGATGATGCTACGGCAAGCTGGGATGGCATGATCTCGGGCGAGTTGGCACAGCCTGCTGTGTTTGCTTGGCGCGCACAAGTATTGTTCAAAGATGGTCGCGAGGAACTCTTTAGTGGGGATGTTACGGTGTTTAGGTGAGTATGGGCCGCCTAGTGGTCTTTGTGCCTTTTGTGGTAAAATAGGGCGGGGTCGCAAGACCCACGCCCGCCCTCTCTTTTGTGCCTTTTGTGGTAAAATCAAACAAGGTCGTAAGACCCAGATAACCTTGCACCACAAAAAATGTTTAAAAATACAAGCGATCAAGCAATAGCGTAATCAGAATATTCTCGTGTTTTTTCGGCCAGAAAGCCCAACACGATATCTGTTTTTGGAACCCCCTGGCCCTCAAGCATTGCCCCAAGATCCCACTCAGTCATATTTTGGTGAATCCAAACCTTGCCATTGATAATATCCATGTGCATGGGGCAATCATGTACAAATTACTATGTTTGTGCAGTTTTTAAGTTCAAATTCATATCAAAAATGAAAAAAACTGCGCTATTGGCTTCATTTCTCCTCTTCGCATTTGCGGTTGCCGCCCAAAACCAGCCCCTTCCCTGTGGCACTTCCATTGAAGACCAGCAAAGTTTTGAGGGGCGTTTGTTGGAAAACATACAAATTGCCAGTACAGGACAATACGGCCCGGACAATGCCGGCATCCAATATATACCCGTGTATTATCATTTGGTGGGCGACGCCAAAGGCAGTGGCCGGGCGAGGGTTAGGGACATATTGGACAATCTTTGCAAATTGAATGAGGCTTTTTCGCCCATGGAAATGCGTTTTTACCTGCTCCCCCACCCTACCTATGGCATATTCAACGAATCCATTAATGATGATAATGTATATGATAATCAATCCAATACGACGCTTATGAAGGAGCGCCGCCATCCTAAGGCCATCAATATCTATGTGGTCAATAAGGCTGGCGGAAACGCCTCTCAACCCGGAGAATCATTGGCCTATTACAGCCCTGCTAATGACTGGATTGTAGCGCGCAAATCCAATACAACAGGACGGCAGCGCGAATCCACTATACCACACGAAGTCGGGCACTTTTTCAGCCTGTTGCATACCTTTTATGGTTATGAGAACAACCCTTTTGATAAAGATGATGACGCTACATGGCCGAATGCCCCTGCTATTGCCCCCTGGTCCTCGGTCATTGGCACCAATATCCTCACCGAGTTTGCCGATGGCTCCAACTGTAGCACGGCTGCGGATAAGATATGTGATACCCCTGCGGATTACAACTTTGGCTTTTCCGATACCCAAAGCGACTGCGTGTACAACAATATAGGAGCACTGGACCCGAAAGGCAAGCCCGTAACTGACCCTATGGAAGAAAATTTCATGAGTTATTACAATACCTGCGAATACAAATGGAGTACACAACAGCAAGCCATTATCCTGGCTGACCGGGAACGCAGCACACGCAATTATTTGGATAACAATTATCAGCCCGCATCATTAAATATTGATACACCTGTTGACCTGCTTGTCCAACCGGCACAAAATGAAATCACAGCGCAGACCAATGTGGTGCTGCAATGGAAGAAAGTCCCCGGAGCTACTTTTTATCTTCTTGAAGTAGATGTGGTCGGTCAATTCGCCTCAGGAAGATTACAGACGGTGGTCACCAGAGATACCGCTTATACCTTGGTCAATTTACTGCCCAATGCAAATCACTTTTGGCGGGTTAGGCCTTTTAATGAATATGTAAGCTGTGCCGATGTGCGCTTGCGCAACTTTAAGACCGCTACCAGTAATACACTGGAAATCAATACCTTGAACTCCATTCAAATCAGCCCGAATCCGGCTTCGGATAACAGCCCTGCTTACCTGAATCTAAGCGCTACGGAAGCTTTTGAGGCTACATTGGGCGTTTATGATGCCGCAGGGAAAATGATGGGGCCAAATCAGTCCATAACTATAACTCAAGGTTACAACAAACTGGAATTGCCCGTGCAAACATGGCCAAAAGGAATCTACTTTGTCTCGCTCCAAACTCAGTATGGCAAAGTCCTGAGAAAATTAATCCGATAATAAGACATGCTCTAGGCTCAGTCCATTCCATGACATCTCTATACAACTATTCTATGCGCTATTCTATTACACTCTGTTTTTTGTTCATAAATGCTATAATTTTTGCTCAAAAAAACAGTATATTCAAGGCAGGTGCCATGGTAGGCATTGGTCGCTCCCAGGCAGACGGCGATTACCAGGCAGGATATGACAGGCGTGTTTTCTGTATGGGCCTGCGCGGTGGTATCGTACTGCGCCCTAATTTTGACCTTATCTTTGAGTTGAACTACCAAGAAAAAGGCTCCATTCCTACCCGTGACTTAAGCCCAGTAAAACAGGACTTGACCGTGGATATGAGATTAGTGTATGCAGAAGTGCCTGCAATGTTCAATCTGTACTTCAACAAGCACCCACGGCGCAAGCACTACCGAAACAGCCTGCAATTAGGCTGTGCCTATGGACGGCTATTGAGTTCCAATATATTCGTCCGCCGCGACCTTTTTCCCGAAAACGATCTTAACCAGGCCCTTTTAACGGAAAACCTTCGGCGCGATGAATGGAGCTTTATCGCCGGTTTTGCTTTTAAATTTCCCTACCAAATTGGCTTGAACTTTAGGCTTAATCAATCCTTATCCCCCTTGTACAACCGCCCATACCTAAGGCCCGTTTTCCCCAAACGACCGGACAAAGAATCCATCTATACCTTGCGATGCTACTTTATCTCCGCTCAGTTAACCTATGATTTCATTGCCCCCAAAATGAAAAAGGAAAGTAAAAAAACGAAAAAGGGATATTGAAAAGGCCACTAACCTACTCGCTCCGTAAACTCTTGACCGGATTGGCCAATGCAGCCTTGACACTTTGAAAACCTATGGTAAACAAAGCAATAGCAAGGGCAAGAATAGCGGCAGCGGCAAACATCCACCATTGTAAATCAATACGATAGGCAAAATCCATCAACCAGTGCTGCATGGCATAGCCCGCCACGGGAGTGGCTATAACAATCGCGAGGATCACCAGGCGGATAAAGTCCTTGGCCAAAAGCCCCGTGATACCCAGCACTGAGGCCCCCAGTACTTTGCGGATGCCGATTTCTTTGAGGCGCTGCTCCGCGGTAAATGTAGCGAGACCAAACAAGCCTAAGCAGGCGATCAGGATAGCCAGCCCGCTAAAGAGGCCAAATGACCAGCTCAACTGTTGTTCTGCCCTGTATTGGCTGTCAAATTGCTCATCCAAAAACTGCCAATCCATTGGACTTTCCGGCCAAAACCGCTGCCATATCGGCTTTATTCGGCTCATGAGCGCTGGAATATCCGTTGTGTTGATCTTCATGGACAGGTAGCCGTTACGAACGTATTTGTAGCAATAATATAGCGTAGGCCTGGTAGGCTCTTTCAGGGATTCTATGTGAAAATCAGCAATCACACCATGAATCTTCATCGGGTGACGGCTGCGCTGAAACGCAATCTCGGCACCAACAGCGGACTCGGCAGTAGGAAAGCCCAGCATTTTTCGGGCAGCTTCATTAATCAGGATATTATCGCTGAGGGCTTCTTCATTGGGCGCTTCAAAATACTGGCCTGCCGCCATAGGTATGTTGTAGGTCTCTAAAAAGCCCTTTTCAATATTAACAAAATAGGTGGTAGCCTGAGCAGAAACAGCACTGTTTTGCACCTGATAGAGGGCATTACTGGTTCCTTCTATGCTGCCTATGCCCATACTTGGAACAATACTTGACCCTGCAATAGATTGAATACCGGCAATTTGCATGATCTCATTTTTCATGGCCTCCATTTGCAGGCGATTCAGGGAGTCCATGCGCCAATCGGTTGTAGGCATACGCATGGTCACAATATGCTCCAGCGACAAGCCTTTATCGTGGTTTTTTAAAAAATTCAATTGTGTCGCAATGGTCATTACCGCAATAATCAGTACCGTTGAACAGCCGAACTGAAACACCACCAAGCCCTGCCTTAAACCCAAACCATCTTTTGGGTGAAAAAAGTCGCGCTTCAGCACAGCCAAGGGGGAAAAAGAAGATAAAGAAACAGCTGGCCAAAGGCAGGCGGCCAAAATGCCCAGGCCCCAAAGTGAAGCTACAATGCCCCAAAAAACAAGGTCAAATCCGGGGCTAATGTCCAAGGGGCGATCCAACATTTTTGAAAATACGGGCATAAATTGCAACACGAGTAACAAGGCAAAACCAATGGACACCAAATTGAGCAAGGCCCCTTCAAACAAAAACTGCCGGATAATCTGGCCCCGGCTTGCACCAATAGCCTTTCGAAGGCCAACCTCCCGCCCGCGTTTGATGGCGCGGGCAGTGGTCAGGTTGATATAATTTACAAAGGCGATAAGAAGGATCAACAGCGCCGTAACACTCAAAAAGCGAACGCTGCGCGCCGAACCGTTGGGCTCTATTTCATAGGTCAGCGCGGAGTACAGGTGAATGTCCGTCAGCGGCTGCATGGCCAAACGTATGCCCTCGGCCTTTAAAAAATGGTCACTGTAGGCTGCCAACTTCTCTTTAACTCGCTCAATATTGGCATTTTGCGATAATTGAAAATAAGTATATTCCCAATATTGCTCCCAGTTGTCCCTATGCCCCGCAGCATAACGCGATGCATAACTGCCCAAGGCATTGAACTTGATGTGGACATTGGCGGGCGGATCCTCCACAACGGCCGTGATGGTGTACAAGCCATTGAATGGCTCGGACGGCACCCTAAGGGTTTGGCCCAGGGCTGCTTCCACGGTGGGAAAAAGCTGGAGCGCTGCCTTGCGGGTAAGCAACAGGGCATAAGGCTCATTAAGACAAGAATTCAAATCACCCACAAGTGCCTTCTGAGGGAACATACGCAGGAAACTCGCATCGGCAAGCCATGCAGAACTTATGCGCACCGGCGTTTCCTTATGGATAAAAACCATACTCACCTCACCGCGATTGAATATCCGGGCATAATCCTCCACATCGGTTGGCAGGTCATTTTTTAAGGATGGGCCAAGGGCGGAATGCGTATTGGCATCCTCGGTTTTTATGGCGCCATCCACAATAGTTTGGTTATAAGCTCGCCATATCCGATCCGCGTGAGGGCTTTGGCGGTCATATCCTTTTTCAAAACGCACATACTGAACAATGAGCAGACAGGCCGCCATGCCCACCGCCAACCCAATGATGTTCAGGGCGGAAAACAAACTGTTCTTCAACAGGGTGCGGATGGCTACGGTTAAATAGTTTGATAGCATGATAAGTTGATTTGAGCAATATGTCAAAATACGGAACCTGTCGGGCAAGCTTGATCCATATCCTTAAACAAAGCATTCGCCCTAATTACAAAACAATGATATTCAATTCATTAAAATAATTATTAAAAAATACTTTTGTCCGAAAGCATACAAACGATGTCCGATTTCGGACAAGCCAAAGTTGTTCCCTTTCTTTCAAAACGCATTTTGCACATTAGACATAAGTAACAATAACTACTTTTGCCAAGGCGGGTGTTGGCAATAATTTGTCGCTTGCAGAACCTCACCTTTTGCCCAACAAATATATATGAATAACCTATCACGCCTTTTTGAAAGTAGCACTGCTCTTTTAAGTGTACTCGGTGTATTTGTTGCAGCTGTCCTGCTCGTCAATCCAACAGGCGAGTTCCCCCTGAATGATGATTGGGCTTATGCCCAAAACTGCTTTGCATTAGCCTGTGAAAACCGCTGGTTTTTTAGCGATTGGCCAGCCATGACCCTCGTGGCGCACACCTTTTGGGGTGCCCTGTTCTGTAAGGTTTTTGGCTGCTCCTTTACGGTTTTGCGCTTATCCGTGCTGCTGTTTTCCATACTGGGATTGTTGGGATTTCAGCGTTTGTTACAATGGATGAAATTAGATCAAAAGAGTATCATTTTTTATACTTTTCTGCTGATTTTCAACCCTTTGTGGTTCTCACTTGCGCATACTTATATGACGGACGTCCCATTTCTAAGCGTCACGATATGGGCATTTTACTTTTTTTTGAGGGCCTCGGAAACGGCAAAAATCCAATATATCCTTGCCGCCACCCTATGTTCTGTTTGGGCCTGCCTGATTCGGCAGTTGGGCCTTATCCTTCCATTGGCCTTTGCTGCTGTAATGGTTTGGTACCATGTTGTAGCACCTTTTTTCCTCAAGGGAGACAAAGTCCAAAACAAGCAGCATCAATCCATTACAAGGATTTTACCATACGCTGCCTTGCCTGTGCTGATTTGTTATGTAAGCATTCAATGGTTTGAGCATTGGCTAAACCAAAACGATCTGCTGCCCCAATCCTATTCCAATGTCAAAAGCCTTTGGGTGGGCCGACAGTTTGACGTGGATTTTTACAAGGGTATTCTCATGCGCGGAGGCATCATGCCACTTACCCTCGGTTTGTTTCTCTTGCCGGTTTTTGGAGGACGGCCCATCCGTTTCTCCTTTTTGGGCTCCCATTTTTGGAAATTGGTGTTGTTGCTTATGGGCATCTTTTTGGCCTGTGGTTTTTTGTATTACCCCACGGGAAATATGTTTTACAACATCGGCCTGGGGCCAGTGGTGCTAAAGGGCGTGGTGGCACATCAGCCTGACAGCTGGGAACTGTCTCCTTTGGGACTTACTATATTTCGCCTGATCTCTGCTTTGGGTGCTATATTATTGATTTTCAGCACAAAAGCACTAAGTGACGAGCATCAGCACTTGCGTTTTATGTTCAGGGTATCACGCATTGTGCTGGCCTGTTTTGTTGTTTTTAACTGTGTCAATTGGATTATGATTGACCGCTACATGTTGGTACTGTTTCCCTTTGTCATGGTGATGCTGGCGGCAAAATACCCGGCTAATCATGGGTGGCCAGGCTGGGTTTTATTGGGCATTATGGCCTTGTTTAGCATTTGTGGCACCCATGATTACTTTAGTTGGAACCGTGCGCGGTACCAGGGCCTGAATGATTTGATGGCACAAGGTGTAAAACCTTCGGAGATTGATGGCGGCTTTGAGTATAACGGGTATCATAACGCCGGCTTACAGCGCAATTTGAGCAGCCAGAAAAGTTGGTGGTTTGTCCGTGATGATGAATGGATCGTTTCCTTAGTGCAGCCGTATGGTTATGATGTCTCGCGCGCCATTCCCTTTCAACGCTGGCTGCCGCCCTTTTCGGATTCTATGTTTGTATTCAAACGCAAGCCCTTGGTGGTATATGATTCACTTCGGGTGGACATGGAAAAAATAACACCCGATAGCAGTTCCTACTTGCCAATTGCTGGTAAAATACAAGCGGGGAATGGCAACACGCAAAGTGCAAATCGCTCACATACAGGCATTTACTCCGCTCAATTGGACAAAAACCACCCATATAGCCTAACTATTCCTATAAACTCATTTGAACGATATGAGCGCTTTGTGGTCAAAGTTTGGCGCTATCCCGCCAAAGGCAACAGCGCCAGTTTTGTTATTGCCGGATCAGACAGTCAAAAACTCTGGATCAGTGAGGGCGACCACATTACCCGGCAGGATTCGTCGGGGTGGGGATTGCTGGAGGTGGATTTAAGCATCCCGGAAAGTGCCATTGGCATAGACGGCAGGGTTTACCTTTGGAATCCCTCGGACAGGGATACCGTCTGGTTTGATGATTTTGTCCTTTACCGTTATCGGGAAAATTCCGGGATACAGCAATAACTATTTCATCCTGCTTTTTGCCTCTATTTTGGGCAAATCCTTTTTATATTGTTCAACATCCCATTTGATGTTCCAGTATAACAGGTAGTTTTCAAGCCCTTGTAAGCCTATCTCTGCCCGTCTTTCATCCACATGATCGGGGTCATCCAAGGGCATAACATAAAAATCGCCCGTGCTTGTATCACGCCCAAACAAAGTACCATAAACCTGTCTTTTGCCCTTGGCCATAGCCACTTTGTCTTCCAGCAGGGCCAATTCACCCGCCCTGGCCTTGCCTTCTTTTACGGCCAATCTCAGTACAGGCAAATAATGCTCCTGTGTAGCCAGGTCAGCCCGGCGGATGGCATCAAAAACGACGCTTACGCCCCGCTCCCCTACCCTATCCGCACTAAGCCAGCCATGTTGGGCCAAAATCGTTTTGATCTGGAGCAGTTGGCTTTGCCGAAGCACTTCCGCTTGTTGTTGGTGGCGGGCCATTTCCGTGGACTTTTCTCCAAACCGGGCGGCAATTCCCTCCGCAATCCGTTGATTTTGCGTGTTTTGCTGAAATATTTGCGCTAATTGTGCCGCCAGTGGGTCAGCAGGGTTGGGGGCGGCAGAATATGGATTTAGTTCAAGACTACCTGCCTGATAATTTTGCCGAACCTTCTCCAACAAGGGCAACCAGCGCAAATCTGATTGCAGTGAACTTAAAAAGGTATCATTCGCAATTTCTTCATAATCAGCATAATGCAACTTGCTAACCATGCGCTCCAATTGAAAAAAGGCACTATCAGGCACTGCTATAATAGCCCAGGCCCGGGCCGCGTGATACCGGTCCCTCAAGTATCCCTTCCAGCCGCCCGCTTTAAATGCTTCTGTGTACTGATGTGCAGACAAGGCATATTTTTGGGCAGCAAAATGCAATTCCGCTTCTTTTATGCTATTGAAATATGCCTGAGCCAGTGGCACTTGCTGAGCAAAGCATGGATACGCCACCAATAGAAAAAATGATAGCATTATAATATTTTTCATAATATAGTGATCTTGAATATTACAAGGATTGATTAAGAGCATGTCTGGGATTTTCTGCTTGCGTCAAAAACAAGAGATTTTTTCAACATTTTTATCGTTTTTGAAGGAGTGTAGCGGGGCTAAACGACTGAAAAAAGGGTGAAAATGCTGAAAAAAGAGCCGTTTTGGGCCAAGCGGGAAAATCCCAGACATGCTATAAGGAATGATGATCAATTCCGAAACACCTGGCGCAATTCCAGGGTGCCTTTATAGTTCAGGTGTGGACAGCTTTCGGCAATCTTTATGGCTTCCGCCATATCTTTGGCCTCAAACAAAAAATAACCACTCAGTTCATCAGCGGATGAGCGAAAACCATGTTCTTGAAGCATAATTTCATTTTGTTCATTGCGCTTCAATCGAGTACCGCTGCCGTGAAGGGCCTCGCCATCAGCCCAACGTTCTTTTTTCAACTGATTGACCCATTCGGTATATTCCCTAAATTGTTGCTCGGCATCATCAGCAGGAACATCATCGGATTTAACCAAAAGGGCATAAAGCGCATTGCCCTCCTTTGGGCCTTGGGGAGCAGCTTTACCTGCTGCTCCGATGAGGTACCCTGACATCAACAAGATAAGAGCCATCGAAATGGCAATCAATATGCCGGTAAAGGAGCGGTTTAGTAATGGGCTTGGTGTCGCGATCAATGCTGTTTGTTTCATAGCCTGAATAATAGTGGTGAATAGAAAAGGTGATTCTGGTGCGCCGCCTCCGAGGGCTGCATCCAATTGTTTTTTTTCTTTGTCATTCAATGGAGTATCCATCATTTACTATGATTTTTTGTATTATCCCTAAATGCTTTTCTTGCATAGTGCAATTGGCTTTTACATGTACCAATAGAAATAGAGAGCATTTGTGCTATTTCCTCATGCTTGAATCCTTCTATATCATGTAAAACCAACAAAGCGCGATACCCGTCCGGCAAGGCCCGTATTGCCTCCTGTACATCCATAAGCGCATCCAGATCAGGAGCGGCATAGTGCATGGACTCCGCTGCTTCCGCACTTGCAAACAGGTTTTGCTCAAAGCGCTGGCGGCGGTATTTTTCGCGCCAAAGCATCAGGACAAAACCAGCAAGCCAGGTTCTTAGTGAAGCACGCCATTGAAACTCGGGCAAGCGCTCCACCGCCCTTATCCATGCCTCCTGCACCAGGTCCTGGGCATCCTGCTGATCAGCGCACATACGAAGGGCTAAGCGCCAAAGCGCCGAATGATGGCGTTTATAAAGCAATTTGAATATGTTTTCGTCGCGAGAGGCCAAAAAAGTCGCGACCAAAACCCTGTCAAGGGGATTCTGCATGGAGCCTGTTTTCTATGAGTGGCATAAGCGGGGCAAAAGGTTGTATGATGTTCTTAAATATCGGTAATTCTCCTGTTCCTCGTCCCAAAGGCTGCGCACTTGCATTTCTTCAAAGACCTGTATAGCGTTTGTTGCTTCAATTTTTTATTATTAAAGTGTAGCGTGTGGCTCGGCATCATGCAAAGTTAATATTTTTTCGTGCTTCCATCTTTTCCGACTTCTTCTTCTGCCAAAGGGCGATGCTCCACGCCGCGTGGCACCAGCGCCAACTCGTTTGCCCACTCCAGCAATTTTTCTTGTAAAACCTTCTTGTCCGGCAAATATAGGCTGTATGCAGACGCATAAACATTCGCATCTTGGGGCAAGGTCAGTTCCACGATGGCATTGCTTTTTTTCTGGCAAAGCAGAATACCAATTGTTGGATTTTCTTCGGCAATTTTTACATACCGGTCATAATAATTGACATACATCTGCATCTGGCCTAAATCCTGGTGCTCCAATTCGCCCAATTTCAAATCAAACACTACAAAACAGCGCAGCAAGCGGTTGTAAAATACCAAATCCACCTTAAAATGCCGCTCATCAAATGTAAAACGCACTTGTCGGCCTACGAACGTAAAACCTTTGCCGAGTTCCAATAAAAAATACTGCAATTGGTCAATGATACGGGTTTCCAATTCCCTTTCTGAATAGGTATTGCGGTCTTCCAAGCCCAAAAACTCTAAAATATAGGGGTCTTTGATGACATCTTGGGGCGTTTTCACTACCTGACCTTTGCTCGCCAATGCTTTGACGGCCTCTTTGTCACGGCTCAATGCCAAGCGTTCATACAAGGCACTATTGAATTGCCGTTTGAGTTCCTGCAAGGTCCAATAATTTGTTCCTGCTTCTATTTCGTAGAATTGGCGAATAGATTTATCCTCAATACGCATCAAAAAAAGGTAGTGCGACCATGACAAAGTAAATTTACGAGAATCGTTCTCGTAAATTGAATATTGTTTGTAGAAACTTCTCATATTTTGCAAGTTATCCACCGAAAAACCTTTGCCAAACGTTGCGGTCAATTGTGCCGACAAATCTTTCAAAACGTGCTTTCCATAAGCAGCGCGTTCTTTGCCATCCTGTTCCTCCTCCACGATCATTTTGCCTATTTCAAAATAGGTATGCACCATTGTCAGGTTGACAACAGACACCACATTTTGCCTCGCCGAGGCGATCAATTCTGCTATTTTGACATATAGATAATCCGTATGTGGTTTCATTTTTCACATGTTTATAGTCAAAGCAAAGTGGTTTTGAATCACTCGCGTCTGTAAATCTTTAAAAATCAGGTAAATCAATCCTGTAAATCTTCAAAATCACTCAAATCCTGGTATAAATGTCAATTTTCGAAGTCAGCAGGGCGAATAAGATGCTTGTAATGCCTACAGGTTAACGCTCCACGCACCAACAGGTGACCGTGCAAAGTTAATATTTTTTCGTGCTTTCATCTTTTCGCTGACTTCTTCTGCCAAAGCGCAATGCTCCACGCCGCGTGGCACAATCAAAAATTCATTTTTGTTGATCGCGACGGTTTTGTCGCGGAACGCCATCTTTAGGCTGCTCTTTTCATGGTTGCTTCAAAAAACGATGTTTATTTTTCTCCCACCATCATACAGCGTGTGGGTGGCTTTTACGGACGATCCGCTCGCGGTTGTCCGAACAATAAGGAGAATTTACCCACCATCCATATAAATTTACTCAAGCGAGACTAAAAATCACCCACCATCCATATAAAATCACTCAACGGAGACTAAAAATCACTCACCGTCCATATAAATTTACTCAAGCGAGACTAAAAATCACTCACCGTTCATATAAAAACACTCAACGGAGACTAAAAAACACTCACCGACCATATAAATTTACTCAACAGAGCGTAAAAATCACTCGCCGTCCACATAAAATCATGCAGCAGAGACTAAAAATCACGCATCAGACCAACAAATTTACTCAAGGGAGACCTTATAAAGTTGTCTGACGACCAATAAGGATACTATTTGCCATACCATTCAATCTCTTCTTCAAATAATATATTGGCCAGGTTTTCAGCATCTTTGCATGCTTTAAAAAGCTCTACCTCGTGACGACTTTGTTTTCCGCCTCCAACCCGAATCAAGATGTCTATATAATCAATAAAACTTTGGCTTTCGTCTCCAAAGCGTTCTCCAACCAAGATCACTTTTTTTACAGGATACACCCCGCTTTTTACATATAGCGCTTGCCTGGCAGAAAATCCAACCGTTTCAAGTCCAAGTTCATCTGCTAAAATGTATGCGATTTTTGGGATTCCACTGGATGTGTAGCCACTTACCAATTCTATTTCTGATTTGTCGTAACCCTCTATAGCTTTGTGCAGCAGTGCCTTTAACTTTGATAATGCTTCATTTTTATTGAACTGATTACGGCTAAATCCAACGACACCAATTTTTAATGACATGCGTAAATTTTTAAATTTATGATTAGTTGATAACCCACGGTACACCTCCCCATCAACCTAAATCACCCCCAAACCCAATAAAACCGCAATCCCTATAATCATAAGCGCAGTAAGCGCCTGCACAAAGCCAAGGGTGACTTTTTTCAAGAATTTAGCCCCTAAATAGGCACCGACAAACGCACTCAGGGTAGCCATCAGCAATAAGGGCCATTGTTCAAGGATAGCTGCAGAGGAGAAGCGGGAAAAATAAACAGGCAGCCTGGTTAGGTCCACCATGCAGGCTACAACCACGCCAGTGGCGATATATTGGCTTTTTTCAAGGCCCATCTGCACCAAAAAGGCAGAGCGCAAGGCACCCTGGTGCCCGCTAAGGCCGCCAAAAAAACCGCTCAACAGACCGCCGAGGCTTAGATATTGCTGTGCGAAGGCCAATTTTTTCAGGTAGGGAACCAATTCCATAAGGGCAAAGAAGATCATCACGATGGCCAAAATCAGTTTTAATAAACTAATTTCCAATGTTTTATCATTCCATTGCCAGGTAGTCAACACGGGCATCCTGCTCAACCAGGAAAGCAAAACAGCCCCTATGAAGCCACCCAACACAGAGGGCAGGCCAAAGCGCAGGACAATGTCGCGATTCGCCTGTTTGCCCAACAAGGACAACTTGAACAGGTTGTTCAACAGGTGCACAATACCCGTAAGGGCAATAGCTAAGGGCAATGGGAAAAACAGGCCAAAGGCAGGCACCAAAATAGTGCCCAGCCCAAACCCCGAAAACAGGGTGAGTAAGGAAGCCCCGCAGGCTACCAAACAAATAATCAGTGTACTATAATTTGGATCCATTTTTTTGCCAGTAATAAACGGGTACGCCCAGCAAAACAATGAACACACCAGCCCACGTGTTGCCCGGCTTGGTTGTAAGCAAAATAAGGCATATACCCAAGGCTAAAGCGATATACAAGGCCGGCACAAAGGGGTATCCCAATGCTTTGTAGGGGCGCTCGGCATTGGGTTCGCGGCGGCGCAACACAAAAATACCCGCAATGGTGACCATGTAAAAAATCAGGGAAGCAAAAGTGGAATAATCCAGCAAATCGCCATAAGAGCCTGACAGACAGAGCAATGAGGCCCAAATGGCCTGTATGACCAAGGCATAGCCGGGCACTTTGGCGGCATTGAGCGTGGCGGCTTTTTTGAAAAACAGACCTTCCTGTGCCATGGCGTAATATACCCTTGCACCGCTCAGGATCAGGCCATTGACACAGCCAAAAGTGGAAATCATGACCAAACCGGCCATCAGGGCTGCCGAGATACTGCCAAAAATCATGGATGCCGCAGCTGTACCCACCCTGTCGGAGCCGTTTCCGGCAAACTGTATGCCCTGGCCCATGATGTCCGTCGCCTGAGGGTCGCCCTTGAGGGGCAGCAGCATAAGATAGGCAATATTGGCCAAAATATACAATATGGTAACCAAACCCGTACCGATGACCAAACTCAGCGGTATGTTGCGCTTCGGGTTTTTCATTTCCCCGGCGATAAAGGTCACATTGTTCCAGGAATCGGATGAGAACAGCGGGCCAATAATGGCCGTGCCGAGTGCCATGATCAGCGCAAATCCGGCCAGCGGGGTGCTGACCCAGCCGTTGTCCGTTTTGGTCAATTGGCTGGCATCCCAGAATCCCTGAAGGTTTTGGCTAAAAACATCACTGTGCAAACCCACATAAATACCCGCTAAAATAAGGGCAATGAGCGCGACAATTTTGGCTGAGGTAAAGATCAATTGTACCATTTTGCCGTTTTGAACACCCCGGCTATTGACCCAGGTCAAGCCGGCAATCATGGTAATGGAAATCAATTGTCCAAAATATATCTTTACCCGGCCTAAGGTAAGGATCACATTGTCAGGACTTAATATCGGAAAAAAATGTGCTGCGTATTTTACAAATGCAACCGCAACCGCAGCAATTACACCGGTCTGAATGACCATAAAAACCGTCCATCCGTATAAAAAAGCGGGTAATTGGCCCCAAGCCCTTTCAATATATACAAATTGACCGCCCGCCTTGGGCATCATGCCGGCCAGCTCGCCATAACTGACGGCTGCCACCATAGTGATAAGACCGGTAAGGAGCCAAAGTGCCAATAACCAGCCAGTGCTGCCCACCGTTCGGGCGCAATCGGCACTGACAATAAAGATACCACTTCCAATCATGGAGCCTGCCACCAGCATGGTGCCGTCCAAAAGCCCCAATGATCGTTTGAATTCCCCTTCGCCCGCGTTTGTTTGTTGATTTTCCATGTAAAATCGTCGCTTTTTGGGCAAAGGTATTTATTTATTGAACTTTACAAATACCATCAGTTCCGCAACACCTCTGCGGGATTCATGCGCAGCGTTTGCCATATTTTTATCCCGATGGTGCAAAAAGCAATAACAAGAACGACTAAAGCACTGAATACAAGCGAGTTGGCTGTAACGCCGTAATTGATTTTAAAAATACTGTCCATCAATTTTAAGGCCAGCACACGCCCCAAAGCACAACCTATGACAATGGATCCAGAAAAAATCAGTATGTAGTTTCGGTTTAGGATCCAGGTAATCTGGCCTGCGGAAGCGCCCAATACCCTGCGGATGGATAACTCTCGAAGGCGACGCAAAACATTTAAGGAAACTAAGGAAAAAAGGCCTGTGATGCAAAGGATTATGGCCACAATGGAAAAAAAGGCCATGCTCTCCGCTATATTGTCTGACACCTCCACTGCCTCGGCCACCATTTCGCTTTGGTACCCGACATTAAAAGGCGAATAGGGGAACAGCGTTTTCCACTCTTTTTCTAAGGCTGCCATAACGGCGGGCTGTACAGCCACTGATGTGGTGCGAATGATGCAGCGCTGATAGTCTCGGGCTGGTATGTACCGGATAATGGCCGGAGAAAGAGGGGTGAAAGGATTTTGGGTTATAAAATCAGACACCACGCCCGAAATACGGCATTGTTGGTTACCCAATGGAATCAATTCGCCAATCAAACGCTGGTTGCCCCCGATACTGCGCGCAAAAGTAGCATTTACCAATACCTCTGTTGACGCACTCGTATCACCGGCGGGGCTTGGCCATGCCCCTTGCTCTAAGTGGAACTGCATCAAACGGGGCAGATCGTTGCCAATTTGGTAAAGCAGGGCCTCCTGACGAGCATTGTTGTAGTCAAATTCGGTACGCGTGTAGCCAAAACCCGGCAAATGTTGTGAACCGGCAATGGCCTCCACTCCCGGCACTCCTTTAGCCATCTGTTCAAAACGTTGAAAATCATTGGGTTGGGGTAGCCATGCCTGTAACAGGGGCTGATAATCAAATCCTATGTCTGCATTTCTGTTGTAATCCGCATTGCGCGCAAAACTAAGGCCGACCACCACGGAAACAACAGAAATAACGACCTGCAAACCCATCATCACCTTTGAAAAAGCATTGTTGCCGCCAAACAAAACACCTCCCCTGAAAATGTGCGAAGGCTGGAAAGAAGAAATGTAAAATGCCGGATAACTGCCCGCCAAAAAAGTGGTAAACAAAGCGATAAAAGCCACATAAACAATTAGTTCTGTATTGGTATAATCTACGTGCAGGTCGGTAAATTTCCAGGTGGCATTAAACCAGTCCACCACCGGATAGGCCAATACCATGCCCAATGCCGTGGCCGCCACGACCACTACAAATGATTCGGACAACAATTGGCGGATAAGTTGGAAACGTGTGCCGCCCATGACCTTGCGCACCCCAATTTCACGTAGCCTTCGGTTGCAAACCCCAATGGTCATATTGGCAAAATTAAGGGAGGCTGTGAGCAAAAGCATGATGGCCATGACCAAATTGCCCCATACCGCCGCCGGGGGAACACCCTGCCAAAGGGCATTGGCCCGCAAAAAACGGCTGGTATGTGCCATCTCAAGCATAGGTTCTAGTTTATAGCCGCTCACCATCCAGTCCGGCCTCGCGGTGTTGCGCGGCGCGACAAATGCCTGTATGGCAGTAGCAACATTTTGGCGGTCGGCCATGGATTTAAGGCGAAGGAAAACGGCATCTACGGAGAATTTCCAGCTCACATAATCCGTCGCTTTGCCCGCATCCAACTGGTTGTCCAAATGGGTCAGAAAACGGAAGCGCAGACTGGAGTTCAGGGGTATTTTTTTTACCACAGCCCCCACGCTCAGGGTAAGTTTATGCTCCGTTTCGGCATAAAACACAAGTGGTTTACCAATAGGGTCATCTTGCCCGAAATACTTTTCGGCTGTTGGCTCATCTATGATCACCTTACTGCGGTCTTGCAGATCAATCTGGCCTTTCAGTACCGGGCAATGAAAAAACTGAAAGAAGTTTTCATCGGCAAAATAAAGGTTTTCATTGAGTACCTGATCACCGTTTTTGACCACAGTTCCCCGTGAGTCATAACGGCACATGGCTTCAACAGCAGGAATATTATCCACGGCTGCCGGCCCTAAGGCAGCAGGGCAAACACCATACAGTTCGTTATTGCTTTGTTTGATGAGCTCCACCCGCACAATACGCCCCGCATCAGGGTGATGTGTGTCATAAGTGTTGGCAAAACGGTAGTTGAGCCAAGCTAAAATACCAAAAGCCAAAGCGACGCCCAGCCCCAGCACATTGATGAGGAAGTAACGGCTGTTTTGACGCAGGTTG
>CAZIKN010000032.1:0-48217 GCA_964539805.1 uncultured Saprospiraceae bacterium | reverse complement strand
GGGTGCTTTCAAATGGATATTGACCATGGAATCAAAAACTTCCTCTGGCGTTTCGGCAATGCTCGTATAAGTACCAATGCCAGCATTGTTTACCAAAGCAAACAGGTTTTCAGCGTTAAAATCGTTCGTTAGTGATGATTTTACAGCATCCAGAAAAGCATCGAAATTTTTTGAATTAGAAACATCCAATGGGATGGCTTTTGCTTTTTTACCTATTGCGGTTATTTCATCAACAACCTTTGCCGCTTCACCCACACTAATGTTGTAGGTAAAGATGATATCAAAACCTTTTTTTGCCAATTGTAGGGCCATATCTTTGCCCAATCCACGACTACCGCCTGTTATTAAGGCTACTTTACTTGTTGTAGTTGTCATTTTATTTACGATTTAATTTGAGCCACAAAGGTCAATTCATTAGTAAATATATCGCTTGTAAATGGCAATCCACTATTTGCAAAATTCAATCAATTTCTATATTTTAAAGGGGAGAGAGTTGTATGCTTCTTGAAAAAATTTGAAAAATGAGCGACTTCATCGAATCCCAATGCAAATGCTATCTCAGACACGTTTCTTTGTGTTTGTTTTAGCAATATCTTCGCTTCTTCGGCAATTCTGCCATTGATGATTTCGGTCGTACTTCTGCCCGTCGTCTCTTTCAATACTTTGTTCAGGTGATTAATGTGAATACCCAATGTTTTGGCAAAATCCGTTGGTGTTTTGAGCTGGATCACTTGTCCCTCACTTTCAATCGGAAACTGCCTTTCCAATAATTCTATAAACAACGAAGAAATTCGACTTGCGGCATTGGTCGTATTCGCCATGCTTTCTATGGGTTTTAACTTCTGTCCGGTATGTATGAGTTCCATGACGTAATTGCGGAGCAAATCATACTTATATGCGTAGTCAGAAGACAATTCAGCGTTCATTTTCTTAAAAATTGCCTCTATTTCAAGGTATTGGTCATCATTTAACTGATAAACAAAATCACTATTGGGTTGATAAATGGGTAAATCATCAATCAGCAAACCTGTTTTCGATTTGGATAAAAACGATGCGGTAAACACACAGAAAAAGCCCGATTGCACCTTGTCTTGTGGCGTATATCGGTAAGGGATTTTGGGCGTAGCGAACAATATACCTTGCTTTTCTACGAGTACCGTTTTGTCGGCATATTCAACCAGGTTTTTACCTTTTATCAAACTGATTTTGTAATACAGCCTTCGGTCATAAGTCATTTCAGACTTTTTATTACCAGAGTAATAAAACTTGGCGGTATCAAATACATTAAAATGCCCCAGGTCATTCGACCCATTGCTATCCAGGAAGTAATCAAGTTGACCACCATTCACACTAAATATTTCCTTATAAAACTCTTTTATGCTTATATTTTTCATTTTTGCAAAATTCAAATAATAGCAAAGGTAGTGCTTTTTGCATGCTTAGGTTCATCAAAATCAAAAACGCCCTGTTTTGAGGTAAAAGCCTTCAAAATAGGGCGAAATGTGATTTTCGTTTAAACCATTAAATCAATAAACCCACAAAGACCTGCCCCGGCGATTATTGCCCACGAAATCCAGTCCTTGAACGCATTGTTTTTATGTTTTAAAAACAGGATATGCAAACCTAAATGGATGACCATGAAGACACTAAAACCATATATAAATGCTTCTAAATTTTGACTGTGCCTTAGTTGCCAATAAATAAAGAAGAATAATGGGATGTGAAGCAATAAGAACAGGATATGCCCTGTATTATCGTTCAGCAAGGATAATACAGGAAAAATACGCCATTCTTTGCACCGGATAGCGTCCATCTCATGTATCGTCATGAACGAAAGACCCAAATAAAAGAAAACATGTGAAGGCATTGTCTCTTGGTATGGCGTGTTATCCAATGGTTTGATCCTGCGCAGGCCTCCACAATGGCCCCACCGCAATCAACAGCACAATAACATTAAAAAAGGCATTGGAGGCGTTGCCGGAAGCAATAGAGCCAGTGCTGTCTAAACAAAACCACGCGCACAGGCTAAAAACGACGGATTTTCGGACTCCCTCCGGAGCGAAGTCATAAACCCATTGTTGCAAACACCAAACACAAACACCCCAACCCAACAAAAAACCACCCGTGAGGGCGGACAGAAATCGGGTTGTGGCAGCTTCATAACTTTGAACGCCGTCTATCGGCCAACTCAGAAAATCAAGTGTCCATCGTGCTGGTTCGGAAGTGGACAACATGGTTCCCAGAAAGAAAACGGGCCCAAAAGAACCCACTACAAATGCCGTTATTTTGAGGTACGCTTTGTGAAATTTTTTTGTCATTGTTGAATGAATTATGCCATTTTCCCACAAAATTAGGCATGAGGCATTCCTCATTCTAGACGGTACCGTCCAATGCTCAGACAAAATTCCTAGCAATGCGCTTTAAGTTGTCAAAATATTCCGTCAGCCATTGGCGGTTAAGGTTTTCTTTGTTGATCTGCAGGTAGAAATTTTCAAGGGCCAACTCAAAAATAGCGGCTAATTTTTGGAGGGGAAGTTGCAGGTTTAGGTCTTTGAGCCATGTCATCACAAAAGCATCGCCTATAATTTGGTTGGAAATTCGGAGTGTGTTGGCATAATGTTCGTGCGCTTGGTTGATGCGCAATTGCCGGTTGAAAAGCAGGTCTGTTTTGTGTTCAAGCAAAATTTCAATCAATTCAGGATCAATCCTTTTAGCGCTCTGTTCTTTTTTTGCTATAATGTGCGACTGTTCAATATGCCGCTTGAGCAAAAGAGCTTCAAACAAATTAAGGTCTGCGAAATGGTGATAAAAAGAAGATTTGCTAAGGCCTACTTTTTTTGCAAGCCGCTCAACTTTTAGTTCACCAATCCCCCACTCCGCAAATATTTCGTAACCTGCCATTATCCAAAGGTCCTTTTTATCGTGCATTTTTTAGAAATGAATTGTTTTGGGCAAATCTAATGTTTAACCCTGACTATGGATGTTTTGTTTGCAATAGAAGAGTAAACACACTCCTCTCAATAGCGCATCACCTTTTTGGTTACTTTCCCCTGTTTGGTTTCTACCGCAATCAGGTACACCCCTGGTTTTTCGGGCAGATAAAAAGATTGGGCATGGTCCTGAGCATGCAATATTTGACCGGTAGCATTCCAAACCTGAATGCGCAAGGGGTCTGGGCTGAGGTTGTAAAAATATCCTATAGATGCGTTATATTTGGCGGAATGTGGGTATCTTGCCCCGCATTCCGCCAAATATAACGAAATAATATGGAAAATATACTGATTGGGCGTTCAAAAGAGCAAGAAGTGCTGCTCAAAGCACTTGAATCGCGCAGACCAGAAATGGTGGCGGTGATAGGCCGCAGACGGGTTGGCAAGACGTTTTTAATCCAAACTGTTTATGCTGACCATATGGTTTTTCAAATGTCGGGCATACAAGACGGGACTTTAAGGGAACAGTTAAAAAACTTCAGCTATCTACTCAAACAAACTTTTGGGGCTGTTGCACCAATGGAAAAACCGACAAGTTGGTTAGATGCTTTTCAACAACTTATTACCTGTTTAGAAACAAAGGTGGATAAAAAAAAATGGGTTGTTTTTTTTGATGAATTGCCGTGGTTGGCCACTAAAAGGTCTGATTTTTTAAAAGGCTTGAGTTTTTTTTGGAATGGTTGGGCTTCACAAAAAAATATTGTTGTCGTCATTTGCGGGTCTTCAGCCTCGTGGATGATTCAAAAAGTGGTGGAACACAAAGGCGGTTTGCACAATCGGCTGACAAAACGGGTACATTTGTATCCGTTTAATTTGTCTGAAACGGAAGCCTATTTAAAAAACATGAACATAAATTATGATCATTATCAGGTGATTGAGTTGTATATGGCAATAGGCGGCATACCACATTATCTGAACGAAGTGGAGCCGGGTCTAAGTGCCGCACAAAATATTGAACGGATATGCTTTTCGCCTGCCGGTTTATTGAACAACGAGTTTTCAAGGCTTTATCCCGCTTTGTTTGACAATGCAGACAATCACATTGCTGTCATTAAAGCCTTAGCTGAAAAATGGCATGGCTTGACCCGTAACGAGATTTTAGCCCTCAGTAAGTTAACAGATGGTGGCGGAGTAACCCGTTGTTTGGAAGAATTGATAAGTTCGGGCTTCGTTTCAACTTATTTTCCGTTTGGAAAAAAGAAAAAGGAGATGCTGTATCGGTTAACAGACGAATATTCTTTGTTTTACTTGCAGTTTATTGAAAAAAAACCACTTAAAGGCCAAAATATTTGGGTAGAATTGAGGCAAACTCAAGATTACAAAAGTTGGAGTGGTTATGCTTTCGAGAGTTTATGTTTGAAACACATCCCACAAATCAAAAAAGCCTTGGGCATTTCAGGCGTTTATGCTGAAACATCCAGTTATTATCAGAAAGGTACGGCACAAGAAGCGGGTATTCAAATTGATCTGTTAATTGACAGAAAAGACAGTGTTATCAATATTTTTGAATTAAAATTTTATAGTGGCCCGATGACTCTAAGTAAGGCCTATGCAGATGAGTTGCGTGAAAAAGTAACTATTTTCAAGGAGTCCACCCAAACGCGCAAGCAGGTTTTCCTTAATTTATTGACGACTTTTGGCTTAAAACACAACGAACACAGCCTCGGTTTAATTGATAAAGCCTTGACTATGGATGTTTTGTTTGCAATAGAAGAGTAAACACACTCCTCTCAATAGCGCATCACCTTTTTGGTTACTTTCCCCTGTTTGGTTTCTACCGCAATCAGGTACACCCCTGGTTTTTCGGGCAGATAAAAAGATTGGGCATGGTCCTGAGCATACAATATTTGCCCTGTAGCATTCCAGACTTGAATGCGAAACGGTAGGTGAGCAGCTGCTGTAAAAACCTGTATCAGGCCACTTTCAGATGATGCCTGAATTTTTATATCGTGCTTATTATCAATGTTTTTTGAAGACGTTGTACTAACATAAACAGAGTCAAGCACTTGTTCAGCCACCAAAACCGGCGAGCGATCTGCGGCAAAAAACATAGCCTTAAAGGAATCAATGGCCGGGGAGGAGAAGTCAAAAAGCGGATTCATCCATTTAGGCGGCAGGCTTTGGTACCATACCCTTGCCTGTACCCGTATCAGCCCTTTGTATCCCGGGTTGGCTATGCGAAAATGCAACACATCGGCGCCACTGCCCTCCGTGCCATCCGCCAGGCGATTGAAGTCTGGGTCCTGCAATGCACCGCCGTAAATACGGGTAGTATCATAGGCCGGATGTGTGGTGCTAAAGCCCTGTGGCGTAAGGCGATTGTCCTTCAAAGCGATGTGAGCGCGCTCTAAGACATTGGTAAACAGGCCTTTAACATCACCTGTGACCAATTCGTAAATCTGTACTTGATCGGGGCTGTTGATGACTTGATAATGGGGTTCAAACTGGGCATCCTCATCCGTTAAGCTATAATCGGGATTCATCCGACCGGAGTGGAACAGGGTTTTGTTGTTTTGGTCGGTCACCACAAACTCGACCCAGGCCCGCCGGGCGGGATAGCCGGAAGGGAATTTGTGTCCTGCTTTGTTGAGCAGGCGAAGGGAAAACGACAGGGTATCACCGTGTAGGGTTCCTTTTTGAAGCTGAAGGTCAACCGATTTTTGCTGTAGCATGCGCTGGGTAATGGCGATAGTGCTGTCAAAATGCTCAGGAAGGGCATTAATACCCAATTTTTCGCGGTTTTCCTTCATCAATTTGAGCATCATGGTGTTTGCTCCGGCCAATTCATGGACACCATAAGGGAATTTTGGGGTCAGGTTTTGGTAATTGGCCGAAATGATGACCTCATCGGCTATCTGGGGCACATGGCACCCTTGGCAAGTGATATTGTCCTTCTTGCTGTCATACCTGCTGTTGAGCCATTCGTGATAGGTAGCCTGTTCCACAAATGTTTTCCCGGTGTACTTTCCCTCATAATCCACTGATTTTGTGATCAGTGAATGGCATCCAGCGCAAATGCCCGCATCACCGATATGTGGCCCGTAGAGCGGTGTGATGCCCAAGGTTTGGCGCATAGGCGGCTCAAAGGCAACTTCGTAAGGCCCATAGGCAACGCGTATTTTTGCACTGTCAAAATTGATTTGGCCAGAATGTAGCGCACCCAGGTTGCCGGGTGCCTGTGCGTGGCAGGCCTGACAGCTCACGCCGTCAAGACCGAGCGTGTCCTTACGCAGGTCATCAAGCGTGTAATGTATCTTTTTCCCTTTTATTTTGGCCTGATAATGACCCATTGGGGCATGGCAGGAGGTGCATTTGTCCTGTAGATCAAGGCTATGCGAGGGATTGACCATTATTTCATGGCTGACCTTTGCGGTCCAAAAAGGATCACGGGCACTATTAGCCATCATGCTGGAGCGCCAATCATCAAACATATTGACATCCTCATCGCTGTTAGTGATGAGGGCACGCATTTGGGGATCGCGGCCATGGCATCCTCCGCAGCGCTTTCCCAAGGGGAACATGACCGATGAGTCAATGCCCAATAGCAGGGAGGCGTGTACGCTGTCCGTTAGCAGCGCCTGCGCAACATCAGGGTGTTTTTGAAAAAAATGCTGTTGCGCCGGGGAATGAAAATACTTAGGGTTGTCTTTTAGCGGGAAAAGGGCCAAAAAGAGAACAGAAAGTGGGAATACTAGCGCGAGCAGTTTCATATTTACGCTTGTGCGCCAGGAATGCCAAAGTTCATGTGGGGCACGGGCTGATCGGTCTCTTCAATTTTGCCGAACTGCATTTCAAACTTTTGTATGTTGTCTTTAAGGGCCACAAGCAGGCGTTTGGCATGTTGGGGCGTGAGGACAATGCGGGATTTAACCTTTGCTTTTGGCACATTGGGCATCATGCGGATAAAGTCCACAACGAATTCGGAATTGGAATGTGAAATGATAGCCAAGTTGGAATAAACGCCTTCGGCAACCTCTTCCGTGATTTCGATATTGATAGATGGCTGTTGCATATTTAATGATATTCAGTTAATGCGATTTAAAATGAACTGCAAAAGTAGGGCGAGCGCGCTATTTCACTACCTTTGCAGGGCTTTTTTTACGTGAAAAATTTATTACAAACAATGGAAGTCCTAACCACCATGCCAGAAGTCCTCAATTCTACCGATTTGATCGAGTTGGAGGATCGTTATAATGCACACAACTACCATCCCTTGCCAGTAGTGCTCGAACGAGGCCGAGGGGTACACGTTTGGGATGTAGAAGGCAAGCGCTATTATGATTTTCTTTCTGCCTACAGTGCTGTAAATCAAGGGCATTGCCACCCACGCATCATCAAAGCACTCACGGATCAGGCGCAAAAGCTTACGCTGACCTCTCGCGCATTTTACAACAACCTGCTGGGCCAGTTTGCCGAGTTTATGTGCCATTATTTTGGCTATGACCGCATGCTGCCTATGAATACAGGAGTGGAAGCAGTGGAAACAGCCATTAAACTATGTCGCAAATGGGCCTATAAGGTAAAAGGTGTGCCGGACGGGCAGGCGAAGATCATCTTTGTGGAGGGTAATTTCCATGGCCGAACCACTACGATCATCTCAGCCTCAACGGATCCGAGCAGCCGCAGAGGCTTTGGCCCTTATATGCCGGGCATGATTGTCATTCCTTACAATGACCTCTCTGCGCTGGAAAATGCCCTTCAGGACCCGACCGTAGCAGGTTTTCTGGTGGAACCCATACAAGGTGAAGCGGGCGTATATGTACCCGATGACCATTACCTTGCCGGAGCATTTGAACTGTGCCAAAAGCATAACGCGCTGTTTATCGCAGATGAAGTACAAACAGGCATAGCCCGCACCGGGAAACTGCTGTGCTGTGATCATGCAGGATTCAAGCCCGATGTTTTGATCTTAGGCAAAGCCATTTCTGGCGGTGTAGTGCCGGTAAGCGCCGTGCTAAGCCGTGATGAAGTGATGCTGACCATCAAACCGGGTGAGCATGGCTCTACTTTTGGGGGCAACCCATTATCATGCGCCGTAGCCATGGAAGCCCTGAAAGTAGTGGCGGATGAGGGCTTGGCCGATAATGCCGAAAAATTAGGCCAGATATTCCGCCAGCGTATGCGCTCCCTTATGGGCAAGCGCCCCGATCTGGTCTCTTTTGTTCGGGGCAAGGGATTGTTGAACGCCGTGGGTATAAACGATACCCCTGAAAGCGAAACCGCCTGGAACCTTTGTATGGCCCTTGCGGAAAACGGCCTTTTGGCCAAGCCCACACACGGCAACATCATCCGCTTTGCGCCGCCGCTTGTAATGACAGAATCGCAAATAGACGAATGCTGCGCCATTATTGAAATGGTGTTTTTAGAATTTGAGCGTTAAGCAGGCAGAGATAACACAGTTCATCCCTAATTTTCGGTTATTATAGTCAACGCAAAGTGGTTTTGAATCACTCGCGTCTGTAAATCTTTAATAATCAGGTAAATCAATCCTGTAAATCTTCAAAATCACTCAAATCCTGGTATAGCCGCCTATTTTGGCTATCCAATGCGAAAAATGGCCTCAGACAGGCTTCACGTTGGTAGCCATAACCTGTTTCCAAATTTATTGGCGCATCGGAGCTGCTTAACTACTAAATTTAGCACTAACATTAGGCATCTCCGATGCCCATTGATACGATTATATTGATTTCATATACCGACATTACGCATCACCGATGCGTTTTCTACATTTCAAAAATTCGGGATGAATCATGTTTTTTACCCTCCTGTTTCATTTTGATTATGCTTGTGGGCTATATTTCTGTCCGTTATTGCGCATAACATATAAATATGTATATCTTTGCAAAACAATCATAGCACTGGCAACATGCCCAACACCCAAGATCAGCCCTATTCATTCACATTTTTGGAAACGGCGACCGAAGTCCTCCGCGCTGTGGCGCATCCGCACCGCCTGCTGATCGTGGAGATGCTGTACCATCAAAAATCCATGAACGTAACAGAGGTGTATGAACGCTTGGGTATAGAGCAGGCCGTGGCCAGCCATCACTTGCGCATCCTGAAAGACCGCGGTGTGGTCAGTGTGCGCCGCGACGGCAAAAACAGCTATTATTCCTTAGTGCACGAAGCCTATTTTGATATATTAAAGGTGTTGGATCAAGTGGTATCTTAGGCATTGCCCCTGTTAAACTGCATGTACCACATTTAAGTCATCATGAAGCACCGTTATTCCGCCTTATCCCTGTTTTTTATTCTTCTTGTATCCATTGCACTCAGGGGCTACTACTACCAATTTTACAGTTCGGAGCATGTGTTCAGCCACCTGACTTATGATGCCTTTGGCTACTATATGTACCTGCCATCCGGCATTATTTATGGTGACATGACTTCGGTGGACTGGGTAGCACCCATGCACCAGCAATATGGGGTAAAAGGCGGGGACTGGCTTTACCAGACTATTGAACAAAAGGATGGCAGGCATGTGTTCAAATACCTCGGCGGAGTAGCCCTGTTGCAATTACCGTTTTTTTTGCTGGCCCATTGGCTTGCGCCCACCTTGGGTTATGTGGCTGACGGTTTTTCACTGCCTTATCAATGGGGCATTATCCTGGCCGCGTTTTTTTATGGCTTTTTGGGGCTTTGGTTGTTGCGAAAGGTATTGTTGCGCTACTTTAGCGACAGTACCGTAGCGTTGAGTTTGATCCTCGTAAGCTTGGGCACCAATTGGGTTCAATACCTTGTGGTTGATGGAGGGCAAAGTCATATATATATCTTTCCACTGTACGCGGTCATATTGTGGCTTACCCAAAAATGGCACGAAAGCCCCAATCCCTTGGCCGCTCTTGCCATTGGCGGCACCATTGGTTTGGCTACGATATGCAGGCCTACCGAGGCTATTATGCTTTTTATCCCCTTGCTTTGGCACACACATGACCCTACCGCTGCAAGAGCAAAATGGGCTTTGGTTAGGCAGCACAAAAAACATCTTGTTTTAGCCTTTTTGGGCGGTTTGGCGGGTATATTGCCACAATTGATCTACTGGAAATATTGCACCGGGAGTTTCATTTTTGATGTGGGCAGCAAGTGGTATTTCCTTAATCCGTGGTTTAGGGTATTGATCGGCTTTGAAAAAGGCTGGTTTGTTTATACGCCCGTGACCATTTTTTTTGTGCTTGGATTCTGGTTTATGCGGAATATGCCATTCAGGCGCTCCGTACTTGTTTTTTGCATCCTGAACCTGTGGATCATCACGGCCTGGGCCGATTGGCGATATGGCGGGAGTTATTCCACGCGAGCCTTGGTGCAGAGCTATCCTGTTTTTGCGCTGGCTTTCGCTGCCCTGATACAGCATTTTTTATCTGGAAAATGTCGTTTGTTGACCTATTTTGTGGCCTTCTACCTCTTGGTTGTAAACCTGTTTCAAATTTATCAGTACAACGAGGGCATTATCCGATATGATGAAAACAGCTTTGAGCATTACCGTGCCATCTACCTAAACCCGTATGCAAAGCCGTTGAAATAAGTGTTCCCCTCCCAACTGGAGAGGGGTCAGGGATGGGGTCGCCAAAGCAATTGCAACCCAGTGTATAAGTCATAACTTGAGTTAATTAGCCTCAAGTGGTATCCAATTTTTGTAAACCGAGACTGCTCCGGTTACCGCCATTGCCCATTTTGCCCCATCGCAGGCCATTCCTGCCCTTCATTTTTGACCAAATAATATTCTGAAACCAAACAATATTTGGCTTATTTTCCAAATTTTAGCAATTTAACACTATCCTGTCGGGCCTTTCAATAATTTTCTTTCAAAAATTCGACAAAAAATTTACTCCAAATAAACAACATATATAGATGTATATATACTTTTGTGCACCCTTCGATCCTTACGTGTAAACGAGTAGTTATTTTTCATCATTCACCTATCAAACTATTACAACTTATATGACGAGTTCATCTACAAATGAGGCCATGGAGTCAAGAGGCCTGATGAAGGTCATCACGGCATCATCGGTTGGTACCCTTATTGAGTGGTACGACTTTTACATTTACGGTGCCATGGCGGTCATCATTGCCAAGCAGTTTTTCCCCCAGGACAACCCTACGGCGGCTTTTTTGGCTGCCTTAGCCACCTTTGCTGCTGGTTTTGTGGTGCGTCCTTTTGGCGCATTGGTGTTTGGCCGTATCGGTGACATTATTGGTCGCAAGTACACTTTCTTGTTAACCCTTTTGCTTATGGGCGGCTCTACCTTTGCTATAGGCTTGGTACCGGGTTATGCCCAAATAGGCATGTGGGCACCTATATTAATCCTTTTGCTGCGTTTTGTGCAAGGCCTTGCCTTGGGCGGCGAGTATGGTGGTGCCGCTACTTATGTGGCAGAGCACTCACCTTCGGGGCGCAGGGGTTATTATACCGCTTACATACAGACGACGGCCACATTGGGCTTTTTCCTTTCCCTTGGGGTAATCCTGCTCACGCGCAAATCGCTTGGTGTGGAAGCTTTCAATGATTGGGGATGGCGCGTACCATTTATTGTTTCGGTGTTTTTGATCGCGATTTCAGTATATATCCGTTTGCGCATGGCGGAGTCACCGCTTTTTGCCAAGATCAAAAAAGAGGGAAAAATTTCCACCAACCCGCTCAAAGAATCCTTTGCGCACAAGGCCAACCTCAAAATGGTGCTTTTGGCCCTTTTTGCGGCGGTAATGGGTCAGGGTGTCGTGTGGTACACAGGTCAGTTTTATGCCCAAACCTTTATTGAGCGCACGCTTTCCGTGGAGTTTGAGCAAGTGCGCTACCTGCTTTGTATATCTATTTTGCTGGCCACACCATTCTTTCTTGTTTTTGGCGCGTGGAGCGACAAAATCGGTCGCAAACCGATCATGTTGGCGGGTATGCTGCTTGCAATATTGAGTTATTTTCCCATCTATAAGGCCATGTACAAGCTGGCTGACCCAAAGGCCAAGACCGAAATAGTAGAAAAAAGCAGTGTTGGAACGGCGGTTGCGGTAAATGCAGCGGGCGATTCTACCCTTACAACTACCACGGTGAAGGCTTTTACGGATGGGTCATCCATGAAAACCGTAAAAAAGGAAACCAAACTGGCTGATCGCAGCAAGCCGGCTCCCAAAGCAGAAACCACGAAAACCTTTTGGCTGTCTTCTTCCGGCTTTTGGATGATGATGTTCTTTGTGTTTATCCAAATCCTGTACGTGACCATGGTGTACGGGCCAATTGCGGCCTTCTTAGTGGAATTGTTCCCAACGCGTATCCGCTACACCTCCATGTCACTACCCTACCACATCGGTAACGGCATATTTGGTGGTCTTACCCCCTTTATTGCTACCCGTTTGTTTGACGCCTCCAAAACGGCGGACAACCCCGGTGGCGACCCTTATGTGGGCCTTTGGTACCCTATCCTGATCGCGGGTGTTTGTTTTCTCATCGGATTGCTCTACCTGCCCAACAAAAATGATGAAGATGTCAGCGACTAAGTACAAGCATTCATCACTCATCATTCATCACTCATCATTCATCATTCATCACTAATTATGGATTCTATCAAACGCCTTTCTGGCTTCATTTGGATATTGCTTGGCGTAGGTGCCGTTTATTTAATGGTTCGCCAAATGGGCATTGAAGTAGCGGCTGCTACAGCTGCCAACAAAGCCGTATTGGATACCAAAATGTTTTGGTACATCATACTCCCCATTTTCACCCCCATCATGGCTGGCCTGTGCATTTTTGGCTGGTATGCCTGGAAGGGAGAATATGACGTGATCCCAAGGGATTCGGCCCACCTGTAAACCACCATTTTTCTTATAACCATGACAAAGCCCTGAGCGCAAGGCCTTAGGCCAAACGGGGCTTTGTTACCTTACCTTATCATGTCCGGCATCGCCGGGCAAAGCCCATCCTATTTCTTAACATCAACTTTTTTTGGATATGAAATTCCGTTTACTGCTTTTCATAAACCTCATTAGCGGCCTTTTTGCTTTTGCCCAACCTACTACTACCACGCCTACTACCCCGGCGCCGCCCCCGCCTCCAAAACCTGCCGACCATACCTACAAGCCATTGACCCTCAAACTCAACGATGACGGGTCAAAATATGTGCGCTTTATCATCTGGCATCAAATGTGGGCCACGGCCACCCAGAACAATCCGGACACACGCGACGCCAAAAACGAGCTTGTTGACGGATCTGAAGGTTCCAAAGGCAGCTGGAGCACCGATCTGGCGCTGCGCCGCTCGCGTTTTTTGGCTTATGCACAAATTTCGCCACGCGCCCTCATCCTGACGCACTGGGGTATCAACAACCAGAGCTTTATCGGGGGGGCCACTCCGCCAAACGGACCAAATGGCACAGGTACTCTGAGCAATCAGGGCAAAAAACCTGCACTGTTCATGCATGACCTTTGGACAGAGTTCGAGATAGCAAAGGACAAACTTTACCTGGGTGCCGGCCTGCACTACTGGAATGGAGTATCTCGCCTTAGCAGCCATTCTACCTTGAACTTTATGACGCTTGACGCGCCCATTTTCAACTGGTCCAACATTGAAACCACAGACCAATTTGCCCGCCAGTTTGGTTTTTATGCCAAAGGCCAGTTGGGCCGCCTCGATTACCGCGTGGCGCTGAACAAACCTTTTGCCAATGGTGCCACACCTGCAGCCATACCCAAAAATGGCGTAGCCAACCATGTCCTGAATGAAAACTGGGCTACAGCGGGTTATGTAAACTGGATGTTCTGGGATAAGGAAAGCAACAAATTGCCCTTCTATGTAGGCTCCTATCTGGGTGGTAAAAAGGTGTTAAACCTTGGTGTGGGCTGGTACAACCACGGCGGAGCATCTTTGTACAAAACTACCCGCGGTGACTCCACTTATCAAGCACAGCGGGCACTGGGTGCCGACCTGTTCCTGGATATGCCCATCAACAAAGCAAAAGGTACGGCACTGAGCGTATTGGCCACCTATTACAACTTAAATTACGGGACCAATTACCTGCGCAATATCGGTATCTTGAATTTGCATGCCACCCCTACTACTTCAACCAACAGCTTTGCAGGGGCGGGTAATGCACAACCCACCATTGGCACGGGCAATATCTTTTATGTGCAGGCAGGCTACCAATTGCCCAAGTTGAAAAATGGAACGGCGTTTATGCCTTATGTTACCGTGACCCACAAGGATTTTGAACGATTGGCAGATCCTTCCACACAATTTGGTTTGGGCCTGAACTATTTTGTGACAGGGCACAATGCCAAAGTCACGCTGGAGTATCAGACTCGCCCGATTTACAAATTGGACGCAACATCAGGAGCCATTAACCGCACGGAGTACCGTGGGGAGCTGATCCTTCAAACGCATATATTCCTGTAATACAGATGCCCGAGCGCAAGAAAAGCAATTTGATGATCGCCTTTGTGGTGTTCTTAATCCTGTTCAATTATCCCATTTTGAGCATTGTGGACAAACGCGAGTTGTTGTTGGGTTTCCCAAAATTATATTTTTATTTATTTTTTGTGTGGCTTTCATTGATTGCTGCCGTGGCTTTCATTGTTTTGCGGTCAAGAAAATAAAAAGTGCATGGCCCTAAGCCTGATCATCGGATGTTCATTGGTGTATGTTTCTCTCCTCTTTCTTATAGCCTGGAGGGTGGACAAACGTGCAGATCAGGGCAAGAGCATTGTCTCCAGCCCCTATATTTACGCGCTTTCATTGGCGGTGTACTGTACGGCATGGACCTTTTTCGGCTCCGTTGGGCGTGCCACCACAGGAGGGCTCAGTTTTTTGGCCATATATATCGGGCCTACCTTGTTGGCCCCCTTGTGGTATATGGTATTGCGCAAAATGGTTTTGATTTCCAAAAACCAGCGCATCACGAGCATTGCAGATTTTATTTCGGCGCGTTATGGCAAAAATGCTACTTTGGCAGTCTTGGTTACGGTGATCGCCGTTTTGGGCATTGTGCCCTACATTTCCATACAGCTCAAGGCGGTTGCATTTGGGATCAACACCTTGACGCATTATGGTGAAAGCATTGGGCCGCTACCTAAGGATTTTTGGTTGGATGCCGGCTTTTGGGTGACCATTGCCATGGCTTTGTTCACGGCAGTATTCGGTACGCGCAAATTGGACCCAAACGAGCGCCATGAAGGATTGGTTGCGGCTATTGCTTTTGAAAGTATAATAAAGTTGGCGGCTTTTATGGCCGTTGGTGTTTTTGTCACCTTTGGCATTTACAATGGATTTGGAGATTTGTTCAGCCGGGCAATGGCCGTATCGGAAACTGCCCGGCTGTTCACTTTTGAGGGTAGTGGTGTCACGGCCTTCTCATGGAATATCCTCTGTCTTTTATCCTTGTTTGCCATTATATTGTTGCCACGCCAGTTTCACATTGCTGTGGTGGAAAATACCACTCCGGGGCATATACCCAAAGCGATGTGGGTTTTCCCACTGTATTTGCTGTTGATCAATATCTTTGTTTTTCCTGTGGCCTTGGCCGGAAAAATGTTGTTTGGGGCTAGTGTTAATGCAGACACCTATGTATTGAGCCTGCCGCTGTCACAAGGCGCGAATTGGTTAGCCTTAATGGCATTTATAGGTGGTTTTTCAGCAGCCACCAGCATGGTTGTGGTAGAAACAACGGCCATGAGCATCATGTTCAGCAACCACATCGTGGTGCCTTTACTGATCAAAACCAAACGATTTGGGGGAAACCAATTTGTGGATGGGGCCTCCAGATTATTGGATATACGCAGGGTCAGCATTGTTTTTATGCTCTTTTTGGCCTATTTGTATCAAAAAACAGTGGGCGGCACTTATGACCTGGTGTCCGTGGGACTTATATCCTTCACCGCTGCTGCCCAGCTGGCTCCCGCCATGATCGGTGGTTTGTACTGGAAGCAGGGATCAAGGCAAGGGGCCATTGCAGGCTTGGTGGTCGGCTTTATTATTTGGGCCTATTGCCTGCCCCTGCCGAGTATGGCGCAGGCGCATATCATCCCGGCATCGTTTGTGGAAGAGGGCCTGTTTGGCATCGGGTGGTTACGGCCTTATGCGCTGTTTGGGCTCACGGGATTGGACCCCATTACCCATGCGGCCTTTTGGAGCCTTGTTTTGAATGCCTGGCTATATGTGGTGGTATCGGTAAATACCAAGCCCTCTCCTATTGACCTGACGCAGGCTGATCTGTTTGTCAACTTTCACAAGTACAGCAGCGGTCAGGACTCGGATGTGCTCAAGCGTGAGGCTAAAATAACGGAATTGCGCTTTTTGCTCAACCGTTACCTGAGCGAGAGCAGAGCAGAAGCCATTTTTGAAGAGTATAAAAACGCAACGGGCATTAACCCCATTGAGCAAAAAATGGCACAGGCCGATCTGGTCAACTTCGTGGAGACCCATCTGGCCGGGGCCATCGGTGCTGCATCTGCCCGATTGGTGATGAACAGTGTGGTGAAAGAAGAGGCCATTTCATTAGATGAGATTATGCGCATTTTGGACCAAACCCGCGAGGCCGTTGAGCATGGCAAAATGATGGAGGCCAAAAATGCCGAGCTCAACGCCTTAGCCCTGCAACTTACGGATGCCAACGAACAGCTGAAAATGCTGGATCGTATGAAAGCCGACTTTATCACCACGGTTACGCATGAGCTGAGAACACCCGTAACCAGCATACGCGCTTTGTCCAAAATCATCCTGGACTACTCCGATGAGTTAAGCCCTGAGCAGCAACGCGAGTATTTGCATATTTTGGTCAGTGAAAGCGAGCGCATCAGCCGCCTCATCAATCAGGTATTAGACCTTGAAAAGATACAGAGCGAAGCGGCCCCCATGCAGAGGGAAAATGTGGACATGCCCCGGCTGCTTCGGGACGTCACGGCCGGCATGGCGCAGCTCTTTGCAGAAAGAAATATCCAGATTTTGATGAAAATATCACCCGATGCTTCATGTGTTATACAGGGCGATCGCGATCGCTTAGTGCAAGTGGTGGTAAATTTGCTTTCCAATGCCCTCAAATTTTGCCCTACGGAAAACGGACTGGTACAAATGACATTGGAAAGGCGAAATGCTCAACTTTCGCTCAAGGTAATGGATAATGGCCCCGGTATCACGCCAGCAGCACAACGCATGATCTTTGAAAAATTTACGCAGGTGCATAGCCCCGAAACAGGCAAGCCAAAAGGTACCGGCCTGGGGCTGTTTATCACCAAAAACATCGTGGAGCAACATGGGGGAAGTATCAGGGTAGAAAGCAATGTGGGCAAAGGAGCCTGTTTTGAAGTCCTGTTGCCCTGCGTCACCAACGCGGGTGACCAAGATCATTGACCGAGAATATTTTTTGAAAAACCTTCGCAGCGCCTAATATTTATACGGCAAAATGCTTTTTTGCCAAAGAAAAAGATATTTTTGACATAAATCAATTTTGCCGCAACAACTTTACCTGTTAAAGCAAAATAGATCATTCGCAGTACCACAGCGGACATGAATACCACAACTAAAATACTCATTGTTGATGACGAGCCCAACATTGTAATGGCCCTGTCCTTTTTAATGGAACGAAAGGGCTATACCATAGCCAAGGCCTACAATGGCGAAGAAGCATTGGAACTGGCGGATTCCTTCCAGCCTAACCTGATCATATTGGATGTTATGATGCCGGGCATTGATGGCTTTGAAGTAGCCCGACAGATCAGGAACAAGGCCCAACATGACCATGTCAAGATGGTATTCCTTACGGCCAAAGGTACCCAAAGGGACAAAGCAAGCGGCTATGCCAGCGGTGCAGAGTATTATCTTGTAAAACCATTTGACAACGATGAATTAGTCCAAACCATCACCGAAATCATTGCTTATGGCTAAGCTTAACTATGGGGATTTATATGCCCGATCACTTGCAGCACCCGAAGCTTTTTGGGCGGAGCAAGCGGGCAAATTGGCATGGTTTACCCCTCCACAAAATATACTCTCCCAGGACGAGCAGGGCTTTTACCGCTGGTTTGCTGATGGAGAACTGAACACCTGTTACCTGGCTTTGGATCATCATGTGCTGAATGGGCGGGGCAATCAGATCGCCCTCATTTATGATTCACCGGTGACCGAAACCGTGATACGCTACACTTATCAGGAATTGTTAGACGAAGTAAGTCGTTTTGCGGGCCTGTTGCAACATTATGGTGTAAGCAAAGGAGACAGGGTTATCCTCTATATGCCCATGATACCGCAGGCAGCCATTGCCATGCTGGCCTGCGCGCGCATAGGTGCCGTGCACTCGGTTGTTTTTGGCGGATTTGCGGCACACGAATTGGCCATGCGGATTGATGATGCCGAACCTAAATTGTTGCTCACCGCCAGCGTAGGCATTGAAATAGACAAAATTATCCCTTATTTGCCCTTGGTGCAGGCAGCGTTAGCAGAAGCCACGCACAAAGTATCCCGGGTATTGGTTTGGCAAAGGGGCCTAAAACCCGCAAACCTGCCCGATGCCTCATATCACGATTGGGCCGAAAGTTTAGAGAAATTTGGCAAAAATACTGATTGTCAACCACTTGCAGCAACAGACCCACTCTATATCCTATACACCAGTGGCACCACAGGCAAACCCAAAGGGATTGTACGCGACAATGGCGGCCATGCCGTGGCCCTGCGTTTTTCCATGCAGACCATTTACGATGCTCAACCCGAGGATGTATTTTGGGCAGCCAGTGATGTGGGCTGGGTGGTAGGCCATTCCTATATCGTATATGCACCGCTAATAAGCGGCTGTACCACCATTTTATATGAGGGCAAACCTATTCGGACACCCGACGCCGGTGCCTTTTGGCGTGTTGTGGAACAACATAAGGTGAAGGTTTTGTTTACAGCACCCACTGGTTTTAGGGCCATTAAAAAAGAAGATCCCGATGGGGAATTGTTCAAAAAATACGATGTTTCAAGCCTTAAATACCTGTTCTTAGCGGGTGAGCGCTGTGACGTGGCCACCCTGAACTGGGCGGAAAACCTGCTGGGCATTCCGGTCATTGACCACTGGTGGCAAACCGAAAGCGGCTGGCCCATGCTGGCCAATCCGGCAGGCCTCGGCCTGATGCCCGTAGTGCCGGGCTCGGCAGGCAAACCCGTACCGGGATTTGATGTACAGGTACTGCATGCGGAAACACATGAACCTTGCAAGGCCAATGAGGAAGGTGCAGTGGTGGTTAAGCTGCCCTTGCCCCCGGGCTGCCTGCCCACTTTGTGGCAAAACCCCGAGCGCTTTCGCGCAGGCTACCTCGATATGTTCCCCGGATATTACTTCACAGGTGACGGAGGCTACATCAATGAAGATGCTTATGTCTTTATCACCGGCCGCATAGACGACGTGATCAATGTAGCCGGGCACCGCCTGAGCACTGCCGAGATGGAAGAAATCGTCGCGGCACATACGTCCGTGGCTGAATGTGCCGTCATTGGCGTGGAAGATGCCCTAAAAGGCCAGGTTCCCGTTGGTTTTGTGGTGCTTAAAAGTGGTATTGATCTCAGTGACGAAGCGCTCAGCCAAGAATTAGCCGCCATGATCCGCGACAAAATTGGGCCGATTGCCTGTTTTAAACAAGCCATTACGGTACAACGACTGCCCAAAACGAGGAGTGGAAAGATATTGCGCCGCATCATGCGCTGCATTGCTGATAACAAACCCTATCAGGCACCGTCCACCATTGAGGATATAAGCGTATTGGGAGAAATAGGGGAAGCGTGGCAGACCAAAAAGGCGGCTTTGACTTAGGAAGCCTTAGATACGGCAATCAGTTGCTCAATCATGGTGCGAAGGCCCCGCAGAATGCGGTAAATGTCAAAAATCTCATAAAAAATAACATAAATAACCCATATCGCATGACTTTACAGATAAAATCCTTGACCCAATACCATGAAGTTTATGCCCGTTCTGTAGCTGACCCCGAAGGCTTCTGGGCCGAACAGGCAGCCTCGTTCAAATGGCAAAAACCGTGGAAGCAAGTGCTGAAATGGAATTTCAAAGACCCCAACGTAAAGTGGTTTTTGGGGGGCAAGCTGAACATTACGGAAAATGTGCTGGATCGGCACTTGCCCGCCCGGGCCAAACAAACCGCCATACTCTGGGAACCCAATGACCCAAGGGCCAAGCCCCGCAAAATTACGTACAAGCAACTGTATCAGCAGGTGTGCCAATTCGCCAATGCGCTGAAAGATCAGGGCATCAAAAAAGGGGATCGTGTATGCATTTATATGCCTATGACACCCGAATTGGCTGTTGCCGTACTGGCCTGCGCTCGCATAGGAGCTATACATTCCGTGGTATTTGCCGGCTTTTCGGCAGTTTCGGTGGCGGACAGGATTAAGGATGCCCAATGTGTGGCCGTGATCACCAGCGACTTCAATGCTCGCGGTGCCAAGAACATACCCGTAAAAGCCATTGTGGATGAGGCCCTTGCATTGGGATGTGACTCGGTCAAGACCGTCATCGTGCACAAAAACACAGGCGATCATGTGCACTGGAACTACAATCATGATGTGTGGTGGCATGACATCATTGAGGGTAAGCGCAAATCATGCAAGGCGCAGGTCATGGATTCGGAAGACCCGCTTTTTATCCTCTACACCAGTGGCTCCACAGGCAAGCCCAAAGGCGTGGTGCACACCCACGGTGGCTATATGGTCTATACCGAATTTACCTTCCGAAATGTATTCCAGTACAATGAGGGCGATGTTTATTGGTGCACCGCTGACGTGGGCTGGATTACCGGCCACTCCTATATCATTTATGGCCCCTTGTTGAGCGGTGCCACCAGCCTGATGTTTGAAGGAGTGCCGACTTTCCCTGATGCAGGTCGCTTTTGGGATGTCATCAAACGCCACAAAGTCAATATCTTCTACACTGCACCCACGGCTATCCGCGCCTTGATGGCTGCTGGTGACCGCTTTGTCAAAGGCCGTCGTATGCCCTCCTTGCGGGTGTTGGGCACCGTGGGCGAGCCCATCAATGAGGAAGCCTGGAACTGGTACAACGAGCGCATCGGCAAAAAGCGATGCCCCATTGTGGATACCTGGTGGCAAACCGAAACGGGCGGCATCATGATCACCCCATTAGCGGGCATCACTCCTACCAAACCTTGTTTTGCCACCTTGCCCATGCCCGGCATACAGCCTGTTTTGGTGGATGCCAACGGCAAGGAATTGGAGGGAAATGACGTGGAAGGCATGCTCTGCATCAAATACCCCTGGCCCAGTATCCTGCGCACCACCTGGGGTGATCACGAACGCTGCCGCACCAATTATTTCGCCACCTTCAAAAACCTGTATTTCACCGGCGACGGTGTTCGCCGTGACCATGACGGCTACTACCGCATCATCGGTCGGGTGGACGATGTGATCAATGTAAGTGGGCACCGCATTGGCACCGCTGAGGTAGAAGATGCCATAAACAAGCACGAAAACATCGTGGAAAGCGCCGTGGTGGGTTATCCGCACGACATCAAGGGGCAAGGTATTTATGCCTATGTTATTACCAATCACCTTGTGGAGCACACCGAGGATTTCAGAAAAGAGGTTTTGGCTGTGGTCACCAAAGAGATTGGCCCTATTGCCAAGCCGGACATCATACAGATCGTGCCCGGTTTGCCCAAAACCCGTTCAGGCAAAATCATGCGCCGCATCCTGCGCAAGATAGCCGAGGGCGATACCTCTAACCTCGGCGACATTTCTACCCTTTTAAATCCTGAAGTGGTGGAAGAGATCAAATATGGCGCGAAGCACATTTAAGAGCATGTCTGGGATTTTTCCCGTGCATGTTGTAGCAAATCCGGGAAAAAACGATGAAAATCAGCACTAAAATCATCCAAGTGGTCAAAAAAGTAACGTATAAGCCCCGCCGAGTCCACTGTAGCGGGCAGGCGGCGGCTGAAACGTTCAATGACAAAATGCATGCCCTCCTGTGTCGTGTAGCCATGTAAAAAATGTGCGGCGAGCATGCGCGGGAGGCGTTCGTCCAGAGGCGGCGGCATCAATGAAGCCTTATTTTGCAGGTATTGATAGGTTTTTTGTGCAAAAACCTCAAAAGGATCCGGTGCATACTGTGGCCAATACAGGCAGAGCAGGTGGTCATACAGCACATCAATCATAGGTGGTGCATAACGCCCCGCAAAGCTCCGGATACGCCGCACGCTTTCGTCCGTAGCCGGGTGATTATCCGTGAACGAATCAATATACCGGTGGAGCAGGATGCCCTGTTGAACGGTTTCTGGATAGCGTTGCCAGTCTTTTCCCTTCACAAAATCCCCTATGAAATTGCCAAACAACAAATCCTCGTTGTCAAATGAAAGCAGGCAATGGGCTACATGATTCATGTTTGTAGAAATTTTGGGTTGATGTTTCCTCGGATTGATTTTATGTATCTATACACCACAAAGCGGAGTTAAGCATATTATTGAACCACAAAAGACACAAAAGGGCACCAAAAAACGTAACGTGTACCTTATGTGTCCTTTTGTGTCTTTTGTGGTTCAACTTACGCTACATTTTGATGCCTTGGAAAGTAGTTCCGATTTTCTTTATTTGTAAAGATATGCCGTTCAAAACCACTCAGATCACTCTTCATTCCTCATACTTCATCCTTACATTACCACCCGCCAGTGGCCCACAACAAACCCGCTTCCGCTTTGCGGTATTCACTGACCAATTTCAGGTATTTCAGTTGGGCATCCAACCAGCGTTGTTCGCGGGTGTTGATGAGGAACACCGAGCTTTCGCCGTAGGTGAATTTGTCTGATTCCGCATCCAACAAAGCCCTGTAATTGGCTACGATGTTTCGGTAAAGTTCAATTTGAGCCGACAAGGTATTCATTTCGGCAGCATATTGTCGTATTTTCCCTTCTATTTCCTGGCGTTTGGTGGTACGCGCTATTTGGTTTTGAGCGATTTTGATTTGTGTGATTTGCAGGTCGCCGCGCGCTTTGCGGTTGGGGATGGGCAGGCTGAAATTAATGCCCCATTTGATGTCCCGGGCCAATACCCCGACTCCACCGCCATCTGCGGTGGCCGTTGGGAAAAAGCTCCATCCGGAGCCGAGGATATTGTAATTGAGGTCAACAACGGGTTTTCGTTTTTCGGTTTTGAGGCGGCGCTCCACGTCGAGCATGTTCAATTTGGCACTGTACAACTGCATACCCGGGTGTTCAACCGATGCTTTTTGCACCAAAGCTGCGACGGCTTCAGGGGTAAAAGTGGAGAGCGGTTCAGTAAGCAACAAGTCTGGAGCGGTCTGGTCTGTGTTGAGTGCTAAACTGTTGCCGTTGGCATCCCATCGGTAATTGGCCAGGATAAATCCTAAACCCGTGCGTTCCACCGTGGAGAAATTGAGGTCCAACTGACGATTTTGCAATTGGATAAAGGTTTCTACTGTATCAATAGCTGCTCTTTCCCCTTGTTTGAAACTTTCCCTGAGGGCTTCATGGCGAATGCGGTTTTGAGCCAGGGAGGCCGATATGACACGCACGGCATTGTCGGCGGCTGCCCATGACCAATACGTTTTGGCAGCATCAAAGACCAGATCGTTGAGCAGGGCCGCGCGCTCGGCGTCGCCCATTTGGAGGCCTGCTCTCGCTTCAAAAAGACCAGCCCGGCGCTCATCAATAAAAAGCCCTTGCCCCAAGGTCCAGTTAAAGCCGAAAACCGCCTGTCCGTTACGTGGCAAGGCATCTTCAGGGTTCAGGAAATCGCCATTGGCATAATTGTAGGCTGTTTTAAGTTCAAGGCCATACCAGGTGGGCAATTTCAGGCCGCCTTCGGTATGTTGGAAATAATTTTTTCTATTGAAATTTTTGCTGTTAAAATCGGTGTAAGCCTTCAAATCAAACCCGCCCTTGGCACGGAACAAGGCAGCGCGGGCCGATTCGCGGAACAGATCCGCCTGTCGGGCTGCGGGGTGCATATTCAATACTTCGCCCCTCAGGTCGGGCCAGGCGTAAGTGCTTTGCCCTTGTATGGTCACGATTGCCAACCCACAAAATACCAAAACTAATATTGCTGACTTCATCATCATTTTTGCTGAGTTCCTTATTTTTCCTCTTTAGTATCTTCTTTTTTGTCCTCTTTCATTTCGGCATCGGCCACATCCTTATACATATCCGGCGGGAAACCGTTAAGCATTCGCCAGAGCTCATACCAAAGTGGAACATTGTTTAACAGGGCTATGCCATGGGCACCGCCACCAACCCGGAGCGCCTCTGGCCAGGGGTGGTCATCGCCGGTCGGAGCTACCAGCACACGAAATTTTCCGTTGGCACTAATGTTGCGGTCAATAGCGACCACATGACCGGGGTAGGTGCCAAAGGACAAGCCGGGCCAACCGCTGAAAAAGAAGGCCGGCCAACCGTCAAACTGGAAGCGGACGATGCGGCCTACGGAAAGCAAAGGGACGTCAATAGGTTTTACATACATTTCAACGGCCAATTTGGTGCTGTCCGACAGAATTGTCACAATGGCTTCTCCTTCTTTGATGTATTCCCCGATACCGGCTTCTATGGCTTTGACCACATAACCATCTTGAGGGGCGGTAATATAGTAGAAAGCGGAGCGCCTGCGGTAGCTCTCGCGTTCGATCTGGAGCTTGTTGACCGCGGCCTCAGCTTCAAACTTGTCCGACATACTGGAAAACTTGTCACTTTCTGATTTAGCGATTTTGTTTGCGTACTCATTGCGGGTCAGGGTAAGCTCCAGTTTGGCATTGCGGTATTCATTTCGGCTGATGTCAAGGTCATTTCGGGCCTTTACCAATTTGGTTTGGGCATCCACCAATTTCAGGCGGCGTTCCTCGAATTTGGTCAGTGGCTCGTAGCCTTTTTCATACAGCGGTTTCATGGCCTCAAACTGGCGCTGGGCTATTTTGATGTCATTTTCGGCCTGTATGATCCCAATGCTATCACTGATAATTTTGAGGCTTTTTTGTTCTACCTTGTTTTCCAATTGACCGATTTTGCTGACCAATTCGCGTTGCATGGCCGAAATTTGGTTTTCCAGCGCACCTATTTTTCCCGAATAGGACTGAACGCTGCTTTTTTTCGCTTCTACCTGATTGCCAACGCGTTCTACCAATTGGGGATCAAAATAATCCGTTTTTACCTCGGACAAAAAAACGATGGTATCTCCTTTTTTGACAAATTGGCCCTCTCTCACATACCACTTTTCAAGGCGCCCGGCGATGGTGGACGGAATGGTTTGTGGGCGCTGCTCCGGCTGTAGCGCGGTCAGTTTGCCGTTGGCGCGTATGTTTTGTGTCCAGGGCAGGAACATAAAAATCAGAAACAATCCGAGCAGCAGTAAAAGCAGGTTCCGAAAGGACAAATGCCAGGGCGACAAATTTACGCGCTCAAAAGAGGCTAACTTTTCTAAGTCTTTACCACAATGGAGTTCGTTATCTGTGATATTGAGCATTTTAGGTATGTTGATTTTTTATTTTTTAAAAATGACATTATGTCAACTACTCAGGCAGGTTAAACCTGAAAATCTTGTTTCCGTGTTCTGTTTTTTGGAGGTCGTCAAATTTGCCATCAAAAACAATTTCGCCATGGTGCAGCACCAATACCCGATCACACATGGATGCCAGCAGGGGATCTTCCGTGGAACACACCAATGTCCAGGGCCTGCTTTTGTCCGTCAACAATTGGGCGATACGCAGGCGGTCACGGAAATTGAGGTTGACCAAAGGCTCTTCCAGTGCAAGGAATTTGGGCTTGGTCACAATAGCCCGGGCATTGAGCAATTTACTGATAAAGCCACCGGGCAAATTGCGCCCGCCGGGCAGCACTTCGGTTTCCAGCCCATTGGGCATTTCGTTTATGGCATCACTTAAGCCAACCTCATTGCAAGCGATGAGTGCTTGCTGGACGCTCACTTTTTCACTGCCCAAGGTGATGTTTTCCAACAAAGAACCCTTAAAAATATCTTCCTGTGAAGAAAAATCACCTATATGGTTGCGCAAGCTGCGCACATCGAGGTTTTGTGCGGGCAGGTTGTTGAACAACAAGGTGCCGGTGTATTCTCTTTTAATGGCGGACAGGATTTGCATCAGCGTGCTTTTGCCAGCGCCGGTGTAGCCGGTGACAGCAATACGATCGCCCGGATTGATCATCAAGTTGATATTGCTCAATATCGGATGGTCTCCATCGTCATATTGATAACTCAAGTTGCGCAACTCGATGCTCAATGGTTCGCCATGGCAGATTTCCTCTGTGCGGATACCGCCCTCTGCTTCAATGGGCAAATCCGTCACTTGCCCCAATTTTTCGGTTGCCGTGAGCACATCATAGGCCGTTTCATGCAAGAGGATCAGTTTTTCAATGGAGTCAATGACAAACAAAACCAATATTTCGGAGGCGACAAATTGGCCAATATTTAGTTCGTTTTCCATAACCAAAAGACTGCCAAGGATCAAAAAACCGCCTAAGGTCAATACGCGAAACATCAGGCCGCCAAAAAACTGGCTCTGCAAAATACGCCAGTGCTTGGCGCGTGCATCAAGGTAATGGGCCGTCAGGTCATCTGCTTTTAACACCGGAAAACGATTGTCGCCTGCCAACTTAAAAGTGGCCGCTACGCGCCCAAGCTCTTCCAGCCAATAGGCCAGCCGGTATTTGTACTTGGATTCTGTCAGACTGGTCTGCAGGCCTCGCGGCCCCGTCCAATAAAACAAAACACCCAAGATAAAAATGAGCAATAAAGAGAAAGATACAAAACTGGGATGGTAAAAGGATAACAAGGTCAGGCTAAAAATGACCGAAATGCCTGCCGTAGTACCCTCAATCAGTAATTTGGGCAGCCCTTTTTGGAGGTTCATGGTGTCAAAAAAACGGTTGACCAATTCGGGCAAATGCTCCTTGCGCAGCAGTTCCAAATTCAGGCGCGGAATACGAAGGGCGAAATCCATAGCCGCATCCACAAACAACTTCCTTTGAAGGTATTCCATTATGGACAACTGCATGAAGCGGAGTACCCCGGCCAAAAGTGCACCCACAATGACAATCAGTACCAATATGCCCCAAGATGCGGAAATGCTGCCCCCGGCAATCAAACCAATAATGGCCTGAACGCCCAAGGGCAGCGAAAGGCTGATCAGACCTGCTACTATTGCATAGAGCAAGATATATCTTATTTCGCGCCGATACTGCCGCAATAAGCGCATCAGTCGGCCCATAGGTGTTAATGAAGGAGTTACTGTGCTTTCAGCCATCTTAGCGTGGGTTGTTCATGTGTTATTTCCATCTTAAAACATAGGGCGGACTATTTTGTTTAATAGTATTACTATTTAACGGAATTTTAAAGAATGCAAGCCTATTGGAAATTTTATGCAAAATTGGGCATTTTACTTTGTATTCCCTGTATTTACTTTACGCCTTGATTTTGTCCTTGCATGGTGTTATACCCCCATCAGCCATTATCACATTCCCCAAATTATCACATTATCACATTCTTATACATTATCACATTCCCCATGTATTTACTCGGCTATGACCTCGGCTCCTCTTCCATAAAGGCAGCCCTTGTGGAAGCGACTACGCACAAAGTAGTGCTGGTACAATCCTATCCTGACAGGGAGATGGACATGATAGCCCAGCAAGCAGGCTGGGCGGAGCAGGAGCCCGAACTTTGGTGGGAAAACCTGTGCCTGCTCACCAAACGCCTGATCCATGCCTCAGGCATAAAAAAAACGGACATACAGGCCATTGGTATCGCCTATCAGATGCATGGCTTGGTGGTAGTGGATAAACACCTTGAGGTATTAAGGCCGGCTATTATATGGTGCGACAGCAGGGCCGTGGATATTGGTCGGGCTGCCTTTCAGGCTTTGGGTGATGATTATTGCTTAGGTTCCCTGCTCAATTCGCCCGGCAATTTTACCGCTTCCAAACTAAAGTGGATCAAAGACCATGAACCAGATATTTTTGCGCGTATCCATAAAATCATGCTCCCCGGCGATTATATTGCCATGCGGCTCACCGGACAGCCGCTCAGCACGGTGACCGGGCTTTCGGAGGGCATTTTTTGGGATTTTAAGGCCAATACCGTAGCGCAGAAAGTGCTTGAGCACTATGGTCTCGACCCAGATTTGTTGCCCGATATCACACCCGTTTTTGCGCCACAAGGCTACCTTAGCCCTGAAGCCGCCGAAATGACCGGCCTGCACACGGGAGTGCAGGTCAGTTACCGCGCCGGGGATCAACCCAACAATGCCCTGGCGCTCGGGGTAACTAAGCCGGGCGAAGTGGCTGCCTCAGGAGGCACTTCAGGCGTGGTTTATGGCATTTTTGACCAGGCTGTATGCGATCCCCAATCGCGCATCAACGCCTTTGCGCATGTCAACCACAGTGCTGAAAATCCCCGGATAGGGGCTTTGCTCTGTATCAACGGCGCGGGCAGCCAGTACCGTTGGATCAAACACCATATCGCCAATGAGCGCATAGGCTACCCGGAAATGGAACAATTGGCAGCAACTATCCCCATTGGCGCTGACGGGCTTAGGATACTGCCCTTTGGCAATGGCGCCGAGCGTATGCTGGGCGACCAAAACCCTGGCGCCCATTTCCTGAACCTTCAGTTTAACCGTCACAGCCGCGCGCACCTGTACCGTGCAGCCCTGGAAGGCATCGCTTTTTCATTTGCTTATGGCGTACAAATCCTGAAAGATATAGGGCTGAAAATCAATGTGCTGCGCGTTGGCAACGACAACCTTTTCCAATCCCGAATTTTTGCCAATACCGTGGCCACTTTGGTTGACACTCCTATCCAATTGGTGGAAAGCACAGGCGCTGTCGGGGCAGCAAGGGCATCCGGTGTGGCCACAGGCGCCTACAAATCCATAGAAGAAGCCCTTGATGGCATACGCCCCGCCGCAACCATAAACCCGGAAGCATCATTGGAACCTTTATATGCCGCAGCCTATCAGGACTGGCATACAAGGCTTTTGAAGGTTTTGTGAAAGAGGGGACTCACACCACGTATCCGATCAAATCAAGCGCTCCACCCACACACAATCCAAAGCCTCCTCTGGCAGCGCACTGAGGCCGCAGTTGCCGAGGTCAATGGTTTTGTCACGGGTTTGTTTGTTTTGGGCGATGATGCGTTGGGCGAGATCGGACATGACAGGGCTGTTGGGCGATTGATATGGCAAAGTTAGCCAATATGTGGAAATAGTGGGCAGGTGCATCTTTTTTAGGGTAAAAGTTTACCACTCGCCGCCACAACTGCAAAAAATCACAGATCATTTTATAAGGTCCAACAAAAAAATAAATGCTTAACTTTGTGGACTAATTTATCATCACTATTATTATGACTGCTTCTAAACCATCTTTAGAGACGATTTATCAGGCATTGACCAGCCTGACGGTTGTACAATTGGATGACCTAATAAGGGAAGTGTTTGACGTGCGTAAACAAAAAATACCACATGTTTTATCAGCAGAGGAAACGGCTTTATTACATAAGATTTATACAAAAACACCGGAAGAAATACAAGGGAAATATGATATTTTGCGCAATAAAAAAGAATTAATGCAACTATCAGAACAAGAGCACGCTGACCTTTTAGCGTTGACGGCGCAGATTGAGCAACACGATGTAAACCGCCTTTTGGCACTAGCAGCATTAGCCAAACTGCGGAATCAACCATTACATGATTTAATGGCAAGCTTAGGACTCAAGCCTTTGGAAATTGATGTCGCTTAAAAAATTAAAAACCTTCGTATTCAATCGTGCTAAAGGCCGATGCGAATATTGCAAAAGCCCGGCAGACATATCCTCCCAGCCTTTTGTGATGGAGCATATTGTTTCACAAAGCAAGGGTGGTTTGACGAATGAATCCAATTTAGCCCTGTCGTGTCAGGGTTGCAATAACCACAAATACGATAAAATAACAGGTATTGACCCTGTTACAGGCGACGCAGCCTCTCTTTTTCATCCAAGGCAACAAATTTGGGAGCATAACTTTTTATGGACGGCAGACGTAATTGAAGTAATGGGTACAACGCCTACGGGCCGCGCTACTGTGGACGTTTTAAAAATGAATCGCAAAGAATTGCAAAATTTAAGGAAGGTACTATCTGAAGTTGGGAAGCATCCACCTGAATGACATTAGATAGGCCTTGATTCGTAGCCCTGTGCTACCTGCGCACTCTTTTCATTGTACCAATCAAGGGCAACATTCTTGATTCTTGGCAAAGGTCAGTCGGAAGGCCAAGCCGATTACCTGTTCTGCGAAAATCTGCAGGAAATTTGTGAACAACATACCGGAAACCTGCATAACAATAGTGATGCGCCTAAGTTTTTACCAAAAATCATTCACAAATCCTTCTTCCGAAATACCCGCACGGCACCCGCAATGGGTAGCGCTACCCATAAAAGAAGAATACCCATGGCTGCGGCTATCCCCCAACCCGTGCCCAAAAACTCGCGAAACAAAGCCCCCGTGTAGCCCATGAGTGCTGATAAGTCCATTTGTAGCATGACTACCACGCGGGCCAGGTCAATCGGGTTCAAGGCGACCACGACCAACATGGCCTTTTCCAGGGGATAATCGGCAAAGGCGAACATGAGGAAAAGCACAAAGGCATCATACAACAAGGCGAAATAAAACCACAAAAGCAGGGCCACACCTATTCCCTTGGCCTTGTCACGGGTGAGCACGGAGGCCAAAATGGCCAAGGAAACAAAGGTGACCGACAGGGCGGCGGCTACGATAAGCAAACTCAGGCCTGTGGTATTGGCGGCAAACAACAGGATGGGGATACCCAATCCGATTAAAACAGCCAATTTGAGTGCAATGGCAAGACCCCAAAACTCGCTCCAGATGATGGTGCTGCGCTGAATGGGCTGGGCCGCCAACAATTCGATAAATTCCGAGGCGTTGTAAAAATGGATGGTGGCAAATACGATGCTCACCAAAGGCGTCACGATCAAGACAATGTTTAGCAAGTTGGCCAAGCCCTTGGTAGGGTCGCCACTCAAATTGAACAATCCGAACGATACAGCTAACAAAAACAAGGTGTATGCAATAACAATCCTGTTCTGAAGGATGTCAATCAATACATATTTTACAATTTTTTGCATAAGATGCTAATTGCGGGTGCGCATGACATGAGCGAGTGCCCGATTCAGTTTGTCTTCACCCGTCCGCGTTTTTAACTGTGCAATAGGTTCATAGAATTGTACATCGCCCTCGATAAGGTACACGACCTCTGTGGCCAATTCGTCCAAATCGCTCATAATGTGTGAAGTGAGCAAAATCAGTTTCCCTTTTGCTTTTTCAGCCAATACTTTTTCCTTCAATATTTCCGAGGCGATGGGATCAAGGCCAGCCGTGGGTTCGTCTAAGATAAGCACCAGAGGATCAAACAAAAAGGCCAAACAAGCACTTACCTTTTGCCGCGTGCCACCGGAAAGGGTACGCATGGCCTTGTGGGAAAACTTTTCCACCTCGTAAGCGCACAAGAGATCATCATCGGTGCGCTGGATGTTGCCGCGTATTTCCTTGATCATATCAATAACCTGGCCCACGCGCATATTGTCGGGATAGCGGCCGATCTGTGGCATATAGCCAACATCGCGCCGATAGTCCCATTCGCCCAACACGGGCTTTCCATCCAGACGGATTTCGCCGCTATCAGGAAGCACGAGGCCGAGCAGGCACTTCAAAAAAGTGGTCTTCCCTGAGCCGTTCGGCCCGATGAGGGAGACGGACTGCCCGGCCTTCATGCTTATGTTTACGTTGTTCAGGGCCTTTAATTTGCCAAAAGACTTTGATAAGCTAAGCGTTTCTAACATGAGTACAATGTGCTAATGTGATAATGTGCTGATATGCAACAGATTATCCTGAAAACAGATTTATATAATTTCAATAAACTTGTTATTGCCTTTTGGGCATTTTACGACTTGATTATTGGGGCAGCAATACGCCATCAATGACGTGTACGATCCCGTTGCTTGCTGGCACTGTGGCTACCACACTTGCGCCGTTTACCGTGATTTTGCCATCTTTTACGCCCATCGTGACGCTGCCGCCATTGGCCATGGAGAGTTTTTGGCCATCCTGGAACATATCGGGTTTGAATACGCCAACTGCGACGTGATACTGCAAAATATCTTGCAGGGTTTCTTTTTTGTCTGGCTTGAGCAAGCCCTCCACGGTGCCGGCGGGCAGTTTGTCAAAAGCGGCGTTTACCGGCGCAAATACCGTAAATGGCCCTGCATTGGACAACACGTCCACCAATTCGGCTGCTTTTACTGCGGTCACGAGTGTGGTGTGGTCTTTGCTGCCAACGGCTACTTTTACCACATCCTTTTGAGAGTCATTGTCCTGTACGGCGGATTGGCCGCCGGCAGCCGGAGCTGCGCTTTCGGCTGTGGCACCCTGATTTGAACTGTTGGTGTTTGTGCATTGCGCGAGAGATGCGGCGATTAAAATGGCCCATAAAACGCGAGATAAAAAGTTGATTTTCATATAAATGCGTGTTGAATAGTGAAAAATAATTCCAATCAAACCATCATTTTCATAGCTGGGCTTTGATCCATCAGTTGTTCGGGGGTTAGGGAGGGGATGATCTTTTCTGCTTTGTCCATCAAATAGACCATAAGGCTGCGCATGAGCATGAGGGCAAAAGGCATCCGTTCCACTACAACGGCATACAGGCTGACGGGCCGAAAGGGCACATCTCCAATGCCGTCGCGATTGAGGTCATATCCTTCGTAGCGATCCCAGTAATTGCCATCGAAAGTGTTGAGCACCAAATTGCCATTGGTGGATACATCAAAGCTGTTGCCCAAGAAGTTGTTTTGCCGCATAATATTGGCATCACAGCTGGCCTGCACGCGCAAGGCCCAGCCATTTTCGCGAAACAGGTTTTGCTCCAAAGTGATTCGGCTGGCACCTTCCATGTACACCCCGGCAGAGTTTTGCTCAAAAGTGTTTTTCCAGATATGGCTGTCCGAAATGTCCTTGAGCAAAAGCCCGTAGGCACTGCTGCCCCAATTGTACCCAAATTCATTTTCGGTCATTTGTACTTGTCGAGAATACATGACGGCCACACCTGCGCCATTGTGGTGAAAGCGGTTGTGGTGGTAATGGTCATTATGCGAAAACATAAAATGCAGGCCATAGCGCATGTTCTGTTCGCTGTGGTTGTAGCGGATTTCAGAGTCTGTCACAAATTCAAAATAGATGCCGTCGCGGTGCCCGGAGAGGTGGTTTTCTTCAATGATGGCCCGGGAGGCCTTCCAAAGATGAATACCGTTGCCGCTGTTTTGTTCCTCTTTAAGTATGCCCTGCACGGTGTTTTTCGCCACGCGGCAATCATGGGTATTGGAAAGGTAGATGCCAAAATTGCAATCTATGAGCCGGTTGCCCACGATCGCAACCCGGTCAGCCGATAACACCTTGATGCCTGCCAAATCAATGGTGCTCAACTGGCCGCTGTTTCGAATCTCAAAGCCTTGAATCTGTACATCAGAGGCATTTACCGTTAAAATTTCGCAATTGTGCTGCCCATCCAGCACCGGAAATCCTATACCCATGAGCGTGAGCGGTTTGTCAATGCTCAAATTGCCTTCGGCATATCGGCCACTGTGTACCCAAATCGTATCACCCGCCTTTGCATGAATCAAGGCTGCGCGAATGTCAAGATATGGCTTTCCTTGGCCGACGTGGAGTTGGGATGCAAGAAGTTGGATGCTGTACAGGGCCAACAGGGTCAGTTGCAAATACTTCATTTTCAATATTTTAAAACTGCGATATAACATCGGACCAGTTCAAGTTTTTGCCAGATCCGATTTTATGCTTTACATTTTCCAGATCATTTTGGACTGAAAAACAAGCCACATCGGCCCGCATGGGGCTTTTGAGTGCTTCGCTTTGCAGAAAAAAGGCTTGGTTTACATCCACAAATTGCCCCGCTTTGTTGAAATCAACGGCCACAATCTGGGCGATGTCTTTTTCGGCGATACCCCCTTCTTTGATATGCCCCACTAAGCAATTCAGATCATCAAACTTGAATACTTTCCCTTTTTCGGTCACGATTTCGCAGCCAAAACGCCTGTCTGTGAGGGTCATCTTGCAGGCGTGGCAGTTGTCCTGACCATAGCGGATAGGCTCGGGGCCGGAGCTGCAAGCCGAAAAATTAAAGGCTGCCATGAGGACGATCAAAAGAGTCGCATTGCCTGTCATTCGTTTGGTTTTACGGTGTTTAAAAAATTCCCACCACCATAAAACGGTGGCCATTGCACACACCAGGATGATGATCCATGCCCCTATGTCCGGGCCGGAGAACGAAGTAAAATTGAGCAGGTTTTTGTACCCGATCAGGGGTGGCTGATAGGCCATGCCCGGCACTTTGATGGCTGCATTGGGGTCAAGGTTGTGGCCATAGTCATAGCCCCAGGCCCAAAAATCCCAGAGCGCGGCAATGCCATACAGGTAGGACAACAATGTGAAGAAAAACAACAGGCGCACACTGCCCAATGCCGCCGAGGCCAATCCAACCAGCATCAAAAACCCCAATAGCGGGCCGATGTACTTGAATTCGGGAAACATTTCTACACCAATGTGCTTCATGCCGATATAGTGGTTTAGGCCATTTATGATGTCCACATTTCCACTGAGCTTGCTATGCCAAATTTTCATGGTCAAACCCTCAGGATATTGGGGCGCCCAAAGCATAATTTGCCAAAGCGGCACAAAAAAGGTGATGAGCAGCAATAGGCTGCCTATGCCCACAAGGATGCGGGTCGTTTTGCTAAGTGTCATAATGTGTAGGGTTTTGAGCATTAGCCCGGGAGGAAGCTGCCTTGTAAGCAATTTTGCCTCAAAAAACTGTAATCGCTTACAAGGCACTCCTTTCCCAAGACCAAGGCTTGTCAATTAGCCGCAATGCTTATTTCGTTTCACCGGTGGGTTCTGCTTTGTTGCCCGTGCTGAAAGCAAGTGGTATGCTTGAACCCCGTGGCGATACGCGGACGTATCCTTGCATTTCCTGGTGCAGTGCCGAGCAGAAGTCTGTGCAATAGATGGGAAACACCCCTACGCGGTCTGGTACCCATTTGAGGGTGCAGGTTTCGCCGGGCATGATAAGTGTCTCGGCGTTATTGGCACCTTTTACGGCAAAGCCGTGCGGCACATCCCAATCTTGCTCTAAATTGGTGACGTGGAAATAGACCTCATCTCCCAATTTTACCCCTTCAATGTTGTCAGGTGTAAAGTGTGAACGGATAGAAGTCATCAACACATGCACTTTGTTGCCCTCGCGGAAAACCTTGGCCTCTTTTTCGCCCTTGGCTACATACGGATGGCTGTTTTCTTCGATCTTGAAAAACTTGACCGACTTGGGCTGCAACATGCTCGCCGGAATGGCCTCCGCATAGTGCGGTTCGCCGGTTGTCGGGAAGTCCAACAGCAGTTTCATTTTATCACCACTGATGTCGTACAGTTGCGCGGACTGGGTCAGTTCAGGCCCGGTGGGCAGGTAGCGATCTTTGGTGATTTTATTGTAAGCGATCACATATTTGCCGTGCGGTTTGCGGGTAGGGCCTCCGGGTATGCACAAGTGGCCAATGGAATAGTAGGTTGGCACACGATCCACAACCTCGAGTTTTTCGATGTTCCACTTCACGATTTCGGAAGAAACAAAGAAAGAGGTATAGGCAAAGCCTTTGCCATCAAACTCGGTGTGGAGCGGGCCAAGTCCGGGTTTTTTCACTTCCCCGTGCAATACAGCGTCATATTTCAGGACAGGGATGCCCTCGTATTCGGTTTCAAAATTTTTGTCTGCGATGGCTTTTTGTATCTTGCTGTATGAAAACACTGGAATGACCGCAGCCAATTTGCCGGAGCCGCAAATGTACTCGCCGGTCGGATCAACATCACAGCCGTGTGGTGATTTTGGGCAAGGCATGAAGTAAACGATATCCTTCAACTCCTTGGGATCCAGCACGATGGTCTCCGTCTCTATGGTGGATGTGGCGCTGTGTGTTTTTTCGTTATACACATTGTGTGCATAGCGAACCTTTGATTTTTGCCCCTTTCCCGCCTTGGCGTATTCGGCACATTTTTTCCAATTGACGGCCATTACAAAGTCTTTGTCCTTTTGCGAGGCATTTACCTCCAAAAGTGTGCTGGCCTGCTCCGTATTGTAACAGGAGAAGAAAAACCAATCATGGGAAGGCCCGCGGCCACAACGGGCCAGGTCAAAATTCACCCCTGGCAGCAATACCTGAAAGTCAATGCCCATGCGGCCGGTCTCTTTATTGATTCCGATAAAGGATACCGTGCCTTTGAAATTTTGCTTGTAGGTATTGATGGCCACATCGGGGTTGGTGGCCTGGTTGTCCAAAGGGTAGGAGAAACGGGTGCCTGCCACGGCATATTCGGAGTTTTCCGTCAGGAATGGCGAAGAGTGGTTGCCCGAACTGTTGGGGATTTCAATGATTTCCATGGTCCGGAAGGTGCTGAGGTCAATACGGGCAACGCGTGGTGTGTTGTTGCCATTTACGAAGGCCCAACGGCCGTCATGTTCGCCGTTGGTCGTGCTGAGCGCGATGTGGTGGGAATCATCCCAGGGTACAAAACCGTGCGAGGTGTTGAGCATGGGCTTGGTTTCCTCGCTAAAACCGTAACCACTTTCCGGGTTGAGGGAGAATACCGGGATAATGCGGAATAAACGGCCTGAAGGCAAGCCATACACGCTGACCTGGCCATTAAAGCCTCCCGATACGATGTTGTAAAACTCGTCAAATTTGCCCGGAGGCACATAAGCCTTTATGGCCGCATCGCCTTCCACGGCAGTCATGGGGTTTTGGGGCTTGCAGCCCGGTGTGTACAATGCTACTGGCAATGCAACGGCTGCCAACAAAAGCAGCAAAAGGGTATTTTTTTTCATATTATAATGGTATGTAAAAATGGTGAATAGAGCCTAAGCCCATATTCAGGGCAAAAACATGGGCAAGACTTCTTCATTGATGGGGATGAAAAAATGATTTATTTTTCGCCGTCGTTCGAGCGCATAAGTTCCAAAAGTTTTCTTGCATCCTCCTGGGACACGTTCTGGTTGGGCATGCGCACCAAGCATTGTTCCAATAGTTTCTGGGCCTCGGCATCTTTTTCCAACATCATCTCCACGTTTGTGATCATATTCATAATCCATACAGGTTCGCGCTTTTTGGTGATCCCATGCCAGCCTGGCCCTACTAATTTTTCATCCGTCAGTTTGTGACAGGCAAGACACTTGGTTTCGTATATGGCTTTACCGGCAGTCACCCATTCCTTGTTCAGCGGGTTGGTCAGTTCCACGGTTTTTATTTCTGCGCCGTGAACTTCCGCTTGAGGCGCGGCAGCTTCGGAAGGTGAGGGGGAGTTTTTTGCTGCAGTATCGGCCTCTTTTTTTGAGGTACAGGCAAAAAGGGCTAGCAGAACGAGTACTGTACTTAGCGTTGTTTTTCCGAACATAGTTGTAGTTAGTTAATGAAAAATAAAATAAGAGTTTCAACTCTTTTAATATGCAAATGTAGCGTCGGAAAATATTGGCTCCTGATGAGGATAGTCATGTTTGATGATGATCCACATCAGGCGGTCTAAAGAAGGGCAGCAGCATGTCAAATCCATCTGTTGATTTGATGGATTGTTGATTCGTTGATTTGGCCCTCGTAGCGTGTACGCTTCGCCTCAAATCAACGAATCAATAAAAAGTCAAATCCATCTGTTGATTTGATGGATTGTTGATTCGTTGATTTGGCCCTCGTAGCGTGTACGCTTCACCTCAAATCAACGAATCAACAAAAATCAAATCAACTTCAAATCAACAATGTTCTTTTTCAAAAAATTTTTCTGACCGAGGGTAAGATTTCTGCCGCTCCCCGATAGATGTTCAAAGCCGCACAACAACAGCGGCGCTGAACAACAACATCGGAACAAGCCGAAAATCCGCAAAACAGAGTAGGCAAACTAACACCTCACAGTCACCTTACTTTCACGTTATGAAAAATCGCATCATCTCCGCAACCCTGACCACCTTAGCACTTTGCGCCGCAATGTTTTCCTGCACCAAAACCGAAGACCTGGCCATCGAGCAGCCTATAGAAAAAACAGCACCTGCCATCCCCGCCGCTAATCGCATCATAATCCACTTCGGCACATCCACACAAAAGGGTTGTATGTATAGTTTCAGCAACTGCATCTGGATCGGCTGGGGCGCATCGGCCCTGAATTACGATGCTCGCTACGCCCTTCAATTTGATCAGGGCGATGAGGCCAGCGGATACTTCGGTCAATATTTTCCGCTCACTGCCGACTATACCGTAGATGCCAGCGAAGCCAAAGCCCTCGGCATGGAGGAGCAAGTGATCCCCGCTGGTTTTTACCCCATCCGCGACGTGGCAAGCGGGCAGGCTACGGGCAAAAGGCTCGTTCCGTTCAGTACCTCCACAGGCCGCCCGGTAAAGGCTGTGGTGAACCCCAATAACCCACAGGACAACATCGGCCAACTCCATAACTTAGCGGTGCAGGTGCTCCTGCACAACAACCGCGACGCCATCAAAGCCCTCGGAAGCGACCGCAAAGCAGTGCAAAAACTCCTCACCGAGAAGGCCATACAGTTCATGGCAGAAGCCGAGCTGCCCCTTACTGCCGCAGAGCAACAGTTTGTCCATGCGCTTGACCTGAACCGCGATTTCGGCAACTATGCCGCCCGCTTGGACGAAACCCGCCTGAGTGCCAACGACAAAAAAACACTGCTCGCCATCTTTGACCAAGCCGCAAGCATCCCGGTCAGATCACCCGAAGAACTGAGCAAATTTGTAGTCCTGATGACCGAGCGCGAAAACCAACTGGCCCGCGACACAAAATTGGACAACCCCACCACGGTGCTTTCCATGGTATCGGTTCTTAAATACAGCCGCTATTTCTGGTTCTGGAAATCCCTGTCTTCCCCTACAGCTAACCCTGCGGGCAACAGCGAATCAGCCAGTATCCCTGACTGGGTATGGGCCGACATCATTGGTCTGGAATTGGGCGGGCCAGTAGCTTCCGCCGTTGCTTCGGCAGTGGTGTACTTGGATACGCACTGAGTTTTTGGCCGAGCGGCCATCAATGCAAAAAGAGCCGGGGCGACAGACAATCGCTTCGGCTCTTCAGTTTTTGCCCACCCCGTCACCACCGCTTCAATATCTCCATGCTTGATGATACTCCCTATCAGACGATCTACACCACTCTCAAGAATGATCTTGGTCATTGTTTGCGCATGCGCCGCGCATCGAACTTTGTAACTTCAATTATCACACAGCGGTATGTACAAATCAAGGCCTATTGGAGCGGTTCAATATTGCACTTCACCTGTAAGTTATGCCTGCTTTGTTGTGTTCAGTCTATTATTGTGTTGTACTGGCTGCAAAAAGGCATACGACAAAACACAGCCCATCGCGGAGGACATCACAGAATCCGTGTATGCATCAGGGAACATCAAGAGCAACAACCAATATCAGGTGTACGCCACAGTGACCGGACTGATCAAAGAGGTATTGGTCCAAAAAGGTGATTTGGTCCAAAAAGGAGATCCCATCCTGATCATTCAAAACGATATTTCCCAATTGCAATTGGAAAATGCACGGCTGAGTGCCGAATTTGCTTCTGAAAACATAAATGGCGACCGTTTGAGCGAGATAAAAGCCGCCATAGAGACGGCAAAAGCAAAAAGGCAAAATGATTCCCTGCTTTGGGTGCGCCAAAAAGGGCTTTGGGAACAACAAATTGGGTCAAAGGTAGAAATGGAACAACGCGAATTGGCTTTTCTCAATGCCGTTTCCGCCCACCAGGCGGCCATCTACAGGTACAATGATTTGCAAAAACAATTGCAGTTTAATGCGCGGCAAGCCCAAAAAATGGTCTCTATCAATAGCAGCGCAAGCCAAGAGCACATTGTGCGCAGCCTGATCAACGGCAAACTGTATAGCCTGCTCAAGGAAAAAGGTGAAATAGTAAGCCCCCAAAGCCCTTTGGCTACCATAGGAGATGCAGCGGTATTTGTGGCTGAACTGCAAGTAGATGAAAAAGACATAACCCGCATCCAAAAAGGTCAGCGCATATTCATTAGTATGGACAGTTATCAGGGGGAAGTGTTCGAAGCCAAAGTAGCCGACATTGACCCTATCATGAATGAACGCACCCGCACCTTCACCGTTAAGGCTGATTTTGTTCAAGGGCCTAAGCAGCTTTATCCGTTTCTCAGCCTGGAAGCCAATATTTTCATCCAACAAAAAAAACAGGCCATTACCATACCCAGAGCATTCCTTTTTGAAGATTCCATAGTGATTTTGGAAAACCAGGAAAGACAAAAAGTAAAAACAGGCTTGAAAGATTTTCAAAAAGTAGAAATCCTGGAAGGGCTTGAACTCGGCCAAACCATCATAAAACCCCAAAAATAAATCCCATTCATTCACCCAATATCCATTTATATTATGGCAACCATAGCATTTGTTATCGTCTTACTTCACCTTTTAGCCGGTTTTGGCTACGGAATATATCGAATCAGTTCTGGAGATTCCAACCACAACGACCAGGCCCCGGTGTAGCCCCAAAATCGTCGCTTGCCCTATGCACATACTATGAACCTATCCCTCATCGCGGACATAGCAAAATCACTGATGATGGCCCGATGGCGCCAGTCGCTCGTTGCGGCCATTGGCGTGATGTTCAGCATTATGATGTTCATTACCCTTTTAGGCTTTATGAACGGCCTCAACGACCTTTTGGACGGCTTGGTACTCAATCGTTCGCCACATGTACGGCTGTTCAATGACATCAAGCCGCGCACAATCCAGCCTGTTGCGCTATCCAAAGCATTCGGCAGGGGCCACCATTTTGTGCGGTCTGTGAAGTCAAGCAATGTACAGCCAGCGCTTTATAATAGTCAGGCCATCAAGGAGGCAATACACAACGACTCCCGTGTGCTGGGCCTCGCGCCAAAGATCAGCTCATCCGTTTTGTACAATTCTGGTGCCATCAACATTACCGGAGTGGTAAGCGGCATTGATGTGGAGGCTGAAAGCCGATTGTTCTTTTTTGAAGATTATGTGCGTTCAGGACAGGCCATTGACCTGAAAAACGTTGCCAACAGCATTATCTTAGGCAAAGGTGTGGCGGAAAAGCTTTTAGCCCAAATGGGTGACATAGTGCAAGTTACGACCTCAAAGGGGGATCGCTTGCCCCTAAAGGTTGTGGGCATTTTCCAGTCGGGCATTGCTGACTTTGACAAGGTACAGAGTTACACCTCCATCTCTACGGTGCAAAAACTTTTGGGCGAATCCAGCCAGTACATCACGGACATCCAGATCAAACTATATGACCTGAATCAGGCTCCGGAGGTAGCCAAATCGTATGCAAACCTTTTTGGCTGTGATGCCGAGGATATCCAGACCGCCAATTCACAATACGAAACGGGCAGCTTTGTCCGTACCTTGATTTCCTATGTGGTGGGTATTACCTTATTGATTGTGGCGGGTTTTGGCATATACAACATTTTGAACATGATGATTTATGAGAAAATGGACAGCATTGCCATCCTGAAAGCCACCGGGTTCTCGGGCCGTGATGTCCGCAAAATTTTTCTCGGCATTGCCTTGTCCATTGGCATGGTGGGTGGCCTGTTGGGCCTGCTGTTTGGCCTCTTGCTCTCTTTGTTGATTGACCAAATCCCTTTCAATACGGCGGCATTGCCCACCATTAAGACCTACCCTATCAACTATAGCCCAATTTTCTACATCATTGGGATCGTTTTTGCCCTGATAACCACTTATTTGGCTGGTTTTTTCCCAGCCCGAAAAGCGAGCAACATAGATCCTGTCATCATCATCAGGGGAAAATAGAACGCTATGAAGCCGCCCATTGTACAAGCCACAGGCATAAGCAAGTATTTCAACGACCCCGTAAAGGTTAAGGTGCTGGATGAGGTAAACCTAATCGTTAGTTCGGGTGAATTTGTATCCGTTGTTGGGAAGTCTGGCTGTGGCAAATCCACACTTTTGTACATCCTGTCCACTATGGATACGGACTATCAAGGCGATCTGTGGATTGATGGCATAAACATGCGCAATCGGACCGAGCCGGAACTGGCCCATGTCCGCAATGAAAAAATCGGTTTTGTGTTTCAGTTCCACTACCTGCTCCATGAGTTTAGTGTGTTGAAAAATGTTATGTTGCCCGGCTTAAAACTAAAAAAATACAGCCCGCAGGAAGTGGAGCACCGCGCCATGGAGCGCCTGCGGCGCCTCAACATAGATACCCTTGCCCTAAAAAGGGCCAACCAATTGTCAGGCGGCGAAAAACAGCGTGTGGCTATTGCCCGTGCGCTCATCAATGACCCCATCATCATCATGGGGGATGAGCCTACGGGCAATTTGGACAAAAAAAACAGCGATATCGTATTTGATATATTCAAGGAACTCAGCCGGGAATATGGCCAGTCCATGCTCATTGTAACACATGATCCCAATTTTGCACAAAACACGGATCGCATCATAGAAATGCAGGACGGCAGGGTAGTATCTGCCCAATCCTGATCCCTACCACTACGGCAAAAAACATTGCACCTTTATTATCCATCCTATCTCATATCTTTGCTTCATGTTTTCTAAAACTTTTGGATATGCCCTTAGAGCGGCCACATTCGTGTCCATGCATGGCCGTGATGGCAACAAGGTAAGTTTGTCCGATCTGTCACAAGGCTTGAATGTCCCGCACCATTTTTTGGGGAAAATCATGCAAGATTTGGTCAAACATGGCGTACTTGGCTCCATAAAAGGCCCCAATGGCGGTTTTTTTGCCATAGATGCCACGCTGGAAACCCGGCTCACCGACATCCTGCGCATCACGGATGGCAGTTTGGTCTTCAACCACTGTGTGCTCAATATGCAAGGCTGCAATGCCGAGCACCCGTGTCCCATGCACCGTGAATTTGCCATTTGCCGTGATGGCATGCTCAAAAGCATGTCTGAAAAAACACTGGGCTTGCTGGCAGATGCCGTACATGCCGAGGAAGCATATCTGGTGCGCTAAAAATTGCCCCATTGATTATTACGCACACACGCTTTGGGGATATTAGCCCTCCTTTTTGCCTCAAGTTCAACATCCCTTATGTCATTTCCTTGCAATCAACACGGCTGATGCGGCGCACAACAACACTTCAACAGATTCCACCCGGCTTCATGTGAGGTCTTTTTTGAAAAACCTGTAAATGCTTCAGCCCAAGCGTATTTGTTTGCTCATTTGCCTAATTCTGGCATAATGCAATTATGATATACCATGATATGAACCCTGCTGTTCAGGTGATGTTATCGAGCTTCAACTACATCACATTACACACTTTTATCATTATGGTCAAACCTTTACGCTTATCTCCAATTTTGGGCAAAAGTCTTTTCCTGCTTTTCGCCTGTATGTTTTTACAGCAATCCCTTTGGGCCAATTGTTCTGTCACTATTTCAAGCCCAAACTCCCGTTGCGGGCCGGGTCTTATTTCAATGACGGCCTTTGGGTCAAAAAACGGAGCTTTGCCTTACACTTATCAATGGTCCAACGGTGAAAGCACTCCGACCATCAGTTTTAACCTCACAGAAACCGTCACTTACACCGTGACCCTCACTGATGCCAATGGATGCACCGCAACGGCAAGCAAGACCGTAGAGTATCTCCCGCCTGTTGCACCATTAACCCTCACAACCAATGCGCAGCCGCCCTATTGTGCCGGACAGGTCATCGAAGTGACGGCAAATCATGGTGGGACGGGGCCGTTTACCTATAACTGGTCGGTAAACCACTCGTCCAGCACAGGTGGCCCAAGCATCAATGTAACTTTGCCAGCCAGTGTGAGCCTTTTTGTTCGTGATGCAAACAATTGCAGTGCATTTGTAAGTCAATCCTTCAATGTGGATAACTTTTTCGTCACCATCACCACGGACTCCACCGATTTTGTCATGTGCCAGGGAGAATCCATTAACCTGAAAGCCAGCGTCAACAATCAGATTTTTACCATAGAATCCTACACCTGGTCAACAGGAGAAACCGGACAACAGATATTCATCAATTCAGGGGGCAATTATGCGGTCACGGCAACGGCCACCAATGGCTGTACTCGATCTACTTCACGAACTATTGCCCCTACCCTACCCTTGCCAGAGCCTGTTGCCTCCACCAGCGTAGAATACCTATGCCCTTCAAAAACGGCAAAATTGAATGTGGCAGGAAGTTCTTTGGTAAAATTCAAGTGGTCAGGTGGGCTTGACACCGTGCGAACACCAAGCATTACCCAGGCAGGCACCTACACCGTGACCGTCACTGGCGCAAATACCTGCACCAATACCAGCAGCGTAACCGTCAAACAGGGCACCACGCCGCCTATTTCCGTAGTAGGACCAACCCGCTTGTGCTTCAGCGCCCCACAAACCCTCACGCTATCCGTGACTGGAGCCGACAATCTGATCCGGTATTCATGGAACAGCAAGGCCGAAACGCCCACTATTGATGTCAACACAATAGGCACCTACCGGGTAACGGTAACCAACAGCGAGGAGTGCACGGCCACAGGCTCCATAACGGTCAGTACCGAGCCGCCAATCCTTGCCAGTATTACGGGGGTGCCGAGCATTTGCGTGGGTGATACCGTAAAACTGAGGGTTGCGCAGACATTTGACGACTATGCATGGTCAAACAGCACCACGGGGCGCGAAACCATCGTGACAGAACCTGGCACCTATTCTGTTACGGTGAGCAACGCCCTGGGCTGCACAGGCATTGCTGCTTACAACGTAGGACAAAAAACAGTGAATTTTTCCCTTAAAAACGCCGATCCCATTTGCCCGGGCGATACCGCTCAACTGCGCGTAACCGGCTCTACATTAAACACTTATCGCTGGTCAACAGGACAGACCACAGCCAATATCAATACCACAAAACCCGGCACCTACACCGTCACCGTGGTGGACAATACCGGTTGCGGCGCCATAGGGCGGGCTACGGTGGCGTCCAGGTTTGTGGACACTGCCCGCATACGCGCATTGCCTTACGCCTGCGATGGAAACATTAGGCTCCAAATCCGCCCCGATAGCCTTTCCCAATTTGTCTGGAGTACCGGGGATTCGCTTCCTCAAATCACCGTAGCAAAGGATGGCCGATACAGTTTTGCTTTGCGCTCAAAAGATGGGTGCCAAACGGTGGACACTCTGAACGTAAAGGTGCCTGCACTGCCCAAAGTATCCATTGACCGCGAGGGTACCATTTGTGCCAATACAGGAGGAAATGCCCTGCTGAAAGCCACACCAGGCTTCAAAAAATACACCTGGAGCAATGGCGATTCGATAGCAACCACACTCGTGACCCAAATGGGCAACTATAGCGTACAGGCCACTGATGCCCTGGGTTGCACGGTTGTTTCCAACATCAATATCGGCATGGCCCCACTGCCTGATCTTGCCTTGAGCCAATCAGCCTACAACTGCGACGGGCAACTCACGCTAAACGCCAACACGGACTACGCCAACTATCTTTGGTCAACCGGCGACCCAACAACAAGTATTTCAGTCAACGCCAGCGGCACTTACGCCCTCACCGCTACCAATAGCGATGGCTGTACCCAAACCGCTGAGATAAGCGTACAAATTCCGCAACAAGATCAAGTCGCCATATCGGGCAAAACCTCTTTCTGTCCGGGTGGCTCTACTGACCTCGTGGCAACGAGTGGTTTTGTGGCCTACCAATGGTCAGGCGCAAGCCAAACACCTACCCTGGTTGTGGACAAAGCAGGAAACTACAGCGTCACTGCGACCGATGCCAATGGCTGTAGCTCCGTGGCCGAGATAGCGGTCAGTCAATTGCCCAAGCCCAATGTGGTCGTCCGGGGCGCAGCCACCGTCTGTACCGGGAAAACAAGCACTTTTACCCTTCAGGGCAACTGGAGTACATGGGTGTGGTCAACAGGCGAAACAACTCAAGCCATCAACGTCGGCACAGCCGGGGAATACACCATCACGGCCACCAATAACGCGGGATGCAGCGGTACTACAACCATAAAACTGATCGTGAGCGACACCCTCAGCCCCGTCCCGAATCAGTTGCCCTACAAATGCGACGGCGCCATAACCCTTGATGCAGGCAGCAATTACGCCAATTACAAATGGTCAAATGGCGCTACCACAAAAAGCATAACGGTCAATCAATCAGGCTCCTACAGCGTAAAAGTAGCCGATTTTAGTGGATGCAGCGGTTCCGGGGCCATCTCGGTCGAAGTGCCTGTGGTACTCGATCTGGGCATTCAGGCTCCCATTGGTTTTTGCCAGGGCGAACAGGCCATACTGACGGCCAGCCCGGGCTTTGTAAATTACTTGTGGAGCGACAATGAAACTGCCCCTGAACGCAACATCAGCACCGGCGGCACTTACAGCCTGGTCGCTACCGATGCCAACGGATGCAGCAAAACCAACAAAGTTACCGTGAGCGAATGGGCTACGCCCATCGTGGACATCAGCGCGCCTTCCCTGATTTGTATTGGTTCGGAAGCACTGATTACGGCCTCCAGCCCCAATGCAACTGCATACAGCTGGAGCAATGGAAACAGCACGGGCAGCATCGTCATCAACAAGGGCGGACCATACAGTGTAACCGTAAAGGACATCAATGGCTGCACAGGCCTGGAAACGGTAATCCTAAAAGAAAGTGAAGTTGATGCGCCCGTTATTGCAGCAAAAAATCTGTGCAACGGCATTGTAAAACTTTCAGTATCCGGTATTTATGCGCAATACGACTGGAGCTCGGGCAGTACAAACAACGAGATAGCCATCAACCAGGCCGGCACTTATTCCATTACCGTACGCAATGCCGATGGTTGCACAGCCTCCGTCGAGGCAGCAACCACCATTCCGCCATCACCCAGCGCCGACATCAGTGTAAACAACATATCTGTATGCGATGCCAGCCCCGCCGACCTAATCGCCCCAACAGGTATGGCCGCCTATACATGGTCAAATGGAGCCAATACCAGCAGCATCAAGGTTACCCAAAACGGCAGCTACAGCCTCACGGTCACTGATGCCGATGGTTGCACCAATTCTGGCAGTGTCAGTGTACAATTGACGGATAACCAATTGCCTGTCATTCAATGTCCAGGAGACATCGTTCGGTGCAACATGGACAGTCGTGTTTCTTATGATCTGCCAGTGGCTCAAGACAATTGTATTAGCGTGGAACTGACCCAAACAGAAGGTTTGCCGAGCGGCACCACCTACCCTGTAGGCAGCACGGTCAACACCTGGATCGCGAAGGATGCTCAGGGCAATACGGCCATTTGTTCCTTTAAGGTGGACATTTTGCCTATGGCAATTGTGCTGCTCGAATCTTTGGGCAATGACATCGGAAATACCAAACAGGGCTTTATCAACTTGAACGTATCCGGTGCAAATCCTCCGTACACCTTTACCTGGACATTAGACAATGAGCCGTTTGCGGCAGAAACCGAAGACCTCGCCAACATCGGCCAAGGCTCCTACAAGGTAGTGGTTCGGGATGCCAATGACTGCGTGGTGGGCATTGAAACCTATGTCGTCAGCAACACCAGCAGCGCGGGCAACATAGTCAACAACAACAGCCTCAGCCTGCTTCCCAACCCTGTCAGCGAATTGCTTTACGTACAGTTTGAACAGCCGCCCTCGACGGAATATGCCCTGATCCTGTTTGATGCAAAAGGTCGCTTAGTAGCCGAAAACTATGGCCTTACGGCCCAAACCACCCCTTTGGATATGAGCCGAATGCCCGCAGGCATCTACATGCTGCGCTATCAGGCAGAAGGTCAAACCTGGACATTTAGGGTCGTTAAACAGTAAAGAAACAAACCTGATACCGGGACAGTTATGATCAGATTGCGGCAAAAGCAATGGTCATAGCTGTCTCGGTATTTTTGTATGTCACCTCTTGATCACCTTTGCTATAACAGTTAGGCCGCTATTGGTTTTTATATCAAGTAGATACAGGCCTGTGCTCTCTTCTATGTTCAGCTCAAGGCTATTGGTCATGCCAAATTGCTGGCTTGTGATCTGTTGGCCCATTGCATTGTATATAGTGGCTTGTACCTGCTCATAAGTTTTGTCCAAACTGACGAAAATTGAGCCCTTGCTTGGGTTCGGACTGCATTGAATGGTCAAAGGA
>CAZIKN010000031.1:3097-48448 GCA_964539805.1 uncultured Saprospiraceae bacterium | reverse complement strand
GAAAAAATCTCTCGTTTTTGACTCAAGCAGAAAATCCCAGACATGCTCTTACGGAATATGGTACTTTTGCGCCATGAGCCGCGAATTAGCAGTAGCCAATTTCAGCATTACCGAGGATGAGGTAAAACAACGTTTCATCCCTTTTTTAAAGGATTTCTACCGAAACAGGTATGAGCCCCTCCCCAACACCCTGAGTGTCAATTTTGACAACATCGGTGAAGGCGGGGTAGTTGCTGATGGAATGCTCCAATTCAGAAAACCGGACGGCAGCTTGTTTACCTGCACTTATGAAGCCACCTCCAGGGATAAAATCGGTGAAGTTAAATATGCACTGAACATCATTTATTTTATTTGGGATTGCGCAGCTTTTGGGGGGCTGAGCGCAGCACTGATCTATGTGGTATTTTTCCGGACGGATTTCCTTTGGTTAGTCAAACTCCATGGCCCCGGCAATATCGGCCTTATCCTGGGTGCATTCCTGATCGGTTTCCTGAGCTGGTATTTTACAATGCAGCGTTGGCGAAAATACCGGTTTATCCATGCCATAGCCCAATTCGAGGCTTATCATGCCGATGAGCAATGGATTGCATTGGCCGAAGATGTATTCCCTTCTCCCGTAGATCCATACCGCACCGAGCTTAGAGAACAATGCGTCTTTTACGGCTATGGCCTCGCCATAGTACCGGCCGAAGGCAGAGTTCAGCCTCTTGTGGCGCCATCACGCATTGGACTGTATGCCGAAAACCGCAAAATGGTACATTGGGTTACCAGAGCGCAATGGTATCAAAATACCACAAAGGGCTTCTCTCCATTGATGAATGTCCGCCCGCCTGATCAGCTCACCGCTGCCTGGAACAAAATTTCGCGTCCGATACAATTTCATGTTTTTCAGCCCCTTAAGGGATATTTGTGGGCATTTATTACCAAGCCTTTGCACCAAAACAATGATGCTTACACCCGTTTTATGCGCGGGAGAGTGGTGCAAAAATGGGTCTTCGGAGTAGCCTTAGGCTTAACTGCGCTATTGGCCTCGCGGGTTTTATCTGTTCGGGAGGAAGAAATTGCCACACTGGAAGAACTACAGCAATATATCATCAAAAAAAACCCTGAGGACGAGCCCGGTTATATCATTGACGGAGAAGCCATACCTTATGACGGCCAACCAACGGGCGTACCCAAACAATACCCTGAACCCGTAGAAAAAGAAGCCATAGAATGATTTTGCTTTACAGCGCATATTTCCCTCCCGTCACATGGTTTTCTACGCTTTGGCAGCAAAACCACATAGAACTGGAAGCATGTGAAAACTACCAGAAAGGCTCGTATCGCAACCGCTGCCATATTGCCAGCCCCAATGGCGTTCAAAGGCTTAGCGTGCCCTTAGAAAAAGGGAAACACCAAAAAACGCCCATTCGTGATGTGCGCATCAGCTACAGAGAGCCATGGCAACGCCTCCACTGGAGAGCCATAAAAACCGCATACGGCAATGCACCGTTTTTTGAACATTATGAAGCTGGCTTAATGCCTTTTTTTGAAAAAAAACATCCGTTTCTATTCGACCTTAACTTGGAAATCATTCACTTTTTTATTCAAAAATGGAATTGGAATGGCCAAATAATACTAAGCAATGCATGGCGCAAACCCAATCCAGATAACATCCACAACCTAAGGCCACATGAGGCTCTTCCTGTTCTACAAACAAGCCAATCCGAACTGCTGCTGCCTGCCTACGCACAGGTCTTTCAGGAAAAATACGGTTTTTTGCCTAATCTTTCCGCACTTGACCTATTGATGTGTTGCGGAAAAAATGTTGGCAGCTTTTTAACTCCTTTGACATGATTGCTGAAAAAATACTACAACAGCTTGAAAACCAGCGCGTAATTATCGTTGGAGACGTTATGCTGGATCGTTATTTAAACGGTACCGTTTCCCGGATATCCCCTGAGGCTCCTGTCCCTGTGGTACTCCATCAACGTACCGAAAATCGCCTTGGTGGTGCGGCCAATGTGGCCCTTAATATCAAAGCCTTAGGCTCCCTTCCTATACTTTGTAGTGTGGTAGGCAGCGATGAGGACGGTGCAATACTGCAACATCTTTTGCACCAACAATCCATAACTACGGAAGGCATTGTCCCTTCTACGGAGCGCCGTACAACGGTTAAAACAAGGGTGGTCAGCAACAAACAACAAATACTGCGCATAGACAAAGAGGACACCCATAACCTAAGCGACAATGAAAGCATGAACCTATTGCATCGTATCACCATGTTGATGGATTCCCAGCCCATCAGCGTGGTTATTTTGCAGGATTACAATAAAGGTGTACTTACTCAGGAGGTCATTGCCGGGGTAATCAAGGCTGCAAAATCACGAAATATTCCAACAGCCGTTGATCCTAAAAAGGCAAACTTTTTTGCTTACCGGGGAGTAACCCTTTTTAAACCCAACCTAAAAGAAATCCGTGACAGCGCTCCGATTGAAATAAATACACAACCTGAGTCATTGCAAAAGGCAGTGAACTTTTTGTCGGAAAAACTGCATCATCAATTGACCATGATTACCTTGTCAGAAAAAGGCCTCTATTTGGCCTCTGCTACAGGTGAGGGTGCCCTCTACCCTACCCTTGAACGCAATATTGCCGATGTAAGTGGCGCTGGCGACACGGTTATCAGCATTGCCTCACTAGCTTTGGCTGCGGGCTTACCCTTGGATACCATTGCCCAACTCTCTAATTTGGCGGGAGGGCAGGTCTGTGAGTTCCCAGGTGTGGTGCCCGTTGATGTCTCTATCTTGCTTACGGAAATGAAGCGAGACGTAAAAAACGAAACACCTTAATTTTTACAGCATCAACAAAAACCACTATCTTTGTATAGTCAACGCAAAGTGGTTTTGAATCACTCGCGTCTGTAAATCTTTAAAAATCAGGTAAATCAATCCTGGAAATCTTCAAAATCACTCAAATTCTGGTATAATATTGATTGATAAAATTCAATTGGTTCATCATGCAAGCAACAATAGAAGCACTATCAGATTACGAAATTGAACGCGGAAAACCTATGCCAAGTAAAAATCATGCTATCGTTCAAAAGCGGTTAATCATTGCTATTGCCAACAAATACGAACCTCAATACGAGGTTTTACCCGAAATAAATATTGAATTTTTTGATCGCGAACGGGTGCCTGACCTGGCCATTTACAACAATGTGGCGTTTACGCCCGGCGATGACGAACTACGCTTGACCGAAATACCACTCGGGCTGATCGAAATCTTGTCGCCTCCACAGAACATAGCCGATCTGATGGTCAAAAGAAGCGAATATTTTGCCGCCGGTGTCAAATCCTATTGGCTCGTCATTCCCGACCTGCTCACTATTTATGTGTTTTATGCCGCCGATAATTACGACATTTTTACCCGTAAAGAAACCCTGCGCGACCGTGTTTTGGAAATAGAACTGAGTTTGGCAGATATTTTTAGGTAGCGTATCCCTTTACTCAAACAACTTGGTATAATCGTTCTCGTCCTTGAGCATTTCCTTTGGCGGCGTATTCAGGTCAAGTGGTTTTTCTTCACTTTTGGGTGATTTGTGCGGCTTCGTCACTGCGGAAGCGGGAGCAGTAGCCAATAGCGGGTTTTGTTTTTCAAATTCTTCCAGCATGCGCAGGCCCTCATCTTCAAAAACGCCGTTTTGAAGGTCAATGGATGCCATTAAATTACGACTGGTGTCCATAAAACGCTCCATTTCGCCTACCTTTTTCCCAATATCATCTGCCAACGCCTCCAAAGCGGAATCAAACATCGCCCGTTGGTCAGGATCACCTTTTAGGATGCTCATAGCCGAATTAATGGCACTATGGCTTGCCTTGATCGCTTGGTATTCTTGCTGCTTCAGTGTTACCTGATCCTTGGTGTCTTCCAGTACAATCTCTGAGTTCTCGTACATTTTGGTCAAAATCCGGTACAAAACCTCCATTTTCTGATAGAGCACATCATATTTCGCATTCGCTTCTTGCAAACGGGCTGCTTTTCGGGCAGAAAGCGTCAGGTTTTTGTCGTCGTTTTTTTTCTTGGCCTGCTCGGCCAATGCCATATTTTTCTGGATTTCTGCCAAATTCCCGTCCATAGTGCCCTTCAACTGCCGCATTTGGCCCCGCAAACTGCCGATTTGTTTGCTTAGGTTACGAAGATTGTCTTCTAATTCCTCCACATAGGATTTAAGGATAGAAATAGGATCAATCCGCACGAACATACCTGTAATCCAGCGCATAACTGATTTGTAGGCATACCAAACCAAGTTGCGGGCCTTCGGATCAAGCACTACAAACACAACGCCAGCAAAAGCCGCTAACATGGCGCTCAGATAGAGGGTATTTTCTGCCATCACCAATAGTGTAGGCAATAGGCTGTTCAATATAACCCCTCCCCCGACAAGCAATCCGATCATAAATAATGCTCCGGTCACACCTTCTGGTCGTCGCCAAAATGATTTTTCCATAATTTCTTATCGTTACTTAAAGGAGTTTTAATTTCCCATGCATCACCTCCCTGATTACCACACTGGCCATGTGCAATCCAAAAAGAGCAGGAATATATGAAATTGTACCGTAAAATGATTTTTTATACCGGTTGCCGTCCGTAAGCATACAGGTGTCACGATCAACCAATTCAGAGGAAAACACGACAGTAACACCTCTTCGCACGCCTTTTCGTTTCAAGCCTTTGCGCACCTGTTGGGCAAATGGGCAGTTAAATGTTTTGGACAAATCAGCCACTTGCACCTTGGAGGGGTCAATGCGACCGCCTGCCCCCATGCTACTTACCACATTTATTCCCAGTTGTTTGCAAGCCACTATGATGTATTGTTTGGGCTGAACGGAATCAATACAATCAAATACATAATCGTATTCCTTGGTAATCAAATCCTTGACTGAGTTGGGGGTCAAAAACTCCTCCTTTACCGTCAGTTGGAGATCAGGGTTGATATCCATCATTCGTGCTGCCATAACAGCCGTTTTGGGTTTTCCAACTGTGCTGTGCAAAGCGGGCAATTGACGATTCGTATTGGTAAGGTCAACTGTATCGCCATCCAAGATGGTCATTTTGCCCACACCAGCGCGGGCCAAAAATTCCGCTGCAAAACTGCCCACACCACCCAATCCGATGACTAAGACATGCATATTTCGCAATTTTTCAAGTGCTTCAGGGCCTACAAGCAGTTCTGTGCGCTGAAGCCAATGCGGTGCGGGGCCAGTTGCCAAATCCTCCAATGCTTCCGAACCTGTATTACTTTCTACCATGGTTGCTTATTTTTCGGCGCAAATGTCCGTCAATTTCAACAAATCACTTCAATAAGTTAAAATGATAGTTTACCACTTCAATTCTTGGATTGCCGTTGGCGTCCGTGTTTTTAAAAACAACATTGATGCCTATTGTTTCGCCGGCATCTTTGTCTTTACTGTCAAAAGTGACATCCAGGCGGCCTTTTTTTCCTGGCATAATAACGCCACGTGGAAACTCAACCGTAGTACATTCACAGGCATCTACAATGTCAATTTGAATATCCGCACCTGAGGTATTGGTAAATTCAAAAAAAGTAGTGCGCTTTTCTCCCTTTTTTACATCACCCAGTTCTACCATTTTTTTATCCCAACTTATAAATGATGTTGGCTTTGTTACTGTTGCAGACACAGGTAGTGATGACTTTTTGGCAGATCCGCAGGCAGCTGTCAATAAGACAAGGCTGAGAAATAGGTAGCGAGAAATATTGGACATATCGTACAACTATGGGCCTAAACCCGTTTTTAGCTTTGTTATGGTTCAAACGCGCGCAATTAAGGGGCAAAGATACATTCAGGATATGGAATGCTGATAGCAATCGTCCAATCCGCAAAAAAACGCTACATTTGCACCAGAAATCTATATCAACATGACAAAGCATTACTTTTTCTTATCGCTGTTTCTTAGCCTGAGCTGGTGTGTAGCCGCCCAGTCTGACCCTCCGCCTCCCAACAAGGAAGTGCCGCCAAGAGAGGAAATACTTACCCCTCTACAACCCACTTTTCCGGGGGGTGACATGGCCCTGAAAGCTTTTTTAGATGAAAACCTTGTCTATCCACAGGCCTTAAAAGACAACAAAATACAGGGCTGGGTAGTAGCATCCTTTCTCATAGAAAAAGATGGCAGTATCACTGACATACAAGTGGTGCGTGATATTGGTGGTGGAGCAGCGGCCGAGGTAAAAAGAGTTATTGGCTTGATGCCCAAGTGGATACGCGCCGAAGAAAGCCATTCCAAGATCAGGATGACCCTTCCAGTGCAATTTCGTTTAGATGCCGATCATGATGAGCACAAGCCCACGGCCAAAAACAGCTCTTCTATTTTGGACATGAAGGATTTGAACACCGTATGGGAAGCTGTTCGCTTAAAAACGCAGGAAATTTATCAGGAAAATGAGGTTACACCATCTTTTAAGATTAAATCGGACAAAGATAGTCGCTTGGACTTGGTACATGCATTAGAAGGGCAGTTTCAGGTGAATATTGGAAATGATGAGATCCGTTCTCTGAAAAAGGCTGCTGATTTGCGGGACTACCTGTATGAGGCACAAAACGGCCCAATTACCTTTAGCAAAATCAATTTTCAAGGAAAAGTTGAACGTCTTGGTACCAAACGCAAAAATTGCAAAGAGGATTTTGATTGCCTTAATTTTATTGGCTCCATGTTTGTGCCTAAAGGCGTAATTGTTACGCTGTACAACGACAAAAAATTCAAGGGTGAATATCTTCGAATTGACGCACGAAACCAGGCCATCGAAATCCCTACATTTTTTGATATCAAAGTAGAAGGTAATATTAGCAGCAACAACGCAGGATACAATTGGCGGGAAAGCACGCATTCTATAAAAATAGAATTTTCTAAAAAATAAGAAAATTAGGCATTCTCTTTGCCATAATTTACGTCCTAATCCAATTATACCGCTAAAGGTTTGCTAAAAATGATTAGCCCAAACCCAATTGCTATGATAAAACCCAAACAACTGAGTTTCTTTTTATTTCTGTGTTGTGCCATCCAATTAAAAGCACAGCAGGACCCAATGTTTACCAAGTATGTGTTCAACAGCCTGATTTTCAACCCGGCCTATGCAGGATACAAAGGCCATATCAGTACCACCGCATTGTACCGGCAACAGTGGGCCGGCTTTGATGGCAGTCCTGTAACCCAATCCATCACAGCACATTCACCCCTGCGCAACGAAAGAGCCAACGTTGGAATGTCTTTAGGAAACGATCAGGCTGGCGCAACGGGTACCACCACCCTGAACCTGAGCTATGCCTATCGGGTACCCATTGGTGAAAATTTCAAGTTGTCGGGAGGTTTGCAGGCTGGAGTGGGCAATTGGAGGGGCAATTGGCGTAAATTGACCCTGGAGGATCAAAACGATTTTGCTTTTCAAAACAATTTGAACCGCTGGTTACCCAATTTCGGAGCAGGACTGTATCTCTCCTCCTCCTTGTTTTATGCAGGTATAGGCTGTCCTTCTATTTTAGAGTACAACCTACGAAAAGCGGATACGGCCAAAGACCCCATTTTTGCCAAAAACTACAGGCATTATTATACTACTGCCGGCGCAGCTATACCATTAGCGGGTGAAAGCTTAGTATTCAGACCCAGTATATTACTCAAATCAACAGCATGGTTCAGTCAGTTTCGTTCCGATGCCCGTTATCAGAATATTGGCAGTCCTACGGAAATTGACATTGACCTGTCTGTTTTTTTTCTGGAAAAATTTTGGTTGGGTGCTGCGTTGCGCTCCGCCCTTGTCCTACGCAATTCATCTTATGACTCGGCCGATTTGTGGTTTAGCTGGTACCTGGATAATGGCCTTCGGCTGGGTGCCGCTTATGATTTCCCGATAAGCAGCATACGCCAATCCACCGCTGGCTCGTTTGAACTGCTTGTTGGTTATGATTTTGATATAAAAGTGAAAAATGTGGCAACGCCACGATATTTTTAATCCTCAATTTTGAAATGGCATCTTTCTACAAAAAATTACAGATCAGCTTAGTGCTGCTCTTAGGCAGCTGTTCAATGCTTTGTGCCCAAACCATCCTGCGCACCCAAGCAGACAAAGCCATGCAACAATGGGATTACAAGTCTGCCATTGTACTGTACCAGCGATATTTGAGCAACCACCCGGACGAAACCGAAACCCTGGCCAAATTGGCTGATTGCTACCGCCTGATCAATGATCCAGAACAGGCGGAGCGCTGGTATGCAGAAGTCGTAAAAGACCCCAAGTGCAAGCCTATCAACAAGTTGTATTACGGCATGATGCTGCAGGCCAATAACCGCTGTGACTTGGCTAAATCATGGTTTGCGGAATACAGCCGTGAACGGCCAGAAGATACACGAGGTACCCACCTCGCCCAAAACTGTGACCAACAAGAGGTTCTGCGCACCAAAAGTAAAACTTCCTATGTGGTCAGCAAGATCAGTGTAAACTCAAACAGGGACGATTTTTCACCTGCCATATTGGGCAATCGCTTGGTTTTCGCCAGTGATCGCGACCCGGGAGGCCCCATTAAACGCACCAATGCCTGGACGGGATCGGCCTTTTGCGAGCTATATGCCATTCCGTTTGACCGTGACACCAGCCATTTCGGTGTGTTTGCCTGGGGTAAAATGGAAAAATTTTCCAATAACATCAACAGCAAATTCCACGAGGCTGCGGTAAGCTTTACACCGGATACCCAAACTATTTTTTTTACCCGAAACAGTTACCTGAATGGCCGGAGCGCCAAAAGCGATGACGGGCAAATCAAACTCAAGATTTACTCGGCCAAAATGAACGACAAAGCCAGCTGGAGCGATCTGCATCCCCTACCCTTTTGTTCTGATGAGTACAATGTGGCCCACCCAGCCGTTAGCCCCGATGGGCAGCGTCTGTTTTTTTCCAGCAACAAACCCGGCGGCTATGGCGGCATGGACCTCTACGTTTCATTTCTGGAAAATGGCCGTTGGGGTATTCCTATGAACCTTGGCCCGGAGGTAAACACAACGGGTAACGAGGTTTTTCCATACGTTAGTCGTGATGAGCGCCTTTATTTTGCCTCAAATGGGCACATTGGATTGGGGGGACTGGACATTTATTACACTTCTCCCAAGGGGAAAACAGCTTGGAATTCGCCTGTAAATATAGGTGCACCGATAAATTCAAACCGCGATGATTTCGGGATATGCTTTGGAGCTGAGGGCGATTGGGGGTTCTTTACATCGGGGCGTGAAGGGGGCGTTGGACGTGATGACCTTTATGCTTTCAAAAAAGGAGCGGTTACAGTGGAGATTTTGATTACCAGCGCTTTATCACAAAAACCTTTGAGCGGTGCAAGCTTGCAGGTAAAACAAACAGGACTAGTGATGAATACAGGCGTGGATGGCCGTGTTGTTTTTGATATGCCTTTGAATGAGTGCATGGATTATGTTTTTAGCAGAAAAGATTTTGAAAACATACAGGGCCAGGTTTGCAGCAGCAATGTACCCAATGGCAGCACCATCAAGTTGGACAAGGTAATGGAAAGAGTCTCCAACAATTATCTTGTGGGTTTAGTGTTTGACATGATGGATGGCCTGCCCGCAGAAGGCGTAGTGGTTAACTTGACAAATGATTGCAACAAGCCAGAAGCCAGTTTTATCACAGGAGCAGATGGCCGTTATCGGTTTAAATTAGATAAAAACTGCTGTTATAAGGTAAGAGCCAGCGGTGATGGCTACATCGCAGACGCCATTGAGGGAAATTGCACCCTAAACCTAAAGCCCGATGATGAAATCAGGGCAGACCTAAGCCTGCAACCTTACCGCGATGCGGATGGTTTTGTGGTAAGCCCTTCAGAGAATGATACCAATTCGCGCCCGGTGTACAATGATTTAAGTGGTTTGTATGAATACCCGGACGGTACTCCAGCCACTATTGACTTTGGGGATGGATTAGTGATTCGCAAAGGTGTCATGTTTGACAATGGCGAAATGACCATGCCCTCTCGTGAGGGTTGGCAACGCGGTAAATCAGGTGATGGCTTTTTGGTCAATTTGTACTATGATTACGACCAATCCAATTTTAGGAGTGAATCTTTGCCAGCTTTGGAGCGCTTGCGCGCCATGCTCTTGGACAACCCCGACTTACAGATAGAAATTGCCTCGCATACAGATAACAGAGGACCAGAGGATTATAACCTTTCCCTTAGCCAAAAAAGGGCTGATGTGGTGGTGGACTGGCTTAGCCAACGCGGCATTTTGAGAGACCGATTAGTCTCTACAGGTTACGGCGAGAGTATGCCAGTGGCCAAGTGTAACTCTTGCTCAGAAAAAGAACACCAACTTAACCGCCGCTCGGAATTCAAGGTAATTGGACGCATCCAGATGAGTGATAAAAAAGAAAAGTGCAAGGGCTGCCCTTTTTAATATGGTCATTATCGGCATTTAAGCATCAAACTATTTCGCGGGAAATGCTACCTTCGCGCTGCATTTTCAAGACTATCTGTCACCACAGGCAATAACTGCAGGGCACTCTGTTTTATGGATCAAAAATTGACTATTTTAAAGGCGAAATTAACTGAAGCTCATCTCGGCGGCGGCCAAGCCCGAATTGATGCACAGCACAAAAAAGGTAAATTAACGGCTCGTGAACGCATCCACTTTTTATTGGATGAAGGTTCTTTTGAAGAAATTGGAGCATTGGTCACACATCGCTCCACAGATTTTGGCATGCAGGAACAAATATTTCTGGGTGATGGCGTGGTAACAGGCTATGGCACCATTGCAGGTCGTTTAGTTTATGTGTTTGCTCAGGATTTTACGGTATTCGGAGGCTCCCTTTCAGAAACCCATGCAGAAAAAATTTGCAAGGTGATGGACCTGGCGGTGAAAAATGGAGCGCCCTTCATTGGTTTAAATGACTCCGGAGGCGCCCGTATCCAGGAAGGCGTAAATTCATTGGGCGGCTACGCGGACATTTTTTATCGGAATGTGCAAGCGAGTGGCGTCATCCCACAAATATCAGCCATCATGGGCCCTTGTGCAGGAGGTGCCGTGTACAGCCCCGCTATGACAGACTTTATCTTTATGGTAGAGGGCAGCTCTTACATGTTTGTGACAGGCCCCAACGTGGTAAAAACGGTAACCAACGAAGAAGTAAGCAGCGAAGAGTTGGGGGGAGCAACTACCCACGCAACCAAATCGGGTGTTACCCATGTGGTTGCCGCAAATGATCTGGATTGTATTGACCGCATAAAACGCTTAATTTGCTATCTGCCCCAAAATAGTGAGGAAAAATCCGAAAAACTGCCCTATACCTTGACGGATGAATACCGTGACCAATTAGACAACATTATTCCAGAAAACGCCAATCAGCCTTATGATATTAAGGAGGTCATTTCTGGCATAGTGGATGTTGATTCCTTTTTTGAGATCCATGAACAATATGCTGAGAATATAGTGGTCGGGTTTGCCCGATTGGCAGGCCGCAGCATTGGTATAGTTGCCAATCAGCCAATGAGTTTAGCTGGTGTTTTGGATGTCAATTCCAGTAAAAAAGGAGCCCGCTTTGTCCGTTTTTGTGACTGTTTCAATATTCCATTGTTGGTATTGGAAGATGTACCGGGTTTCCTGCCGGGGACAGACCAGGAATGGAACGCCATTATTACCAACGGAGCAAAACTGCTGTACGCCTTTAGCGAAGCTACCGTGCCACGTGTCACGGTCATCACCCGAAAAGCATACGGAGGTGCTTATGATGTTATGAACTCCAAACATATTGGTGCGGATATGAACTTCGCCTGGCCGGGAGCCGAAATTGCGGTAATGGGGGCAAAAGGCGCCTCTGAAATTATTTTTAAAAAAGAAATAGACGCAGCAGCAGACCCCGCGGCCAAACTGCTCGAAAAAGAAAAAGAATACGCGGAAACCTTCGCAAATCCGTATCGGGCGGCCTCCAGAGGGTTTATTGACGAGGTGATCCAACCACGCGAAACCCGCAGGAAACTAATCAAAGCCTTTGCCATGTTGGAAAATAAATCCGTACCAAGACCAAAACGCAAACACGGGAACGTTCCTTTGTAATTTTGGGTTCTGGGTTTTCTCATCGCGGTGGAACATGGGCAACAACTATTGGAGCTCAAAACGTTCCTCCGTTTTCCCTAAACTAATTCATACCTTATTCTATCATTAATGGCAAAAGAATGGACGCTTGGTGAAAAAGATAGTGGCTTGCGCAAAGAACCCGAATACGCGGTTTTAGTGGCTATTATCACACCACAAATAAAAGAAACACAAGCCAATGAGTACTTGGATGAATTAGAGTTTTTGGCCACCACTGCCGGTGCACAATCCCTGCGCCGCTTCACCCAACGATTGGAACATCCTGATCATCGCACTTTCATAGGCAAAGGCAAAGTACAAGAAATAAAGGCTTACATTGATCGCCACGAAGAGGTCAATATGGTCATTTTTGATGATGACCTAACTGGCAAACAAACCAATAACCTGGAAGAGGCCCTGGGGGTCAAGATTGTTGATCGCTCATCTCTTATTTTGGATATTTTTGCCAATAGAGCGCAAACAGCCCAGGCCAAAGCACAGGTGGAATTAGCGCAAATGAAATACCTTTTGCCACGCCTGCGCGGACTTTGGACCCACCTGGAACGGCAACGAGGTGGTATCGGCATGCGCGGCCCTGGTGAAACCCAGATCGAAACGGACCGGCGTTTGGTGCAGAACAGGATAAAAAGCCTTGAAGAAAAGCTCAAAGACATAGATCGGCAAAACCAAACCCAGCGCAAAACACGGGGAGAACTCATCAGGGTTGCCCTGGTTGGCTATACGAATGTAGGCAAAAGCACCCTCTTGAACCTTTTGTCAAAAGCCGATGTGCTGGCAGAAAACAAACTTTTCGCTACCTTGGATACAACCGTCCGCAAAGTAGTGTTCGGGGCCATGCCCTTTTTACTTTCCGACACCGTGGGTTTTATCCGAAAATTGCCGCATCACTTGGTGGAAAGCTTCAAAAGCACCCTGGACGAAGTACGAGAGAGCGATATTCTACTGCATGTCGTTGATCTGGCACACCCACAATACGAAGACCATATTCGCACCGTGCAACAGACGCTCAAAGATCTGGATGCAGCGGATAAGCCAACGCTCATGGTATTCAATAAAGTAGATCTATATCGCGAGCGTTATTATGATGCCTTGCTGGATGATGATACCAAAAACGAGATTGAAGCAGACTTAAGAGATCGCCTCCAAAACAATTATGGAGAAAATGTACTCATATCAGCGCATTCCAAAGAAAATATAGAGGTACTGCGCGAGCGAATGAACCGCCTTATCAAAGAGGCTTATGTCATCCGTTATCCGCATCAGGCCCAATCCTGGTAAGCCATCAAGAGCGTTTTCAGTGTGACTTTTTTGATAAATTTAGTTATTATCACTATCTTTGGCCATATTTTTGACGTCTTTTTGTGTCATATCCTTAGTTCCCAACCGATTTACATGAAGAAACACCTCTACCTACTAAGTTTGCTTTTTGTAGGCTGCGTTCAAGCGTTAGCCCAACAGGAGCCTTTAAACACCCAGTTCTTTTTCAACAAATTGGCCTGGAACCCGGCAACTGCAGGTGCCGCTGAAACCAAGCAACTCACGGGCATGTACCGCAAGCAATGGATAGGTTTTGAGGGCGCACCATCCATACAGACCCTTTCCTATGACCAGGAAACCTTTCAGCAACGGGTTGGCCTGGGTGCCAATTTGACCCATTTTGAAATGGGCATTACGCGAGTAGTAAGCGCAGACCTCATATATGCCTATAAAATTGAGACCAAAAAAGGAGCCTTTCGCATCGGTGCCGCGCCCAATATCCGTTATTTTTATCAAAATTGGTTGGACAAGCGCCTGATTGGCGATGCCCCCCTTACAAATGACAATGCCGTGCCCATTCAGAACAGCGGCAAGTTATTGGTCAATGTGGGGGCCGGCTTTTACTACCATGATGCCAAATACTACTTCGGAGCCGCAGTGAATAAATTGGTCAATAACAATATTGATTTCAGGGATGAGGACACAGTAACCTCAAGGGAAGAGCGCCATTTTAACTTCATGGCCGGCGCTGATTATGCCCTCAATGATGAACTCCGTTTTACGCCCAATATTTTGATCAAATATGTGTACGGTGCCCCTTTTGACGCAGATGTCAATTTGGGCCTTAAATTGCAGAACAAATACTATTCAGGCCTCACTTACCGGGCCGGAGGTGGGCAAAAAAGCAAATATGGTGAAAGCATTGACATCATACTGGGCTTGCAGGCCACGGAAAAAGTATTCGTCGCCCTGTCTTATGATATTGGCATATCAGCACTTCGCTCCTACCACAAGGGTTCGGTAGAACTTATGGCGCGATACCAATTTGATCCGCCGGCCAATGACGGACCTGTTATTTCGCCCAATGACCCATTTGCCAATTCTGTAAAGTCTGCCAAAGAAAAGGCCAAGGATAAAAAACGATTAGAAAAGCAAAAGGCCAAGGAGCAAAAACGCTTGGAAAAAGAAAAAAAACGCTTGGAAAAAGAAGCGGAGAAACCAAGTGAAAAAACAGCGTCTGAAGGCGGCGACGACGAAAATTAGTGCACAATTCGCAGCGCAATTTTTCGTTAATCACATTAACATATTCGCTAATCATAACATTTGCATCAAGCAAACATGAACAAAAAAATAATCCTTTTCACTCTACTCCTTCCGTTTTCGATTATCCTCTCCGCACAAAGTTCAAATAAATCCAAGTCTCGCGACCGTTTTCGCGCCAAAGAAGGTGAGGAAAACAAAACGGAACTTTACAATGCCGTAAACCTAAATACTCAGGACGATGAGTTCGCTCCAGCATTTTATGAGAACGGAATTGTGTTCGTAAGCAACCAAAAAGGGAAAGGACAAAGGGACAGGCAAACAGGCCAGGCCTATTTTGATCTTTATTTTTCCCCTTTTGACCCCAATGGCATTCCCACTGCCCCCAACGGTTTCCCCCTTGAAGTGACCACATCCAAAAATGAAGGCCCTGTTACTTTCAGCCGCGACCGAAAAATTTTGATCTACACCCAAAGCAACAACAAAGATGGTGTACCCAAGGCTGGCAAGGATGGCGCTGTGCACTTGAAACTTTATCTCGCCATGAGAAACGACCGAGAGTGGAAACGCTTGGGAGAACTGCCCTTTTGCAGTAATGACTATGATGTCATGACGCCAAGCTTAAGTGCTGATAATAAGCGCCTTTACTTTTCATCCAATATGCCCGGCGGCTATGGCGGCTTTGATATTTATTATTCTGACCTCGAAAATGAAAGTTGGTCAGCGCCAGTAAATGCCGGACCTGTCATCAATACCGAAGGCCACGAATCCTTTCCATTCATTGCGCAATCAGGCGCTTTGTTTTTTTCTTCAACAGGACATACAGAAGCCAATCTGGGCGGTTTTGACCTGTATTACGCCAATCCAACCCCCGACGGATTCCAAGACGTGGTCAACCTTAACGCCCCATTCAATACTGAATTTGATGAAAAGGGCATCATTATGGACTTTGATGGCAAAAGAGGATATTTTACCAGTAATCGTGAAAATGGCAAAGGAAAGGATGATATTTATTCCTTCAAATCGCCATTGGGACTTCAAGGCATAGAGAAGCCCAAAATTATCCCGGCTGAAATCGTGGTGCTGGACCAGAGATCCAATGAACCCATGCAGGGTGTGGAAATCAGGGTATTGCAACCCACAGATGACGGATTTGTCAGCGGTAGCAAAGACTTTTATGACATTAATTTAAACCAAATGCAGGACAGGAAAAATGCCCTTAGCTTTGAAATCGCGCGCAAAGATGCCGAGGACATGGGAAAACCTGACTATGTTACCAACGCAGCAGGCAAGGCTCTTCTTGATTTCACCCGATATAAAAGTTATCTCGTATTGGTGAGCAAAGAAGGTTATGTCACCAGCGAGCGCTTGGTATTGGCCGAAAACCCAGAAAGCGGCAAATTGAAGTTCCAACTAAAAGAGGCCCCCCCATGTATCCGTGCGAGTGGCATTGTAGCCTCCGACAAATTCGGCACGCGTATCCCTAATGTTCGGATGAAATTTGTACATTCCGAAACAGGATATGAAGAATTACTGCGTACCAATTCAAATGGACAATATGACGGCTGCCTTCAAACCGATGGCCGTTATGTGGTATATGTTGAGCGGGAAGGCTTCCAGTCCAAAAACTTTGAGGTCAATATTGTCATTGGCAAACAAAATTTTGAAGACTTGCGCATCAGCACAGAAGATGCCACTGCCACAGCAGAAGACATTTTGCCACTTTCCAATGGCTTGAGGGACAATTCCGTGCTTGTGATGGACAAAATTTTCTATGAGTTTAACAAGGCTACCCTTAATTTTAGTGCTGTGCGCCACATGGAAGCCCTTTTGGATCTGTTGAAACGCTATCCCGAAATGGAAATTGACCTTGTTTCACATACCGAGACCCGCGGCGATGCCAAGCTCAATCAGGAACTTACGGATGAGCGCTCCAAAAACGCCAAAATATACCTTGTATCAAGAGGTGTAGATGAAAAGCGCATCACTCCAATAGGCAAAGGTGAAAGTGAACCACGCAATCGCTGCGTTGATGGTATTGAATGCACAGATGAAGAACACCAACAGAACAACCGAATAGAAATTCGGATAAAGAAACTGGGAAAGCCGAAATAGGTTGGTTGTTGGTTGTTGGTTGTTAGTTGTTAGTTGTTAGTTGATGGTTGATGGTTGTTGGTTGTTGGTTGATGGTTGTTAGTTGTTGGTTGATGGTTATTGGTAAGGTGCAAACCAATAACCATCAACCATTAACCAATAACCATCAACCAATAACCAACAACTACTCCTGCCAATAATGTGGTTTTTTGTATTGGCTAAAGGGCAGTAAAATGCAACAAAAACACTCTTCTCCCGGCGATTGATAGCTGGGATACCGATATTCACAGTATTTTGGGGCTGCATATTCCGAGCCTAAATCCGTGGTTATCAATCTTTTGCGTACAGTATCCACAGCAGCAACCTCAAAATAGCCCAAAGGCGTCTCTATCTCATTGTTTACTTGATAAATATTACCACGTACCTGTGAGGGAGGTGGGTCAAAGATGGTACCCTTGGGGTTAGCCACTACGTCTATCTGTTCCCAATATCGGTAGGCATCAGCAGTAATGGATTTTTGGGTCACCGTAAAATAATTCAAAACTTCATAGGTACGATCAATATTTCGTGTTGCTATGGGGGTGGTAAATGCAGTTCCAGCCTTATTCTCGAATTTTTGGATCATGATATTTTGCTGGTTGAAAAAATCATGAATAAAGCAAAAGGTTTGCGGCTTGGGTGGGATAGGATCACCAAAAAACTGTTGAAAATGAAATACCCTGTAAACATCCCACTTTAAATATCGCGGTTCATTGGTCTCTATCTTTGAATGTAGTGTCAAGGCCACATAAGGCTCCGCTGATCCTTGTGAACCAGAATTGCCCGCATTATAAAACAAACCTTTGGCCGATATAGAATCAGCCTTTACTATTTGGGGCATAATAGCGGGACGAGAGCGATAAATCGGGCCATTACCACTCAATTGAACCTCAACAAAGTATGATTTGCCCTCCTCTCCAAGCATGGCACCAGCAGGCAATTCATAACAAAACTCCGGATCTACCACGGTTTGGGCTGTTGTGGGCAAATATTCAGCTTTGTTTCCGTTTTCATCTACCACATATACCCTGGCATCGGTGATTGGCACAAAACCAGAGGAGCCAAAGGCATTGGGGCGCCAAATAAACACGCGGTTACCGATACTGCTGTTGGTAAACTCTCCACTAATTACAATAGTATTAGGCGCATTGGCGTCAGCGTCAAACTTAACTTCACGAATGCAGGAGCTTAGCAAAAAACAGCAAAAAATAAATACTATTTTGTTCATAATCAAAATGTTATAGTTAAACTGGCAGCAGGTATAGCCGTGCCAATAAGGGCTAATGAATAGGCGGAAGGAGGTTCTGTGGGCCTTTTTTGAAAAAACACGGAGTATGGATTCTGGCGAAAAAGCGCATTGTACACTGAGAGGCTGAAAGAGCTTCTTACACCACCTACTTTTGACTTGTTCTGATCCACGTTCATGGAAATATCAACACGATGATAATCCGGTATGCGAAAATTATTGCGATTAGAAAAATCGGATACTACCACATTACCCACCTGGTAAATACCACTCGGCCCAGTTACGGGCCGCCCTGTGCGGTAGATATAATTGATCGCAATAAAAAAGGAAGGTATCTTGGAAAATTTCAACATAGCATTGATTTGATGAGGCTGATCATAGTCTGATGCAAAGGCTTTTCCCCTGTTCACTTGTTCTTCGGCAAACCTTGATTTGACCAACATGATAGATCTTGCATAAGTATAAGTAAACCAACCAGTTAGCCAGCCTTTATTGCGCCGAAGCGAGGCTTCAAAACCATAACTGTTATTCTGCCCACTCAATACTTCGGTTTCTATATGTTCATTCAATAATAAAGTGGGCAAGTTTTTAAACACAGGTACATTATTGGTTATCCGATAAAAAACATCAGAGGAAAAGGCATATTGATTTTCACGAAGATCATTGGAATACCCGATATTAAAATTGTCACTTTGTTGAGGCCCTATATGGTTGTTGCTAACTTGCCAAATGTCCACAGGCGTAGGGGCTGTCAGGTTTGAAATCTGGTGTACGTATTGGTGCACCCTGCCGTAGCTTGCTTTAAGGGATTGATGCCCATTCCATTGGTATTTTATCGAAAAACGGGGTTCAATTGACAGATGGGAATATATGTTGGCTCTCCTTGCATATTGTAATGTGTCTATAATGTTTTCAACGGTCCGTGGCTTTTCCTCCCGATAAACAAACCGTTCATCTGGCCCTATTTGGCGATATAAAGGAAGTCGCAATCCGGTTGAAATACTCCATAAGTTATTGATTTTATAGTCGTCTTCTACAAAAAGGGCGAGGGTCTCTCCTTTATCCTTTTCTACTGTCCGTGGTAGTACAGCTAACCCGCTTGCCCTTGGCCGGAGTACTTCATTTAGGCCATTGATGCGTTCCCATTGCATACCAAAATTAATTTCCTGGCGTGCATTGGGTGTGTAAACCCCTCGCCAATTCAGGTTTTGATACAACAGGCCATTTTCCAAGTCAAATGCTTCAATACCCTGAGGAACAAAATAGGTGCCAGCGTATTGCCCGATATTCCCTTGCCAAATGGATAACAAACGTGGCGCAATAGGATGTTTAAAGGAAAGGTTTAACAGTCGCGTAGCCCAATTATAGCCAAACTGATTGCGGTACACAAAGTAATCTTTGCTCTGAAAGGCGGAAAGACTAAGGGTGCTTCTTTCTCCAATACGGGCACTTAATTTGACCAAGCCATCACCAAACCAAGCCGCACTGTTGCGGGCTGCCGAAATTTTAAGTGCGCGCAACAGCCAATCCGCATACGAGCGCCTGTAACTGCCCATAAACGAAACCCTGTTTTTCCAAATCGGGCCTTCAAGACTTATTTTACCATTTACAACCCCCAATCCTACACTCCCTTTAACCGTTGTAAAATCACCATCCCTCAATTTGACGTCAAGCACGGACGCCACCTTTCCACCAAATCTGGATGGAATATAACCTTTATACAAAGTAACATTTTGAACCATATCAGGATTGTAAACAGAATAAAATCCCAACACATGGGAGGTATTAAAAAGTGGAGCCTGATCCATAAGGGCAAGATTCTGATCAACATTGCCGCCTCGAACATTAAAGCCGGGCGATCCCTCACCCGCAGAACTCACCCCTGCCAAGGTACTAAGACTTCTGACCACATCCGCTTCCCCCAATAGCGTGGGCAAATCTTTAATGGTTTGCAAGGGTAGTGATTCCACTGCGGCTTGTGTGTTTTTTACCTTGTTTTCCGCTTTGTTACCGCTAATTTCTATTTCTTGCAACAAAAGAGGGTTATTCTTTAAGGGAATACGTAAAGATCCTGATTTCCAAGCACTTAAATTTACTTTTGTAGCCCGGTAACTGATATATTTGACAAGTATATCATGGTGGCCGGCGGGCAGGTTAAAGCTCACTTTTCCATTTTCATTGGTGCTTACATTTTGCTTTGTGTCCAATACTTGCACATTGGCCCCAAAAATGGGTTCATTATTATCATCATCAAAAACAAACAATTCAAGTTCCACTGTTTCATTGGCGAGCGTTGAATCACCCAATTTCTGGTTTATGACAAATGGGCGCATAAAATCAGGCATATCCAATTTATTTTCCGTACAAAGTTGGCGCAGCGCCCTAAGTGATTTAGCATTAAAATCCGTTTTTTTACAAATACCAATAGTGCTATCGTTAAAAATGGCATACGTGAGTCCATGCCTTGGCAGGAAGGCATTCATGGTCTCATGCAGGGTGCTGTTGGAATACTCGAAAGATATTTTATACCAGGGCAGCTTGTTGGGATCCACACAAATGGCTATCTGATAAGTAGCCTCTAAGGCCTGAATAATGTCAAAAACCGTTTGTTTTTCGTATCTACCCGAATGTGCTGCATCCATTTTTTTTTGCGCGAACAAGGAAAAAGATACAAAAAAGCAAAGTATGGCCAGGAACAGGTGTTTTGTTGTCACACGCATAATTTTAATTGTAGTTAGCACAGGCTGGTCTTGAACGGCTCACATTTTAAAGCACAGAAATCAATCCTAATAATCCCCAAAAGCATACCAGTCAAGGTTTAAGTTTTCAGCATAGCCAATAATCGGACAAAGAAAGGTGTATTTGTATCGCAAGACCAAAAACAAAAAAAATTAATTGCATTTTCGCTCAAAAAAGGCAAAAACCCACTTTAGGGTATGCAGGCACGCCGAGCATCTGTTGGTTTGGCAGCCACAACCGTAAAAGGCCCTGAAAATCCATTAGGCGGGCAAATGTTAGTACTTCAAATGGCAAAGCCGATGCACGCCATGATGATGTTCAGGTGCGCACCGGCTTTGCAAATAACAGTAAAAATCATTTATGCCTTGTTATAAGACATCACAGCTTCCTGATTTTAATATTTTTATACCATATTGGGTCGCCGTGATCCTGAAGGGAAATGTGCCCCCGAGTGGCCAAACCAAAATCAGGTGCAGGGATTTTGGGAAATTTGCTGCCCGCGATAAGGTCTAACCATTTTTTCGTGGGCTTCCCATTTTCAAACATCTGCAATTCTACCAATTTGTGGTAGTTCAGCCAATGTTCTACTTTCCCTTTGTGAAAAACCAATCGCACATGATTCCATTGACCTGCTGGTTTTACCGTGACATACTTTGCCTCAATAAGGTCATACAGATCTCCTGCACGGTGCTTTGGGAATTTGCTATCCGGGTGGCAAGCATTATCCAGTACCTGCATTTCAGGGCCGGTATTCCAGCCATATTGATATTTTTCAGGTTTTTCTTGTACCAAATAGAAAATCCCGGAGTTGCCACATGGGCCTATTTTCCAGTCCAATTCCAGTTCAAAATCGCCATATTCCTCAGCACTCAGCAAATCCCCGCCGTCTTTTGCCTGCCAATGGCCTTCAGGGTTAGGCTTAGCATCCAAATGAATGCTGTTGTCATTCACAATCCAAGAAGCACCTATTGTTGTTTTACCATAGTTGTGCCAATGGGGCGCGATTGACTTCCCGTCAAACAACAGATTCCAGCCTGCTGCTTTTTCTTCCTCGGTCAGGGTATTGTCCTCCTGCGGAAGGAAACCCGGTCTTGCGGTGGCAACACCAGGCTCGCTTGGTATGGCATTCAGCGTGTACCAGGCTTCTGAGCTCCAAAGCCCATGCCTCATTTCACTAACCGTCAAATTGCGCAGGTGAATCCAGACCACATGCCCTGCTTTAAGGCCCGGTATTTCGAGAAATACCTTTTTGCGGTCTGATGATACTGAGGCGGACTGCACTGTCATCGCCTGTTCATCCAGTTTAGGCCCACCGTAGGCTACTGTTGGTTGATATCGCCATTGTTTTACCTCAAACTGTGCAGGATCCCACCCATCACCTTTGCGGAGTGGTTCGGTAAATTCAACTTCCATTCCATTGGATTTTGCGCGAACTGCCAACATTTCAAAAGTGGATTGATCATTGTACTTCATACGTTGCAGGCCATACCAGAACTTACCTGTCTGGCCCCAGTTGCCCGGATTTCCGATCATACCAACATACAGGCCACCATCAGGGCCATAGACCAAACGATTGGTTCCACCTTCAAGTCCTTGTGTGAAACGGAAAACACAGCCCTGATATTCACCATTTACCTTTTCCATAAACAGGCGTTGCAAGCCACCATAACAAACATCGCCGAAAGCTAATTGGCCGGCATAAGGGCCATCTTTGAGCAAAGCGGGTTGTGTGGGCGAATTGCCAATCTCATCTTGTGGCAGCCATGCAACAGGTTGTTGTACAGGCAGTTGTGCTACTGCTGCGCTATCAACGGCATAAGAGTTGTAAAAGGCCCCGGGCTTAACGTGAAGGATTTTGGAAGAGGGCAACCAATCACCCTGATTATCCGCAACAAACAACTGTCCGTCAGGGCCTTCACCAATGCCGTTAGGTGTGCGCAGTCCTCTTGCAATAAACTCAAGACTGCCATCTTTACGGCTGATACGAATCACCTTTCCCCTGTCCACTACCTGTGGCCTCGTGCTGGCGCCCCCGGGATTAATGGCAATGGCCAGGGTGGCATAAAAATAGTCATCCTTGTAAGCAAGCCCAAAAGCAAACTCATGAAAGTTGGCAGATGCGCGCCATCCTTTGGCAAAACAGATATAATCATCTATCACTCCATCTTTATCACGGTCAACCAACTTGGTCAGTTCCTGCTTTTGTAGCACATATATTTCTCCATCTACCACCTTAAGCCCCAATGGTTCGGCCAATCCCTGGGCAATACGGCGTGCCTTTATCTTTTTGGGATCACCGCTTTTCACATTGTCCAAAACATACACTGCCCCGGCGGCATCCCAGGTGCTGACCACCAAACGACCATCTGGAAGAAAATCCATGCCCGCAACTTTAGGTAAAAACTCATCCGGCCTGGCCTGTGACAGGTCATAAGAAGGATGTACATCAAAAAGCGGCGCAAGATCACCCGGCAACGCTTGGTTGCCACCGCCTATACTCGCGCCATTTGAAGGTGTTGCGCTTTTTTTATGAAAAAATGCCGTTTCCCCCACTATTTTCATACCTGGATCACCAAACCGCGCCCATTTTAACTGAACACCACGACCGCCACCGCCTTGGAAATAGAGGAATCGGACCGTATGGAAACCTGACCTTAGCGCAACTTCCGATTCTTTGGGTGCCATGCCATGCTGGCCATCGTTGTCAACTATCAGCTTATTGTCAATCCATAGTTTTGAACCATCATCAGATGATAATTGAAAAAGGACATTATCGTCCTTGTCCATAAACAAATAGCCTGTTGCTTCAATGGCAAAATTATCCTTAAAAGGCCCAAAGTCATTACCGGAGGCATCTAATCGGCCAATAGTTGCCTCCACGGTTGGGCTGCCCGTAAATGCAACATCAGATAGTGTTTTTGGTGTAGTATTCAGTTGCCAAACTTTAGCGACAAGTCCTTGTGCCATATCCTTGTCAGAAGCGGACACATCAGGGCGGAGCCATTGGTTTTCTGGTATGTCTTTCAGGTCTTTTGCGGCTTCGCCGCCCTCTCCATCATCTTCATCCTCATCAAAAGAGAGGATATAGCTGACCATGGCGGCGGCATCGGCTGGTTGCAGATCAGGGTGCGCGCTCATAGCCGCAATGCCCCAAACCCCTGAGCCTCCGAGCATTACTTTTTTGGACAATTTCTCTACATTCTCTGGCAGGTTTTTGTATCGTTCTGCTATTTGAACGTAAGACGGCCCCACTGTTTGTGCCTGAGGATTGTGACAAGTACGACAATCACTTTGGGCCATGATTTTTTCTCCAGCACTTATGGGTTTGGCTTCACCGGACTCCCCCCTTGCCGCAGCCAGTCTTTCAACATCAAAAGGATTGGCTACCAATGGTTTATTGACAAAATACTGGGTAAATGTAGTAGTCCCCTTATCTAATGTCAGGATACCATCAAGGTGCATAGCCGAAAGGTTGGGATCACTTTTATCCAATTTAATTTCGGTAGTCTTCCACTCGCCATTACTAACGGGCATGGCATTTTCCGCCAAGCTGCTTGCATTGGTACGAAGGCTTATGACAGCACCTGCAGGCGCGTTTTCCACCGTAAATTTGCGTTCGAAACCCAACTGGCGATCCCGTTCGGTTACCTCGGGGCGTTCATTGATCCTGATGCGCTGGCCATCGGAAAGGACAAGGTCAAACATGATTTCTGCATGCCCGCCCTTTACATACCTGTGCCCTTTGTAATCGGTGGCAGGTGTTTCTGTTTTCCCATTCAAGCTTACCTGCCAAGGTTGGCGGTGTTTGTTTTCAAACCAGGCATTCCCAATGGTCATAGGCTGGGGGCCGTGACGCATATTGTAAACCGCACCGGAGAAATCAACACTCCCAGACCAAATTTTGTACAAAGAACATGAATCTGTTGAATAAGCCGCCCAAACATTGTCGGACAAAGCAAAAGTGATCATTCGGGGCTGTTTGTCCAAAACGGAACGAAATACCCAAGGGTCATTTGGCCTTCTGAGTGTTGCAGCATTTTGGCTTTCATGCTGACAACCAAAATACCAAGTACCCAGTAACAGGGCTAACAAAAGTAAAAAAGTAAAACGGGAGGACATTTTTTGTAAGAATTAGTTCAAATAATAATGTATTACAATCTGTTGATTGTTAATTGTTTTGATCAATAATTAACATGTTTGGCTATTCCGTAATGGTTGGGGCTGAATGCGGGGGTGAAGTACCGATTATTTTCTTTTATTTACAAAAATAGTTTTAGGGTGCGAGATTCACTCGACAAGATTTTTTTTACAGGCTCAAATCGCTGTGGTTTGGGACAACACCTTAATTTTGCCGTAAAACAAGACCCATCACAACCCCACTTTATTGGTCCTTTATTGGTACGGCAGGTGTACAAATTGGCCGACTGCTGTTGCTCATTCTGCTCTCACGTGTGTTGGGGAAAGAGGATTTTGGCACATACGCCTTGGCACAGGTTTGTTTTGGTTTTGCTACTTTTTTTGCGGATGCGGGTTTGAGCAATACATTGTACTATGCTGATAGAGCCAATAAAGAAGTCAATACAACTATTTTCTGGATAGGGTTGATTTTTAGCGTATTGCTAAGTCTTCTCCTTTTGATGCTCAGTGGTCCTATGGCTGTTTTTTATCAAAACCCATGGTTAAAAGAGGCCATAATGTTGACGGCACTTGCCTTGTTCTTTTCGGGATTAGGCATGCTGCCGCGTGTATTGCTGCGAAGAGAATTTCAGTTTGCCCAATTAGCCAAAATAGATCTGGCAGCCTTGTCTGTCCAAGCATGCACAACGCTTTACTTAGCCTACTCAGGTACAGGCGTTTTTGCCTTGGTATGGGGTAACATCGTATTTTATGGCTTGGCCTCTGGAGCAAATTGGATCATTGTGGGCAAAAACAATTGGCCATCACTGAGCTTTTCGCGTGCGGTAATGTTGGAAAACCGTTCGTTTGGATTGTTTCAAATAGGTGAGCGCAGCTTGAATTACATTGCAGAGCGCGCTGATGTACTCATCATTGGCAAGATGCTTGGCCCGGGGCCTTTGGGCATTTATGATGTCATGAAACAATTGTTGTCAAGGCCGGAAGCGCTAATCAATCCGGCGGTATGCCAGGTAGCATTGTCACAAATGGCATCTGTCAGAGAAAATGCTCAGGCCGTAAAACGCATTTATTTGGATAAACTTTTTTTGATTCTAAAGCTCAACTTGCCTGTTTATGGTTTGCTTTTTATTATGGCAGAACCCCTTTTGTTGCTATTGCTCGGACCTCAATGGGCTGTGCACAAGGATGTATTTCGTTGGCTTGCGTTATTTTACATCATTCACTCGTCATTTAATCCCATTGGGGCATTACAAATGGCCAAAGGACGTGCGGATCTTGGTTTTTATTTCAACCTGTTGCTGTTTTTCTTGATGCCTTGTGCCGTTTTTACTGGCAGTTTTGGAGGTTTGACTGGTGTGGCGTCTTCGCTTTTTGGGTTGTTTTTGGTTTTGATACCCTTGTATTATAAGTACTATTTGTCTCCTTTATTGAAATAAAATGGGCCATCCCAAACCGGGTGGCCCATCATAAGTTTTCTTATATTTGTCTGGATGCTTATCAGCCGTCTTTATTGCTTGGGTTGTTCGGAGCCTTGAGTGGAGCTGTTGCGGCTTTTATCATTACGGGGAGTTGGCTTAACTTCTACAGGCTTGCCAGATGATTTTTGCGCTTTACCTTTTTTGCCTTTTTGCTTTTCTTTTTGCTTTTCCCTTTTTGCTTTGCGTTTAGCCAGGATTTCGTCGTATTTCTTTTGCTGATCTGCACTCAAAAGGGCTTTTTGTGACTTAATACGCTCCTCTCTCAGTGCCTCCATTTCGGCCTTGTTCTCGGCCTTTACATTTTTGCGCTTTTCAGCATAATTTTTGTTGATCTGTTTGAACTTATCTTTTTGTTCCTTGCTTAATTTTAACTCGTTTTGCTCTGCGTCATTCAATGCGCCTGCGCCTGCATCCATCATAACATCTTCTTGTGCGCCCTCCGGAGCTTTATTTGCCGGAGCAGGATCTGCCTGCGCGAAGAGGGCTACTGAAGAGAATAAACCAAGTGCAAGAAACAATGATTTGAAAAAAAATGTCTTTTTCATGTGAAATAGTTTTGTTTAAAAGAACTGACCTTTGACGCAAAGTAAGCCAATTGGTTTCAGGAACCGATCCTTAAATTTTGGTTAAAAAACAATTTTCTCGAAAATAGCTTAAAAAAAGCCGCGCTTGGCCAAGTTATTAACAGCATGTTGGTTATTTCGGTGAAAAAACGGCGGGACGGAATTACATTTGCGGTTCTAAACAAAAATATAAACTTCATTTTTGATGAAATTCAGCGTTTCTTCTTCCGAACTGCTCAAGCAGTTGCAAATTGCCTCAGGTGCTATAGGCTCCAATCCAGTGTTGCCGATTTTGGAAGATTTTTTGTTCAAAATTGAAAACAAACGGCTTACCATTTCAGCCACTGACTTGGAAACAAGTATCTCAACCAGCATTGATGTATTGGCTGATGATGACTTTACAGTAGCCATACCAGCAAAAATACTGCTTGAAACGCTAAAGGCACTGCCTCAACAACCTGTTACGTTTAGTGTCAATGAAGATAATTTCGGCATTGAAATTACCTCATCTTACGGCAAATATAAATTGGCGGGAGAAAATGGTGCAGATTTCCCCAACCTGCCAGAAGCCGACACCGTGGACACGGTAAAGATTAACAGTCAGTATCTGTTGGAGGCCATCGCGCACACTGTTTTTGCTACCTCTAACGATGAATTGCGTCCGGCCATGACAGGCGTATATTTTTCGGTTGATTTCAACAAATTGACTTGTGTAGCCACTGATGCCCACAAATTGGTCAAATATACCACGCCAAGGCTTGCTGGTGAGGTCGCTACCTCATTTATAGTGCCCAAAAAAGCACTAAATCTTCTCAAAAACGCATTGCCAGCCAATGATTCGGTGTCGCTTTCTTTTAACAAAGCCAATGCATTTTTTGCTTTTGGAACCATGAATCTGGTATGCCGCCTCATTGATGCACGTTATCCTGATTACAACGCGGTTATCCCGGTTGACAACCCTAACCTGATGACTGCCAACCGCTCCGATTTGCAAAACTCGCTCAAGCGCATTGCGATTTATGCAAACAAAACAACCAATCAGGTGGTATTGGACATCAGCGACAAAAGCCTTACCGTTAGCGCTCAAGATTTGGATTTCAGCAATGAAGCCACGGAACAAATGGCTTGCGAACTCAGCGGAAGTCCATTGAAAATCGCATTTAATGCCAAGTTTTTGGCTGAAATGTTGGGCATTTTAAATACAGAGGACATCAAATTGGCCCTTAGTTCATCCAGCCGGGCGGGCATTTTGACTCCCGTTGAAGAGGACAACCCTGATCGCGAGATTCTGATGTTGGTCATGCCCGTTATGCTGAACAACTAAGCCCCGGATCGCCAAAATACTGACAGTGCCTTACCGACCTAAGGTCCAAAAGTTGTTTGCGCTCGTTCCATGTTGTGCTTGATACAGTCAAGTCTGTTCGCTTCAAAAATAAGAGACCTATGAAAAAAAACGACACAGTTGCCTGCAAAAGACTTGGCATCCACATTTTCGAAAGTATATATCCGGCATATAGAACTTACTTTTTTGTTCTTCTTGTGCTAACGGCTCTTTCTTGTGTGAAACCCAAGGTTTACAGAGCAGAACTAAATACACGTCAGGCCGCTGAGGCTCGTGAGAAAGTGCTAAATCGCGAACTCACCGATCGGAAGATAGAAGCTGTTGCTTTGGTCAAAAATGTAAGTGAACTCAGTAGGCAAGTTGGTGATTACGAGGCCCAAATAAGAGAGTTAAATGCTGAGTTAAAAACAAAAACAGAGCAAATGGGGGTTTCTGCCAGCAAGTTGTCCGCAGAAAAAGCAAGCCTTGAGCGTGAATTGGCTAATGCCAGCAACCAATTGGAGCGTCGAAATGCCGCTTTGGAAAAAGTAAAAAAAGCACAACAACAAAGGGCCGGCATACTTGCTGATCTTGAGGCCAAGGTAGTAAAATTATTCACAAGCAAAGCCAGCACTGGATTGGTCATCGAAACGGGCAACGAATATGTATCTGTAATGATTCCTGATGCCGCACTCTTTGAAAGTACAGGGCTGAACATTAGTGTTGATGGCAAAGATTTACTCCAACTATTAGCCGAGTTATTATCCAACAATCCTGAGCTTGATGTTGAAATTATTGCCCATACCGACAATTTACTGCCAAAGGATAAAACTTTAAAGGACAGCTGGGACTGGAGTCTTCAACGGGCATCAAATCTCGCTCGTTTGATGATTCGCGAATTCAATACCAATGCCAATCAAATCAGTCCTATTGGCCAGGGTGAGTTTTATCCCATAACTTCCAATGAAACAGCAGAGGGCAGGCAAAAAAATCGTCGTACTATTGTGCGGATAAAACCGGTTCTGAATCCAGTACCGGACATAGATTAAGGTATGCTTAACCAGTTCTTGACTTTGCTCCGCAAAGAATTTTTGCTAGAGTTTCGCCAGCGATATGCCATAAGTGGGATAGTATTATATGTGTTCAGTATGATCTTCGTGGTGTATGTAGCCAGCATAAAGGTAGCAGCTCCAGTTTGGAATATACTTTTTTGGCTTATTGTATTGTTTGCCAGTATCAATGCCGTGGTAAAAAGTTTTGTGCAGGAAAGCGGGGCACGGCAACTGTATTATTATCAACTGACGAACCCGACCATGTTGCTTTTGGCCAAAATTGTATATAACACTTTATTATTGTTGGTGTTAAGCAGTTTATCTTTTGTCATTTATAGCGTGGTAGCTGGCAATCCTGTCAAAGATTTGTTTTTATTTTCTATTGTCCTTCTATTGGGAAGCTTTGGGTTTTCTATTGCATTTACTTTTATTGCATCTATTGCGGCAAAAGCCAACAATAGCGCTACCCTGATGGCCATCCTAAGTTTCCCTATCATTTTGCCCATATTGATGACGCTGATGCGGCTTTCCGCAATATCACTTCGCCTGATACAGGATACCTCATATTTGCGTGACATAACAAATTTATTGGCCATTGACACCATCCTCATCACCCTGACTTTCGTCTTATTCCCATACGTATGGCGAGACTAAATAAGTCAACATCATAATCGCATAATACCATCAATTCAAAAATTATAATACGAGCATAACATGTGGTGGAAATTATTAAGTATTGTTTTGGTTGCTTATACGCTGAGCGCAGGCTTGCTGGTGCCATTGAAACCGGGCATTGTCAAACTTTCACCGGAGACAGGCAGTACCAATAGTACGCTAAATGTACTATTTTACGGTTACAATTCTTTCTACACGCGCAGTGAGGCTAAAGATATCAGGGTATGGCTTGAATATGATTCAACCCATGTTTTATTAGGCTCTGATGTAAAAACATTAAATGACACCGTGTTGTCGGCTCGTTTTGTCATACCCGGATCGCTCCCCAAGGGCCGGCAGGCAGCCATGCTCAATGCCATTATTGATCACCCCGAAAACGGCGTTTCCCTTTTGCCGGATGCCATTGAAATAAGTCAAAAAGACAGTCTTTTTGTAGAGCGATCAGACAGTGCCTGGCAGATAGCAAGCAACCAAATCAGCAACCTGCACATTAAAAGCGATTTTTCCTATCCATACAGGAATGTCATATACGAAACCATCAGGAACACCTATTATCACGTCCCTATGTGGTTTGTAATGTTTTTATTGTTGACTGCATCAGCTTGGTACAGCATACAGTTTTTGCGCTTTAGTGGCCCCAATCGTATCCCCAAACCAGGCCAGATGTCTCTACTGGAATGTGATCGCCGGGCAATTGCTTTTGCAGAAGGAGGCATATTGTTCGGATTGCTGGGCTTATTTACCGGCATGCTTTGGGCGCACTATGCATGGGGCGCAGCCTGGAGCAATGACATCAAGCAGTTAATGACCGCCGTTGCCTTGTTGATTTATATTGCCTACTTTATTTTACGCAAATCTTTTGACGAACAAGAAAAAGGCGCACGCCTGGGTGCTGTGTACAATATTTTTGCATTTGCCTCACTCATACCCCTGCTATATGTAGTACCGCGTATGTTTGCCAGCCTACATCCTGGTGCTACGGGCAATCCTGCCTTTTCCACACAGGACCTTGACCATACCATGAAATTGGTTTTTAGACCCGGAAGCCTTGGTTGGATCATGCTGGGTTTTTGGATGGTACAATTGCGCTACAGGCTTCAGCGGATCAGCGACAAAGTAGAAGACATTGACTGACAATGTTATATATCCTAATCCAACATCTGTTGTCAGCGGAAAAAAATTAGGCATTTATCTAAAACAATCTGATCTACAAATCGGCGTTTATGTGCCAATTTGTAACTTTGCAAAAATTTTTTAACCATTCAAAATTCAGTTTCACACATGAAAAAAACTGTTTTGTGTTTTCTCGCCGGCGCAGCGCTAACCTTTTCGCTGACCTCTTGCGGTGAAAAACTACTGACCCCCGAACAAATGAGTGCCAAAGTAGAAGAAGGCTTTCAAGCTGGCAAAGCTGCCGTCGAAAATGAAGTAAACACCGCATGCGATGCAAACTTTGAGTCTGCAGTAACGGCAAAAGTGGCCGAACTGGAAGCTGCTGCACAGGCTGCACAGGAAGCCGCACCAGCAAGCAAGTAATTCCTTCAATGTGCTCTTTGAGTAGCCTCAAAGTGAGCGACAACATTCATTATTTAACACAACACACACATGAATAAGAAATTTCTCCTCTTCGGTGCCGTAGCGGTCGCCGGATTCATCACCCTCACTGCGTTTGGGGGCAAAACATTGGCTGAGCAACAAGCCGAAATCACCAAAATGGTGACAGAAAAATTGGATGCCTATAAAGTAGAGCTCCAAGCCGCTTGTGACGAGCGCGTTGCGTCAGAGGCGCAAACCCGCTTTGACAAAATGATGGCAGACAAAGCTGCAGAAGAAGCAGCCAAGCCAATGCCGGGCAAAAAGCCGATGGCAAAGAAACCAGTAGCCAAAGGACCTAAGGTGGATCCGTTGCCACAGGGAAACAAACAAACAACAGATCCACAAAAAACACGTGGCGGGGCATCACAGGAAGGCAATGTTGAGAAACAAAAAGAACGCTCTGGTGCCGCACCTGCAACGCCATCTGGTCAGGTAGCGCCAGAAGTGCAGAAGAAACGTGGAGGTGCAGCCAAAGAAGGTGGTGGCAATAAGTAATTTACCACCCCGAATGAAAAAAAATGGCCGATGCAAGATTTTGCATCGGCCATTTTTTTTCATAGGGGTAAACTTTGAATTATTTAGAATATTCAAAGTTGCCTTCATCATAAGTATTATCAGTATAAGTAACACGGTAAGTTCCGGTTAGCTTGGTACCACTGATCAGAGCCGTACCTGCAAATTTACGACCAGCCGGATCAGTAAAACTGATGGTGAGTTTGTTGGCCGTCAAGTCAGCGGCATTTTCACGGCTAATTGTGGCCTCTACAAAAGAATCGAAACCACCAAAGTTAGCAATTGAAATTACAGTACCTGACTTTTTAGTAACCACAGCAGGTTTGGTTAGATTGTATTTTCCGACATTGGATGGTACTGCTGTACTTGTCGTTACATTATCAAAACCAAGGTATGAACCCAAGAACTTAGTTGCCCATTCATCGGCACAGGCTGTGCCCTCAAAGCCTTCATTGCATACGCATTCGCCTTCAAAGCAAGTGCCGTTGGCGCCGCATTCTACATCTTTACAAGGGTCGGTTTCGCCGCACGATGGCGTGAACATCAAAAACGCACCGAGGAGGAGCGCTGGGAGGAAAAAGAATTTTTTGCTCATGTTTGAACAGTTTTGTGTAAGGTGAAAAAAATGTGAATATTTTGTTTCTTCAAATTTCGCCGCAAAATTAGCACTTTTATTGTTTTAAGTGGCTGCAACTTATCGGTTATCGTTGCATTGGGCCACAATTAGCGGACTACTATGAATCGTTTTATTGTCGTTTGAAGGCCATTTGACCATTTAACCATGTACAATCCTTCTGAAAAACCAGTTGGTATGGTTAAAAAGCAGCCTTCTTGCGTACTTTTTTCAAAGTTGCGCATTAACGTCTTTCCCGTCTGATCCAGTATTTCAATTTGCCAATCGTTAAGATTTTTTTGTGCTGATGGCCTGATGACAAAGACCTCTCCAACTCGCACCGGGTTGGGTAGTAGCAAGAATAAATCTGTTTCATTTGGGCCATCTGTACTACTGACAGCTTTTATTTCTGCACACTTAACCCGGGTGCAGTCATTTCCATCTGTCACGGTAAGGCAGTACTCTCCCGGTTTCAAATTGTTCAGTTCAGGGCTTGTGGTTCCATCTGTCCATTTCAATTTATAAGGTTCTATCCCACCTGTGATTTTTGCAAAGATTCGGCCATCATTGGAGTTGTTTGCACTGGCATTGGTCAGGTCAAAGTTTACAGCGTAAGGGGATGGTTGAAATACAATCACTTCACTTTTTGCCACGGCTTGGCAGCCATTCTCGTCGTGTACGGTCAATATGGGCAATATTGGGAAAGGGGGTTGCCATTCTGTAACGGTGAAAGTACAAGATGCTGTATTTGCGATAGTTATACCGTTGTACACCCATTCAAAAGTTGGATTCTTGGCATCGGTTTGGGCTGTCAAAATCACGGAAACAGGCCCAAAAGGGTTGCAGTATTCAGGTTCAATGATGCCATTGATGGTCGCGTCAAATTCAGTTTGTTTGGCGATAAAGGCAATATTTTTCTCAGCATAACAACTACGGCCATCATTAGTGATTTGTGCCGAAACAACGTATTGATTGCCGCTCAAACCCGAAAAACAAGGATTTATGCCAGCTATCAAGTCGCCTTTCTTCCAGGTAAATTTTGTGGAGAAAACAGAAGGAGTAGCACACAACTTGGCAGATTGTATTTCTATACAGGAACTAAAGTTATAACTAAGGGGAATGCCCTGCAAGGAAAGATCGGGTTGCAAGCGTTTGAGGTTGAGTGAAAAAGTAGTGTCACATGCCCCGTTTTCACCCGCAACGGTGAAGTTGAAAATACCCGGATCTAGAAAGGTATACAGTCCTTTTTTAAAAATTTCTCCCGGGCAAATGCTCTTTTCTATTAATTGGGTTATTGGTCCAGCATCGGGCACACTGACAAAACCTGATTTTTTGCATTGATTTGCATCAGTAACCGTAACCTGAAGCAAGCCGGCAGAGGAAACAAAGGTAGAGGAAACAACACTACCCGTTGACCATTCATAACTATATGGTGGTCTTCCCCCTTTTGTTTTTATGGCAGCCCAGCCGCCGTCAGTACAGGTCAGGGGTCTGACCAACTCGGGGACAATCGTCATTGGAGAGGGATCAGTTACGGGAATACTAAGCACTTGAGCAGTACCATTTGTGTTTGAAATGGTGACGGAGTAATTTCCAGCGCTTAAATTATAAATCTCTGCTTGATTTAGTGGGGTATTGCTCCAACTGTACTTAATGCCATTTGTATTGCCAAAAGCCTTTATCAAAATAAAACCATTATTGTTGCCCGGGCAGGTAGGTGATTGTACCTGAAGAGGAGTTGCCCAGAAAGAAGGGGCCGCAGCTCCCCCATAACGGAAGTTCAGCCTGTAATTTTCACCGTTATTTTCCTGAAGCATATAGGTTTCGGCAATCATATCATCACCAATGGTATCTACTTCCGCCTTAAAACGCAGTTCCAGAACATAATTGAGGCCCGGCAAAAAGCCTTCCATAAGGTTTACATTACTGTGCAGGCCAAAGTAACGGGCCGTATAGGGATTACCGACATAGAAGGAGTCCAATTCAAGTTGGGCTTCCTGCCAAAGCTCACCAGTATCTCCTTCACGGTAAATACGATACTGCAAAATCATTTTGGAGACATTGTTTTGGCAACTCTCCCAAGTAAAAGCAGACGCACCACCCAGGTAAAGTGACTGAATATCCCCTATTTGCCAGCCGTTAAATTCATAACCGTAACCACAATTGCCCGCAACTTGTAAATCCAAGGGCGTGCCGTTAATAAACAAGCGAGTATTGGTGGAGCAATCACTCACAAAATTATAGCCACAAGCAAAAACCTGCTGTGGCAAGAAACTGTTGGACAACAGCAAAAAAACGACGAGGAATAGTGGATAGCGGTGCATGAGATTATATCAGAATTTAGGTGATTTTGAAGATTACTTATCACAAAGATAATGGAATACTAGGCATCTGAGCCGTATTTCTCGCGCATTTGCTTTTTTAAGGCCAACATTTCGTCGCGAAGTTGCGCAGCACTGATAAAATCGAGTTCTTTTGCGGCTTTTTTCATTCTATCTTCGGTCGTTTCAATCATTTTCTCCAATTGCGCTCTTGTAGCAAAAGCCACAATTGGTTCTGCAGCAAGATTAAGTTCTTCATTTTCAACATAATACTTTATAGGTTCTGTTCCACGAATATCCAAAATACTCTTTTGGGCCAATATTTGCTCCCTTGTTTTGGTTACCGTAGTTGGTGTAATTCCGTTGGCTTCGTTGTACGCGATCTGAATACTCCTTCTTCTATTGGTTTCATCAATGGTATTCCGCATGGCATCCGTTATTTTATCAGCATAAAAAATGACCATACCATTGGCGTTTCTCGCTGCCCGCCCGGCGGTTTGGGTCAAGGATCGGGCATTGCGCAAAAAGCCTTCTTTGTCGGCATCCAATATTGCAACAAGTGATACCTCAGGCAAATCAAGCCCCTCGCGAAGCAAATTGACCCCAATAAGTACGTCATATTCACCCAAACGCAGGTCGCGCAAGATTTCCACCCTTTCCAAAGTTTCCACTTCAGAGTGAATGTAACGACACTTTACGCCCGTTTTGGCAAAATACTGACTTAATTCTTCTGCCATTCGCTTGGTCAAGGTAGTGACCAAAGTGCGTTCATTGGCTTCAACACGACGTTGTATTTCTTCCATCAGGTCATCAATTTGGTTCAGTGATGGCCTAACGTCAATTGGAGGGTCGAGCAGTCCAGTAGGACGAACCAATTGCTCCACCACCACACCTTCCGTTTTGGCTAATTCATACTCAGCGGGTGTTGCGCTGACAAAGACCACCTGATTGATCAGGCCCTCAAATTCATCAAAGTTCAGGGGCCTGTTGTCCATAGCGGACGGCAATCTGAAGCCATAATTGACCAACATTTGTTTCCTTGCGCGGTCGCCCCCCCACATCCCCCTTATTTGAGGGATGGTGACGTGGCTTTCATCCACAATCAGTAAATAATCATCCGGGAAATAGTCCAAGAGGCAGAAAGGTCGGGTACCAGGCTCGCGACGGTCAAAAAAGCGGGAATAATTTTCAATACCGGAGCAATAACCCAATTCTTTGATCATTTCCAGGTCAAATGCCGTACGTTCTCTGATACGACGCGCCTCTTGTAACCTGCCTTCTGCTGTAAAGAATTTCTCCTGCTTATTCATTTCGTCCTGAATTTCGTTCAGAATTTGATTTAACCTTTCTTTAGGTGCAATATAAAGGTTGGCTGGAAAAATTGCGGCTTCCTCCATAGATGATGTCCTCTTGCCACTGGCCAATTCGATACTTTCAATACTTTCCACCTCATCGCCCCAAAAAATCACCCTAAGCCCATAATCGGCATAGGGTAAATTGATGTCCACTGTGTCACCTCGGACCCTAAATGTAGCACGGGCAAAATCCGTTTCTGTCCTTGCGTACAAACTATCCACCAAAGCAAACAGGAACTGGGTTTTACTCCATTTCATTCCTTTTTGCAGTCGAATAATGCCGCTTTGGTAATCATCAGGATTACCCATGCCATAAATACAGGAAACGGAGGCTACAATGATGATATCCCTTCTTCCGGAGAGCAGTGTGCTGGTGGCCCTAAGCCTCAATTTATCCACCAACTCATTGATATTCAAGTCCTTTTCAATGTACGTGTCCGTGACAGCAATATAGGCTTCCGGTTGGTAATAGTCATAGTAGGATACGAAATACTCAACGGCATTATCCGGGAAAAAAGCTTGAAATTCCGAGTACAGTTGGGCCGTAAGCGTCTTATTGTGGGTCAGCACCAAGGTAGGCCTATTTACTTGCGCAATGACATTGGCCATTGTAAAGGTTTTCCCAGAGCCGGTGACGCCCAACAGGGTTTGAGCACGATCACCGGTAACAATCCCATTGACCAATTGACGAATGGCGTTTGGCTGATCGCCGGTAGGCTGATACTTGGAGTTAATTTGAAAAGGCATTATAACTGTGCGAATAGGTTTTGGAATCAATCAGCAAAGATAAAAGAAATTCAAGACATAGGCCTTCCAAGTCTTGAAGACTTGGAAGGGCTGGAAGGATGTTTTTTTGTTAAGATTAGAATATCCCAATACAACAGCGCGTTAATGGTGCAATTTGTAACCAAACATCCACAATCACCATGAACCAATATTATAATCGTCCTCCTCCATCAGTCCGGCACGACTGTTTTACCTAAGAGCATGTCTGGGATTTTCCCGCTTGGCCCAAAACGGCTCTTTTTTCAGCATTTTCACCCTTTTTTCAGTCGTGTAGCCCGCTACACTCCTTCAAAAACGATAAAAATGCTGAAAAAATCTCTCGTTTTTGACTCAAGCAGAAAATCCCAGACATGCTCTTAAAAAAGACCGTCACTTATCCGACACAAATACTACCCATTGCGATGTATTTGTTGGCTTTTTCACTTTTAATTTCCCATTAACGCATTTTTGGCAAAGTATTTGGCTATTATATAGACATAAATAAATGCCACAAATGCAATTCAACAAACCACAAACCGATCCTCAAATTATGAAAAACGTAATCATCATCATAGCCGCTTTTTTTTCGCTGACCTTCAGCAATGCTCTTTGCGCACAAGGCACAGAGGCCAGCAACTTTCAGTCTTTTTTGGCTCAGTTTCCCTCAACGAAGCTGCCCTACTGCATTGATGCAGAAAGCCTGAAAGACATGCAAAACCAGGCAGATGTTTTGGACTGGGATTTTTACCAGTATCTTCCTGAATTGGAGCGCAGTGCCGCTTACAGCAATACTCCAGTGTATCCACAACCTATCGTAAAATTTGAAACAGATCAGTATTTCGCAGTTTTGTACAATGTCGTACGTGGTATTGGCAAGTATGGCAAGACTTTGAATATCACTGTTTTTGATAAAAACGGTAACCACATAGCCACTAATTACGTTGCGGGTATGAATTCCAACAGCCTTATTTCCGCAAATATCAACGCCGGTTTAGAAGCTGAAGTGATGGAATTTATGTTGGATCAAGAGACTCAGGAAATGAAAAACCATGGTAAAGTAAACCTCAATCTTCTTGTTCCCGGCAATCCTGATGAAATTGTGGTAAGCGCAGAATAATAAACAGTTTTGTTCGATCCATAAAGAACGGGGCCTGTTCGATGTTTCGAGCAGGCCCCGTATTATTTTTGAGCAAAATCATCTCCAAATATTAATCGTATCGCAAATTCATCTTTTCCCCTGATTTTACCGCAAAAGATATTAGCCTGATTTTCAAGATATTGCTTAAGGGATTATCATTTAACACCAAAAAATTAGCCTCATAGCCTTCAGCAATTTTACCCAATTTTCTTTTGGGAAAAATGGCAAGAGCACCATGCTCGCACATATAACGTATCATTTGCTCAGGAGAGAACACCCCCAGATTGAACCAATAACTGATTTCCCCGCGAACAGTACGCTGTTCATCATTGCTCCCCATGGTTATCATAGCACCCGCCTCGGCCAAGCGCTTAAGGGTTTTGCTGTGGAAATCCTGAATGGATGCTTTGGGGCCAAAGGGCATGGTAAGCGCGAATGACGGGATTACGATGGTTTTCTTTTTTGCCAATTTTTTGATGTCATCATCTGTAAGTTCAAATTTTTGGGCATCACCGATACCATCCCATTCATTGCCAGGCAGATTTAGAAGGCCGTCCACACCTATTTTTAGGGCCAATCTGAGGTCTGCTGCGGTTTCAAGCGAGGCGAACACGCGCAATTGGCTTTTATGGGCCTTCTTTACAATGGCTTTGGCCATATCAGCACTCAGCCCTTTGCCTTCTTTCCCCCCTTCAAATTCGGTATTGTGCAACATAATTTTAAGAATAGCGGGTTTTTGGGCCATTATTGCGGGCCAGTATTTGACAATATCGCTCTTTTGGTCAATAAACCAGTAGCCATCACCAAGCATTTTGGGCTGTGTTTTTATTTTATCATAGATACGGGCTAGTTCTTCCGGTTTTCTTACGTTATTTGCAGGAGCCTCGTACTTCAGAAATGGATATCCAAGGGTACAGGTCAGTGCGCCATTGGAAAAAGTAGCATCCAAGGAAGTTTTTTTGTTCAATAGCGGCTCAGAATCAACACGCGCACTTTGCACATTATCAACCACTTGCACATACATAACCCCTTCTTCAAGGTACATATTGATAACATTTTGTGGATACCCGCCTGCTGCAAGACTGGTACAAGCGGCATCTGCCATTGGAGGTACTACCCATCGGTTGTCAAGTTGAATGGTGGTGTCAATAACAGCAGGTCTTTTTTGGGTCAGCACTCCATTGACACTGTACCAATCACCTGGTATAAAGGCCGTACCATTATACCACAATCCATCCCGAAATTCTACAACTCGTTGTGTAGGCGGATTTTGGGCTGGTAGCCATGAGCAACTGGCCCATAGAAGGATAAAACCAAGCAATTTTTGCATAAAAAGTAACATTTTAAGTGGCAAAGATATTTGTTTGGCCGTGCATTGGCAGTAATGGCTTGTTAATTCATAAATTCATTGCATTTTTGGGCAGCGATTTTGGCTTATGCACACCATAACTTTTGAAGAAGAAAACCTTGACACGCCTACTATAAAGGCGCGTGATTTATCGGCACTCAATGCAAGGCTCACCGCCTTCTGGGCCATGTCAGAAATTGGTGTGGGCACGGCACTCCATTTCTTTGTAGCGCCATTGGCACCGCTAATCACCGGCTTTTTTGGTGTACTTACCGTAGCCTTGATATGTTGGTATAATGAAAACCGGATTGGGCCGCTGCTCAGGGCCTGGTTGGTCATTTTTTTGGTAAAATTTGCCATGAACCCGCTTAGTTTGCCAGCCTCGTATCTCGGTTTTACCTTTCAGGCATTTTTCGGTCTGTTTTGCTATCGTAAAATCCAAAATTTTCAATTGGCCGCCTTAATACATGGTTTTTTCAGTTTGTTTGAAATGAGTTTTTTACGCGTGCTGCTCGCCGGCTCCAACAGTCAAATTGACTGGTGGAGAGGAAAGGCAGCCTTTACGGCCAATGCTTTTTCCGACCGTTTTTTGGCTAAATGGATTGATGGGAGCACGGATATGGCGGCATTTTATGTAGCCTTAATGGTATTTGCAGGGCTTACTGCCGGTTGGGCAGTCCTGTTTTTAATACAACATATAGAAGATGAAAAAGCGCGTATGGATCAAATGGGCACTTCGTTCAATCTCCGTGATTACGAATCTGCCAAGAGAATAAAAAAGGAACAAAAAGCACTGGAAAAAGCGGAAAAACGCGCCGCAAAGCAAAAAGCCAAGGGCAAACCCGTGAAAGAAAAAAAGGAGAATTATAAGACACCCTTGTTATTGGTAGGCTGCGGATTAGGATTGTGGATATTGGGGAAATCAAGTGGGATAAAATTGATGCAGTTGGGTATGTTTTGGCTTGTGGTATTTACGGATTTCGTCCGTTTGTACATGATTGATTGGGTGCAGCGAACTGTTGATACCATAGGGTCATTACTGGGGTATCCGGAGCGGCCTGATCTTCGGCAGACGGCCAGCCAGTTGCCCAACTTCAGGTTAAGTATCAGGGCTGCCTGGCAGATGGCAGGCAAAAGGGCACAAAATATTTTTCAAAGAATGGAAATTTTTGCGCCTTTGGTATTTGCAATCGCCTTGCGCGAGCCTGTTGAAAATTCGGATCAATTGTCGGGAACAATGGAACTGGACCCTGATGCCGAAATAAAACAATTGCCCCCTCAATAAGTCAATTGAGAGGGCAAAATGTTTGTTTTGTATGCCATCAAAAGGGCAGGCTGCCTAATGATTAGGACAATAATGCCTCTATTTTTGCTGAAAGCACGCTTTTGCTTTGTGTGCCTACAAGACGTTCTTTAAGTTCGCCATCTTTGAAGATCAAGAAGGTTGGAATTCCCCGTACGCCATAATTGGTAGGTGTTTCTGAATTATCATCTACGTTAATCTTCCCAACCAAAGCGCGGCCTTCATATTCAGCAGCGAGTTCTTCTACGATTGGAGTCATTGCTTTGCAGGGGCCACACCATTCTGCCCAAAGGTCAACAATTGCAACCTTGCCTGATTCCAATACTTCGGTTTTGAAGGTCGCATCTGAAAGTTCATGTGCCATATTCTAAAATTTTGAATGAATTTTGTTAATTAAGATTTGAAAAACAGCATATAGACTGAATTTGTTTGCAAAGGTATCAGCTTTCACATTGTCTTGACATTTTTCGTGATTTAATTGTCTTCCCGGAAACAAATCATCACTTTAAAATGACTGGATCCACCCATAGAGCTGCGCAAAAAAATCAGTTATCAAGGAGGGTTTAAAAATCAACGGGAAAAAGAAGCCAAAAACTGCCCCAAAATAATGCGCCATGTGATCAATGTTGTCCCCTCCTTTTTTGGCAGCGTAGGAGCTGTACCAAAGATAAATAATGGCAAAAATAAAGCCTTTTATTGGGAAAGGGAAGAATAAAAACATGATAGAACTCAAGGGATTGAACAGAATATACGCAAATATTACTGCGGCTACGGCCCCTGATGCTCCTATGCTTGCAAAATGGGGAATATCCTTGTAACGATAGTAGGTGGCAGAACTTGCTGCTGCAATAGCAAGCAGGTAAAACAGCACATAAAGCGTGCGCCCCATACCGGAAAAATGATACTCAAACTGGTACTCAAGCCCCGACATACCTTCACCCGAACCAAAAAAATATAGTGCCAACATATTGAATATCAAGTGCATAGGGTCTGCATGCAAAAAACCACTGGTCAACCATCGGAAATATTCGCCACTGCGTTTTTCCTCGTATGGCCAGTGTTTCATTTTCACGATGATCTCCTGATTATTAAAGGCCATAACAGAGATCAGGCAGGTAAATCCGATAAGTATAAAAGTAATGGACATGTAAATTGCGTTGTATAAAGAGTATGGTTATGTCATTTAACCCGAATCAGGTCAACAGCGGCAGCATGGAGCATACGGTTTATTTCTGGCAGATTCTGCTCTTTCAGCCCTTTCCATTTGCTCAATTGTTCATCGGCCAGGCCAAATAAGTAGGCCCTAACTTCTTTAGCCTGTTGCGTGGGCGGGAAATCACCATCCACACAAAGCCCCATAAGGTTAGCCAATTTATCATTCAGTTTTACCGGAAAATTGAGCGGATCCTGAGAACTGCGGTTTTTTGTTTGATAAATAGCTTCTTCCACTGCTGTCATCGTAGAGTCTGTTTTGGCAATATAATCCTTGATTTTTTTGCCGCTATCATTCTGAGGGAGGGCCTCTTTAAGGGCGTTCAATTGGCTGCGAACATCCCGTATTTGCTTAATGGCACGGTGAGCGTCGGTCAATTTCTGGCTTATAGATTGCACAAAATCAAACTGTTCGTTAAATTGTGCGGCTGTAGTGCTGCTGCGTGGGTCTTGCAGAATATCAAAAGTGGCCTCCTCTGTCTTTTTGCCCAACGTCAGTCGTACTTTATAGGTTCCGGGCTTGGCCTTTGGGCCTTCTAAGCTATAGCTCCACAACACCATGCCCTCAAATTTTTCAGCATCCGGGTAACGATGGTTCCAGACAAAACGATTGCCGCCCTTCGTCAAATTTTTTAGTGCAGCCTGATGAGGTTTAAGGTTTTTGGCTTCGTTGTACAAAGTGGAAAAGACCTTTATGGTGTCGTTGTCATTTTCGAGAATGGCCAGCGAAACGGTATCTTTTGCACCCGGTTTGTTTTTAAGGTGAAAATGGATCATAGTGCCGCCGGGGTGGTTTTCTCCTGCCAAGGCAGAGGGTGGAGCGGCACTACCATTCATGCGATAGGCCTTGTTGGGTTTAAAAAGATGAAGGTCTTTTTGAGACAGATCACCTTTAGACATAAAATCGGGTGCGCTGGCAATTTGATGCAAAGGGCTGAGGTCATCAATCATCCAAAAAGCACGGCCCTGAGTGGCTGCTATAAGCGCATCCTCTTTTATGGTCAGATCAGTGATCGGCACTATGGGCAAGTTAAGTTGGAATTTTTGCCAATTCTTGCCAGTGTTGAAACTGATGTACATGCCTTGTTCCGTACCGGCATACAGGATGCCGCTGTGTCTGGGATCAATCCTAACTACACGTGTAAAGTCTTCATTACCAATACCATTGGTGATTTTAGCCCAAGTTTTGCCATAATCGGTTGTCCGATAGATGTACGGTTGATAATCACCTTGTTTGTATCCTGTGCAGGCCAAATAGCAGCCGCCATCGTTGTGGGGGTCTGATTCCAATGAATTGACCATAGTCCACTTGGGCAAATCGGGTGGTGTTACATTGGTCCAATTTTTTCCGCCATCGCGGCTGACGTGTACCAGTCCATCGTCGCTGCCCGTCCAGATCAAGTCCTTTACCCGTTTGCTTTCTGCCGCGGCAAAAATGGTACAGTAATACTCTACACTGGTATTGTCCTGTGTGATGGGGCCGCCGCTTGATTTTTGGCGGCTTTTGTCATTGGTGGTCAAGTCGGGGCTAATGGTTTGCCAGCTTTGGCCCTCATCATAGCTTACATGCAGCTGATTGCTGGCCGCATAGAGTTTTTTGGGGTTGTGGGGGCTGAAAAAGATGGGGTAGTTCCATTGAAAACGATATTTTGCGTCTTCAGCTCCGTGCCCCATATTGTCCTCTGGCCAGACATTAATAGGGCGTACACTGCGGTTTTTATGATCAAAGCGGCTAAGGAAGCCATGATACTCGCCACCATAAACAATATCATTATTCAGTGGGTCAATGGCATGATGGCCGCTCTCGCCACCAGCGGTATTTTCCCAGTCGCGTTCGGAAATGCTACCACCATCAGAGCGATGTGCGATACGGATGCTGGAATTGTCTTGTTGCGCGCCGTATATGCGGTAAGGGAAGGCATTATCCGTTGAAACCCGATAAAACTGTGCCGTGGGCTGATTGTGGTAAGTTGACCAGGTTTCGCCGCCGTCATAACTGATCTGTGCCCCTCCGTCATCGCCAATAATCATACGGCGAGGGTCTTCGGGGGCAATCCACAGGTCGTGATGATCGCCGTGCGGGGCATATTTGGAGGCAAAAGTTTTGCCACCGTCCTTGCTTTTGTGGTAAGCCACATTGACAACATAAACCTGATCCTCATCTTCTGTATCGGCATAAATTCGGGTGTAGTACCATGCTCTTTGGCGCAAATTGCGGTCATCATTTACTTTTGACCATTTTTTACCGCCATCATCAGAGCGAAACACGCCTCCGCTTTGGCTTTCAATAATAGCCCAAACACGATCCGGTTTTACTGGACTGACGGTGATGCCACTGATGCCCAAGGTATCTTTAGGCAAGCCCTCGTTGCGCGAAATATCGGTCCAGGAGTCGCCCCCATCGGTGCTTTTCCATATACCACTCCCCCAGCCACCGCTGCTGAGTTCATGCGGTTGGCGGCGAACACGCCAGAATGAGGCATAGAGGATACGCGGATTGGTGGGGTCCATACAAATATCCACCGCACCCACGTTTGCATTGATGTAATGTATTCGTTGCCAGGTTTTTCCGCCGTCTTTGGAGCGGTAGATGCCGCGTTCTTCCGATGCTTTGTACAGATCGCCCAAGACGGCTGCGTACACCACATCTGCGTTGCCCGGGTGGATGCGTATGCGCGGGATGTGCATGCTTTGTTTGAGTCCTGCGGACTTCCAGGTTCGGCCCGCATCTTCACTTTTCCACATACCGCTGCCGCTGCTGACATTGCCGCGCACGGTGCATTCACCGCCGCCAACATATATGACATTATTATCGCTTGGTGCCACTTCAATGGCCCCTATGCTGCCTCCAAAAAAGCCATCAGAGATATTTTCCCATTTGCGCCCGCCATCCGTAGTGCGCCAGACTCCACCACCGGTGGCCCCAAAATAAAAGAGGTTGGGCTTTCCGGGCACACCTGTCACTGCTGCGGAGCGGCCACCTCGGTGGGGGCCAACATTGCGCCATTTCAGCGCGGCCAGCAGATCGGAACTTACTTCAGGGCCTGGTGCTATTGGGCCAGAGCCCAATGCTACGGCCGGTGCGGTATTTTTTTTGTTTTTTTGGGCAAATCCGTGATGGCAGGTTCGGCCCGCATCTTCACTTTTCCACATACCGCTGCCGCTGCTGACATTGC
>CAZIKN010000031.1:0-2997 GCA_964539805.1 uncultured Saprospiraceae bacterium | reverse complement strand
AATGCTACGGCCGGTGCGGTATTTTTTTTGTTTTTTTGGGCAAATCCGTGATGGCCAACAAGGCTGAACATCAGGACAAGGGTAAAGAAACGATAAATCATGGCAATAAAAAATTAGGTCACAATGGTAAGAAGGAATTTTAATATTCTCACTTAAAATCCAAAAGTCAGCACCACGGGATAATGATCCGAAAATTCGCCCCGGACTGTTCGGTAAGCGTAGGTTTGGAATATTTTTTCGGTCAAGATATAATCAATGCGAAGCATAGGCAGGACTCCTGCAAATGTAGTACCTATGCCTAAGGCTTTTTGCCGGAAGGGGTCATTGAATCCGGTAGAAAGCAGGTCATATACGTAAGAATTGGGCGTATCATTAAAATCGCCACAAATGATGATCGGATGCTTGCAGGCATTGATGTGTTCGCGCAGGCGCTGAGCCTGTTCAGCGCGCACGCTTGTGGAGGCCCCTACGCGTCCCAACACACGACCAATTTCGCTCCAGGTGCGGGCGTCATCAAAGTCACCATCCTCCAACACCTTTTCAGTGTCTTTGGTAACTTTATTGCTTTGCATGTGCACGTTATATATTCTTATGGTTTTGCCTTCCACATTAATTTCTACCCAAAGGGAGGAATTGGCTGTTTGGCCAAAAGGGATTTCACCACCTCCTTTTATGGGGTATCGGCTTAGGATGACGGTGCCTTTTTGCAGGTTAAAACTGTGGGAATAGCCCATTTTAGCGGCCAAGGCTCGATAAAATTTTCCTCCCGTTTCCTGTGTGCACAAAATATCGGGGTCTCCATTGGCCTGCAAAAAACGCGCATAATCAGAAGTGGTCTTTTCTCTGATTTCATCGGTCACTTTTTTGCCCCTGAAGATAGCGCCCAAATTGTGGGTAGCAATAACGATGGATTTCTCCGGCACATGATCCTGTTCGAAATCAAACCCGATAAATCCCGTAATGTGTTGCCAGCCAAACACCAAGATCAACAAGTGATACCATACAAAACGACTTTTGTGTATGGCCCAGAGCACGGCCAAAAACAGATTGAGCAACAAAAACCAGGGGAACGCCGTGCCAAAGAACGTAAGCCAACTAAACACTGCCGGGTTGACATAAGGGCAAACATAAGCCAGCATGGTTCCTATGATGACCAGCATGCTAATGATTTGTGTTGCATTTTTGATTAAACCAAACATGGTTAAATAGGTATAATTTGCGAGCCTGGTGCATAGTCACGCCCAATCAGGTCAACTATTTTCCCAAACACTTGCGGATCGCTCTGAAAATCGGCATCTCCCAGTTCCAGTATCAGCACGGGTGTTTCTGTTTCTGTTTTCAGGTAATCAAAATAAGCCTCCTGTATGTCATGCAGGTAGGCATCTGATATGTTTTTTTCTATTTCACGCCCCCTTTTTTTGATCTGCTGTTGCAGCACCGTCACTGGCCGATGCAAGTACAATAGCAGGTCAGGCTTGCGAAAGGTAGCATTTAGCACACTAAACAAACGCGAGAATAGGCGAAACTCTTGCTCCTGCAGGTTGTTTTTGGCAAAAAGCAGGGTTTTGACAAAGAAGTAATCAGCCACGGTGAGCGGATTGAACATATCCGGCGTGGCAAGATGCTCCAGTAATTGTTTATGCCGTTCGGCCATAAAAAACAGCTCAACCTGAAAGGCGTATCGCTCTGGCTGCTCATAAAATGGAGGCAGAAAAGGATTGTCCGTAAATTGTTCCAAAATAAGCGTGCAGCCCGTATGTGCGGCCAATTGGTGGCACAAGGTAGTTTTGCCTGCTCCTATATTTCCTTCAATGGCTACAAATCGTTGGTTCATCCCATTTTTGCCCGTTTTGCCATCCATGTTTGCAGGATTTGGTGAAAGCCTTTGTTGATGTCGGCTTCCACAAAGTCAATTTTGAATTGCAGGCAACGCATGCGCAGCTGTTCGGTAAACTCTTTCACCTGTTTGATGTAGTAGTCTTTTACCTGATTGGGCTGAAGTTTTACTTCTTCGCCTGTTTCCATGTCAACAAAAACATAGGGGCGATTTTCAAATTCAAAATCCAGTTCCTTGCTTTTGTCCGTGACGTGAAAAAGAATGACCTCATGCTTGGCGTAGCGCAGGTGCTGAAGTGCGGCAAACAGATCCTCGGCCTTATCGGGCTGCTCCATCACATCGGTGAAAATAACCACCAATGAGCGCCTGTGTATGGCTTCCGCTATCTGGTGTAGACAGGAGGAAAGGTTAGTTTTGCGGTTCAATTCCGGGTTTTCGATGCGTTGGATCAGGTTGTTCAAGAGCAGCCGGTAATGCATGGTGCTTGACTTGGCGTGGGTGGTCATGCGCACTTCCTCATCAAACAGGGTAAGGCCAAAAGCATCACGCTGTTTGCGCAGGGCATTCATCAGCACGGCAGCTGATTGTGCAGCAAAACAAAACTTGTTCTTGTACTTGTATTTTGCCGGCTGCTTCTCATCCCAGGGATAATACATCGTGGAGGAGCTGTCCACCACGATGTGGCAGCGCAGGTTGGTTTCTTCCTCAAACTTTTTTACGAACAATTTGTCTGATCGCCCATACACCTTCCAGTCAATATTACGGGTGGCCTCACCCGGATTATAAAGGCGATGTTCAGCAAATTCAACGCTGAAACCGTGAAAAGGGCTACGGTGGAGGCCAACGATAAAGCCTTCTACAACCTGTTGCGCCAGCAATTCCAAATTGCTGCCCAGAGCGCGAATGTCTTGTGTTTCGAGAACGGTAGATTCCATGTATGCTGCAAAGGTAAAATTAGGACATGATTGGAAAACAAAAATCTCATACCTTCGGGCCGATTAATTATCGTTATGCCGGAATTATCGGAAATAAAACGCACTTTGAGCAGGATAGAAAAACTCGAAAGAGAGGTGAACCTCAAGCAGTTGCAAATCAACAGCCTGCTTGCCATTACCCAGGCCATCAATGAGAATGTGCCTGCGGAGGGCTTATTTAATATG
>CAZIKN010000030.1:0-48503 GCA_964539805.1 uncultured Saprospiraceae bacterium | reverse complement strand
TAAGTGATTTTGAGGGGCCAATTATCACAGTATCATATTCTCCACATTATCACATTCCCTAAATTATCACATTCCCAAAATTATCACATTATCACATTAAAAATGTCCTATAAATACCGCGTTTTATTGCCGGGCATCATTTGGTTTGCCGTGGTGACCTACCTTTCCACTCGGCCAGGGCTGAGCCTGCCGGAGTTCAATTTGTTTCAATTGGACAAATTAGGCCACGCCGGGGCTTATGCCATCATGGGTTGGCTCTGGATGTATGCCTGGGCACAATTACAAGGGCGTCGGATCACTTTTCGGCAGGGTTTGCTTGTTTTTGCATTGGCCTCGCTGTACGGTGTCCTGATGGAGTGGGTTCAGGGCGCTTTCCTCCCCGGGCGTATCTTTGGTTTTGATGATATGATTGCCAATGCTATTGGTGCAGCGGTAGCCTGGGGAGCATGGAGGATCAAGGAACGGAATTAATGTGATAATATAGGGAATGTGATGATGTGATAATGCGTCATCTCAAATCCCATAATCCCTCAATCCCCCCAAATCCCCGTCCAGACAATTACCCCAGCCCCTTCACTGCGTTCTGGGTGACACGCCCCTTGGCTTTCGTGGTGTTTCTTGGCTTAAGCCACTTGAAATGCACTGCAAAGCAGTCCGTGGAGGTCTATGATCCTTATTTTTTAAATAAAGACTCCACAAACGCTTTTCTATTAAAAATCTGTAATTTGTCTATAGATTCGCCCACACCGATATATTTAATCGGAATTTTAAACTGATCGCTGATGCCCAAGGCTACGCCGCCTTTTGCGGTGCCGTCCAATTTGGTCAAGGCCAATGAGGTGACGGGGGCTACTTCTGTGAATTGCTTGGCTTGTTCAAGGGCATTTTGGCCAGTGGAGGCATCCAGCACCAATAAAACTTCATGTGGAGCACCGGGCAGGCGTTTTTCACAGGAGCGATGTATTTTGCCCAATTCCTGCATCAGGCTCGTTTTGGTGTGCAAGCGACCAGCGGTATCAATAATGGCCACGTCACAATTGTTTTTCACCGCATAATCCACCGTTTCAAAGGCGACGGCAGCGGGGTCAGTATTCATGCCTTTGGCGTAAAAATGACACCCTACGCGATTGGCCCAAATACCCAATTGGTCCACGGCAGCAGCGCGGAACGTATCACCCGCGCCCAAAACTACATTGTAACCTTTTAACTTGAACTGATAGGCCAATTTGCCAATGGTTGTGGTCTTGCCCACGCCATTGACCCCAACCACCATAATAACGTATGGCTTGCTGACCTGAGGGAAATCATAGTCTTCTGCGTCTTCTGTGTTGTTTTCAGACAACAATTGTACTATTTCGTCGCGCAAAATGGCGTTGAGCTCGGCAGTGTTGATGTATTTGTCACGAGCTACGCGGGCTTCTATTCGTTTAATGATCTTAACGGTAGTATCCAAGCCTACATCACTGGAAATCAAAATGTTTTCCAAATCATCCAGAACTTCTTCGTCAACCGTGCTTTTTCCTGCAACTGCCCTGCTAATCTTGTCAAAAAAGCCTTCTTTTGTTTTTTCGAGGCCCTTATCCAAGTCCTCCTTCTTTTCTCTGTTAAAGAATTTATCAAAAAAACCCATTTCTTATTGTGATAATATGAGAGTGTAAATATAATAGGATGCGTTCCACGCGGTATTACAGATCGCCGTGCGACTGACGTATAGAATCCATCAAATTGGCCTTTTTGCGGCGTGATACTTCTACGGTTTCACCTGATTCCATGACCAAATAACCGCCTTCACCTTTTACATAAGTCTTGACATAGTTCAGGTTGACGATGTGCTTTTTGTGCACGCGCACGAAGCCCAATTGCGTAAGGGTGTCCTCATAAGCCTTGATGGTGCGGCTGGAGGTAAAGCGCTCATTGCCGCGCAAGAGGAAATGCGTATAGTTGTCGGCAGCTTCCAAGCGAATAATATCGCGCAGGCGGACAAAGTGTATGCCATCCAAGCCGGAGATGCCAATCTTTTCAAAGGCATTGGGCGAGTTGGGGTTGAAGTTTTGCTTCAAAATTTCCACACGCTGCTTGGTGGCCGCATTACGGCGGTTAATTCGGCTGACGGCTTTGATCAATTGATCGCCCACAATAGGCTTGGTCACATAGTGAATGGCCGAAAATTCAAAGGCACGAATGGCATATTGGTTGTAGGCGGTCACAAAAATGACATCAAACGGCACCTCGTCCATTTTTTGCAAGGCATTGAACACTACGCCATCGGGCAGGTTAATGTCCAAAAAAGCCACATCGAACTGGTTTCCACTTTCTTCTGATGCCAGGCGCAGCAAGTCGGCATTGCTTTCGCCGATAGCTACGACTTCTACTTCTGGGCAGTATTTGGCCAGCATGTTTTGTAGGTTTTGCTGGCTTTCGGGCTCATCTTCGATGAGTAAGGCGCGGTAAGTCATACTTTAAAATTTTCGGTGATGATTAAATGGATAAATGTTGATTCGACTGTTATTGATTTGTTGATTTGAGAGATGTTGATTTGATTAATTGTTGATTTGTTGATTTGATGCGTAGCGTACACTATACGTGTCAAATCAACAAATCAACAAAAAGTCAAATCAACATCAGCTGATCATAGTAAATCCGGTATATTTCTGTAGGGCTTTGGGTATTTTGATGCCATCGGGTGTTTGGTGGTTTTCCAATAAGGCAGCCAAAATACGCGGCAAGGCCAATGCTGATCCGTTGAGCGAGTGGGTCAGTTCTATTTTACCCTGTTCATCACGGTAGCGGATTTTCATGCGGTTGGTCTGAAAGGTCTCGAAATTGGAGACCGAACTGACTTCCAGCCAACGTTTTTGGGCGGCGCTCCACACCTCAAAATCAAAGGTGAGGGCAGAGGTAAAGCCCATATCGCCGCCGCAAAGTTTCAGGATGCGGTAAGGCAACTCCAATTTATCCATCAGTTTGCTCACATGGCGCAGCATTTGTTGGTGCGTGGCGTAGGAGCGTTCGGGGTGGTCAATGATGACGATTTCCACCTTGTCAAACTGGTGCAAGCGGTTGAGGCCGCGCACATGAGCCCCCCAGGCACCCGCCTCACGGCGGAAACAGGGGGTGTAGGCTGTCATTTTGATCGGTAAGTCCTTTACAGATACGATGTCATCGCGAAGGATGTTCGTGACTGGTACCTCGGCAGTAGGGATAAGGTAAAAGTTATCCAAATCGCATTTGTACATCTGCGCTTCTTTGTCGGGCAATTGGCCAGTGCCACGGGCCGTATCTTCATTGACCATGTGCGGAGGCAATACTTCCTCAAAGCCGGCCTTGATGGCCTCATCCAGAAAGAACTGTATAAGCGCGCGTTGGAGTTTTGCCCCTTTACCGCGGTACACGGGAAACCCTGATCCGGTGAGCTTTACCCCCAGTTCAAAATCAAAAAGGTTATATTTTTTGGCCAAATCCCAATGGGGTAGTGCGTCTTCCGGCAATGCAGGGAACGCTTTTTTCCACTCCCTGGCCACCTTGTTGTCATCGGCTGATTTGCCTTTGGGTACTGACTTGTGCGGGCAATTGGGCACGGTGTAAAGCATGTCGTCCAATTGTGTTTTGAGCTCGTCCATACGGGTTTCCAATGCTTTGGACGAGGCTTTCAGGTCAGCTACACGGGCCTTTCCAGCCTCGGCCTCCTCCTTCTTGCCTTGTTTCATCAAATCGCCTATAGATTTGGCCAAACGATTGCTTTCTGCCAGCATGTCATCCAAATCTTTTTGTGTGGCACGGCGCAAATCATCGGTTTCCAAAATCTGGTCCAAAATCTGAATTTGCTTTGAAGACCAGTTTCTTTTGCGCAAACCATTGATAATGCGTTGTTTATCTTCTCTGATTACTTTTACCTGAAGCATTTAAAAAACGTTTAACTAAAAATTTTGGCGCAAGATAGGGCGAATTTCAAAAAAGGCTTACCTTTGCATCGTTTTAATGCTGGATTCAACAGCATGTTGTTTTTAACAACAATTCTCCTTTCACGTTGTTTCTCCTTTGTTTTCCGGTTCCTTATACTGCTCCCGCAATAATGGGATCGTGATGCACAGACAACATCCGCGAAACTGATTTTTCAACCTTTTTCTCTCAACCCATTTGATGCATTCCCGCCTGTAACGTCTCCGGCCTTTATTTTTTTCAATATTTCCGAGATGCACGTTGGTCATGCAATAACCCATTATTCAAAATTTTGATTTTCAATCATTAATTCTTGATTAAAATTCACCATCGCTTCTTCGTTCAGAAGTATGATAAAAATGTCATTTCTGGTATCCATCATCTTCAACAGAACGCAAGCTGTTTACTAACTTTTTAGAACATAAAAACTTCCCGCAATGTACGATATATTGCAACTGAGCGATAAGCTCGTCAGTGAGCTCAAAGAAATTGCTCAAAACCTTGGTTTGAAAAATGCAACCAAGCTGAACAAACAAGAACTTATCTATAAAATTCTCGACGAGCAAGCGCTTGCCGCGAAGAACAACAACCCCTCCGCGGTACCCGTAGTGGACGAACCCAACCCCCAAACAGGGAGAAGGCCCCGAAAAGCAACCGTAGAAAGCCCGGCAGCGCCCGCACCAGCCCCTCCTCCCGCCCCGCCCGCCAAAAGCGAAAAGCAACAGGATAAAAAGGGCAACAACCGCCAAGAGCAAAAAAACAACAAAAAGGAATCGGCACCTCCCAAAGCGCCCGAGGCCCCCAAAGCACCCGAGCCACCCATCTCCATCCCAACAGAAGGCCCACTCACCCCTGAACAGCAACGCGAGCGCGACCGCTTGGCCATACAGCGCCAAAGGGAATTGATGATGGCCAAACGCCAGGATGGCGGCAACCCAAGCCAAGCCCCCGCTCAGCAGCCACAAAACCGCGAGAACAGCCAAGGCCAGCCCAACCGCACGCAACAAGGTCAGGCCTCAGGCGGCGGAAGATGGGAAAATCAAAACAAAAACCGCTGGGAGGATAGGAATAAAAACCGGAACCGCCCCGGCAGCCAACAGTTTTTTGACAATGAGGCTTCCAAACTCAACAACCTGGAGGAAGAAGAGTATGTCAATGGTGCTAACGGTGAAGAGGAGGATGAGGAAGTAGTGGTACGCCGCTCAATGGCCCCTAATGCCGAGCAAACTACGGCACCAGCGGTATATGTCCCTGAGCCAGAAGTAGTGATGCCTGCCGCTCGCGAAAAATTTGATGTCGAAATAGACGGCATCATCGAAGGACTTGGCACCCTGGAAATGATGCCCGATGGCTATGGCTTCCTGCGCTCCCCGGATTACAGCTACCAGACCAGCCCTGACGATATATATGTATCCCCTTCCCAGGTAAAACTTTTTGGCCTTAAAACAGGTGATACCGTACGTGGTGCCATTCGCCCGCCCAAGGAAGGTGAAAAATATTTTGCCCTGCTCAAAGTCAGCAAAATCAACGGCATGGACCCAAAAGACGTGCGCGACCGCGTGCCGTTTGATTACCTGACGCCCCTTTTTCCTACCTCAAAGTTTAACCTGTTGATCAGCCCAACCGGCCGCGACTTCAGCAACCGGATCATTGAACTGTTCACACCACTTGGCAAAGGACAGCGCGGACTCATCGTGGCCCAACCCAAAACAGGTAAAACATTCCTGCTGAAGGATATTGCCAACGCCATCACCAAAAACCACCCGGAATGTTATGTCATCATACTGCTCATTGATGAGCGGCCTGAAGAGGTGACCGATATGCGCCGCAGCGTAAAAGCGGAAGTTGTAGCTTCTACTTTTGACGAGACAGCAGAAAACCACGTTCGTTTGGCCAACATCGTATTGGAAAAATCCAAGCGTATGGTAGAATGCGGGCATGATGTGGTCATCCTGTTGGATTCTATCACACGCATGGCGCGCGCCTACAATACCGTAGCACCCGCCAGCGGCAAGGTGCTCTCCGGTGGTGTGGAAGCCACAGCCCTGCAAAAACCTAAAAAATTCTTCGGTGCGGCTCGAAATATCGAAAATGGCGGCTCGCTCACCATCTTAGCCACAGCCCTCACGGACACTGGCTCTAAAATGGACCAAGTGATCTTTGAAGAATTTAAAGGTACGGGCAATATGGAACTCCAGTTGGATCGCAACTTGTCTAACCGCCGCCTTTACCCTGCGGTTGACCTTACCAAGTCAAGTACTCGCCGGGAAGACCTCTTGTTGGACAAGGACACCCTCCAGCGGATGTTTATCCTGCGCAACCACCTTGCGGATATGAAGCCGGAGGAAGCCATGGAATTTATGAAAAAGCACATGATGCACTCCAGCAGCAACGAAGAGTTTCTGGAGTCTATGAATCGTTAATTGGTTGTTGGTTATTAGTTAAGGGTTATTAGTTGTTGGTTATTGGTTATTAGTTATTGGTTAAGGGTAAGGTGCTAACCACCAACAACCAATAACTATCAACCATGAACCAACAACCATCAACCACCAACCAATAACCATGAACCAGCAACCAATAACCAGCAACCAGCAACCACCACATGCGTTTCCCACAGCCCATACCTGTACGTGACCTGGCTCAACGCTTTAATGCACAACTCATTGGAGATGAGACTCTTGTAGTCACAGGAATCAACGAGATACACAAAGTAAGCCCTGGTGACATCGCTTTCTCCGATGTTAAAAAGTATTTCCAAAAGACCTTGGACAGCGCCGCAACGGTACTGCTGTTCAATGAGGCTGCTGAATGCCCGCCCGGCAAAGCCATTCTGGTGGTCGCCAATCCCTTTGAGGTATATGACACTTTGGTGCGGGAGCATCGCCCTTTTGATCCTTTGAGCGAAGCCATTAGTGAAAGGGCCATCATTCACCCAAGTACCATCATAGAACCCGGCGTTGTCATTGCCCCAAACGTCCGTATTGGTGCCAACTGCTACATACAGGCCAATGCCTACATTGGAGAATATAGTATTATTGGGGATCATGTAAACATTGGTCCGGGCACTATCATCGGCTCCGATGCTTTTTACTTCAAAAAATTGGCCGATGGTTCCTTTAAAAAATGGCGCTCTGGCGGTCGGGTCATTATTGAAAACCATGTGGACATTGGAGCAAACTGTACCATCAACAAAGGCGTGAGCGGTGATACCATCATCGGGGAAGGCAGCAAATTGGATTGCCTCATCCATATCGGCCACGGAGCAGTTATTGGCAAAAACTGCCTTTTCGCTGCACAAGTAGGCATAGGAGGCAAAACCATTGTAGAAGACAATGTGGTTCTGTACGGCCAGGTGGGCATAGCCCAAGCCTTGCACATCGGTAAAGGCGTGATTGTGCAGGCCAAATCCGGGGTTTCCAAAAACCTGGAAGCCGGCAAGGTCTATTTTGGCACACCTGCCGAGGAGACACGCCAGAAATTACGCGAGTTGGCTATACTAAGGCAATTGGCGGCGAAATAGTATTTCACCTTACCAAGAGCGGGTCTGAAATTCCATAAATCGGCTGTAAGCAACCACTAGGCACCCAGTTCCAATTGCTCCTTAACCAGGTTAAAATAAATTCCGCGTTTTTCAGTGAGGGATTGGTGGGTTCCCTGCTCTACCAATTCGCCTTTTTCCAACACTATGATGTGGTCGGCATTGCGCACGGTACTGAGGCGGTGCGCCACTACTACTACGGTTTTGTTCTTGAACACAGCATAAAGGTTTTCCATAATGACGCGCTCGTTATGGGCATCCAGGGCATTGGTAGCCTCGTCAAAGAACAGATAGGCGGGGTCTTTGTACACGGCCCTTGCAATCAGGATGCGTTGTTTTTGCCCCTGACTTAGGCCAATGCCTTCCTGGCCTATTTTGCTGTTGTAGCCCAGGGGCAGGCTTTCTACAAAAGATTGAATATTGGCCACTTTGGCTGCATAAAGCAGTTTTTGACGGTCAATATTGTCATGGCCCAAGGCGATATTGCGGGCTATGGTATCTGAAAAAATGAATCCATCCTGCATGACCACGCCGCATTGGGAGCGCCAGAAATAGCTGTTCATATTGTTCAAATTGACATCTCCAATGCGAAGGCTGCCCTCGGAGGCGGGGTAAAAATGAAGCAACAACTTGAGCAGGGTGGTTTTGCCACTCCCGCTGGTGCCCACGATGGCCGTTGTTTTGCCCTGTCGTATGTTGAGGTTGATGTTTTTCAGCACCCAGGGGTCATGTGGGCCGCCGTAGCGAAAAGATACGTTTTCAAAAGCCAAATCACCGTGATCGGGCAAGGAATCCATACGTGAGCGGTCCGTGGGTTCCTCATCGGGGCGACTGTGTATCTCATTCATGCGCTCTAAGCTGATCTTTGCTTCCTGCATATTCAGCATAAACTGCACCAATGATTCCAAAGGGGCATTCATGTGTCCGATCATGTACTGCACTGCGAGCATCATGCCGAGGCTCATATCGCCACTGACCACGCTGGCCGCTGAAATGATGGTAATAAGGATGTTTTTACCCTCATTGATAAAAGCAGCCCCTGCGCGCTGGAATTGGTCTGTGGCTAAGTATTGCACATTCACGCGGAACAATTTGGCCTGAATGCGCTCCCAGGCCCACCTTTTTTGGCGCTCGGCATTGTGCAGTTTGATTTCCTGCATGCCATTGACCAATTGGATCAAGGTGTTTTGGGTTTCGGCAGCCTGTTCAAAACGGCGAAAATCAAGGGTTCGGCGGCGCTGCAAGAACAAGGCAACCCAACCGAAATACAGTATTGCCCCAATAAAAAAGATGGCAAAAACCAATGGATTGTAAAAACCCAGCACGATGCCAAAAACCAATAAACTGACCAGGGAAAACAGTGTCATAAGCGAAGAAGAGGTCAGAAAACGCTCAACCCGTTCATTGTCATATACCCTTTGGAGCAGATCGCCCGTCATTTTGGAATCAAAAAACGACATGGGCAGCCGCATCAGTTTGATCAGAAAATCGGACACCAAATTGATGTTTACCCGCGTGCCGATGTGGAGCAAAATCCAGCCCCGTATAAACTCCACGGCTACCTGGCTGAAAAAGAGTACGCCCTGTGCGATCAGGATAAGATAGACAAAACTCAGGTCACCCAATTGCACCCCTTTGTCCACAAGGGCTTGCATCAGGAAGGGGAACACCAATTGGAGCATGCTGCCCAGCAACAGGCCTGCACACAGCTGCCACAGCAGCTTTTTATGCTGAGCAAGGTAAGTCCACAGGTACGCAAAACCGGAACGATCCACGGATTCCACATCTTCCTTGGCAAAAAACTCGGGCGTGGTTTCCAACAGCAACAATATGCCCTGAGGCTTGGAGTTAACCACATCACTGATCCAGCCATCCAAAAATTCCTGCTCCTTCATTTGCACCTTGCCGTGGGCAGGATTGGCCACATATATGGTGCCTCTGGCTATTTTGTAGATCACCACAAAGTGATCCTGTTTCCAATGGGCCACGCAAGGGAGCGGAATATCACTCTGCAAGCGTTCCAGGTCGGTTTTTACCCCTAAGGTACGGAAACCTATTTTTTCTGCCGCATCGGAAATGCCGATGAGGGAAACGCCTTCCCGATCCAAATGTGACAGGTCACGCAGGTATTCGAGTGCATAACTGCGCCCGTAATGTTTGGCGATCATGCGCAGGCAGGCCGCGCCGCAATCGGCTGAGTCATGTTGTTTGTAAAAAGGGAAACGGTCGGCCATTCGCTTGGGGATTAGATCCGTTTGTTTACACCGCGGCTTTTTTCAAGCATGTACATACCCTGGATGGAATGCTTTGGAGCAGTCAATACAGGGTAATCTATGCCTTGTGCATTGGTAAGCAAAACAGTATCTATTGCTGTAATTTTACGCAAAAAAATGCATAAACATACAAACCACAAAATCTATGTTTCCATTGGCTTAGAATTCCGGGCAAGCGTCCATGCCTTTTACATGCCGGCTTCTAAGTTGGTCACGTCAACGGTAAGCAGACCGCCGATTTTGTGCCGCGTGGCAATTTTGGCACCCGTGGGCAATATGGCCCAGTTTTCCCAGCTGCCCGAAACACCCCCAATGGGCAGGATACTGACCCACATTTGGTATTTTACGGGCAAACCAGCATCATTCATTTCCCAAAGATAGGCATCGCCGGGTGTAACGCCGCCACTGCTGTATTCTACCAACAGGCCCTTTTTGCCACCCTCAAGGGACACTATACTTCTAGTACTGCCCGGATCCATCAGTTTGGCCGGTGCGCAAAGCCAGTACATGTTATTGTAAAACCATTTCCAGGCTTCCTGGCTTATTTTTGCTGCGGCTTCCCCTTCCTGTAAGCGGCCATTTTCATACGCCTCGGCTTTAAATTCGCTGAGGTTCAACAGGGCTTTTTTGCCCCCCCAATCCACCTGCGCCTTGTTGTTCTTTTTGTCCCAGAAAATATGGTATTTCCCGGCATAAGTCCAGCGTACCCAGGCCGTACTGTCCCAGGCCGCCTTGTCCACAGCCTCAAACATTTTGAGGGCCAAGGCATCCGCCTCAGGCCCAGGCACGCCCACGGGCCTCTTTTGGTTAAAAAGCAGGTAAATGAGGGCCAGCAAAATCGCAAGCACACCCAAACCGTAAAGCAAAAATTTGAACAGTTTTTTCATGCTCTTAGCAACCATAAAAGCGGGTGAAAGTTTTAAAAATCTCTATACCTTTGATTTCCTATGTCAAAGTTATTCCCTCCTTTTATCCTCCTGTTCGCCTGCCTCCAATTGGGCTGGGCACAAAAAACAAGTCGTGACTCCTTAAAAATGCAGTGGTTTGGTGAAGCTAAATTGGGCATTTTTATCCACTGGGGTATTTATTCGGTAAAAGGCACCGATGAAAGCTGGGCCTTTCACAATAAAAAGATCAGCCATGATGCTTACATGAAGCAGATCACTGGCTTTACGGCAGCAAAGTATGACCCTGAGTACTGGGCTGCGCTCATCCACGAATCGGGTGCTCGATATGCCGTACTGACCACCAAGCACCACGATGGCGTAGCCCTCTGGAACACCCAAATGAATGAACTCAGCATACCGAAAAAAAGCCCTGCAGCGAAAGATGTGCTAACGCCCTTTTACAAGGCTTTGCGTCAAAAGGGCGTTAAATGTGGTGCCTATTTCTCCCTGATTGACTGGACACACCCTGACTACCCGGGCTTCCTCAGGGATAGCGCCAAGTACAAATTAGCAGAGCAACCCGAAAAATGGGCGCGCTTTAAAACCTTTTTCCAAGGGCAAATTGCAGAAATACAGACACAATTTAACCCTGATCTTTGGTGGTTTGACGGCGATTGGGAACACAGCGCCGAGGAATGGGAAGCCCCCAAAATACGCCGCCTTATCTTGGACAAAAACCCTGATGCCATACTCAATTCCCGCCTCCAGGGCTACGGCGATTATGGTACACCCGAGCAGCATGTGCCCGTGGTAAGGCCCAAGGACAAATACTGGGAACTCTGCATGACCCACAACAACAACTGGGGCTGGCAACCGCAGGACAGCGCCTGGAAAACACCTTATGAGATTATAACCATTTTCGCGGATGCCATCGCCAACGGCGGCAACCTGCTCTTGGACATCGGGCCGAAAGAAGATGGCACCATTACACCGCAACAAGTCAATATGCTGAAAGAATTGGGCCGCTGGAACAAAAAACATGAAGAAGCCATCTTCGGCTCGCTCGGAGGGCTGCCACAGGGCCATTTTTATGGGCCCACCACGCTATCAAAGGACTCCACCACCCTTTATCTTTTTCTACCTGCACATGCCTCAGGACCTATTGTGATCAAGGGTTTGGACAACAGCATCAAAGAAGCCTCCGTACTGGGCACCAACCACCAACTAAAACCCAAGATAGTAGGCAAAATCAGCTGGAGCAAAGTGCCCGGATTGGTGTATATTGACGTGCCACCCAAAGCCCTTGACACACAAATGACGGTGGTCAAATTGGTTTTGGACAAACCCCTGCGCCTGTATCGCGGCCACGGAGGGTTTTAGAACCCCAAACATCAACCAACTTATGACTTACCTGTTTGAGCCATCCCTTGCATTACTATCTCGCTATGCAGGGTTTCCCCAAAAATACACGGTCAGGAAAAGCAATTGTTTACCTGCCCTTACAGGCCCTTTATTGCTTTTTATCGCTCTTTTGGGCTGTGTAAACGCAAATGGCCAAAAATTGAAACTCTGGTACCGGCAACCCGCCAATGCTTCTGCACCGGATGCCCAACCCGCTTACAAGGATGACCCTGAATGGCTAAAAGCCCTGCCCCTTGGCAATGGCTCAATAGGTGCTATGGTTTTCGGCGATGTAAACAAAGAACGCATCCAACTCAATGAAAAGACCCTTTGGAGCGGCAGTCATACCGATAATAACAACCCTGATGCCGTCAAACATCTTGGCAATATCAGGCAATTGTTGTTTGATGGAAAATTTAAGGAGGCAACCGAACTAAGCAACAAAACCCAAGTGTGCAAGGGTGCTGGCTCGGGAAATGGCAATGGCTCCACTGTTCCATTTGGGTGCTTTCAAACTTTGGGCGATCTGTGGATTGACTTTGAAAACAAGGGGCAGTATGTCAACTATTACCGCGATTTGAATTTAGAAACGGCTACTGCAGCAGTACATTATGAACAAAATGGCATTAAGTTTTCAAGAGAATACTTAGTGAGTGCCGTGGACAATGTGCTGGCCATCCGCTTGAACTCCAGCCAAAAAGGTGGCTTATCCTGTACAATTTCCCTGTCACGACCAGAGAAATTTGAACTGAAAACCGCAGGCCAACAGCTGATCATGCAAGGACGCCTTTCCAACGGCAACGGCGGTGAAGGCATGCAATATATGGTACGCCTGCAAGCGGTGATCCAGGATGGCACACAAACCATTGCTGACAACCAAATCACAATCAAAAATGCGACAGATATAGTGCTATACCTTTCTGCATCAACGGATTATCTTCCCAAATATCCTGTTTACAAAGGACGTGATTTTGCTGGTCTTACACGCAGTAGCCTTGAAAAGGCCATTACAAAAACATACCGAACCCTAAAAGGCGACCACCTGAAGGATTACCAAAAATATTTTAAACGTGTATCACTCAAACTCACGGATACTTCAAAGGACAGCATACCTACTGACCTGCGGCTTGAGCAAATCGCAAAAACAGGCAATGATCCCTTTCTTGCTCAACTTTATTTCCAGTACGGGCGCTACCTGCTCCTTTCTTCCACGCGGGACAATACACTGCCTGCCAATCTGCAAGGTATTTGGGCCAATAAAATACAGACACCCTGGAACTGTGATTACCATACCAACATAAATGTCCAAATGAACTACTGGCTTGCCGAGAACACCCATTTGGGCGAGCTGCATCGTTCCCTTACGGATTTTGTGCAGGCTATTGAGGAACCGGCCACTGAATCGGCCCGAGTACAGTTTGGTATGAGCGGCTGGTGCATCAATCCCATTGTGAACGTATGGGGGTTCACGGCACCCGGTGAGCACCCTTCATGGGGCCTGACCTCTGGCGCAGGTGGCTGGATCGTACAGCACCTCTGGGAGCATTTTGCCTTCAACAAGGATACCGCATACCTTAAAACGGTGTACCCAAGTATGAAAAATGCAGCGCGTTTCTATTTGGATTGGCTATGCACGGATCCGGAAAGCGGCAAATTGGTTTCCGGCCCGGCCTCCTCTCCCGAGAACAGTTTTCTTGCACCGGACGGCAGCCACGCAAGCATCAGCATGGGGCCTGCACACGATCAGCAGATTATCGCAGAACTATTTGACAATGTGCTGATTGCAGCAAAAATATGCAAAGATCGCGACGCGCTTGTCGGCCGTATCGAAGCGGCCCGCCCAAGATTGCTCCCCAATCAAATAGCTGCTGATGGCCGTCTTATGGAATGGGCAAAGGCCTATCCCGAACTGGAGCCCGGGCACAGGCACATGTCCCATTTGTATGCTGTTTATCCGGGCTATGCCATCACGCAGGCCAAATCGCCCGACTTGTTCGAGGCTGCCCAAAAATCGCTCCGCTATCGGTTACAGCATGGAGGTGGTCATACGGGCTGGAGTGCCGCATGGGTTGCCAACTTATGGGCACGTTTTAAAAATGGCAATGAAGCCCTTGCAGCGTTCAATACCATCCTTATGCAAAAAAGCGCCCCAAACTTATTTGATTTGCATCCGCCATTTCAGATTGATGGCAATTTTGGCGCGGCGGCCAGCATAGCAGAAATGTTGCTCCAAAGCCATGAAGGCTTTGTGGAACTGCTGCCAGCCCTGCCCGATGCCTGGAGAGATGGTGAAGTAAAAGGCTTGCGCGCCCGTGGCGGCATCAACGTGGACATCAAGTGGCAGAACAGAAGGGTCAAAAGCGCGTTTTTGTACTCAGATAAGGCTACAAAAGTGCTTGTAAAATGGCAAGGGCGCATGATGGAACTAAACTTGGAAGCAAAAAAAAGAACGCCTGTCATGCCTTAATTCCGGGTATGAAACAACACCCTGTACCGCTGCACAGGGCAAAGGCACAAGGTGTTGTCAGCTGTACATATTTTCCGTCAAGTGGCTTTAACCTCACAAAAAGTGGGTAAGCCCTTTTATTGGCCTTGGCCTAAGGAATAACCTTTTACGCCATCAAATTCGTAGAGATTTTCCGTTTTGATGACATCAAGCCTTTCTTCTATGGCTTGTTCAAGCAGCTTGGGAATGCTGCTCTTTTCGGCGGGTTTACCATTGCTTACCTCAAATCGGCAGCGCCAGTGGTCCGTGCAGAAGGTTTCCTCAAAGCCATTGGGCCAGATTTTTACCCCTCGGTTGGTTATCATGGTCAACTTTATATCACTGTTCAGTTTTTGCAATTGATCGGCCAAAGTATTGACATCCGTACCTTTCCAATCCACAAAAACATCCACACCTTTCAGCACCTTGGCAGCCGCCATCTTGCGCTGGTATTTTGGAATATTGAGCTGCACTCCTTTCTCGTATTCGGCCACTTTGAGCATCTGAGGCTTCATGCCCAGGCGGGCAACCACTGCATCCGCAAAGGCTTGGGTGCCTACCAGCTGTTTGCTCACCCCTTCTTTGTAGATGTCCGCAGTATGTATGCCTTCTTCTATGGTACGGGACCAGGCATTCTTGATGGTCTCTGCCACATCCTGTTGGCCAATGTGATTGAGCATCATAATGGCAGCCTTCAGGAGACCGGAGGGATTGGCCATATCCTGTCCGGCTATGGTGGGTGCCGAACCGTGGATGGCCTCGAACATGGCACATTGTTCGCCAATATTTGCAGAACCAGCCAAACCAACAGAGCCGGAGATTTGAGCGGCAATATCGGATACCACATCACCATACAGATTAGAGGTTACAATGACCTCAAAAATCTCCGGCGTATCAGCCAAACGCGCCGCCGCAATGTCAATGATCCAGCTGTCAGACTCAATATCCGGGTATTCTGCCGCGATTTCCTTAAAAATCTTGTGAAAAAGGCCGTCTGTATGCTTCATGATGTTGTCTTTGACAAAACAACTCACTTTTTTGCGCTTGTACAGTTTGGCATACTCAAAGGCATAACGGATTATTTTTTCGCAACCGGGCCTTGAGATCAGTTTAAGGCACTGCACCACTTCATCTGTTTGTTGGTGCTCAATTCCGGCATACAGGTCTTCTTCGTTCTCCCGGATGATGACCACATCCATGTCAGGATGCTTTGTGGCAATGAAAGGATGAAAACTTTTACATGGCCTTACATTGGCATACAGGCCCAGCATTTTGCGCATGGTCACGTTCAGGCTTTTGTAGCCTCCGCCCTGAGGTGTGGTTATGGGGGCCTTAAGAAAAACCTTGTTGCGGCGAATACTGTCCCAAGCGGACTGGCTTATGCCACTCGTGTTGCCAGAAAGGTAAACTTTTTCACCAATTTCGATTTCTTCAAACTGAAGGCGTGCATTTGCCGCTTTTAATATTTTGAGGGTGGCCTCCATTATTTCAGGGCCAATCCCGTCCCCTTTAGCGATGGTTACAACTTGCATCATGTTCTAAATGCCTGATTTTATTTGTTTGTAGTTTATGGTTAGTTGTCCTGCGGATCAAATGGCAGAGCGGCCATAGTCGGAGGGACAAATTTTATTTCTATGTTACAGGTAATTTCAAGGTTCAAGCCTTCTTTTTTAGCCGCTGCTATGAGCTGATCGGCATGCTTCATTTCCGCTTTGATGTGTTCTATTTTTTTGTCCCAATGGGATGTGTCGCCGGAGTGTTGTTTCTCCCAGGCACGAAGGCTTTGTATCTTGTTAAAGTTGATTTGTTCCTTGAACAAACCATGTAGCACATCATACGCTTCTGAAGCATGAAAGCGCCCTTTCTCTATTTGTAGTGTTTGCTGAACTTCTTTAACTAACATGGCAGTACTGATTTATGTGGTGTGAAAAAATGATTTATGCCAAATGGCCTTCCGTGGACCTTGCGGCTGCCTGTGCGCCCTCCTTCTGCACGTATCGTTTGTTTTTTCTCTTTTGTGGCCTTTGGTTCACCTGTGTGGGTGAAGGTGACAAAGAGTGAAGGAGTATGGTGCCCATGACGATTATGGCCGCAAAAACTAACTCGGTTAAGAACAGATTGTCTTGCTGCAAAGACAGGAGTATGGCAACGGAGAAAAACAGTGTAAGCACAATGTTGTACATGACTAATTTTTTTTTGACAGCACAAAGGTAGTGGCAGATAAAAATAAACATTTATTTATCTTTGCAATGAGAATCATAACAAAAACTTATGAATTATACATTGCACCAACTTCGAATTTTTGTAAAAGCAGTTGAATATCAAAGCATTACAAAGGCCTCAGAGGCTCTGTACCTGACACAGCCTGCTGTTTCACTCCAATTAAAAAAATTTCAGGCGCAGTTTGATGTGCCTTTGACTGAGGTAGTAGGGAGAAAACTGTATATCACTGATTTTGGCAAAGAAATCGCGGATTATGCACAGAAAATATTAAATGAAATTGATGCAATCAACTACAGGACCAAATCATATAAGGGGCAGTTGGCAGGAAAGATAAAATTATCCTCGGCCTCAACGGGCAAGTATGTGATGCCCTATTTCCTTGCTGATTTTGTCAATATGCATCCTAACATTGACTTCGCAGTGGAGGTCACCAACAAAACCCTGGTCATCAAAAGCCTTGAACAAAACGAGGTGGATTTTGCCTTGATTTCAGCTTTGCCGGATCACCTGAACTTGCAAATGGAGCAGCTGCTATCCAACAAGCTTTATTTAGTGGGTGGCTCCTGCATCAAGCCTCGTTCCAAGCCATCTATCCGCAATATCTTTGAACATCATCCTCTCCTCTATCGGGAGTACGGTTCAGCTACCCGCAACGCTATGGAGCAATTTATTGCTTCGGAAAATTTGCCTACCTATAAAAAAATAGAGCTCACCTCAAACGAGGCGGTCAAGCAGGCCCTCATTGCGGGGCTTGGATATTCCATCATGCCCATTATAGGAATCAAAAATGAATTGAAAAATGGAGACCTTGAAATTGTACCGCACAAAAACCTGCCTATTGTAACGAATTGGAATTTGGTATGGCTATCTTCCAAACGCCTTTCGCCCGTAGCAGAAGCTTTTTTACACCATGTGCGCATGGAAAAGGAGAATATTGTGAAAAAGCATTTCGCCTGGTTTGATGATTACACGAAGCAATTGAGTATAGGTAGGTAAATATAGGGTAACCAGTAAAAAATATAATAATATTTATAAATATATGAATGCTCTGAAATGGCCACTCAGAGGCTGTTTGATGCCATAAATTATCGAATATTTGAATAATATAGGCTTATGAAGCGGCTGGATAGTTACAGTTTTTCAAAAAGATTATGTGCTTTGTCCGAACCTTGCTCATGGCTTTTTTTATAAATTGTGAGCACATTTTCCCCAACGATGAAATAACCATCAGCGCTGGCTTCTTTTAGCACAATTTCTTCACCGATGAACTGGAGTATTTCCTCACGCCGCGCAAGGGGCAGTTTGGTGCGCAAGAGCCACTCCTCAGGAGTTGGCACTTCTACTATGACAAAAGCCATGTAACCAAACTCCCACCACAAGTCAAATTCCGTTTCACGGCTTTCAAAATGTACCATTCCGCCACGCCCTTGATTGGACAGGCTTATTTTCGGATTGCCTTCAAGCGCTTTGCGCTCAGGGCTGCGGTATTTCGCCACGGACTTTACGATCCGACGGATATCTTCTACGAACTTTTGGGGTACATCAAGCCAAACTGCAATGTCCCGCGTCGTTTTACCCACTTCGATATGCCAACGGGCCAGATCGCGGAGTAAACTTATTTGAGCTTCCTCGCGATATTGCCGACTATGCCTGTCAAAGGCTTCCTGGGCCATTTTTTCACCTTCACGTTCCGCTTTTGTAATAAGCGCCTTGGCTTTATCAAATTCTTTTTCAACCCTTTTTTGCTCTTTCTGGAGCTTGATATTGGTATGATCAAGCTCACTGACGGAGTGCTTAACCGCCTTTTCCATCATTGCGGCAAATTGTTTCTGTTGGTCGGCCATAAGGGCTGCCATTCGTTTTTGCACCTCTGCTTCAATGAGGTCTTCTTCTTTTTTCATTGAAATACTGTTTGATATTAGCTGCGAAATGTAGGATGTTTTGGGGGAGTTAAGTAAATTTCTGTCGTAGGAATCGTAGCGTGGTGTTAAATTTGCACTAGTTCAGGCGTAGCATGCATGTTTATGTCGTGAGAAAACACGAATAAACAATTTCAGACAGTATTTCAAGAGGTGACAATTTCGGACAAATCGTTGGAAATATTGTTTTTGTTTGTGTTGGCTTGGCGGCCTTTTAAAGAAACGACCTTGACACAATTAAAACAGCAACTTGAAAAGCTTAACCAAACATACTACGCAAAACAACAGTTTGACACAAGGCGGAGTTTCATGCTCCGCAGACCACACTACTGGACATTTTTCAGACGGGCGCTGAGAAGTACCGCCGAACCCCGTTCGGCGAGGTTGCCGAACGGGGTTCGGCAGTACAAAACCACCCCAATTTGAAAAATGTCCAGTAGTGTGTCCGCAGACACACTTTTTGAAACATTATCAATGATGATACAACCACTACTATCTTATTTTGAGCATTATCTTCCTTTGGAGGCTGTAGAGATTTTATTGCTGGAATCAAGGACTTTACATCGAAAAATAAAACGCAGGCAGTTTATTTTGAATGCCGGTGATGTATGCAGGCAGTATTCATTCGTAGTAGAAGGTTGCTTTAGAATGTACGGTATAGATAAAAAAGGGACAGAACACAATATTCAATTTGCGGCTGAAAACGATTGGATAGCCGACATTGGTAGTTTTCATTCAGAGAAACCAAGTAAATTATATATCGAAGCAGTAGAACCTTCCTCGATATTGCAAATTAAAAAGGAGGATTTGTTGTTTTTGTATGTTAATGTGCCCAAGTTCGACCGTAATTTCAGAGTCATCATAGAAAATAAATTTGTTGAACTTCAAAACCATGTACTTCAAAATATTAGTTCTACAGCGGAAGAAAGGTATCTGACTTTTCTGGAACAATATAATAACCTTGCCATCAGACTGCCCAACACGCAAATTGCATCCTATTTGGGTATTACCCCAGAATTTTTGAGTAAAATCAGGAAAGGACTAGCTAAAAAATAGCCTACCCTTAAGATACATTAAGAATATTTCTTAAGCTACTTTATTGGCTGGGCAGCACCGTTGACCCCACCTTTGCACCACATTCATTTAATGAAATTAAAATGAAAATCTCAACGGTTCTCTTCTTTACATTAATTTTAACGGGTTGCCAAACTAAGGTGGGTAATCAAGATTCTTTTAACAATCAAAAAAGTACGGAAATGGAAAATGTACCTGAAAAAAATGCGATTGAAAAATTGCTCTTTTCTTATCGGGATGCCCTAAACGCATCAGACACTGGTAAAGTATTGTCACTTTATACTGCCGACGGTGTCTTTATGCCTTCAAATGCTCCTACATCTGTCGGGCATGAACAAGTCAAAACTGCTTATGATTTTGTTTTCAAAAGTATTCAATTGAAAATTGAATTTTTCATTGACGAAATTAAGATACAAGGCGACTTTGCATTTGCGCGCACTACATCAAAAGGTGCAACTTTGATTCATGCCACAGGGCAAACAGTTCCCGAAGAGAATCGGGAGTTGTTTGTGCTTCGGAAAGAAAATGGTTTGTGGAAAATTGACCGCTATATGTTCAATAAGATGAAATAGAATAAACTAATTTTCCACTTCGCAGGTTCGTGTTTCAAATGCAGCAACCGGGAGTGGTGTGAAGCCATTTTGCGAGTAGTAGTAAAATAAGTGTAAAAAATCCAAAGATAGGTATAAAAATGAAAGGCTAGCCTTCACGCCCTCACTATAATGGCTCCGTATAGTTACAAAAAACACAGTGTTTTACAGCGCCATCACACCAAAGTCGCCATTTTTTTCTCCACCACGGCTTCGGCAAGCCACTGGAAATGGCCCAAAAAAGTGCGTATGGTTTTATCGTAGCTGGGGTCAATCAGATTTCCGCCCTCGTCAAAACGTTGGGCGACATGACCCACTGTGAGCATTTGGGGAATGGTAAAACCACCAATGCCAAGGACCAGCTGTTGCATGGCCATGGCCCCTCTGATGCCGCCCAGAGCACCTGTGGTAACACTGACTACACCCACTACCTTTTTGGAAAACTCATTTTCCTTCAGGTAATCTACGGCATTTTTCAGGGCTGCGGTGTAACTGCCATTATATTCCGGCGACACAAACAATATAGCATCTGCCTGGTGCACCCTTTGTGCAAAATCACTGAGCCCATCGGGCGGACTTGGATGCCTGCTCAGCACCTCTTCCATAATTGGGAAGTGGTATGCGGCAAGATCAATGACATCTGCATTATGCAGGCCCTCTTGCTCTATATATTGTTTTAAGGCTAAAGCTACGCGGTGGCTTTGCCGGTTCAAACGGGTACTGGAGGACAGAATAGTAATTTGCACAAACGAAATTTGAAAGATGAACAGTGCCAAAATAAAATGACCCAATTATAACAATCACTTATTTGCTTTGTTCAGTTCAGCAGCAGATCCAAATGGCAATGTGGCGGCCAGTCCTCTTCTGTTTTGGGCAAGATAATCGGGCTGGTGGCCGGAGCAAAATGGAGCTGCCTGATGTAGCGATAAAGTTGTTTCCAGCCTTCTGAGGCCTCCAATAAATGCCCCGAAAGGGTAAGGGGCACCTCTATGGGGCTTAACTTAAATTGTTCATAGGCCAGCAGCACAAAATAGAGCATGTCATTGGCATGTGCAAAAGTAAACACATTGTAAAACAGCAGATTTTGACGGTCAAACACCGCGATTTGCCCTTGAGCATGGTGCACGTGCAAAAACACGTCATAGTCGTTTTTCCTGGCCGTTTCACGCCAAAATTGCAACATGGAAAGGCCAAAATGGTGCTGTTCGGCTTGTGGGAAATAACGGGTGCAAAGCACTGGCCACTGTGGCGGCAAAGCATGCACGGCAACACAGTCAGCTTCCGGCCACTCTTTGAACCCGTACGCATGGTTGTCCGCATGCAGGAGCAACCTGAAATACTGCTCCAGAGCATTGGCATTAAAAAAACGGCGCGGCACAAGGGTCATTTGCCCGTTGAACCAGGCCCAGCGTACCTTCCCGAACGGATAAGTAAACAGTTCCTCGCGGGTGGCCACAGTCTGTAAATCCTGTAACAATTCCTGCGGGCTATCTTGTGTCTTTCGGCTAAAGTTCCAGCGCTTCAAGGCGCCCGTTTCCACCCCTTTGGTCACGGCCAACAGGGCAAGACCATCCGTTCCGGCCAGCACCCTTAGCTCATACAAAGGGGCGGTCGCTGAATTGAGTTTGGGGTCTTGAAAATAAAAAATGCGTTTGTCCATGTTTGCTAAAAGTCACATTTGTCGCGGTTCAGTTTAAGCCATCGTTCTTTATCCTGATAATCTGGCATATAGCGCTCAACCAAAGCCCAAAAGCGATCCGAATGGTTCATTTCCACCAAATGGGCCAGTTCGTGCAATATCACATAATCTTGCACATCATTTGGGGCAAAAAGCAGGCGTGTGGATAAGTTAATGTTTCGTCCCCGAGAGCAACTGCCCCAGTTGGAATGGTTGTATTTCAGGTTGATGCTTTGTATGGCCTGTTTGAAGGTGCGATCATTGAGGTCCAGCACCCTTTTGGTTATTTCCTGCTGAAAATCATTGGCTACCACCCTTGAAAGCAAGGTTTTGATGGCTTTCAGCCGGTACTCATCTGTGCTTTTGCTGCTGAGTTGCATCTGTATGGCATTACCTACCAAGCGGGCCGAGTGGGTATTGCGTTCCGCTTCGCTCATTTCCAGGATGTATTGCCTTTGGCCCACGGTGATCACATCGCCATGCTTAAATTCTTTTGGCGTAAATGCCGCTTTTAGTGCTGGTTTTTGGACAAATACTTTTTGCGCCCAGTTTTGCATGGCCGCCAATTGCGTATGGATAAAGTCATTGGTAACACCAGTTGGCACCCTCAAAATCATTCGCTTGCCCGTAATGCCAAAACGTGTATTGTTGCGCTTTTCCACCACTACATCTACGGGCATTTCCCGTCCGTCAATTTTGATATTAGCCTTATATTTTTGCATTTTTTGCATAAAAAGCACCCCCTTTGAACTTTTTGGGCTGATCTTGCTTTAGGGCATTACATCTATCCCATACACGACGAAACATCATGGAACTTGATACCCTGCGCAAAGAATTGACCTACCGAACCGCTCGTTCGGGCGGTAAAGGTGGGCAAAATGTCAATAAAGTAGAAACAAAAGTTGAGGTAAGGCTCAATATTGCTGCTTCTATGGCCTTAAATGACGTTGAAAAGGCTCGGATTATGGAAAAATTGGCACCCAATATTTCGCTTGAAGGAGATTTGTTTTATTCCCATCAAACCGAACGATCCCAATTGGCCAACAAGGAAAGAGCCGAAAAGAAAATAATCCTTCGCATCAGCAATGCCTTAAAAGAAAAGAAAAAACGCAAGCCTTCCGTTGTGCCACGATCCGTCAAGGAAGCCCGCTTTCAGGACAAAAAACGCCAGAGTGAAATCAAGGAAATGCGCCGAAAACCCATTATATAGTCAACGCAAATTGGTTTTGAGTCTAAAGCAAGTCGCCAATTGACTGCCGAGTTAATTATAAAAATCAAATAAATCATGCTGTACATTGTCCTAAATTTCGATTTTTGCGCTTGATGACGGATAGTTACAGACACAAAGGATTGCGCAAGCGCATGATCGAGACCTTGCGCAGCAGGGGCATTAAAGATGAGACCGTACTGGCCGCTATGAGTGCCGTGCCGCGCCACTTTTTTTTGGACAAAGCCTTTGAGGAGCACGCTTATGAAGACAAGCCCTTTCCCATCGGTTATGAACAAACTATTTCCCAGCCCTTTACCGTAGCGTATCAGACGGCCTTGTTGGAGGTGAAAAAAGGAGACCGGATCTTAGAAATCGGGACAGGCTCCGGTTATCAGGCCGCTATTTTGGCTGTTTTGGGCGCGAGGGTTTACACCATCGAACGCCAGGAGGTATTGTTTGAAAAAACCAAAATGCTGCTTCAGCAATTGGGCTTCAGCTCGGTGCTTACGTTTTTTGGAGATGGTACCAAGGGCTTGCCCCGATTTGCACCTTTTGATAAAATAATTGTCACAGCGGGAGCACCCGTAATTCCGGATGCCTTGCGCCTTCAATTGAACCAGAAGTCGGGCATTTTGGTGGTCCCCGTGGGGGAGCAACTGCAATATATGTACCGGGTAGTGCGTACTGGCGAGGCTATATTTCAGGAGTCCGTGATGGATGCCTTTCGTTTTGTTCCCCTGCTGGAGGGCGTAGTAAAGAGCGGCACGGGAAAAAGTTAAATATGCTAAAGTTTATGTCATCAAAATGTCAAAAAAACCGTTTCCTTGTAAAATAAGCGCGTTTTTTCATTTGGTTAAACCGAATATTTAAAATATAAAAAATTTATTCTTTGCATAAAACGGGCTATTTTGCAATGACTTTGTACAATTAACAAAAATTTTCGTTAAATAATTTTGTGGTGATCAAAACTTGCTTTAACGTTGTAGCAGAAAACAAAAAGGCCTTGTTAAACGTATTCAAGGCATAACAGTAGCAGCCCAAAAGAGGGCATTGCTTCCACCCTAACTTATATTGTTTCACCAAAAATTTTAAGCGTATGTTGAAAGTAAATGTGCAGTCCTTGCATTTTCATGCAGATTCGAAATTGATTGAGTATATTGAAACAAAGCTGAACCGATTGGGGCGATATTTTGATCGGAACATTGAGGCTGAGGTACACTTGAAACTGCAAGACACGGGCAGTAAATTTCAGGAAAAAATAACAGAAATCAAGTTACATGTACCGGGAGGCTGGATGATTGACAAAAAAACAGGTGTTTCCTTTGAATCGGCTATTGATAATTCTGTGGATACCCTTAAGCGTCAACTTTTAAGACATAAGGAAAAAGTGAACCATCCGCAACGAATATCAGCCACTAAGCATTAAGGTCAGTTTATAAAACGTTACCGAAGCCCGGCCTGCATCACAGGCCGGGCTTTGTTTTTTTCGAAACTTGCAATTTTGACTACTTTGTATTCGTTCTTGCATCTGTTTTTTCCCTTTTTATTTATTTCATGCGATCATTCATCCTCATTTTGTTACTGCTGGGTTTTGGCCAGCAGCTGGTTTTTGCCCAAAAAAAGGGGGCGAAATTGGAAAAGCTTAGCGCAGAAGCGATAGAAAAGCTCAAACTTCACGAAGATACCCTCGCTCTGTTGGGACATGCGGCGGTCAATGACTCGCTGGAGCAGGTTCGCTTTGGTGCTTGCCGGCAGCTCATTCAGGGACTTGTACGGGCGCTTAAGATAGAAAATTCGTATCAATATCCATTTAGCCGCCTCAAAACGCTTTCCATTTTGGCGCCTCCCGACAGCAGCTTCCGTATTTTTACGTGGCAGCTTTTTGTCAATGACTCTACCTACCGATACTTTGGCGCGATACAAATGAACCAGCGGGAATTGTTGCTGCACCGCCTGCTGGATCGCAGTGAAGATATGGGGCGGGTACCCACCCACGAAACCCTTACCCCGGATCGTTGGTTTGGCGCCCTGTATTACAACCTGATTCCATTTGATACAAAGAGCGGAAAGCAGTACCTACTATTTGGTTATGATGGCTACGAGTTTTACAATAAACGAAAAATCGTGGATGTGCTCCGTTTTGATGAAAAAGGAAAGCCTCTGTTTGGTTCAACTGTTTTTGTGCGGGACAAGCCCCTGCCTAATGGCCCGGAACAACGCCTTGTGCTGGAATACAGTGCTGAGGCAAAAGTGAAGTGCAATTGGGACGAACAATACCAAATGATCCTTTTTGATCACCTTATCACCATGCCCAGCCCTTTTGGTATGGGTTTCACCGCTGTGCCGGATGGTAGTTATGACGGCTTAAAATTTGAAAAGGGCAATTGGAAATTTGTGGAGAAGGTATTTAACGATGTAATGGAGGAGGCGCCGCGCCCGGAACCGGTATTGGGTGTGCCAGCCCCCAAAGGCCCGGCAAAGGATGTGAATGGCAATGTCAAAAAGAAAAAAAAGAATAATGCGGATCGGCCCTGAAGAACAGTGCTGAAATAAAGGTCAAAAGATGTGCATCAATTGGTACCCTACTACTTAAATCCTGATATATCATGCAAGCCCTTGTACTTCATACCCTGCATCAAAGCCCTGTATTGACAGAAGTGCCTGATCCCAAGGCGAAACGCGGCGAGGTAGTGGTACGCCTAAAATCTGCTGCCCTTAATCATCGTGATTTGTTCATTATCAAAGGCTTATATGCTAATATTCAATTGCCGGCCATTTTGGGAAGTGATGGCGCAGGGGAGTATAATGGCCAGCGGGTACTCCTTTACCCCGCCTTGGAATGGGGAAACAGTGCCGTGGCGCAAGGGAAAAATTTCAGGGTATTAGGCATGCCAGACCAAGGTACTTTTGCCGACCTGATTGCGGTGCCTAGAAATGCTATTTATCGGATGCCGGAGCACCTTAATTGGGAACAAGGGGCGGCATTGCCCTTGGCGGGCCTTACAGCGTGGCGAACACTGATGAGCCGTTGTAAATTAAAATCCGGCGAGCGGGTGCTGGTCACGGGTATTGGCGGCGGGGTGGCGCTGCTGGCCATGCAGTTTGCGCTCGCTATGGGAGCGGAGCTGTGGGTAACTTCAGGTTCGGAGAGAAAAATAGCCCGTGCCACCGAAATGGGTGCTGCGGGTGGCGTCAATTATCGTGAACAGGGTTGGGACAAGTTATTGCGCCAGAAAGCAGGGCTTTTTGATGTGATAATTGATGCTGCGGGAGGTGATGGCTTTGCCCTGTTGCCCGGACTTTGCAACATGGGTGCGCGCATAGGCGTATATGGCGGTACTGTGGGGAAAGTTAATGGATTGAGCCTTCAACCCATTTTTTGGAAACAGATCAGTGTACATGGCTCTACCATGGGAAGCCGCAATGAATTCAAGGCCATGCTGCGCTTTGTAGAGCAACATAAAATAATGCCCGTGGTGGATGCCGTTTATCCAATAACGAAGGCAAATGAAGCATTTGCGCTGATGGAGCAAGGCGGACAGTTTGGCAAGATAACGCTTGTTCAGAATCCATAAGCTGCTGTAAGCACGATAGCCTGAAAACGACCGCCCCACTTTCCTTCAATATTGCTGCCTGTAGGCGCACTGAACAGTTTGTCGCCCCAGCCCTGCATTAGGCACAACCGAAGTTCCAGATCCCCTCCTGCGAGAAAATGTGCAGCAAGCATGTGGCCAATATCAAAGCGTTGCGCAAAATTTTCAAATTGTACTGATGTTATGGCATTGTTTCGGTCATGAAAACTCGCAAACAAGGCCACCTCACCGTACAAACCGCCCGAAAAGCGCACTCCCGTACCCTTGCTATTGACCCAAGATAGGCCTATAGGGCATGCCGCGCCAAGCATGGTAGCATCCAGGATGCCGGATTGCTGGCCACCGCCATTGGTTTGCACATAAGGTACGCGGCTGCCTTTACCTACATAATAAAGTTCGGGAGAGATGACGGCATACTCCTTTTTGAAGCCCAGGTCCACCCGAATACTTGCCCATTCCTGAAAATCCAAGCTGGCATTGGTAGGGACACCCGGAGGCGCCGGGTCAAAATAGGGTTGCAAATTGAGGCCCAAGCTGCCCCAACTTTTCCGATATTGGGCAGAAGCAGCATTTGGGATACCAAACAGGCAGATAAAAAGGGAAAAAAAGATAAATTTTTTTTGAAATTTGAGGCAGATCATGATGCGTTAACGTTTTTTGGCACGAAAAATGTCACTAATACGACATCTTTCCATATAATCTCATGGTTTTTTACATCCCTTGCCTTCGCAAGAGATTCCAAAGGCTCCCGATCCCCGGGAGCCTTTTTTTGTAGCTATTCTGTGGGGATTTGGGCTCGCTTCAGACCGATTTTTTCTCCTTCTTCTATCATCCTTGCAAATGAGGCGTCATAGCTGTTTTCAATTTCACAATTTAAGATAGCTTCCCGAACAGCCGTTTTGATCATGCCTACCTCACGAGAAGGTTCCAGGCCAAATGTTTGCATAATAATCTCCCCTGTTATCGGTGGCTGCCAAAGCCGCAAGCGGTCTGCTTCATTCACCTCGGCCATGCGCTCTTTCAGGTATTCATATCCTTCCAGATAGCGGGCCATTTTACGCGGATTTTTGGTTGTGATGTCGGATTCGCAGAGCATCATCAGGCTGTCAATATCAGGGCCTGCATCAAACAGGAGCCGGCGCACCGCGCTGTCGGTTACCTCGTCCTTGGTCAGTGAGATAGGGCGAAGGTGAAGGCGCACCATTTTTTGCACAAATTCCAATTTGGCATCAAGGGGCAGGCGCAGGTCGCGAAAGATACGCGGTACCATATTGGCTCCCATCCATTCGTGGCCGTGAAAGGTCCAGCCATGTTCTTTGCTGTATTTTTTGGTTGCGGGCTTGGCAATATCATGCAGCAGCGCTGCCCAGCGCAACCAGATGTCTGTGGAGCGGCGACAAAGGTTGTCTAATACTTCAAGGGTATGGTAAAAATTGTCCTTGTGCGCCCGCCCGCTCACATCCTCTACACCTTGCAGTTTGGCTACATCCGGCAATACCAAGTGTAATAAACCACAGTCAAACAATAAGTTAAACCCGACCGAGGGAGTAGGTGTGCGCAATATTTTTTCTAATTCGGTAGCAATGCGTTCTTTAGAAATGATGTGGATGCGGCTTTTGTGTTGGATAATCCCTTGAAAAGTGCGCGGTTCTATCCTAAAATCCAATTGGTTGGCAAATCGGATGGCACGCATCATGCGCAGCGGGTCATCTGAAAAAGTTTTGCCGGGGTCAAGGGGTGTTTTAATTGTTTTTTTCTCCAAATCAGCCAAACCATTGAAAGGGTCAATGATCTGGCCGAAGCTGTTGTCGTTAAGGCTTACGGCCAGGGCGTTGATGGTAAAATCGCGGCGATTTTGGTCGTCCTCCAGGGAGCCTTGGGAAACGGCTGGTTTGCGGCTATCGGGGCTGTAGCTTTCTCTTCGGGCACCTACAAATTCAAGTTCTATGCCTTCGCAACGGAGCATGGCGGTACCAAAACGCTGATACACCACTACTTTAGGGCGTGGCATGAGCCTGGAAGCGACACTTTGGGCCAACTGTATGCCATCGCCTACACATACCACATCAATATCTTTGGTTGGGCGGCCCAACAGGCGATCCCGCACATAACCGCCAACCACATAAGCGGGCACGCCCATGCTGCGCGCGGATTCAGCTATGGTTTCAAATATTTTTCGTTCGTGGGGTAGTATGGTAAATATCATCCAATAAATAGAAATTCAGCTGCAAAGGTAGGGGCTATTTAGTCGGTTGAGCATGAAAAGCGCGGGTTTTGGTGTTTTTTTAACCTTCTTCCGCCATAGCCATGCCAGCGAGCCAGCCACCTGTCCATGCAGCCTGAAAATTAAAGCCACCTGTAATGCCATCAATGTCCAACACTTCGCCTGCCAAAAAGAGATTTGGCAGTATTTTGCTGCTAAATTGTTTGAAATTGATCTCTTTCAGGTTGACACCGCCTGTAGTTACAAATTCTTCTTTGAAGGTGCTTTTCCCGTTAATGGCAAAGGTAGCGGCACACAATTGCTGACAAAGCGTGGCCAGCGTTTTTTTGTCCACGTCAGCCCAGCGCAGTTCCGGGGAGATGGATAAATGGGCGCACAGGTTTTGCCACAACCTTTGAGGTAGCCCAAACTGGGCGTTGGCTAAGATACTTTTTTTGCCCATTTCGGTTTTTAATTGCTGTAACATTGCCATTGCCTCTTCCGCTTCGATTTGGCCTAAAAAATTGATTTTCAAGTTAAAATGGTAGTTTGTGCGGCTCAGTTCCCGAGCGCCCCATGCTGAGAGTCGCAAAATGGCTGGGCCGCTCAGGCCCCAATGGGTAATTAGAAGTGGCCCGTTGGTTTGCAGGCGGCTGCCTTCAATGTCAAGCGAAACCTCGGCCACTGAAATGCCGGAGAGCTCGCGCAGGCGAGTGTCCTTGGTATTGAAGGTGAACAGTGAGGGCAGGGGCGTTATGATGTTGTGTCCAAGAGCCTTTAGCCATTCCCACACCTGATTACTGCTTCCTGTGGCAATCATCAGCTGGTCAAATAAGGTGTTTTCGCCATTGAATTGAACGGCCCATTGTCCGGTATCAAGTAAGGAAAGCTGTTCAGCCCGTGTCCCCGTCAACACTTTTACGCCCGCTTTGGCTGCGGACTGCCACAGGCAATGAACGATGGTGGCGGAGTCGTCAGAGCTGGGGAACATGCGCCCATCCGCTTCAACTTTAAGCCTGACGCCGCGCCTTTCAAACCACTCTATGGTGTCAGCGGGGCCAAAGCGAAGAAAAGGGCCTAATAGTTCACGGCTGCCACGTGGATAGTTTTTCACCAATTCACGGGCATCAAAACAATGGTGGGTGACGTTGCAACGCCCCCCACCACTGATCCGTACTTTTTCCAATACGGATTTGTTTTTTTCCAAAATGATGACCTGACAATCGGGATTGGTTTCGGCGCAGTTGATGGCTGCAAAGAAGCCGGCTGCACCACCCCCGATGATGGCAATTTTCTTTCTGTTGTGCATTAGCCCATTTCTTGTACCACCTCTGTCACTTCGGGTATCATGCGTTTGAGCATGCCCTCAATACCTGATTTTAAGGTGACGCTGCTGCTTGGGCAACCGCTGCATGAGCCTTGCATGATAACATAAACCCTGCCGTTTTCGTAGGATTTGAATTCGATATTGCCGCCATCGCTTTCCACGGCAGGTTTAACGTAAGTGTCAATAAGATCCTTGACACGACGGGCAATTTCGCCATTTTCGCCACTGAATTGGCTGGCATTGTTGGCTGCTTCTGTAGTTTTAATGTATTCCTCAAAACCTTCTTTAACCACAACGCCCTCATTTTCAATATAGTCCTTAATAAACTCCTTAACCAGCAGCATAATGTCCTGCCAGTCATAGTTGAACTCTTTAGTGATAGTGATGAAATTGTTGCTCAGATAAACGCTTTTGACGTAAGTAAGCTGCATCAGCGAATGTGCAAGTGGACTCCATTCCGCTGCTATCTCTTTGTCCTTGAAGTCAGCAACGCCCCTGTAAAGCATGCGATTGGTCACATATTTTAAAGCCTCGGGGTTTGGGGTTTGCTCAGTGTAGAGCATCACGGGGCTTTTTACTACAGTATCCATATATGTTGAATTTTTTACTAAGTTTATGATAAACAATGGATTATAAAATATTTTCCAATTGGGTTGATCTTGAAAATCAAGGCTGCAAAAATAACACAAAACGAGGGATTTGGTTTTAAATTTTTTTACCCGAGCCTATTGTTTGCTGCCTATGCTGTAGGGTTAGGCATTTACAGTCGGCAGGGGCAAGCAGCGCTTGGGGATCGGAAAAACGGCTTGGTATCGTGTCTTAACGCGAATAATTGGGTTGAAATAAGCTCGGAGAGGTTAAATATTGGTAGAAAAGGATAGGATTTGATTTTTTAGCGACCTCGTAGAGGGCGAACAAAGCAATTTCGAAATGAATATTCGACCTCTCCGAGGTCGTAACTCATGGGAATGATTTTTCTACCAATATTCGACCCTCTCCGAGGTCTTACGAATGGCTTTTTAATCCATTATTCGCACATTAGGGAATTTCAATAAAAACATAAATTGAAATACGTTACTTTGCACATTGTTTCACTAAATATCACTTCGCTACAACATGATATTCAATTGTTTGCAAACCAGGACCTGTTTGACCTTTTACACATCTTTGCTTTTTTTATTCTTGCTTCCCGGCTCACTTTGCGCTCAAAACTGGCGGCCCGGCTCTATTGTTTCTTCTGATGGCTCCCAGAAAAAGGGATTGATCCACCTGGCTTCTGGTGCGGAATACTGTAGGTTTAAAGTGGACAATAATGCCTCTGAAACGCAATATAGTGCCAGTCAACTAAAATCTTTTTCTATTGAAGAATATAAAACATGGCGTGCTCTAAATATAAAAACAAGCAATAGGGCCGATCAGGTTATTTTTGCAGAATGTATATTGAGTGGCAAAGCAAGCCTTTATAGAGTAGATAGAACTTTCTATGCACAATATGCTGATGAAATGCCTCGTCCATTGATCGTAAAGGATACCTTCATTGAAAACGGGGGTGACGTACGCTCCAAAACGCAAAAAAAATTTACCAAAACATTGCTCACTGCGGTTTTCAAAGATTGCACGAATCCCGCTTTGACCAATTCTGTTATGGAGGCCCGATTAAGCCAGAAGAGCATGGTGAAAGTATTCAGGCAATATAATGAATGCATCAAAAGTCCTATTGTACTGTATTCCGATAATATTCCCAAACGAGAAACATCTATAGGGGTTAAGGCCGGACTAACTATGTCATCATTGAACTTTCGCGATAAGGATGCCGTTAGCCTTGATGTCATAAATGCCGAGTTTGGGTATTCACCGGGCTTTGTCGCTGGGGTTATGTTGAACACTTTTTCGCCCCGTGTTTCCCTGTTGTGGAGTTTCAACTGGGGGCTTGCTTATCAGTATAACCAATATTCATCCATATATAAAACACCCACAACCAGTGGCCGCATCGAGGTAGAACATGATATTGCCCTTTCTGTTTTTAAACTGCCCATGTATCAACAATACCGCTTCAAAAAGGGGGCGTTAACGCCATTCTTGGGAGGAGGCGCGGTTTTTAATGTGGTTAAAGCCGAGCACAAGCGCAGGGAGACCTTCTTTGAAATAGGTGATCCCAAAGAAATCTATCGGGAAATTTCGCCAAAACCATTTTTCCAATTGGGACTTTTATTGAGTGGAGGCATAGAATGCCAAACCAGATCGGGGCACCGCATTCCTATAGAAATAATGGCCGAAACAGGAGTTATTCATGGTTCATCTACAGGCACGCAGGCTGGCTCATTCAAAACTGCGAACATAACCACCTTTTCTCTTCAAGCCGGGTATGTGTTTTAGGGCCGACGTTTGGAAAGGATCACCGTATCCAAAAACTTTCCCTCAAACAGGCAGTTTTCGCGGATATGGGCTTCCTGTACAAAGCCATTTTTTTCCAAAACCCTGCGGGAAGCGTGGTTTTCGGGGTCAATAATGGCTTCCATGGTGTGTAGTTTCAGGGAGGAAAAGCCATATTCCACCACTGAAGGGATGAGCTCGCTCACGATGCCTTTGCCCCAATGTTCGGGAGGCAGCATGTATCCGATTTCGCCCCTGTGGTTATCCACATCAATGCGAAAAAGGCCTAAGACACCGATAAAGGAATCTGGTTGGTCGCGCCATGAAATGGCCCAATTGATGCCGAGGTTTTGGTTGATGCGGTCATCCATCATCTGATATACTTTTTCCGCATCTTCTATGGTGTGGCACAGGGGCCTTGGGATAAAGCGCATCACCTCAGGGTTGGAGCGCATGGCAAAAATAGCGGGGACATCATTTGGGGTACTTCGGCGCAGCAAAAAACGCGGCGTTTCCAAATTGGGAAATGGGTTGAAATTGATGTTCAGCATAAGATGGATCTATACCAGGATTTAAGTGATTTTGGAGATTGTTAGGATTGATTTGCCTGATTTTATAACAGGATTTGAGTGATTTGGGAGATTTACTGACGCGAGTGATGCAAAACCACTTTGCGTTGACTATAAAAGATGTTGCATTTGAAACTTGAATCTGCGTTTTCTAAAACGTTTCCACTTTAATGGCACTGGTATTGTTGGTTTTGTCGCACTCGGGTAGCATTTGGAAGGGGTCAGCTTCCAAAATGATGTTGGGAGAAAAACGCGTGCGGTTTTTCAGGCTAAAGCTGATATCGCCGTGCAATCGTTGTCCGGGCAACAAACTTCCATCAATGGTTTCCTTGCCTTTTTTGATGTACATGCTTTCCGCGAGTATAGCCCCCGGGGATAGTTTTAGGTTTGAGGAGTAATAAACGTTTATTGCCATGGCGGCATCGGATTTTCCCTGAGGGCTCAATTGGGCTACCTTATCTCCCTTATTTCGGACAATAAAATGCACGGTAAGGGTTTTGTCTGTCCATTTTTCGATGTAAGCGGTATCAAAAACCAGATCAGCACAGGCGAAAGATGAGGCAGCTTGGGCTTCGGGTGTGATTTCTGTGTCTGGTTCTTTTTCGAGATTTATCTTCAGGGTGGTTTTTTTTCTGATGGCTCCTGGCTGAAGGGTTATTTTTTCCTTTTTTATGGCTGCGATGATGCGGTGCTCGTGCCCTTTTAAAAGATCGGGCAGGGCAACGGAATCCAATTCCACGACCAAGAGTGTCCGTTGTGTATCCGTCAGCTCTGTCAGGTCAACCGCGATTCGGCCCGTATTGGCAACACTACATTTTAGCGATACACTTCCGGATGATTTTTTGTTTATTTCAAATGCAAAAAGACTGATTCTCAGTCCTTTGTATAGCTTTTGCTGCGCTTGGGCAAAACAGGGGAGCAGCAGAAAAAGGAGCGGAATGCCTACTCCGTTTTTTGCCCATGCGATCCAGAAGGATGAGTCAGGTTTTTTCATCTTGAATGTTGTTAGACTTGCTGCCTTGGGAGACCATCCGGCCAGAAATTGATCTTTTTATACTGCTTTTCGGCTATTTTTACGTCCGTAGCGCTGCTACGAACGTAAAAATAAGCCTCAATCAGCCCAAAAATCTCTAATTTCATGGCTCGGCCGCTCCCATCCGGCCACAAGTCTATTCCATAAAATTAACAGGCCTGTTTATGCTTTGTTCCAAAGATATAAAGGTCTCCGTGCGTTGAATGCCTTGAATTTTTTGGATTTTATCGTGCAATATTTGCCTCAGGTGATTGGTATCCCGACAAATGATACGGGCAAAAATACTGTAAATACCCGTGGTATAATTAGCCTCTACTACTTCCGGTATTTGCTCCAGTTGTGCTGCTACCTCATCGTACAAGGAACTTTTATCCAAATAAATGCCCAAAAAGGCCGTAACATCATAGCCCAATTTATGGTAATCCAAGCGCAGGCCGGAGCCTACAACCACGCCCTGTTCTTCTAAATACTTCATTCTCACGTGAATGGTGCCGCTGGATACAAAGAGTTGTTTGGCCACTTCGGTGTAAGGGGTGCGAGCATCTTCCATCAGTTTGCCCAAAATCTGTTTGTCCAACTCATCTATTGCTAATTTTTCCTTCATGCTGATTGGGTTGTATGCAAATAATCGCAAAGATATATTCAGATTCAAATGATTTTGATGATTCATCAGATTGATTTGTTTGATCCGTAAAGATTGGCATCAGCGTATGGTTAAAAATCACACTACTTAGGAATGATAAAAAAATAACTTCACGATTGATACATGCTCTAAGAATAGTTGGGTATTTAAAAGAAGCCATCGGAAGACTTGCATGAGATATGTCAAAAACAAGACAAATTTTAACACAATTTCTACCCAACCCATCTTGATCTGATTGCTGTCTGCACCCTGTAAGCAATTGATTTTGCGGGCATTGAGTACCGGGGAAGTCACAAAACATTAACATTAAAATAGGATGTTTTGGCAACTTTTTTGTTTTAAAACAAGTTAAATAGGTTCAACTGTGGCATTTAGCCCGCAGGCATCAAACTGTAATAATCCATATTAATCACCATTTAACCTCATACACCATGGCACGTCCAACACGCAGTAAATTCCGTCGTATCTGGCGCAAATCTCCGCGCCTCGCTTTTGCCTACCTTCGTCGCAAAGTCGGTCGTCAAGCCAAGCGTATCCTACCAGTTGATGACTGGAACAAAAATTGGTTAGGCGAAGAGATGCGCCCCTTCAACAGTCTGCATGGATAATGTACCTTTGTGTGCTCTTGTGAGCGCCCATTGTACAGCATGCAAAACCATTCCATCCTTTATTTGATTCCTACGCCGATCACTGAATCGGCATTGCATACGATGCCTGATTACGTTTTGAACGTGGTCAGGCATTTGGATTTATTTATCGCCGAACGCGCCAAAACTGCGCGCCACTTTGTCAAATCCACACAGCCTGCAAAACCCATACAGGACATGGTTTTTGTAGCATTGCCTGACAATCAGACCGTTGAAGATGCGGAAGCCTTGCTTCGCCAGGCCATTGTCGAAAATCGCCATGTGGGCCTGCTCTCGGAGGCTGGCTGCCCGGGCGTGGCGGATCCCGGGGCCGCAATCGTGTCGCTGGCGCACCGCTTGGGCATGCGCGTGATGCCCTTGGTTGGGCCGTCATCCTTGCTGCTGGCCTTGATGGCCTCCGGCATGAACGGTCAATCCTTTGCTTTTCAAGGGTATTTGTCCCCCAAACGCCCCGAATTGGCCCGTGATCTTCGCCGATTGGAGCAGTTGGCCGCACAACAACATCAGACTCAACTCTTCATAGAAACACCCTACCGGAGCCAAATGGTATTGGAAGTAGCCTTAGAAACCCTGCATCCGCAAACGGTATTTGGCGTGGCGCAGGACCTTACGGGCGAAAAAGAACGCATCACCAGTTTGCCCATAAAACAATGGAAACAACTACAGCCCGTACCCCAACTGGAAAAATTACCGGCGGTGTTTATGATTGGTGGGTAAAAAATCACTACTTTTGCGCCCTTTTTATCAAACACATTTTTCACCCATGACAATTGAGCAATTAAAAGACCTGAAAGACAGGCTGGCTGTATTGAGGAGGTATCTTTGACGTCGATAACCGAACCCGTGAGGTAGAAGACCTTACAAGCCAAACATTAGATCCTAATTTTTGGAACGATCCCAAACGCGCCGAATCCATTCAGCGCAAAATAGGCATCAACAAGCGCTGGTTGGATGATTTTGCTGCCTTAGCCCGCGAGGTGGATGACCTTGAAGGGCTTTACGAATTTCAAAAAGAAGGCCTGACCACAGAAGAAGAAGTAGAGGCACATTTTGCAAAAACCACACAAGTCATAGCAGACGCGGAGTTTCGCAGTACCCTCAATCAAAAAGAGGATGAAATGAATGCAATCCTTAACATCAATGCCGGAGCAGGTGGCACAGAAGCCTGCGACTGGTCCGCCATGATCCTGCGCATGTATCGGATGTGGGCAGAAAAGGCAGGATTTAAGGTAATTGACATTTTTGAACAAGATGGAGATGCGGCGGGTATCAAGTCTGCCAGCATAGAGATTCGTGGGGAATATGCCTACGGCTGGCTGAAAGGCGAAAACGGCGTACACCGCTTGGTGCGCGTCAGTCCTTTCAATGCCCAGGGCAAACGCCAGACCTCCTTTTCTTCCGTATTTGTGTATCCCTTGGTGGAAGACGATGATATTGACATCAAAATCAGCCCGGATGACCTGCGCTGGGATGTGTTCCGCGCCTCCGGTGCCGGTGGTCAGCACGTAAACCGTACGGAGTCCGCCGTGCGCGTCACGCACATCCCCACGGGCATCGTGGCGGAATGCCAACAAGACCGCAGCCAGCACCGCAACCGCGAAATTGCCATGACCCTGCTGCGCAGCCGCTTATATGAAGTGGAAATGCGCAAGCGCCAGGCCGAAAAAGATAAAATAGAGGCCGGGAAAAGCAAAATTGAGTGGGGCAGCCAGATTCGTTCCTATGTATTGGACGACCGCTGGGTAAAAGACCTCCGCTCCGGCTACAAGGTGCACAACCCCGATGCAGTGCTTAACGGTGACCTCGACCCTTTTTTGAAAGCCTACCTCATGTGGGAACGCAACCCGACAGGTACGGTGGAAGACGACGAGTAATTTTACCCTTTTAACCCTTACAACTTTGCTGATATCACCCGGACAAATTTTTCCCGAAACCTTCCCCAAGGGGGCCATCATATTGGTGGACAAACCCTTGGCCTGGACCTCCTTCGACGTGGTGGGCAAAATCCGCTACCATTTGTGCAAAAGATTGGGACAGAATCCCTTGGTGGAAGACGATGATATTGACATCAAAATCAGCCCGGATGACCTGCGCTGGGATGTGTTCCGCGCCTCCGGTGCCGGTGGTCAGCACGTAAACCGTACGGAGTCCGCCGTGCGCGTCACGCACATCCCCACGGGCATCGTGGCGGAATGCCAACAAGACCGCAGCCAGCACCGCAACCGCGAAATTGCCATGACCCTGCTGCGCAGCCGCTTATATGAAGTGGAAATGCGCAAGCGCCAGGCCGAAAAAGATAAAATAGAGGCCGGGAAAAGCAAAATTGAGTGGGGCAGCCAGATTCGTTCCTATGTATTGGACGACCGCTGGGTAAAAGACCTCCGCTCCGGCTACAAGGTGCACAACCCCGATGCAGTGCTTAACGGTGACCTCGACCCTTTTTTGAAAGCCTACCTCATGTGGGAACGCAACCCGACAGGTACGGTGGAAGACGACGAGTAATTTTACCCTTTTAACCCTTACAACTTTGCTGATATCACCCGGACAAATTTTTCCCGAAACCTTCCCCAAGGGGGCCATCATATTGGTGGACAAACCCTTGGCCTGGACCTCCTTCGACGTGGTGGGCAAAATCCGCTACCATTTGTGCAAAAGATTGGGACAGAAGAAGTTAAAAGTAGGGCATGCCGGTACGCTGGATCCTTTGGCCACGGGCTTGCTGGTGTTGTGTATTGGTGATTTTACCAAAAAGATTGAGTCGCTTCAATCTGAAGAAAAGACCTACACGGGTACCTTTAGCTTTGGAGCCACCACGGCTTCGTATGACCTGGAAAAGGCACCGGACACGTTTTTTCCTGTTGCACACCTGAATGATGCCCTGCTTCAGGGGCTTTTGCCCCAATTTATTGGTGAACTGCGGCAGGTACCTCCGGTTTTTTCAGCCGTAAAGGTGGATGGCAAGCGGGTATATAAAAATGCCCGAACGGGCCAGGAAGTAGAGGTGCCAGAGCGAACGGTGCACATCAGCCAGTTTGTGCTTGGACCTTTGCGCCCGGTACAGTCCGTGCGAGCCACTGCGGAGCAGCTCAGCAAGCGCGGCCCGGCCATTATGCTGCACCCGGATTATGCCGAAGGCATGCAATGTGATTTTGAGGTAAGTTGCAGCAAGGGTACCTATATCCGCACTTTGGCCAATGATTTGGGCATGGCTGCCGGAAGCGGGGCTTACCTGAGCAAGCTGCGCCGCACACGCTCCGGCGGCTTTCATGTGGATGATGCCTGGACGGTAGATCAGTTATCGGCATGGCTCATGGCATGAAAGTTGGAGAAGTATTGGTTCAATCCTAAGCACCCTTTACAAAATATGAAAGGAATCATACTCGCGGGCGGCCTTGGCACCCGACTTTACCCCCTGACATTGGCAGTAAGCAAACAGCTCATGCCCGTGTACGACAAACCGATGATCTATTATCCGCTCTCCACGCTCATGCTGGCGGGCATCCGGGATGTGCTCATCATTTCTACGCCCTATGACCTGCCCAAATTTGAACATCTGTTCGGTGACGGGCATGAACTGGGGATGAATTTCTCCTATATTGTACAGCACGAGCCCAATGGACTGGCGCAGGCCTTTGTGCTGGGCGAGCAGTTTATCGGCAAAGACCCTGCTTCCCTCATTTTGGGCGACAATATTTTTTACGGCGCAGGCTTGGGCGAAATGGTGCGCTCCTGCAACAACCCAGAGGGCGGCGTTATTTTTGCCTATCAGGTGGCAGACCCGGAGCGATACGGTGTGGTAGAGTTTGACAAAAACTTCACGGCCCTCAGCATAGAAGAAAAACCCAAACAGCCCAAGAGCCATTATGCTGTACCAGGCTTGTATTTTTACGACAATTCAGTGGTCGAAATTGCCAAAAACCTGCAACCCAGCCCTCGCGGCGAGTACGAAATCACGGATGTAAATCGCGTTTATTTGGCTCAAAAACGCTTGCAGGTGCGCGTCATGGGGCGCGGCTATGCATGGTTGGACACGGGTACGCACAAGAGCCTGATGCAGGCCGGGCAATTTATCGAGACCATAGAGGATCGCCAGGGTCTTAAAATTGGCTGCATCGAGGAAATCGCCTGGGAAATGGGCTTTATCAACGATGAGCAACTCTCCGCACTTGGGCACAAGTACATTAAAAGCGGTTATGGGGAATATTTGCTGCGCTTGCTGGCATAAGGATAAATAAGAAAATGTGCAAATTCCTAATATTCGGAACAGCTTGTTCTAATGTGCTGACCCCGTGGTTCTGATTTTTTATGACATCAGGTCTTGCACGTAGTTGTATATTTGCGACCATATTCAACATGCAATTTAGGTTAATGTGCTGAAAATTAGCACATTATCATATTGGCACATTATCACATTAGCATATTATCACATTAGCACATTCTACCCATGTACCCAAAGTCACCTTTTCAGCATGGCGGCAAGGACCGCTTCCTGCGCTATGTACAAATAGACACCCAAAGCGACCCCAACAGCCCCAGCCAGCCCAGTACCGAAAAACAAAAGAACCTGAGCCGCGTATTGGTAGAAGAATTGCATGCTATGGGTATAACAGATGCCCACTTAGATGAATTTGGCTATGTGTATGCCACCGTACCAGCCAATACAGACAAAAAAGTGCCGGTTATCTGCTTTTGCTCACACGTGGATACCTCGCCGGATTGTTCTGGAGAGGGCGTAAAACCCATTGTGCACAGCAACTACCAGGGCAAGGATATTGTGCTGCCCGATGATCCTTCTGTGGTGATCCGCATGGCTGAACACCCCGATTTGAAGGGTCAGATTGGCCATGACATCATCACGGCAAGCGGCAGCACCTTGCTTGGTGCCGACAATAAGGCCGGTGTGGCGGCCATTATGGACGCGGCTCATATCCTGACGACCCATCCCCAGATAAAACATGGTGCCATTCGCATCCTGTTCACCCCCGATGAAGAAATCGGGCGCGGAGTGGACAAGGTGAACATGAAAAAATTAGGGGCAAAGTACGGCTACACCATTGATGGTGAAACTGCCGGAAGTATTGAAAATGAGACTTTTAGCGCCGATGGAGCCGTTATCACCATACACGGGATTTCGGCACACCCGGGCTTTGCCAAGGGCAAAATGGAAAATGCCCTGAAAATAGCCAGCAAAATCGTGGCCAAGTTCCCGGACAAACTCAGCCCCGAGCATACCGAAGGGAAAGAGGGTTTTATCCACCCGGTACACATAGAAGGCGGCTTGGAAAAGGCGACCATCAAACTGATTATCCGCGACTTTTCGGATGGAGGCCTCAAACGCCACGCCCGCACCCTGCAGCGCATCGTGGATTCGGTGTTGAAAAACTACCCGAACTCGCGCGCAGAACTGGTAATCAAAGAACAATACCGCAACATGGGCAAGGTGCTGCGCCGCCATCCGCAGGTAGTATCCCTGGCATTAGAAGCCCTGAAACGCGCCGGTTTCTCCAATCCCATCCAAAGTTCCATTCGAGGCGGCACGGACGGCTCCCGTTTGTCCTTCATGGGGCTTCCTTGCCCCAATTTGTTTGCCGGCGAACATGCCTTTCACTCCAAGCAAGAGTGGGTATCGGTGCAGGATATGGACAAGGCCGCCGAGACTATCGTGCATTTGGCGCAGTTGTGGGAGGAACAGGCAGATTAAGAATCCTATCAACTCCCAATTGTAATATACATCTTCATTCGCAAAATAAGACAATGAAAAACAGCGCCACTCCGACAAACGAAGTGGCGCTGTTCATTTACAAGGTACTTGATCTACTTGATCCGCACATAAAATTTACCATCCGTAATATCCAATTTCTTGGGTATTCCTGTGTATATTGTGGGGAAATAATTTTTCATGTGTACCTCAAACCGGCCCTCCAAAGTTTGCTTGATGGAATCATAGTGAATCACCTCAAGCCAGTTGTCGCTTCTGGTGGTATCCACATTTATATTCCCCATTCCCTGGTCAATTTCAAAAATCCAAGCCATTAAACTTGATGGTATCTCATCGTATTTGTTTTGCTGCGTATGAAATTCCATTTTAACCTTTCCTGTTTTTTCAGGAAGGTCAAATATGACAAGACTTTCGTTAATACTTTGCTTTTTATATCTGGCAGCAAGGGACAACATCCTTTTATTGTCTATTGTTGTAACTACTGCTTCTGTAGGCAAGCTCAACGGATTCCCATCACGCAAGAAGGAGATTCTGCCCAATTCAATGATGTGTTCCTCTTCTTGCGGCGGCGGCAGGGGTACTACGGGGTCTTTTTTGCATGAAAAAAATGTGGTTAAAAGGGCAATCAACGCAAAAAGTATGATGTATTTCATTAAATTCATTTTTTTCGTTTTACAATTACGGAACAAATCACCCAATCAACTCCTTCGCCGTCGTCAGTGCCGAATCCGTGGGTGGGTTGCCGCTGAGCATGACGGCGATGGAGCGCACTCGTTCTTCGGGGCTGAGGAGGCGGACATTCGTCATGGTACGGTTGTCCGCTACTTTTTTATAAACAAAATAGTGCTTATCGGCGCGGGCCGCAATCTGGGGCGTGTGGGTGATGCTGACTACCTGGTGTCTGTCACTTAACTCCTTGAGGATCAGGCCCATTTTAAGGGAGACATCACCGCTGATGCCCGTGTCAATTTCATCAAAAATAAGGGTGGGCAAGGGGATGGCATCGGCCACGAGGCTTTTGGTGCACAGGGTGAGGCGCGAAAGTTCGCCGCCGGAAGCCACGTCTTTGATGGGCAGGAATTTGCTGCCGATGTTGGAGGCAAAAAGAAATTGGACGTCGTCCGCACCCGTTGGCCCCAGGGTATCAAGGGCGTTGATGGATACCTGCAAGCGGGCATGGGGCATGGAGAGTTGGGCCAGCATATCATGCACGCGGCTTTCAAAATGGGCCGTCACGCTGCGGCGGCGTTCACTGAGGGCGGCGGCGATGTGCCGCAATTGTTTTTCCTGAGCGGCAATGGAGGCTTCCAATTTTTGGATGGCTTCGCCGAGGTCGGCATATCCGCCTGTTTGCTGCTGAAGTTTTTCCTGTAACTGCAACAGTTCGGCTACGGAAGCCAAGCCATGTTTTTTCTGCAATTTGTACAGCACATTCAGGCGTTCCTGAATTTCCATGATGCGCTGGGGATCATGTTCGGTGCCCTCGGCGATGCGGTCGCAGTCTTTAGCCAATTCCTGCAATTCCACGATCACGGATTCCATTCGGTTGCCGAGTTCGGATAGGGTAGGGGACAGTTTTCGTGTAGCGGCCATGCTGCGGTTGAGCGTTTGCAGTTGGCTGATTATATTTTGCTCATTTTCAAGTAAATAGCCGTAGGCGGTGCCATACGTTCGTTTGATATCCTCTGAGGCTGTCAGGCGTTCCAACTCGGCTTCAAGGCTTTCTTGTTCGCCTTCGCGCAGTTCGGCCTGTTGGAGTTCTTCCAATTGGAAGCGCAGGAACTCCATTTCCTTGGTGCCGTTTTCGCTGTTTGAAACCAGTTGCGCCAATTGTTTTTTATCGGCTGCATATTGGCGGTAACCTTGCTGGTAATCCTTGATAATCAGGGCGTTATCAGCAAGGGCATCAATCATGCGCAATTGAAAATTCACATTGTGAATGTCCAAGGTGTCAAATTGCTGGTGAAGGTCCACCAAGGATTCGGTGAGGCGTTGCAGCACGGTGTTGTTTACCGGGGTGTCATTGACGAATGCGCGGCTTTTCCCTGCGGGCGACACTTCCCGGCGAATAACGACCTCGTGATCGTAGTCCAATTCATTTTCCTCAAAAAAGGTTTTCAGGTCGTATTCGGCTACTTCGAAATGGGCTTCCACGATACATTTTTCGGCATCGTTGTAAAAGGCTTTGGAATCGGCGCGCTCGCCCATGACCAGCCCGAGTGCGCCGAGCAGGATGGATTTGCCTGCGCCGGTTTCTCCCGTGATGATGGTGAGTTGTTCAGAAAAGTCTATTTCCAGCGCGTCAATGAGCGCGTAGTTTCGAATGTGCAGGCGTTTCAGCATTCTGTTTTTGTTGTGGGGCAAAGATAAGTAACGTGGCGCTTGTGCGGATGTGGATTTTTCCTTTTTACCAATAAAACCCAAAAGGTGATGCGCAAAAACTGCTACTTTTGCCCGCCCAATAAATATCCAATGGAGATTGGCGCTTTCCAAGTCTTTCACATCGTTCACGTCTTTATTATCAATATGTCTTCTTTATCTCTATTTCGCAATGGTTTTCTGCTGTTCGCCCTGGCGCTGCCCCTGCAGTTTTGTTCTAAAGGCGGCGATAAGATTCAGGCTACCCAATTTACGGAAAAGCAGGCGCCTGCGGATGCTTTGTTTGCATTGAAAAAACCGGGCGAATGTGGCATTTCATTTTCCAATGACATCAAAGAAACACATGAAAACACGGTTTTGACCAATTCATACCTCTATAATGGTGGTGGTGTTGCCGTGATTGACGTGAACAATGACGGTTTGCAGGACTTGTACTTTGTCAGTACCCAGGGGGAATGCAAATTGTACCAAAATGAAGGAAACCTGAAATTCAAGGATATTACGGCCCAGGCAGGCGTGGCTGCCAAGGACGGCGACAAATCCGGCGTCACGGTGGTGGACATCAATGCAGATGGCTGGCAGGATATTTACCTGTGCCGAACGGGCATGAAAGGCGGCGATTTGCGTCGCAACTTACTGTTTATCAACAATAAAAATGGTACCTTCACGGAATTCGCCCAGCGCGTTGGGCTTGCGGATGCTTCTGCCTCCAACCATGCCAATTTTTTTGACATGGATAATGACGGGGATTTGGACTGTTATGTATTGAACTATCCCGTTGAGTTTGAAACGGTCAATGCCGTGCGGCTGCGCGAGGTAACACCAGGTGGCGAACGGGTACGCATCACCGATCCCAAAACCAATTATGACTCCGATCGCTTGTACAAAAACGACAATGGCGTTTTCACCGATGTCAGCAAACAAGCCGGCATTTGGAACCGGGCATACGGTCTGAGCGTCACCACCGCCGATTTGAATGGTGATGGTTTTCAGGATATTGTGGTGGGCAATGACTACATTGATCCTGATTTTGTGTATATCAACAACCCTGCACAGCCTGGCAATTTTGCCGATCGCTACTCAGCCTATTTCCGCCACAGCAGCAACCATACGATGGGTGTGGATATTGCGGACATCAATAATGACGGACTGAACGACATCATCGCGTTGGATATGTTGGCCGAAAGTTATGCCCGCCAAAAAGAGCTGATGACCACCATGTTGGTGGATCGCTATACTACGTTGGCCAAATATGGATATGGCTACCAGCAAATGCGCAACGTATTGCAGATCAATAATGGCAATGGCTCGTTTTCAGACATCGCATGCCTGGCGGGTGTTTTCCAAACCGACTGGAGCTGGGGGCCGCTTTTGCAGGATTTAGACAATGATGGCTGGCGCGATCTGTTTATTGCCAATGGCTATCGCCGTGATGTAAGTAATTTGGACTACCTCACCTACACTGCGGATTCGGTGCAAAAAAGCGGAGGGCTTGCCAAAACTTCAGATATTAACGATTACCTAAACCTTATCCCTGCTACGCCGCTTCAAAACTATTGTTACCGCAACCGCGGCGACCTGAGTTTTGAAGACGTGAGCACTTCATGGGGATTCACTCAATTGGCTTACTCCAATGGGGCCATTACGAGTGACTTGGATAATGATGGCGACTTAGATGTGGTGGTCAACAATATTGACGGCCCTGCCTTTGTGTATCAAAACCGCGCCCGCGAAATGGGCAAGGGCGGCAATTGGCTTCAGGTGAAATGCACCGGCTCCGGCGCCAACCCATTTGCCATAGGCGCACGGGCGCGGGTGCAGGCGGGAGGACTGGTGCAGTATGCCGACCTTACGCCCAACCGAGGCTTCCTTTCCGCCATTGAAAATCTGCTCCATTTTGGCTTAGGCGCGGCCACGAGCATTGAGCGCTTAGAGGTGGAATTCCCCGGAGGGCAGCTAATTGTTATGGAAAATGTGCCCGCCAACCAACGCTTAAAATTGGACATTAAAGATGCAAAACCCGGTAAATTGACCCCTCCTGCCAAACAAACGGCCCTGATGCAGACCGCCTCGGCCCCTGATTTTCAGCATGTTGAAGATGAAATTCAGGATTTTAACAATGAGCGGCTTTTGCCCTGGCGCATGAGCGCACCCGGCCCCTGCATGGCAGTGGCTGACGTGAACGGCGACGGCTTGGATGATTGTTTTATTGGCAATTCCGTTGGTTCGCCAGGCGGCTTGTTTGTTCAAAGCGGTGGCGGCTTTCGAGGAAGCTCAGCAGCAGCATTTCAGGCGGATAAAGACTATGAAGATAGCGGCTGTACCTTTTTTGATGCTGACGGCGACCGCGATCAGGACTTGATCGTGGTTTCGGGCGGCAACTCATTCCCGGCTGGCAGCCCGTATTATCCGCCGCGACTTTACCTGAACGATGGCAGGGGTAATTTTACCAAAGCACAAACGGGTTTGCCCGCTCTTAGCCATAGTCTTCATGCCGTGAGTGCACATGACTATGATGGCGATGGCGATCAGGATCTCCTGCTTGGCGGCTGGTGCATCCCCAATGCCTATCCTGCTGCGCCCAATACCTATCTGCTGCGCAATGATGGAGGCATGTTCAGCGATGTGACGGCTCAGGTGGCTCCCGCACTGTCCAAAATAGGGTTAGTACGCGATATACTATGGGCCGACCTGAATGGCGACAAAACGGCTGAGCTGGTGATCACGGGCGAATGGATGCCTGTGCAGGTGTTTCGCCTTAGTGGGGGTGTCCTGCAAAATGCTACGGCTGATTTTGGCTTGGACCAGACCGATGGCTTTTGGCGCAGCCTGGCGGCCACTGATGTGGACAAAGACGGCGACCTTGATCTTGTGGCGGGCAATTTAGGCCTTAACAGCCGCTATAAAGCCAGTGCGGAGGCTCCTTTGCGTATGTTCGCCCGTGATTATGACAACAATGGCAGCCTTGACCCTATTATGACCCTTAATGAAAACGGGCGCGATGTACCTGTGGCTACCCGTGATGTGATGATCAAACAATTGCCCATTTTAAAGAAAAAATATGTTCGTTACGGGGCATATTCACAGGCGCAGATCGGTGATTTATTTGCTGAAGATGTGCTGAAAGGTGCAATCCAATTAAAATGCAATATGCTGGCCTCTGCCGTTTTTATCAATGATAATGGGCGGTTCAAGGCCCAAGCGCTGCCCAATTTGGCGCAAGTATCCCCCATCAATGCCATAGAAGCCACCGATATAGACCAGGATGGCGACATGGATCTGATCGTGGCGGGCAATGATTACGGACAACAGGTAGAAACGGGCCGTTTGGATGCAGGCAATGGTTGTGTCTTGCTCAATGACGGAAAAGGCAATTTTACGGCTCTTGCCGCACAGGCATCGGGCCTGTGGGCTACCCGTGAAGCCCGCGACCTCAAGGTGCTCCGCGGTCCCGGCAAAAAGCGCATTGTACTGGTAGCCAACAACAATGACCGCGTACAAGGTTTTTCTTTCTAACATGACAACAGATACATTTTATACCTACGCCAGCGTCCTGATCTTTTTGCCCTGGGCGCTCCTGATTTTTGCCCCCAACGGGCGATACACGGAAAAAATCGCTTTTGCCTGCGCCATCATTCTGTTGGTGGCTGCCGCGTGGTTTACCTTTGCCTATCTGAGCAGCCCGGAACAAGGTGGCGGCAGCCTGCTGAGCCTGAATGGCTTGAAAAACCTGTTCCGATCACAGGAAATGCTCCTCACGGGCTGGCTGAATTACCTCTCCTTTTGTCTGCTGGTGGGCACCTGGATTTGCCATGACTCCCGCGAGCTGAAAATCGGGCATATTTTTGTGGCTCCCACGCTGGTTCTGACCATGCTCACTGGCCCTGCCGGCCTTTTGATTTACCTTGTCCTGCGCTTTTTCAAAACAAGAAAATGGTCGTTGGGCTAAGGGCGGGCGCCGTAATTTGCACCTTTATTTCAGCACCCTTCCTAAGGAAGAAGAGGAGCGGTGTCAAACCGACTGTCCGCAAGGCTTAAGTCAACGGCATTGACCCCGCGCCAGCAGAGGTCACTTATTCGGAAAGCCAAGAATATATTATGCTGAACAATAGCAAAATAAGCGTAAAAAATCCAAAGATAGGAATAAGAAAGAAAAACAAGTCCTCATGCCCCCAGGCCTTCAAGCCTATTTTATTTACCTTTTCAAACACGATCTTCTGTTCAATATGTTTTATTGTATCATTTTGTGTCACTGAAAGTTTTATTACTATTTCAAAACTACCCTTATTGATCGTATCCAACATGAAAATATGGTCAAATGCACAATATGGGTTTTGTTTAATTGACAAGTGCTTAGATGAATCTGGGATGGATGCAAAATTAGTGTAGTATTCATGTTTCCAATTTTGCATACCAGAATATGCATCTATTCCAATCAAGCTCAAACTATCAACAGTAACAAATAAATCTAAAATCGTTGAAGGCGACTTTATTTGTGAAAACCAAACCACTCCCTTTAATTTCTTATCATATTCTTCTTCAATCTTAATACTCAGATCAAATTCTTTCTGATATATTTTGGGGAATACTTTATTGGTCTTCAAATCAACAAACTCCTCAATCATCACAAGATGACTGATGACCAATGACGTTATTGCCATGGCACAAATAGCAAGCGCAATATTGATTTTACTTTTCATCTTATTTATCTGTAACAAAGTTTAATTTACCCTTAAGAGCATGTCCGGGATTTTCTGCTTGAGTCAAAAACGAGAGATTTTTTCAGCATTTTTATCGTTT
>CAZIKN010000029.1:0-48504 GCA_964539805.1 uncultured Saprospiraceae bacterium | reverse complement strand
GAAAAAAGAGCCGTTTTGGGCCAAGCGGGAAAATCCCAGACATGCTCTAAACAACTTCCTAAACCCTGTAAGCCACTAATTTAATTTTTGTCGTCGGTCCTTTTTTCCTCTTTTTTAGTGGTCTTGATTTTTTCCAATTGATCAATACCATCAATGTCAACAGCCTTGGCCAATGAGGAAATCTTGTCTAAATCAATTTTGCCCGTAAAACTCAGCATAGTGAACTCCGTTGGCTCTCCCACCAGCAAGAGCAATTCCTCTATGATACTCCCTTTATCTTTCGTCCAGATGCGCACATTCTCTTTGCCATCACGCACGGTAAGCAGTTCGGAGTATTCGCCCACGGGCACCTTGCCTAATGCTTCTTTGTACAGGGCTACCCCATCATCAACGCTATCCGCCGTGAGCACACGCAGGCCTCCGAGGTCTTTAACCACATCACGCACTTTTTCCCAATCGGGATCATCTGTGCTGATTTTGGCGATGAGCTGGAACATTTTGGGTGCTACATAAACCACCGTGAAACGTTCATCATCTTGATATTTATTGAAAAAACGTGTGATGGCATCATTTTGAGCATTTAAAGACGCTGCAACAAGGCACAAAGCAGGCAGCAAAAACAACATCTTTTTCATAACTTTTTTAAATTGTTGAAGGTGTAAAAAGGCATAAAAGCAACGAGATGATCTTTGTCTGTTACCTATATATCCCCTTTCTTTTTGATGAATTTGTCCAATGTTTCCACATGATTGATCTGACGGGCCGCCGCCTTTTTGCCCTTGCTGATTTTGGATGATACGAGTGCCAAAGCAGCACGTACCTCTTCATAAGCTTGGCGGGTTTCGGGGTCTAAGTCGGTTTCCGGGTTGTGCACAACGATGGCTGCTTCCGGATTTGTTCCTGATGACTTGGGAGCATGTTTCTTTACTTTTTTTACGGTATTCACCACCTTTACCTCTTGAGGCTTTTGCGCTATATACTCTTGTTTATCAACACTTTGCGGCTTCATTTCAGGCGCTGATATTAGGTTTGACGTGTTTTGCTGTGCCAAATCCATCACGGCGCTAGCCGGCTTTTTGAATACCCACCAGGCTGTCAGGAGCAAGAGTAATGCGGCAGCGGCTGTTGCAGCATAAGGGCGTACTGACCAGTGAATTGGCAAGGGCAAGCGGATAGCCTTTCGCATATACTGCACTTGCCTTTCCTGTTGTAAAGCTTGAAAAAAAGCGGCATCATCCTGGAACTCATCGGCAATTTGCCCGCTGTTGAAATAGGCTTTCAATTCGCGTTCTTCTTCCAGGTTTGTTTCGCCTTCCCAGTAGCGATCAAGTAAAATCCGGATGTTTTTCATAAGTCATCATTTTTTCACGGATGGCTTTGCGGGCACGGTGCAGGTTTACCTTTACCTGCTCCATGGATATTTGCATAAGGTCCATGATTTCTTCGTACGAATGTTCTTCGATGTCACGCAAGTGCATCACCATGCGTTGTTTTTCGGGTAAATCCTGCATAAAACGGCGAATCTGGGTTGCCAAATCCCTATTTTCTGTGTGCTGGTGCAAATTATCCGAGCTGCTTTTCCACTCATTTTGGCCTTCAATAGTGTCTGTGCGTCGGCTGCTGGCACTGCGGTTTTTGTCCAAACTGCGGTTGCGTGTCAGGGTCATGCACCATGCTTCCCAGTTTTTTACGGTCTCTGACTGGCTTTTTTCGGTTTTCCACACTTTTTCCAACACTTCCTGCACGACATCTTCCGCCTCGTGGGTGTTTCCCGTGATGCGCAACGCGAAGCGAAACAATTTGTGCCGCAATGGAAAAATATGGTCCTGAAATAAAGCGCGGGTCATCCGTTATTTGCCTGATTTGAAAGGAAGACGAAGGTGGCGTTTTTTTGTTACACGGGCTTCAAAAAATCAATATGCTATAATGAATTCTGCCAAATTGGCTTCTTCGGGCAGGCCCAATTTTTTGCGCAAACGGTAGCGTTTGTTTTCAACGCCACGAATGCTTATATTCAGCAAGGGGGCGATTTCTTTGGAGGAAAGGTTCATTTTCAGGTAAGCCGCCAATCGAAGGTCACCCGGTGTAAGATCCGGATAGTCATGCATAAGGCGTTTGAAAAAATCATCGTGCGCACGGTTAAAGGCCTCTTCAAATACCTGCCAGTCGTGATCGCTGTCCAAATGTGCATCAATTTGCCGTATTATTTTGTCCAATGCCTTGTGATCTTTGGGATTTTCGGCCAATTCTTCCTTTAGTCCTTGAAGGGTTTCATTTTTCCGAATCAGGTTAAATGCGGCGTTGGAAAGTTCACGGTTTTTGTTATCCACCTCTAAAATGAGCAATTCATGTTCTTTTTCTTGTTCCAAACGCTGTTTCATACGTGCAATACGATACCGATTGTAGCGCTCGATGCTCCAAAAAAACAGTACCGTGAGCAAAAAATAAAGCAAAAAAGCCCATTTTGAGCGATACCACGGTGGCATTATTTTGAATGAAAAACTATCCTCTGAACTGCCACTGCGAACCCTGAACGTATAGTTTCCTTCTGGCAGGTTTGTAAATTCTTTCTCTGCCAGGTATTGAGGCTCTGACCAAGATCGGGAAAATCCCTCAAGATACCATGAAAACCTTGGCGAAGGGACAAAATCAGAAACCGTAAACAGTATCTTTAAGCTGTTTTGCCGGTAGGACAATTTAAGGTCATCCTGTTTGCCGTATGATTTGCCATCTGTGGTTTCTAAGCGGCGCACCAGGACCTGAAAATTATTGGCAGGACTGACTTGTGCCAAAAACCGACTCATGTCCATGGTGGCAAAGCCATTTTCAAGACAAAAAAGGAAGCGTTCCCTGCTCAGTGGGATAACTTTTTCAAAGTTTGGCACCAAATCTACCCCAATAGGCATGGATGCCTCGGGAAGCCATAAATTCAGCCCATTATCATCCATGAAAAAAAGGTAGTTTTCTACGGGTAGCCATTTTCGGGCCTGACGTGGTGCCTTCCAATCAACAAAGCGGATATCGGGGCCGTTGATCCTAATGGCCTGTGCAATAGCCGGGCCTTGCACAATCAGGTTGGAGCCGATTTTGCACACGTCCAGATGATAATCAGCCAGCAAGCCATTGTTTTTCTCAAAGTATTCAACTTGCAAAACCGTTGAAAACAAACTGTCCAATTTAAAGCGAAAAATTCCTCTGTTGGGGTGAACGCCCCACAGCACGCTGTTATCATCAAATAGGATACGCTTAAGCGAGCCTGTGAAACCGTTCAATTTGTGCACAAACTGCCAACCTTTGTTATCCTGCCACTGAAAAAGTACCAAGCCAGTATAGGTACATTGCAACAGCAGGTTGTCTTTTTCTGGCACCCTAAGGGTATGCCACCCGCCTGTGATTTCGCTTATTTTTTGGGCGCTCCCGTTTCTTAGCAAAAAGCTGCCGGTATTATGCCCACAAATCAATTGATTATCAAATACTTGGAGATCCCAAGCCTGACCTTGTGTGCCGGGCACCAAGCGAAAATCCCCGCCCTCTAATGGGCGGCAGAACACCCCTTGATTAGCTCCTATATACAAAAGCCCCTCATGCTCGGCCGCACAATACACAGTGCCGATCCGGCCGCTTTGATCACTAAAAAAAGCTAATGGCGAGCGCAGTTCTATCAGGTCAATCCCCTTGTCCAAGCCGATCCAAAGATTGCCTATACGATCTTCATACAAGGCCAAAACGGTATTGTTTTGCAGGCCGTTTTTTCGGCCCGCCTGATGGCGCAGTTTACCCTCGCCATCCAAAATAAACACCCCTTCCCGAATAGTCCCAATAGCCAATCCTCCTCTGTTCAGTGGAAGTGCACGATTGAGTTGAGCGCTTTTAAACACTTCATTAAGAGGGTGCTGCAAGGGTTTGCACAACTGATTTTGAAGCACGTAAATGCCATCATTGGCCGTACCTACCCAAGGGTCACCATTGGGACCGGTGGTAATAAATTGAACAATTTTATCCTTCAGTATGTGGGTATTCGGCAATTCGCGAAAAGAGCCTTCAGCCTGCAACTCATACAATCCCTGGCCTATAACCGGAACCAATACACGGCCGTTTACCTCATGGGCAAACATAATGGATGCAGGCGGCTTAATAACCACAACAGATTGATAATCATACTTGTATATAAGAGAAAAAGATTGAAAAAGCACTTCTCCCGGTCGTACTACTATATGCCAAATCTCTTCATTTCCCACTTGATTCGGCAAAAGTGTTGCACTTAGTGAGGTGTATTCCAATTGGCCATTTGTTCCCGTTTGCCAATATCCAAACTCAGCGAAGGCCCCACAGAAGACACGCCCTTGTTCATCAACAGCCAACGTACGTAAAGTTTGTTTTTCGGGCAGAAAATGTGTTTCCCATCGGACTCCATCAAATGTGAGCAATCCGCCATTGTTTGCTACATAGAGCCAAGATTCCCGGCCTTGGGCCAAGGACCAGTTTTGGTTTTGACCCTGATAATCTGTGGGTTTAAAATTCCGAATGTGCGGAATATCCTGCGCCCATGACTGAAAGCCGTGCAAGCATAAAAGTAAAAATGGGAGCGCATGACGTATTGACATGAAACGCTGGGGCAAGATCAGGCGCTCAGGCCCTTTTTGAGGGAGTACTCATTAATATATCTATCAATTACCTCAAGCAAGAGGTCTTTTAAATAGGCATTTTCGAGTCGGGCGATGGCTTTCAATCTATCTAACTTGCTGCGATCAACTGTTACGGTGAGTCGTTTTTTTCCAGTAGATTCATCAGTATTAATTTCCTGAAAATCAATTGTTTGTCTAATTAATGCATCCAAGCCATTAGAAGATGCAGAGGGTAGATTGCCAATGGCCTGGCGGTTTTTGGCATTGCCGGCCGCAATGGAATCCGGTTGGTTGGACTCGTATTTTTCCATGGTTTCCTCCAAGGCCTCTTGGAGGAGGGCATCAAGGTCGGTCATAAAGTTTTTGCCGCTCAGCTTGCGCTCCTGTGCCGGCCGCTCTACCGGGCTGAACACGGAGGAGTTTGCCTCAGCAGCAGCGTCTGAGAACAAATCATGCAAGCCTTCCGAAAACCGCTTTTTTGCCATAATATGAATAAATGTAACGCCAGCGAGGAATAAAGTGCTTAGTTAATCAAGTTGTGCGCTCCAAAATTTCTTTGCTCAATTCCAAATAATCAGCGGCACCATTGGATCTAGGGCTATATTCAAAAATATCTTTCCGTTGAGCTGGTGCCTCGGCTAATGATACCGTGTCGCGAATATAGGTTTTGAACACTTTATCCCCAAAATATTTGTGTATGGTATCCACTACATCCCGATTAAGTACCCGGCGACTGTCATACATGGTGGCAATTACGCCTCCCATATCCAATTGCTTGTTCAAACGCATTTTCACCTTGTCAATCACTTGTTTGATTTTTGCAAGGCCCTGTACGGCAAGAAATTCCGTTTGTAGTGGAATCATAACAAAACGGCTGCTGGTCAGGGCATTCAGGGTAAGCAGGCCTAATGAAGGTGGGCAATCAATAATGACATAGTCATAGTCTTCAACCACCTGGCCTATCAGTTCACGTAGGATATACTCCCTGCCCGCTTCATTGATGAGCTCCATTTCAGCACCTGACAGGTCCAAAGATGAGGTTACCACATCCATGCCATTTTTATAGGTATAGGGCATGAGCTCAGCCTCGCCTCTAAGGGCTTCATAAATCGTATGCTTTTGCCTTGGGATTCCTAGAGAAATGGTCAAGTTGGCCTGAGGGTCCAGGTCAATCAACAATACCTTTTTGCCTAACTCTACCAAGCCAGCACCTATATTTATGGCGCTGGTGGTTTTCCCAACGCCACCTTTGTGATTTAACAGTGAAATTACAATTCCCATAAAGTAAACATAGCAACACGAGGCGACCTCTTGAGTTGCCCGATACATTGCCGCTACAAAAGTACATAATATTTGTGAAACTTAAAGCCAGCATGAATTCTTCACATTTTTTACAGGCTTTGTTTGAAATTTTTTTACATCCTATAATTCACCTACTTGCCTGATTTACAACACTAAAGCGATGTTTTAAATTACAGTATATAAAAAAATTTTAAAAAAAACTTTGACATTATTTGTTTAAATAAACGGTTTGTTTTAAGTTTGCATCGTCAAATTTTAATGATGTACCGACAAATTCACTTTGTACTGCAACACCATTTAGTCACTTACCCAAATCGTTAAACCTAAAACAGCAGGTACGAAATGGGCAAAAACACATTCTGCCATGATTAAAGAAGATCGGATCGAACTAAACTCACGTTTCATCCACGCATTCAAACTGTTGGAAGATCGAGGAGCGATCGTCAAAAACGACCGGGGCGGCAAAGGAGTGGGCGATGTCGCCGAAAAAGTGTTGGGCAACAAAGCCTACGGTCACATTATTCGCGCATTCCTTAAAAGCGATAGCAAGCGCGTCATAGACTATGGCCAAGCACAGATGTTTTGCCGTTTCTATGACATCAACGAAGCCTGGATGCTCCATGGCATAGGCAACCCTTTTGGTTTCGAAGCACCAGGTGAAGCCCTTGCTTCAGATCGTGCGCCAATATCCAACGCAGGCAATATCCTTTTCACAACTATTCGCGCTTTTGCGGGTGCCACCATCGGCGCAGAAAGTCAGGAGGACAGTTCCTACTTCTCCATACCCGGTGTGAGCGGAACGGGGCTTGTTGCCTTTCAGATTGAAGGCTCTTCCATGGATCCCGTTATCCGTCACGGAGATATTGTTGTCTGTCGTTCCGTTGAAAACCTGAGCGATATCCGTGACAACGAGATCTATGCCGTGCGCAGTAACGGAAATGTCTGGGTCAAATATGTTCAAAAAGGCTTTAACAACCGAGGCCGTATCACTCGTTTGAAATTGATCTCGGCCAATTATTTTGACAATGATCCTTTTGAAGAGGAAGTAAATGAGACAACACGACTCTATAAGGTCGTACGAAAAATTAGTAATGTATAATCCTGACAAAGCCCGGTCTTGATACTGATTGGGTTGGCTCAGTAAAAATATTCTATCCTGCTGTTTATTGTTTTCGTGGCCTCCCGGTGTTAGTCATCGGAGAGGCTTTTTAATCTTGGTTTGTGTGGGTTACTAAGGAGCCGTAAAGCCTATTTTTGCGCAAGCATTTTAATTGCTTTTCTGACTCCTGTTGAGGCCGGCTCTGCAATGATATTCAGGTTGGGCATGCGCGAAAGCTCGTAATTTACTTGAGGTTTGGGATCAATGTAATAAAAAGGAATATGCTCTGGTGCATAAATCATCAGGCTCGCAGCAGGATAAACCTGCAAAGAAGTACCTATGATCAAAAAAGCCTCTGCATCTTGGCTTAGCTGTGCAGCCCGCTCCAACATTGGTACCGCCTCCCCAAACCACACAATATGAGGACGTAATTGGTAGCCTTTTTCACACTTATCGCCCAGAGAAATATCCTTGTCACAAGGATACACTAAACGGGCATCGCCTGTGGAGCGTACTTTTCGTAGTTCACCGTGCAAATGCAACACCTGGGTGCTGCCTGCCCGTTCATGCAGGTCATCCACGTTTTGTGTGATCACATGAACCTGATGAGCCTGTTCCAATTCAGCCAAAGCAAAATGGCCATCATTGGGCATAACTTGCAGCAATTGGGCCCGCCGCTGATTGTAAAAACGCAATACCAACTCAGGATTGGCAGCCCAGCCCTCTGGAGTAGCCACGTCTTCAATGCGATGTTTTTCCCAAAGACCATCAGAATCACGGAAAGTCTTGATGCCGCTCTCAGCGGAAATGCCCGCTCCGGTAAGTGCTATAATTTTCATGGACTTTTTAAATTAAAAAATTGAATTTTATTTCGGTATAGTTCCTTAAAAATGTTCTCGCAGTTTTTCCATCAAAAACTCGGGGGCATGTATCACCTTTTTTGATTTTGCATCAAAAAAACAAAGGCGCACTCGTCCTGCATTTAATAGTTTTTTTTTCTCATTGTATAATTCACAATGGAAAACGATGTGGGTGTCGGGAAGGCGGCGTATTTCGGTATGAATGGTAACTAAGTCATCATAATATGCCGGACGGACAAAGCGCATATCCAAGCTAACCACGGGTAGCCAAATCCCGTGCACTTCTTCCAGTTCTTTATAGGAAAGGCCCAAAGACCTGATGGTCTCCACCCTACCCACCTCGAAATATTGAGCATAATGACCGTAATAAAGATAGCCCATTTGATCGGTCTCGCCATAGCGTACCCGCAGGTGTGTATCGTGTGCGTACATGATGGTTACAGTGTTGGGTATACGGTATTAGGGGAGGGAAATAACAATAACGCGGGAAGGGCAGATCGCCTCCTCCCGCGTCAGCATGCGGGGTGAAACCCCAACAAGATCAAAACATTTCTACACCGCCGAAATGGAATGCGCCTTCAATAGCGGCATTCTCATCGCTATCCGATCCATGTACTGCATTTTCGCCTACGCTGGTCGCATATTTGGCACGGATGGTGCCAGGAGCAGCATTAGCTGGATTCGTAGCGCCGATAAGGGTACGGAAGTCTTCAACAGCATTGTCTTTTTCGAGGATAGCAGCCACGATGGGACCACTGCTCATAAATTCGCAAAGTTCACCGTAAAAAGGGCGTTCTTTATGAACTGCATAAAATTCGCCTGCTTTTGCAGGACTAAGTTGGGTCAGTTTCATTGCCACGATACGGTACCCGGCGGCATTGATCATTTGAAGGATATTACCAATATTACCTGCGCGTACAGCATCAGGCTTAATCATTGTGAAGGTGCGATTACCTGCCATAGAATTAAAAACGTAGTTTGAATGTTATTTTAGAGATAGTACCAACCTCAGACGAGGTATAAACGGGCTGTGGAACAATAAAAGCAATGCCCAAACGAGCCCCTTTGAAAGGCCGCGCAAAGATAATTCTGATTAGGCACATTATTTACGCCATTTTCAAAATAATGTTCCAATAGCATCAAAAACGCCCTATTACACAAAAACACCCTAATGTCTCGATTTTGCCTATCTTATGTGACCATCACCCCGCACAATCCATTTTTCAGTGGTCAATTTTTCCAAGGCAAATGGGCCTCGAGCATGTAATTTTTGGGTTGAAATACCTATTTCTGCCCCCAGTCCAAATTCCGCACCATCTGTAAAGCGTGTGGACGCATTCACATACACGGCAGCCGCATCTACCTCAGCCAGGAAACGCTCGGCGCAAACATGATCAGTCGTGACAATGGCTTCCGAATGGCGGGAGGAATAATTTTCAATGTGATTCAAGGCCTGATCAAGCCCATCCACTACCGCCAGAGAACAGGCTAAGGATAAAAATTCGCGCCCAAAATCAGTTTCATTGGCAAGATGCAAAAAAGGATATTTTGCATGTTGCAACAGGGTAAAAGCGGCTTGATCAGCATAAATTTCTACTTTCCAAGGCTCCAAGCCTGCTGCCAGCATTGGCAAAAAATGAGCGGTAAGAGCGCGATCTACCAGTACGGTGTCTAAGGCATTGCAAACAGCCGGGCGGGACACCTTGGCATTCACCACAATGTTTGTTGCTTTTTGCAGGTCCGCAGATGACTCTATATAGGTGTGGCATACTCCCGCTCCGGTCTCAATAACGGGCACGCGCGCATTTGCACGCACAAATTGAATTAAAGATTCAGAACCGCGTGGAATAAGCACATCCACCCACCGTACAGCATGCAAAAGTTCATAGGTAAGCTCGCGTTGCGCAGGCAGCAATATTGCCCCTGATTCCGGCAAGCCTTCCGAGGCAAGTGCTTGTTGTACCATGCGTATAAGCATTTGATTGGAGGCATCAGCTTCTTTCCCCCCTTTCAGCACACAGGCATTACCCGAGCGAAGGCATAATGCAGCAACATCTATCGTTACATTGGGCCGCGACTCATATATAACACCTACTACACCTAATGGGACGCTTAGTTTTTTCAAGTGCAGGCCCGGCCGCATTTCATACGCTGCGAGTATTCGGCCAGTGGGATCTGGCAGATAGGACAACTCCCTGACTGATTTGGCAAGCGCCCTGATTCGTGATTCATTCAGCAGCAAACGATCTTTTTTGGGATCTTCATCGGATAATACAGCAGCATCCCGAGCATTTTCAGTCAGTATATCAGCGCAATGATGCTCCAATAGATCGGCCAAGCGATGTAATACTGCTTTTTTGCGCTCATCAGTTGCCCCGGCTATTCGGCGCGAGGCCCGGCGGGCTGCTTCTAATTGATTTTGGATGTTCATAATATTTAGTCCACTAGAATCCGCGATCATCAACGCCATCCAAAAACTGCTTGATATCACCGACAACACTCTCTACACAGCCGTTGGCAAAGGGAGAACGCAGATTGGCTAATTCTACCAACCCAAGAAAGGATCGGCTGCCTCCTGCCGCGCAAAGCCGCAGGTAATCGGCCCATGTGCTTTTGTGGTCACGGCGGTCATTTACCCAAAACTGGAAAGCGCAGATTTGGGCCAAAGTGTAATCAATATAGTAGAAGGGAGAGTTAAAGATATGGCTTTGTTTTTGCCAAAAACCGCCTTGTTCCAAAAAACTGTTGCCATCATAATCTCGGTGTGGGAGGTATATTTTTTCCAGATCACGCCATGCTTTATTTCTTTCACCCGGGGTCATGTCCGGATTTTCATATATAATGTGTTGGAATTCATCCACGGCCACACCGTATGGCAGGAAATGTATGGCTCCGGCCATGTGCATAAAGTAATATTTATTGGTATCAGGGCCAAAAAAGAGCTGCATCCAGGGCCAGGTAAAAAATTCCATGCTCATGGAATGAATTTCGGCTGCATCATTGGTAGGCCAATGGTATTCCTCAAATGGCATACTCCGACTGGACCACACCTGAAATGCGTGGCCTGCCTCATGGGTTAGCACATCAATGTCGCCACTGGTACCATTAAAATTGGAAAAAATAAAGGGAGCTTCAAACTTACTGAGGTAGGTGCAGTAGCCGCCCGGCGCTTTGTTGTCCCTATTGACCAAATCCATCAAGCGCGTACGCACAAGGTGCTGAAAAAAGGAATGGGTCTCAGGCGAAAGGTCTTGGTACATTTGCCCGGCCTTTTCCATAATCTCTTCCGCAGTGCCAATGGGTTTGGGATTACCTGATGCAAACTTGTACTCTTCATCGTAGAACTTGATCTTTTCCAAACCCAAGCGCTGCCTTTGCCGTTCAAATAGCCCGGATGCCAGTGGCACGATGATCTCACGCACTTGGCGCCTGAAGTTTGCAACCATTTCAGGGGTATAATCTGAGCGTTTCATACGGGCGTAGCCCACCTCTATAAAGTTCTTGAACCCCAATTCTCGTGCTATCTTGTGCCTTACCTGTACCATTTGGTGAAAAATTCTTTCCATTTCTGGTGCTTTTTCTGCATAAAAGGCCCATTTGGCAGCGGCGGCACGGCGGCGCAGCTCTCGGTCATCTGACAATTCAACGGGGTGGATGCTGCTCAGGTTATAGGTTTTGCCATCAAAATCAATAGTGGCCTGTGCCTTTATTTTGGTATATTCTGTGGTCAGGGCATTTTCCTGCTGCAAATCTTCCAAAATACTGGGCTTAAATGTTTTCACCGCCAGTTCGGCTAATGTAAACAATTGATTGCCAAATTTTTGCTCCAGCACATCTCGGAAAGGTGAATTAAGTAGTGCCTGAAAAAAGCGGCTGTTTAAAGCATCAAAAGAGGGCAAATTCTCATCGAAATAGGCATTTTCCTGCTCGTAAAAGGGGTCAGCAGTATTGGCTGTATGGCGAATGTAACACAGGTTGTACATGGACCAGAATTCTTCCCGAACTTCATTAAGGCTATCTAGGTGCTCCATTTGGGACTGGGCATCAACGGCATTTTGAAAAAGGCCCAGGCGGGTTTCAAAGTTTTGGGCAATCTGGGCAATGTCAGGCCGGGTGTAAGCAAAGGACTCGAATGTCATAGCTATATAACAGTTATGGTTAGCGATTTTGGGTATCAAAATTTGATTTGGCCTTTGCATCCGGGCCTTCTCTGTTCCTCTTTCAATTGTAGTGATGCCCAGAATTAAACCGCCAAAACAGGGACAAATATAGCGTTTTATGGATACGCAAAGGGTTTAAAAGCGTGAATAAATGAAATTAGCACATCTTATACGTGCTCATTTTGCTTGGTAAAAAGACTTTTTATGGTTTTGGGTAATTTTTTTCAAAAAATTTTTTTTTCTTTAAATAATTGATTTTTAGGCTTTTAAAAAATATAAATACTTTCCTAAAGAAATAATTATCCCAAAAAAGGTTCTATGTATTGCATAGAACAAATCAATACCATTATCTTTGCATCATGAAAGACAAAAACAAGTCACCTAATATGAATGCTGCTATGAAATCAAAATTACCTTTGATTATGCCTTTTTTCCTACTCTTCATCTATGCCTTTATGTCGTGTAGCAAAACGCCCAAACAGTCACCGACTGTTGGGTTGGATACCTCAGTGGTATCAGGCAAAATCTTTAGTGTAAATTCTACCGTTGTTTCTCCTTCACAGCCTGTAGTGAATGGAGAATAGTGTTCACCGAAAAATGTTAAACCAGCAGGCTGTAAACAAAGAGCAACAGAACATTATGGATATTGAAAATGCAAAAGCGCAAATGCGCAAAGGGGTATTGGATATGTGCGTACTTGCAGTCATTGCCGAACAGGAAACTTATCCGCCTGAAATAATCAAGCGATTGAAAGGTACTGATTTGGTAGTGGTTGAAGGCACTTTGTATCCATTGATTACCCGCTTGAAAAATGATGGATTGGTGGATTCGATCTGGCGCGAGGGTAAAAACGGGCCTCCACGTAAGTATTTCACCATCACATCGCAAGGCAGAATATTCCTCAGCGAGTTATCGGACAGTTGGGGGCAGTTTGTCCAATCGGTCAATCAAGTCATTGAGCGGGCCAACACACCACCTGTGGAGGGCGGGCCTGTAACACCGCCGCCCAAACCCCTTAACCTTGAACCATTGAAGGAAGAGGAGTAACCCGCTAACAAATCATTCTTTTTAAGCACTACATCAAAATGAATAAGATACTCAATATTAATTTGGGCGGTTATCCGATCTCTATTGACGATGATGCCTATAATTACCTTTCGGCATATATAGAAAGCCTGCGGCGAAAATTCAGCGAAAGCGATGGCCGGGACGAAATCGTGAACGACATTGAAGCACGGCTTGGGGAGCTCATTACGGAAAGTATGGGGAGCCGCCAAATCGTAATGCTCCCCGATGTTCAAGCCGCTATAGAAGTTTTGGGCAAGCCCGAGGATTTTGGCGAGCCAGAAACTACATCTGCCAGCCAATCTGGCACTTATCAGGAAAAAAAATCAGAAGGCCAGAGCGCCTCCAACCCTAAAGGTCCAATCCTCCGAACGGGAAAACGTTTTTTCCGTGATGAGCAAGATGCTATCGTTGGTGGGGTTTGTTCGGGGGTCGCAGCCTATTTTGGCATTCAGGACCCTGTTTGGGTAAGGCTGCTTTTTGTTATTATTGCTTTTGGTTCATTTGGCTTTTGGGCATTTGTTTATATTTTGCTCTGGTCCATCATACCCAAGGCGGAAACAGCCGCTGATCGTTTGGCGATGCGCGGCGAACCTATCAATGTGGACAATATTGCACGAGAGGTAGAAGAGCGGGTCAATGATTTTAGCGAAAAGGTAAACAACTCCTACAGCAGCGGTACCAAGAGCCATAATGCTGGTTATAATGCCATGAATTTGGGCGTATCCATAATTGGGCAGGTATTCGCCTTTGTTGCAAAATTCATTGCCAAATTTGGGGGCCTGATTATCTTGCTCATAGGCATGGCCATGTTGTTAGGTCTGTTATTGGGCAGTATCGGCGCCATTTGGGGCTTGTTTGTGGGTGCCCCCTTCCTGCGTTTTTTCAGTCCATTTTCGGCCGGAGTTACCTGGCTTGGCGTATTCAACCTTTTCTTCCTAATTGGTATCCCAATATTAGGTATTGTGCTAACGGTCACCCGCAAGATGTTCAGGGTTCGTACTCCTGTATGGCTTGGTGCTGGCCTGAGCGGATTTTGGTTCCTCAACTTGATCTCAGCCGGTATTTTGGGCGGGATTGCCCTGAAGGACAATGTAGGCCAAGGTACTTTGACTTCCAATATTGACATCGCACACAGTTCGGATACATTGCGGGTAGAAATGCTGAACCAATTTACCAATGACGATCAAAATCGTTGGCAATGGGAGGAAGGTGGCATGAAAATCAATGACCAGCAAGCCCACATGAATGGCCTGGTAAGCATAAGGGTTGTCCGTAGTTCATCAAATCAGTTTGAATGCTCCAAAACGATTCATGCACGCGGCGCAAACAACATTGCAGCCTTAGAAAACGCAGAAAACATTGGTTTTGAGCCTGTTATTTTCGGAAATGTATTCCGAGTGCCCACAGGCTTTTTCATTCCTCAAGGTAAAAAATGGCATGGACAGGAAGTCCGACTGACCATTGGGGTCCCCGTAGGAAAATGTATCACTTTTGATAAAGATATTTATCATTATGCGGCTGCCGATATGGGTGACTATGCTAAGGGAGCCAAAGGAAATTATATCTCAAAACGCCCCGAAAAAGTCTTTAAAATGACGGACAAAGGCCTAATGTGCGCGGACTGCGGCCTTGAGAACGTAACAGAATTGGACAATGACAAAAACTATGAAAACTTTATCCTCGAAGGTGATTTTGAAACTGAAATCATTGATTCAGAAGAGTTTAGCCTAGAGATAATCGGGAACAAAGATAAAATAAACATCATTCCTTCTGAAAGGGATCTAACATTGGTCACCAATGGAAAGATAACGGAAGGCAGTGTAAGGGTAGTGATAAAAGCACCCGTATTTACCAGCCTTATTGCCGAAAAAAATGCGCAGGTTACCATCCGCGGATTTGACGAGGGACGGGCTTCCATAACCCTTCGCGACGGAGCAAAAGCAAAGGCCTACATGGACGTGAATGAACTTACGTTGAGCCTCAGTGGCAGCAGTTTCCTTAATCTTTCAGGTGATGGCGAAAACTTAGAAGTCAGCACTGCTAATACTGCTGCCTTAGACGCCACTTCGTTCCGGGTTGATCGGGCAGAGATATCCGCTTCTGATGCATCACAGGTGCGCGTATATGCGCGTCATCAGGCGGAAGTAAAAGCAGATGCCAGTAGTAATGTAAAGGTAGATGGCAATGCTGAACTAAGCAAAAAGTAGGCATTTTAGTCAACTTTATACCCTAAACTCTTGAGACAAAAGATGAGCCACTCCCAAACCGGGGGTGGCTCATTGTATTAGACGTGTTGCGGTAGGATGGCCTCCCCCCCCAATAAGTCATTACAGTCAATGCAAATTGGTTTTGAGTTAGGCATTTCGCCCTCCTTGCGTTTTGTCAGAAAGGAAAATCATCTGTTCCCGCGTCAAGATTTAGTTGAAAACCCGGTACGCGATTCCTTCTCAATAGTCGGATATTTGACCAAACTATGTATTCTTTCGCCACACTAACAGCACTACCGATACCTTTACATGCCAGAACATTCCCGATTCAAAGAGTGTTAAAGTTTTTTGCCTTATCCAATTTTCATATTCCGCCGCACCTTTGAATCAACATACCATGTTTTTGGTATATCTTGCCGCTAAGCTGCTATTTCAAGCCTTGAGGCATCTGTGTTAGTACGGAATTTTCAACTTTTAACACTTGTTAAAAAAAGAAATCATGCATACTGGGCTAATTATGAGCCGTTCAGGTCAGCAATTTTCTAATTTCAAATTTTTTTTAATCATGAAAAAAAGAATTCTTTTTTTTGTCCTCCTCTTGGGTGTAAAAATGCACCAAGCCCAAAACCCGCTCACAGCTGATCATGTCGTGTATCCCTGGCGATATGAATTTGGTTATGGCTCCAACATGGGCTATTATGACCCTTACTTCAAAGATAAGGAATTAGCCGCCCTACTTCATGGCACTGCTGACGGAAAATTTCCGGGCACGGGAGTGAATACAGTCAGACCCGGTTTATATGAATTTTTTCTTGACTTCTGGGGCTATGATGTACGGCTTGAGTACTTCCAGTATTATAAAAAACTAGGCTTGGATAACCAGGTGGTTATTTTGGGTTTTCCATCAGACAGGCACCGTGACGAGGCGGTCCACTGTGATGGCAAGCGAAGCGCCGTTTTTAAAAATTTACATGAGCCTATTTGGGACAATGGCGAAAACGGCACCCCCGTAAATGACAACAATCCGTACGCCCTATATTGTTGGAAAACGGCCAATACTTATCGGGGACTCATAAGGATATATGAGGTATGGAATGAGCCTGATGTGGACAACAGTGGCAATGGTTGGCGGCTCCCCGGCGAAGCTGGCAATTGGTGGGACAATGCTCCTGCACCGTGCGAAACAGTGCTTAACGCTCCCATTTTTGATTATATCCGCATGTTGCGCATTACCTATGAGGTTGTTAAAGCCGTTGATCCACGGGCTTATGTGGCCGTGGGCGGGCTTGGCCTGCCCAGTTTCCTTGACCTTATTTGCCGCTATACCGATAATCCGGCGGGTGGCATGAAATCAGCCAAACATCCGCGTACCGGTGCTGCTTATTTTGATTGCATGGATTATCATGTGTATCCACACTTTACGGATGCCATGCGCTGGTGGAACAACAACATTGGTGGTTTTTCCTATGCTCGCCACTCTGACGCTGGCGTACAGGGTGTATTCCAATTGCGCGATCGGTTTAATACCGTACTTCAAAAATACGGGTATAATGGCAAAAACAAGCCTGCCAAAATTTGGATATGTACGGAATATGGTATGCCCCGCAAACAAATCGGGGATTATATAGGTTCGCCCGAGGCACAGAGCAATTTTACAATAAAGGCTCTTGTAACGGCACAAAAATTAGGTCTTGCCCAAATGTTTATCTATGGTGTGGCGGATGAGGCAAAGGAAGGCCAAAGCCCAAGTGAATTTGCTTATATGGGCTTATACAAAAACCTCCGCGATGTGGCGTTGGGCAAACAGGAAGCCAATGATGTTGCATTTGCTCATAAAACCACGCACGACATGTTAAGCAGCTATGTTTATGACCCGGTAGAAACAGAAAAGATGAAATTAAAAGATGATATTGGAGGTGGTGCATTCCGCAACAAATCCGGCGAGTACACTTATGTTTTGTGGGCTATAACCTACAAGGACATGAGCGAGGCTTCCAGCACAACTTATTCATTTCCATCTGATTATAACTATGAACTATTGGCTCGTTATGAATGGGATCATTCCCGGACCAAGAGCATTACAACTATTGCTGCTGATAAAATACCATTGACGGGCGCTCCAGTATTTTTACGGCCTACAGCAAATGATCGCAAATCTTCTTTTAATGTCAGCAACGTTCAAGGCTTGAGTGTGGTACCCAACCCTATGGATGAAGGAGTGGGCCATCTTCATTTTTCACTTGCGGAAGCGGCAACGGTAAGTGTAGATCTATATGATATGCACGGTCGCAAAGTCCAACAATTGTTTCAGTCCAGCAATCTTGACGCCGGGTTGCACCGCTCGCCAATTGATTTGAGCAGCTTGCCATCAGGTAGTTATTTTGTACGATTATTATCCAATGAGCAGCTGATAACGCGTCCTTTTATACGCTAATGTTTTGGGCTTTAAATGATTCGGGCAGCTTGTGTGCAAGCTGCCCGAATCATTTAAGAACATACCCGGTTTTTATGGCATCACCACTTTTTTACCGGAGGGTTTTTCCAATGCCATCTGTGGTTTTACCTTATCAGATGATGTTTCGGATGTTTGCAGGTACAGCGCAGTGCCCAATGCAATGTGAAGTGACAAGGTCAGCCAAAAGGCTAATTGTCGGCTGTTACGGGCGTTTTTTTCTGAAAGTTGATTCATATTATGTAAACGATTGACTGGGAAAAACGAAAAGACAGCAATGACATATCTAACATAACAAATAGAACTTGCTGTATTTTCCTGACTTACAAATACCAGGCCCAAACGGAATTTATACCCTAAAAAGTTTAAAATTTATCCTAATACAACGTTAAAAACCATTTAAAAAAGCCTGTTTCAGGAAAAATCAAGCCTTCGGGCGGAAGAGCATCATAAATGCCAATACAAATATCATGGACAATGGCCAAGCTGCAAGCGTCTTCAAAATGGCTTCCGTCAGGTAAACAAACGTGAAGGCATCCATGACATAATACCAAAAAATATGCGCAAAGAAATAGACTCCGGCTGCAGGCAGGAAGGTTTGCCAACTTACGTAAACAGGAGCAAAAATGGGTTCTTTGGGTGTAAAATTACCATTAGGAGCAAAGGCTGAAAACACCGTACGGCGCACTAAGCCAGCAAAGGCTCCTGCGCTGGCATGAAGCCCGCCAGTGTAATAAAACTCATCTGTACAAAAGCCCATAAGCGCTCCCAATAACACTAAATAAGGTGTAGGGGTTTGCATGGGCAGCAATAACAAAAAGATGGGATAGATAAAAATATTGAAATAAGCCCCCACGGAAGTCGCCATGGGCTTGAAGACCAAGACCTGCAACATCAATAGAAGCAAAAAACGCCAAAAACTGGCGATGATAGCATTATTGCCCATCCTTGATTTTAATTAAAAGGCTGTCTGTTTCAGCCTTTAGTATATTATTTATCACATATACATCACCAAGAGATGACATATCCTGGCTGAGCCTTATCTTGATATCTAAGTAATAAGGGCTTTCGGCATTTTGGGTAGGGTTCTCTGTTACGACACCAATAGGCAAATCTGCCGGGAATTTATCAGAAAGCCCACTGGTCACTACTTTGGTGCCGGGCGTAATACGTGATGCAAAATGTTTGGGTATGTCCCGAAGGGTCATAATGGATGGGTCGCCACCCTGCCAGTACAAGGAGCCTATAGTGGTTTGGCCGGCTGCAAAAAGCAATTTGGCAGAGATCATGGTTTTTTGATGCAGCAAGGACATAACCGCACATGTATTGGGATCAACATGCCGGGTAATACCCACAATGCCTTTATCAGATGCCACCCCCATATCAGGCCTAACGCCATCCGTTGCCCCTCTGTTGATGATGATCCAGTTATTGGTATTCTGTATGGTATTACCGATCACTCTGGCGCTGGTGTACAAATAAGACGGACGGATATATTTGCGTCGCATGGTGTCATTTTGCATCAATGAATCAAACCACACCACCGTAAAGGTATCTTTTTGAGGCAACTGTATGGCCTCAATATTGGCTATTTTCTGCTTCAGCTCAGCATTGTATTTTGCCAGACTATCCACGCGTTGTTGAAGACCGATGAAATCAATCATTTTTTGCTGGCGCTCCATCACACTGCCTGTTAAAAGCCCCCATGAATAATTGAAAATCAGGGACTTATCAGTACTGGCGCGTACTATCCTGAAAAGGCAGAAGGACTGCACCACAACAAATGTGACAAGTCCTCCGTAGCGATAAAATAATAGAAGCAGGTTGCCCATTGAAGCTTAAACGCTCTTGCGATCAATCAGAAACGAATACCTTGCTGTATCCTGCAGGGCTAATCCCGTGCCGCGCACAACAGCACGCAGAGGATCATCCGCCACATGAACTGCGAGTTTTGTTTTTGCTTCAAGGCGTTTGTCCAAGCCGCGCAGTAAAGCGCCGCCGCCCGTAAGATAGATACCTGTTTTGTATATGTCAGAAGCCAACTCAGGGGGAGTCAGCTCAAGGGCGCGCAATACTGCATCTTCAATTTTGCTGATACTTTTATCCAAAGCATAGGCTACTTCCTGATAATTGACCTTGATCTGCTTAGGGATACCTGTCATCAAATCGCGACCATTGAGTGCATAATCTGCTGGAGGGTTTTCTAATTCATGCATGGCAGATCCGGCGTTGATTTTGATCTGCTCGGCAGTGCGTTCGCCGATAAGGATATTGTGCTCACGCTTCATGTATCCGATAATGTCATTGATGAGCTCATCCCCTGCAATACGGATGGATTCATCACAAACGATGCCGGACAGGGCAATAACGGCAATCTCTGTTGTGCCGCCGCCAATATCAATAATCATGTTTCCCACAGGCTCTTCCACATTAAGGCCAATGCCGAGGGCGGCTGCCATGGGTTCATGGATCAGGTATGTTTCCTTGCTGTCCACGTGATCAGCGGAATCGAACACCGCTCGTTTTTCCACCTCGGTAATACCGCTTGGGATACAGATTACCATTTTCAGGTGGCTGAAAAAACTGCTTCGTTTACCAGCCATGCGTATCATGCTTTCAATCATGGCTTCCGCAGCCTGAAAGTCAGCAATTACACCATCCTTGAGTGGCCGAACGGTTTTTATGTTTTCATGCGTTTTTTCGTGCATTTGCATGGCTTTCAAGCCAACCGCTATGGTATCGCCGGTACGGCGGTCAATGGCAACAATGGATGGCTCATCTACGATTACCTGGCCATCGGACATGATTAGGGTATTGGCTGTGCCCAAGTCAACCGCTAATTCCTGCTTGAATAATTTAAATAAGTTCAAAACCTGCTTGTAAGTTTAAATGGTGAGTTTCAGAGGTGTTGTTCAAAAGTGCGCAAAATTACGCTGCTTTTTTTTGGTTTTGCTGTGATTTTTGTTATTTTTTTGTAAGAAAATAAGGTTTTTTTAGACAAAAAAAGAAATGAAGCGGAACTTTGCCCCTAAATTTTAACATTTGACACCATGCCAGTTCAATTTGCTGATTTTATAGCCAAATTTCCAACCGTATCCATGCCGGTTACTTTAGGAGAAGATACGCACCATCTCTTTTCTACGGAGAATGAGCCGCTCCCTTCAAATCTGATCGAGTCTTTTATTTATCCGCTTGAAAACGATGTGATTGAGGAGGAATTTACCGAGTATGTGCCCTGTTTTTCGCTGGAAGGCACACAAAATTTTGTTGGGGTAGTCTGGTGGAAAGCCGGTTTGCTCAAGTATGAATATCACTTGGCCACATTTACCACATCAGGTGAACTGATTAGCAAAAAGCTTATTGCCGGCACCAAAATGCAGGACGAAAAAATAACCCACACCATTGCCATGATCAATGAAGACTGGGAAATCGTGATGGCAGAGGGCAGCTCGGCGGACGGCAACCTGCTGTTTGACCCGGGCAGCACCCGCACGCGACATTTGGAGGTATTGGTCAATGGGGAAATTGTGAATGGCTAAACTGATCGTTTATACTGATTTGCCCGGATGTTTTCATTGGCAAGCCGGGCGGTCTCCGCTATGCGTTTCTGGCGGGTTTCGGGTGTTTTGGCATTGAGAATCCACTCTAAAATACCCCTTTTGGCAGAACGCGGAAAGGCTTGAAAATAAGCCATAGCGGCGGGCCATTTGTTTAACTCCGCCTGTAGGTCATCCGGGATCACTAAATTTTCCACCTCATCCAGAGCCGTCCAGGTACCCGTTTTTTGTGCTATTTCCACCATTTTCAGGCCGGCCTCGCGCATGAGGCCAGCAGCAGTCAATCGGGTAATGCGCTCTTTGTTAGGCCTGGACCAATTGCTTTTGGGATTTCTCGGGGCATAATACAACTTGGATCGCTCATCATCCACCAGCCCGCCCTTGCTATCAATCCAGCCAAAGCAGAGGGCCTCTTCCACACCTTCCTCGTAAGACACATGCGGTTTCCCACTGGATTTCTTGTTGAACACCAACCAAACACCTGAAACGGTTTGGTGATTTTCCTCAAGCCATTGCCGCCAGGCAGCACGGGTTTCAGCAAAAAATTCTAAGGTATTCAAAACACCGGGTTGTGGTTGATTAAACACTGGAAAGCAATATGCCAATGTGTTTGATTCCCCACAATGGCATATTTTAAAACAAGCTTCTTGCAAGGATTACCCCTTATGCATGTTTTTGGCATTCCGCCATGAGGTAGTTGGCCTTGGGCACAAATTGCAGGTTTGGGTCGTTATCCTTGAACTTTTTAGCCAGAAAAAACTTAAGCTCTACCATTGCCTCGGCATAGCGCTTGGCATGGTACAGGCAATCGCCGCGCCTTAGGCGGGCCAGCCAATAAATAGGCTGGAGTGCCAAGCTGCGTTTGATACACGCATCAAAATCCTGGGCCGCACTATCCCATTCATTCTTTAGCATTTTAACCTTGCCACGTCCGTAGTAGGGTTCCGGGTTATTGGGATAAATGTCAATGCTGCGGTTGAAATCATGCAATGCATCATTGAAATTTTTCAACTTATAATTGACATATCCTCTGCGTTCATAAGCTAAGGCGTGAAGCGCATATTTTTCAATGGCCGTGCTCAGGGCTTCTGCTGCCTCGTTGATTTGGCCATGGGATATTTGATTGCAGCCTTCTTGATACAGTGCCACGGCAGCTTTGTCCGCACTGGGCTGAATTTTAAGCATTTTGAGCACTTGTCCTTCTGCAATGCACCATGCTCCCATGTCGCCCATGATTGCGAACTGGGCTATTTCCTGGAGCAAAGAGGTAGTACTACGCCAATGTTTTTCCGTGCTGAACACGGGTTGGTGTGGCACGTTCAGGGTAAAGTCATCAACACTAAATACCTGCTCGGCCTTGAACAGTACATCGGCCTTAAAATAGGTATCAACGCGGGTTTGCCAGTGCTTTTGCACCATGTCAAAAGTACGTTGTGACCCAAAGTCCAGACGTCCTTTGAATATGAGTTTCAAAGCGTTCGAGTTTTGTTGATGTAGTGCTGCGCTCATGATTCCTGCTGCTGTAAAAAGTCAAAAATATCGTTTAAAGCGGAAGGTATTCATGTGGTTCTCCAAAGATTTTTGTCTGTCTCAGACAAAAAGATATGCACTGCACAAAAAGGTGCAGTTTGTAAGCGGAAACGGGATTGATGTTCCCAGGCAGATCAGTACATGATAATTGGCATGCCCGATGCGCTGGCGTTGGTTTCACTGGCACCCTTAAATCAAGGTGGCCAATGCGCTTGTAAAAACCCACAAAATCTAAAAATTTGGATCCCTTCGGCAAGAATTCCGGTCAGTCCACACACGCCGGTTGAAGGGTATCGCTTTCCCTTATAGGATTACAAATGTCTAACTTTTTTACTACTCTTGCAAGCTGATAATGAATGTTTTATGAAAAAATATTTTTTGTTTCAAAAAGAATCGCCCAATAAAATTTTGAACATCCTACACATCTTACGCGTTTAGCCTTGAAATATCCAAGAATCTTGAAATCCGTCTTGAAAAAAATATTGTTTTCGGGTAAAAATATTTTTACATAAAATTATTATTTACCTAACACTTGTTATCTTTAGGCCCTGCATCATCTTACAAATTGTTTTTCAATGTCAGACAAACGACTTTTTGAATACCTATACGAACAGCTGGAACGCTATCCTTTAGAGAAGGCATTTGGTCATAAAGTGGATGGCCAATGGACTTATTACTCCACTCAACAAATGGTGGACACTGTTAACCGGCTTAGTATGGGCCTGATCCGCATGGGCCTTCAAGCAGGGGACAAAATAGCAACCGTGGTGTATAAAACAAGTCCTGAATGGATTGCCTTAGATTATGCCATGATGCAGATCGGTGTGCTCAATATACCTATGTACCCTACGATTAGCGCAAGGGAGTACACCTATATATTAAATGAGTCAGAAGCCAAGTATTGCGTTGTAGGCGAGGGGGATTTGTTTCAAAAGGTAACGGATGCCCAACAAAATGCGGCTGGCCTTACCGAAGTCCTCACCTTTTATGAGCACCCCAGGGCCAGAAACTGGAAAGTATTGATGGCCGATGGTGATATGGCCGAGCTGGAACGCCGCAAGGCTGCCGTCAAACCTGACGACCTGATGACCATCATTTATACGTCCGGCACTACTGGCAATCCCAAAGGGGTAATGCTTACCCATCGCAATATTGTTTTTAATGTGGAAGCGGTGCGCAAAATTGTACCCATCGTTCCCGGTGATCGCGTATTGAGTTTTTTGCCGGTCAGTCACGTTTTTGAGCGCGTGGCGGTATATTTTTTCACAGGGGCAGGCATCAGTGTTTCTTTCACAGGCACTGATAATCTTGGCGGTGAAGATGGTGATTTGAAGGCCATAAAGCCGCATTTTTTCACAACTGTCCCGCGTCTTTTGGAAAAAGTATATGAAAAGATTGTCAGCAAGGGCATGGAACTGACGGGCATCAAACGCGCTTTGTTCTTTGATGCGCTAAGTCTGGCGGAACAATGGGATTTTGGCACGCATTACGCTGGCTGGAAAGGCATCCGATGGGCCATTGCCCAAAAATTGATCTTTTCCAAATGGCGCGAGGCTTTGGGTGGCAACATCAAGGCTATTGTCACGGGTGCCAGTGCCTGCCCTATGAAGATCATGCGCGTTTTCAACAGTGCGGGTATCCCCGTACGCGAGGCTTATGGCATGACGGAGGCAGCCCCGGGCATCACCATCAATGGGTTTGAACCCCAAAATGTTTTGCTTGGCAGTGTTGGCAATGTCATTGAAGGTATAACGCTGCGTATTGACATGGAAGGCAGTGATTATCGGCCTGATGAAGGAGAAATATTGGCAAAAGGTCCCGGCGTAATGCTGGGTTATTATAAACAACCCGAAAAAACGGCTGAAATGATTCGTGAAATAAGCGGCGAGCGATGGCTTGCAACGGGAGATATTGGCAAATTGGTGCAAGGGCCCAATGGCAAGATGTTTTTAAAGATTACAGATAGGAAAAAAGAACTCCTCAAAACCAGCGGGGGCAAATATGTGGCACCCACCCCCATTGAGTCACTGCTGAAAGAGCACCGTTTAGTTGATCAGGCCATGGTGGTTGGCGAAAACCTAAAATTTGTTTCTGCCCTCATTATTCCCTCCGTTGATGGCCTGCGCGAATGGTGCCAAAAGTATAATATCCCTTGGACCGGCCTGGATGAGGCCATCAAAAATCCCAAAGTAATCCAGCGCTTTGATATGCTGATGGAAAGGGTTAATCCCAACTTTGGCCATGCAGAGCAAATCAAAAAATTTACCCTTCTGTCTCGGGCTTGGGAGGCAGCCAAAACCGATGGCAGCGACTCGGAACTTACGCCCAGTATGAAGCTCAAACGCCGTGTTATTATGGAAAAGTTCAAAACGGAAATAGAAGCAATGTATCAGGAGTGATGCGTTAGGAAGTATAAGGGATGAAGGATGAAGAGGGTGGGTTATTCCTGCCAATATACTCGTTTTACCCTTTCTGAAATGGAGGTAAAGACTTCATAGGCAATGGTCTGCAGGCATTTTGCAAGCTCCGTTACGGCGGGTTTTTCTCCAAATATCACAACCTCATCCCCTTCTTGTGCTGTTGGTATATGGCTTATATCAATCATGGTCATATCCATGCATACATTGCCAATGGTGGGTGCCAATTGGCCTGCTACCAATACTTCATAGCGTTTATTGCCCGCTAAGCGGTGAAGTCCGTCAGCATAGCCGATACTGATTGTGGCAATTTTGGAAGCTTGTTGCACTGGGCCGCTTCTGTTATACCCAACTGTATCACCTTGTGGCACCTGTTTAATCTGGCTAATGGTTGCTTTTAATGTGTTCACCACACGCAATTTATCCTGTAAACCCGCGCTATCAATACCGTAAAGGCCAATGCCTAACCTCACCATGTCAAAATGATATTGGGGGAAACGCACTATGCCGCCAGTATTGACCAAATGACGCAATGGCGCGTAGCCCAGGGCCTCGGCAATAAGCCCGTAATGTTGCCCAAACAACTTGGCCTGTTGGTGGGTGAAGTCATCATATACTGGCGCATCACTGGCTGACAGGTGTGAAAAAACGGATTGTACTTTTAAGTTAGGGTATGCTTGCAGCAGAGGAAGCAGTTCTGCCATGTCGCCTGACTCAAAGCCCAAGCGGTGCATACCGGTATCCAATTTCAGGTGTATGGAAAGGGCGCGTTCGTGCCCTGTAAACCGGATCAATTCTCGCAACAAAGGAAGGCTGTACACTTCTGGTTCAAGCCTGTAACGGTACAATGCATCAAAGCTGGCAGGCTCAGGATTGAGTACCAGAATGGGCAAGCTTACGCCGGCCTGCCGCAACTCTATTCCCTCATCAGCATAAGCGACACCGAGGTAATCCGTCTTGTGGAATTCCAGCAGTTTGGCTATTTCTGTGGAGCCACTGCCATATCCGGCGGCCTTTACCATGACCATCATCTTGGTAGATGGCTTCAGAAGACTCCGATAAGTGTTCAGGTTATGAACGAGGGCTGTCAGGTTTATCTCAAGTACGGTCTTGTGTGCCTTTTGCTCCAAACGCTTCGCGATGTGCTCAAAGGCAAAAGGTCGCGCCCCTTTGAGCAAAATGACTTCGTCATGAAAATCATGCTTATGAATATTGGCGATAAAATCCAATGTATCATCATAAAAGGCTACCGTTTTTTGTGCTGGCAGATAAGATGCCAAGCGTCCGACGGCCTTCCCGATGCCAATAATGCGAGAAACACCGTGATCTGTTATGGCCTGTGCTACTTTTTCATACAACTTGGACTCATCTCCTCCCTGTAGGATGTCGGAAAAAATTAGGGTCAATGGCCTGTGAATGGCCTGCCTTGTGGCAAACTGCAAGGCGATGCGCAGCCCGGCGAGATCGTTGTTGTAAAAGTCATTGATAAGCGTGCACCGATTGATTCCTGATTTTAATTCTAAACGCATTTCTACAGGCTCAAGTCGGGAAAATTTATCTTGAAAATCAACTACTTGCAAATTCAGACAATGAATCAGGGTCAAACAATGACAAGCATTTTCAAGCGCGGCATTATCTGCAAAGGGCAGGTGAATAGTATTGAAAACATCTTTTGTCCCTTGAACAAATGAAACCTCAAAACGGCTGTGCCCATCGGGCAATACGTCAAAATGACTGATTTGAATATCGGCTTCAAGTCCTTCTTTGCTCCAGCACAAAATTTGCCGACCGGGCTTGGCATTGCGCCAACCATGTGCGGCTTCGGCTATTTTTTCATGATCTGCGCAGAAGATCAGGGTTCTGGCATGCTCGAAAAGCCTCATTTTTTCGCTTATTTTATCTGCTTTTGAAGCAAACCCTTCGCGGTGTGCAGAGCCTATATTGGTAAAAATGCCGATGTCCGGTTGAATCATTTTGGCCAGATGGATCATTTCATCAGGCTTGGAAATGCCCGCTTCAAAGATGGCCAATTGGTGCTGGGCCTGCATCTGCCAAACTGAAAGCGGTACCCCCACCTGCGAGTTATAACTTTTGGGGCTTCTAACGATATTAAAATGGGTGGACAATAATTGGTAGAGCCATTCTTTTACAACCGTTTTACCATTGCTGCCCGTGATCCCAATAACAGGATAATTAAATTTTGACCGATGAAGGGCGGCCATTTGCTGCAAAGCGCGCAACGAATGATCCACCAAAAGTACATTTGCCTCGGGAAGGCCCTCCAAATCAATCTTTCTATTGACCACAAAATGTCGAACCCCAGCGGAGTAGGCTTCTGAAAGAAAGCGGTGCCCATCATGCATTTCACCAGTAATGGCAAAAAAAAGAGAAAATGGTGGTGCCGTGACTTGTCGGCTATCCGTCAGCAGATATTCTATCTTGGCCTCGGGCCGGACCAGTAGGAGCGGGTGCGCTTTTAGTATCTCTGCGATTTCCTGTACAGTGTATGTCACGGCTTGCTTTTTTGTGCTTTTTCCTTTCCTTGTTCAACTATGTGCTGCTGGTCCTTGAAATTTAATTTTTTGAATAACGATGTCATGGTTTTGTTGAAAAACAATAGGCAGGATAGGGTGTAAAAAAAAGACACCCTATCCTACCTAAAACTATCGAATATCAATTATTTGCATACACGCTCCTGTGGCTATGCCTATTGTTTGGCGATCACCTTGCTCAAAGCTTGGCCACCACCCTTCGGCTGAAAAACAACAATATAGAAACCCGATTTGAGTTCACTAACATTGATCTCATGATCTCCGGCCGCGAGGGTCATATTGGCGACAATGCGGCTTTCTGCATTTAAAATTTGAAGGCGACCCGCTGAGGACAATTCCCGCACGAACAAGATGTCCGACACGGGGTTTGGTGACATATTGAGCGATAATGCATCTGTTTCAGGGCTTTTTGTGTCCACTGTAACCTGCTGAAAACCAGCAAAAAACAACAAAGTATTGGTCATGGCTGGTGTATAACAAGCCCCGTGATCGCCTGTTGACAGTACGTCAACCGCAGCAAAATCCGGAGCAGATTTGGCACTCAGCGTGTCCCGTGCTACCACGCTGTTCATAAAGGGCACCTGATCATCCGCCATACAATAGAATAGGCGCATGGGTGCCTTGGGTATCCAGTTGTTATAGGTATTGTTATCCTTCAGGGCCAGATTGATGGGGTGATTGGGCTGCGTTTTCATCACGTTGATGATACTATCCTTGATCAGTTTGATGGGCCGGCAAGAGCCTTCGTTCTGGGTCAGCATGGTAATCAGCTTGGTATTCAAGGCAGACACACCGGTCTGATTTTTATACAATTTTTCAATTTCAGCCGCATACGGGGCACGGAAAAACTCACTGACGTTACTATAGAGTCCATATACTTCATTGTATCCCAAGACGGTATTGGGGATGTATGCAGGGAAAAAATAGACTTTGTCTGTCAAGATCAGGTCGCGCATAACCTCTCCGATGCTGTATGGGCCGGACAAGTGAGAGGCGGCAGTTACCTTAAATTCTCCAGAGGGATCATTCTCAACGGCACGATGCAATGCCATACCGGCATGCCCTCCTTGTGAATACCCTGTAATGAACAGTTGGTTGTTGAACTGCCCGCCGTTTTGAATGGAAAACGTGTCCACTGCCCTGAGCAGATCAAGCGCTACCCAGGCTTCACTTTCGGCATGTACATAGGGATGATAACCACGTGAACTGCCCAATCCGAGGTAATCAGGGGCCAAAGTGATGTAACCCATACCGGCCAGGAGCCAGGTGACGGTACCTTCACCGTTACTTTTTACATTGATGGAAGGGACATCATTACGGCTACCAGAGGTACCATGCTGATAAACCAAGCGCGGATAAACTTTTGTGGCATCGTCTGGAATGGTTAACAGGCCAGAAGCGGTATCCACCTTACCTTTTACATCAAAAGTGGTGTACTTCACTGCATAGTATTTGCAGCCATATTGTATAAAGGGCAGATTGAACTGCGTTTGCAACTGCGTTTTGGTGCGCGAGCCAACAAGGGTGCTTGATACCAATTTTTGCCCGTAAAGGCTTGGGGCACTGCTCCAAATAACAAGTAATAAAGCGAACAGGGAAAAACGTTTGTACATAATAAATATTTATAAAATGAGTAATCTGTCGTGTCGAGGCAACAAAAATAAATGGATCAATTGGTTTTCGGGAAATTATTTACAGATACGGCCATTTTGGGGCTTTTACCTTGTTACTGGCGGGCCTCAAACGGTAAAATATCAGCCTTTCCAATTTGCTGCTTTTGAAGTTCTTCGGGGAGCATTTGTGTGCTGACATAAATATTGTACTGTCGTTTTGCGCCAGCGGGTATTGGCCCCTGGCCATTGGAACGAAGCACTTTTTTGAACACATCACTTTCTGGGTCAACTACTTGCGCAAACCAAAGCCGTTTATCTTTCCCATACAGCAAAAGTTCCATTTTAGGGTGCTTGGCCGGGCTTGAAAGAGGATTCTCCAACACGGTACTCACATCCCAGGCAATTTCCTTCTGATCACTTGCGGAAGAAGGGCCTTCGGTAGGCCTCATGATACGCACACTGTTTTGAGCCGTAGCCAAAAGGATTGGCCCTTCCGGCACATCAACAGCCAAAGCATTGGTTATCAGGCAACTATCCGGCAATGCAGCAAAATCAGTGAGCGGCCAAGCGGCAAAAAAGGAGCTGCGGCCAAGCGGTGGTACAGCATCTGAATGACAGGTAATGGTAGCCGAGGCCTCACCCTTAAGGGTTGTAGGATGGCCTTTGCTATCTATGGGTGTCATGGTCAACTGTATGCGCAGCCATTTAGAAGTTTTGCTGTCACAGAGGCCAGCGACCAAAAAATAACCTTTTTCTACCCAGCAGTTCAGGTCAGAAATTTGCACGTCCACAGGCTGACCGGTCTTCTGCTGCGTATGGGCGGAGTTGGACCTGTTGTCTTCGAAATTACAGGAAAAAAAAACTAAGGATGCCAACAGGCAAACCATAAGGCATCCTACACGAAAAGTAATGATCATGGGCGTCAATAATTGAACGCTTAACAATTAAGGCCACCGCACACAGAGATAAGCTGGCCTGTTATGTAGGCTCCCATATCAGAGGACAAAAACACACAGGTGTTGGCCACATCATCCCCTGATCCAAGGCGTTTGAGCGGGATGCTCGCCAAGTAATTTTCCTTCGTTTTTTCATCAAGGGCATCCGTCATTTCAGTAGCGATAAAACCGGGTGCTACGGCATTGCAGCGGATGCCACGCGAGCCGTATTCTTTGGCTATAGATTTGGAAAAACCAATAATACCCGCTTTGGATGCCGCATAATTGGCCTGGCCCTGTTGACCGAACACCCCAACCACGGAGCTCATATTGATGATACTGCCACCGCTGCGGATCATGGGCTTGAGGCAGTGTTTGGTCAGGTTGAACACGGATTTGAGGTTGGTTTGCATTACTTCATCCCACTGTTGTTCCGTCATCCGAAGCATGAGGGTATCGCGTGTAATGCCCGCATTATTGATCAAAATGTCAATTTTACCAAAATCTTTAACAACCTGATTGACTAAGTTTTCTGCTTGTGAATAATCGCCGGCATCGCTTTGATATGCTTTTGCAGATGCCCCGAGTTCGTTTGCCAATGCTTCGGCCTTAGTGGCAGAATTGGCTGATACATAGGTAAACGCCACATGAGCACCTTGCTCATGAAACTTGCGCACGAGCGCTTCTCCAATGCCGCGAGAACCTCCGGTGATAAGGGCGACCTTGCCTTCCAATAATTTTGTCATGTGTAAAAATGCTTGATGATAAACGACTGCAAAAGAACAAACTTTCTTAATTTATCCTGGCATTTTCATTACCTCAGCCAGCGCCACCGAACACCCACTCCTATTTGAATAGCAGATATGTCGCGAAACTGGTGCATATCAGTATCCCACTCATCGGATACTTCCCGGATATTCCGAATGTCGGATCTCCAGTTGAGTGGAAATTCGGAGTAGGGCAGTTCCTTGTTGTCAAAAAGATAGGCACTGCGCATGGCAAAAAGGTGTTCATAACCAATGGAAATAAAAGCAGACCATTTGGGGCTAAACTGTAGCGCGTATTCTCCGAATAATCCTGCCACTGGCATCCAATTGGCTTTGTAGTCATAAGTCTCGGACTTGGAAGACGAAACAGGCCCGTCAGTGAAGGTGTAAAACATTTGTTGCTGGCTTTTAATCAAGCCTATACCACCATGTGGCCTGAGCGAAATAGCCCCGTTGCGCCTAAGAGGCAGAGTAAAAATGGGGGAAAGGCTAAAGCTAAAAACATTGACCTTGAATGCATTAGCGGCATCAAAGCTTTGCTGGTTGGCGACGGCCCTGAGAAAGCTTTGATTATCCTTCAAATTGACATATCCAAGGTTTAGTCCAGCTCCAAAATAAGGATTGAAATAGCGGTCAAGACTTAAAGACAGGACATGCTGATTTTCAACATTGCCATCACTGATGCCCTGCGAAAGCCAATAATCACCTATCCTACCCTGCAGTCCCATTTGCCAGGATCGCTGGGCTATCATGATTTGAGTGAAGCTTAGGAGAAGGATCAGGAGAAAAAAGTGCACTTTTTGCATAAGTTTGAAGTAATGGGTGGTTATACCATTTAAGTGATTTTTATGGCTTTATTATCCAAAACGGACCTGTTTTAAGCACAGTATCTCGCATAACGGGAAAAAACATATTTGGTTTTGGTGTACGGGCTATTTTATCATTTTGTGCCCAACGTTACCCAAACTGCCCCCCATCGGTTGCGCCATAGCCCCATGTCGGTGACCATTTCTTTGCGGTTGTGTATAGGGAGATGACCGTGGGCTGCAAGCAGTTCTTTGTATCGAAGGAGGCAAAAACGAGTCATGCCACTCAGCCAATGGATTTGTGCCAGGAGCAAGTGCTTGCGCCAGGAAGGAGGCATAAAAGCCAAATTGTCTTTCAGTTGTTTATACTGATGATCAAACAAATGAATTAAGCCTTCCATATCATTGGATCGTGCCATTTCCAACACAGGCGTTAATATGCCTTTGTTTTGGTCATGCCAAACATCAAAAATATCATCACACAGCTGGATAAAGGCGCCAAAACTGGCCCATGCTTTTTCTTCTTTTGCGCTTATTGGCCAATCCAACAACTGGCGAAAAAGCAAAACCGACGAGGCCCCCAATTCTTGACGGATGCTCAAACTGCTTGTGCCAACAGGGTTGGTTTCCAGTGCAAACACTTTGTTCAATCTTTTTTTTACCCCTTCCAATTGGATTGGCGGAAATTCACGATACAACCGCTGCAAAAAATGCAGGGCAAGCCCGGCGGGATCCGCGGCACGGCCATATAATTCGGGCGTGCCGAGCTGGTCTGGAGGGGGCGAGGTGTTTTCTGTGAGGTCATCAAAATAGCAGGTAAGCGCTGATAGCAGCGCAAACCGTTTGAGCTCACTTGCATGGCGGCGGCGACCATGAAGGCTGCAAAAAAGAAGGGCCAAATACGTTGTGCCGAAAAAATAATGTTCAAAACGCTTTTGGAAATGTGGCATCATCAAAGCAGGATTGGGAATTTCCAAGATATGATATGCCGACTTGCGGAGGTAAAATGCTGCTTTGGCAAAAGCCAAAAATAGTGAAATTGCAGCGCCAACAAGCCAAAACGATCTGAAGATAACGTTCATGTGATTTTTTTGCCCCCGGGCAGGCTGCGTATTAGTGCAACTATAACAAAAGAGATTAAAGTGACCTGTATGATCAATATGGGCAGGCCCTTGAGCGGGTGCCAGCGGCTGTGCCAGTACCCCAGATAAGCCCACCAATCCAACACCCTGACGTGTACAAAATAAATTCCGAAACTTGCTGCTGCAAAAGCGATCTCAAAGGCTTTAAGTGGCGGTTTGTTCATCCATTGTTTGGCCAACAAAAACCAACCAATGGCCCCAATGCCTACGTTAGGCATGAGATAATCATAAAAAATAACATCAAATGTAACGGAACCAGCACGCCCAATATTCAGCCAATAACTTGCCAAGGAGGTTGCCAAAGTACCCAAAAGCACCAATGCCAAAGCAATTAAACCCAATTGGCGATCCGTACAAGGCCACGGCGAAAGCGTACCGGAATGAGCATCGCGACAGCTTTTTTGTCCGAGGTAATAACCCAGCACAAAGTGCCCGCAATTATTGGTCAACAGTTCAAAATAGACACCAATTTGTTGTCCGGTAAAGTGGTACAGCGGCTTGTAAAACCAGGTAGCAAACATGCATAACAGCAGGAAATAGATCAAATCCCGCTCTGATGCTTGCCTGACCCAAGGCCTCAGGATGGGATAAATCAGGTAAAGGCCAATGATCAGGTAAATAAACCACATGTGGTAATGTACCGGTCCGCTCACCAATTCCAGCAATCCGTCTTTGAGGTTGGCGGGTTTGTTGTTTGCCAAGTGGTTGTTGTACAAGTAATAGCCCATCCAGAACAAGGCTGGCACAATTACCCTGCTGAAGCGGCGCTTTAAAAAATCAATCAGGTCATAATCTTTGCTCAACAGCAAAAAACCACTGAGCATAACAAACAAAGGCACACCTGGCCGGGACATTGAATTGATGATGTTGCCTGTCCACCACCAGGATGTATTCAAATCGGGGTATTCAAACGCAACCGGTGCGGCCAGATGGATTGCAATCACCATCAGCGTAGCGATGTTGCGCAGGCGGTCGGCCCAATTCATGAGTGCCGCACTTTGTTTTAGGGGGAGTTCAGCTGCTGGCGTTTCGGACATGATGCGGATAGAAAGCGGCGAAGATAGGCAACAGGGCCAAACAAACCCAAATTGAAATCTTTATTCCCTTACTCTTCTAAGTGGGCCGTCATGATCAAACTGACGGCCCACCAAGCATGCATCCCTTGCCCTTTCTCAGAACAACGGCCGGATCAGAGCGTTCCTCTTTTGCGCTGTTCTTCCTCAATACTTTCAAACAATGCTTTAAAATTGCCTTTGCCAAAAGATTTTGCGCCTTTGCGTTGGATGATCTCAAAGAACATGGTTGGACGATCCTCTACCGGGCGGGTAAAGATCTGGAGCAAATAACCCTCATCATCCCGATCCACCATGATGCCCAGTTCTTTGAGCTTGAGCAAGTTTTCATCTATGACGCCCACGCGATCCATCACGGTATCATAGTATTCGCCCGGCACGTGCAAAAATTCAACCCCGCGTTTGCGCATCTCACTGACCGTAAACACAATATCATCCGTAGCCACGGCAATGTGCTGACAGCCCGGGCCTTCGTAAAACTCAATAAACTCTTCAATTTGTGATTTCTTTTTACCCTCGGCTGGCTCATTGATCGGGAACTTGATACGGCCATTGCCGTTGGTCATTACTTTTGACATGAGGGCCGAATATTCGGTAGATATATCTTTGTCGTCAAAGGAAATGAGGTTGGCGAAACCCATTACGTCGTGGTAAAATTTTGCCCATACGTTCATTTGGTTCCAACCTACATTGCCCACCATGTGATCTATGTACTTGAGACCCGTTTCTGTAGGCTTATAGTCGGATACCCAGGGCTGATAGCCCGGCAAAAAGATGCCTTTGTAGTTTTTGCGCTCAACAAAGATATGTACCGTTTCGCCATAGGTATGTATGCCCGACATGACCACTTCACCGGAGTCATCACTTGTTACGGTTGGTTCCATGTAAGGCAATGCGCCGCGCCGGGTGGTTTCACGGAATGCTGCACGGGCGTCATCCACCCATAATGCTATGACTTTTACACCATCACCATGATGTTTGATGTGGTCAGCAATGGGCGAATGCGAGGTAAGCGGTGTGGTCAGCACCAATCGGATTTTATCCTGTGCCAGCACATAAGAAGTGCGGTCACGAACACCTGTTTCCAAACCAGCATAGGCCAGGGATTGGAAGCCGAAGGCTGTTTTATAAAAATGAGCGGCCTGTTTGGCATTACCGACATAGAGTTCGACATAATCCGTGCCCAGCAAGGGCAGGAAATCATCAGCAGCCGTAAATATTTTTTGGAGGCCGTAATTGTAATTTTGAATATTGGTTAAAGTTGCCATGTTTTTTGCTCCAATTATTGAAATTATACCATTTGTGGATGTTCCAACCAGGACTTGTAGTAGTCTTCCACTTCAAGTTCAAGGGCGGCTTTGGTAATTTTTACCGGTTTAAAAGGGTCAATCATAACGGCCAACTCCTCCGTGGCCGTTTTGCCTATGCTCCGCTCTATGGCACCGGGGTGTGGGCCGTGCGGGATACCTCCGGGGTGCAGGGTCAGTTGACCTTTGGATATGTTGTTGCGCGACATAAAATCGCCATCAACATAGTATAGGATTTCATCAGAATCAATATTGCTGTGGTGGTAGGGGGCGGGTATGGCTTTAGGGTGATAATCATAGAGCCGAGGTACAAAAGAACATACGACAAAGCCAGCTGCCTCAAATTGCTGGTGTATGGGTGGTGGCATGTGGATACGCCCGGTAATGGGTTCAAAGTCAAAGATAGAAATGGCCCAGGGGTAATGATTGCCATCCCAGCCTACCACATCAAAGGGATGTGTGGCATAGGTGTAGGGATAGATCATGCCCTGTTTTTTAATTTTGACCAAAAAGTCGCCATGTTGATCATGGGTCTCAAGATCGCGGGGCAATTTGAAATCGCGCTCACAAAACGGCGCGTGTTCCAGCATTTGTCCATGCTGGTTGCGGTAGCGGTGCGGAATTCCTATTGGGCTGAACGACTCAATATACAGCAGGCGATTCTGGGCACTCAGGAAGTGGATTTTGTATATGGTACCGCGCGGGATGACGATATAATCACCATATTCAAAGGGGAGCTGGCCGTACATGGTTTCCACCCAGCCATGACCCTGGTGCACAAAAATCATTTCATCGGCATCGGCATTTTTAAAAAAATATGATTTGGTGCCGTGGTGCGGGGCCGCCAGGCCGATGTGCAGGTCATTGTTGACAAAAAGCGTTTTACGGCTTTCTAAGTAGTCGTCCACGTAGGGCATCTCAAAACCCTTGAAACTCAAAGCGGACAGGTTTTTGTCAATAGCTATCTCTGGTTCCACGCTGTAAGCAGTTCCTTTTTCCTTTACGATAGTAGGTGGATAAAGGTGATAAACCAAGGCAGAAACACCGGAAAAGCCTTGTGTCCCCACTAATTCTTCCTGATAAAGGTGCCCGCCATGATGACGAAACTGGGTATGGCGTTTGTGCGGGATTTTGCCAAGGTGATGGTATATAGGCATAGGGCAGAATGTTAAATTTTTCGGCGAAGGTCGAGCGCTGTTTAAGCCCAAGGTATGATATGTGTCAGCGTGATGATTGATAAAAATCAATGTTTTGCCAAGAATGTTAAACAGGTATTGAATTTACAAAAAAACACTAACATTGCGCAAAAAATATTCTTTCACAAACAAAATATGGCAAAATGGATACTTCGCACAACATGAACCAAGATTTTCAACAAGATGATTTTTATGAAGACGCTTTGCCCACTGACCCCGCCACCTTAGCAAAACGGAAGCGGCTAATGCAAGAGGCCATGTATTGGCTCGGTGCCGGAGTCCTGCTCATGGGCAGTAGTTTTGCCATAAATTTTTTTATGTACAAAGATGGCGTAACCTTTGTAACCACAACAATGTATGTCTTGACCACATTAGGGGCCATCTGTGTCATAAAGGCGCTCTACAACATTTTCAACTGATTGTCATATTCAGCCCATGCGAACGCTAACATTGCAGGAAGTAATTGAACAGGAAAAAGAACAACTACGCCTGAGAAGGCAAAAATTGGGTATGGAGCCAGGAGAAGAAGGTGCCGAGAACTGGATTGGCATAGCCCTTTCGGGCGGCGGCATCCGTTCGGCCACCATCAATCTGGGCTTTCTAAAAACTTTGAACAAGTTTGGTCTTTTACAAAAAGCAGACTACCTGAGCACCGTTTCCGGGGGTGGTTATACGCATTCTTATATACAGGCGACGGTAAAGGAAACAGGCGATTTCAACAAGCTCTTCACCGAAGAGCACATCAAGGCTTTCCGTCAACACGGAGAGTACATGATACCCGGGCAGGGTTACTTGAAAAACTTCAATGCCTTTTTGCTGGCCGTTGCCTTTTTGGTCAGTTGGCTGATGAGCCTCATCAGTCCGGTTATTGTGATGGGCATTGTGTATCATTTGTATGTGATTATCACGGGCCTTATTGGGGAGAATCCATTTTCCAAACTTGATCTTTGGCAGGCCCATAGTGGCCTTGAGTGGGTGCTAATGATCACGGGGGGCTTGTTCCTGGTGCATTTTTTGGCCAATATTATTTTGAATTACAATTTGTCGGTATCCAAATTGTTCAACCGCATTGAGGCGGTGGTGGTCATTTTGGGTTTGATCTTGTTTTTTTGGGTCAAAATAACAGGTTTCAAAGGCAGCTCCTACTTGGAGGGCGGACAAATCATGGATTATGTCATCAATGTTGTCCTGCTTTTTGTTTTGGGTTATTTTACTAACCCCAACGCTCTGAGTTTCCACCGTTACTACCGCAAACAATTGGCCGATCTGTTTTTGCGCTTTTCCGGCAAAAACGACAACATGCCGCTGAAAGATGTTTTCAACGCAAAGTCCGACAAAAAAGAAGACTACATCGCACCCTATCCACTCATTAATACCTGCCTTAACCTGCTCAATCCTGGCGGTGATGATGTGTTCAAAGGGACCAAAACCAGTGATTATTTTCTGCTTAGTCCACTCAGCTGCGGATCAAAATTAGTGGGCTATGTACCCACCAACCGCTATTTTGACTATGAGCGCATGACACTGCCGGCGGCGGTCACCATATCGGCAGCGGCAGTAAACCCGGGTATGGGCATGTATTCCAATAAGTTTTTGAGCGTAATGATGACGCTTTTCAATGCCCGTCTGGGCTTTTGGATCTCCAATCCCCGTATCCTTGTGCGCGAACGCGCCATCGTTTGGTGGCCGGTTTATTTTTTCCGCGAACTATTGGGCCGCATAGGCTCTGGCAACAAGATGATCAACATCTCGGATGGCGGCCACATTGAGAACCTCGGTGTGTATGAGTTGCTGCGCCGGCGTTGCCGCCTTATCATTGCCGTAGATGCTGGTGAAGACAGGGCCTACACTTTTTTTGATGTAAACAATATGCTCATAAGAGCCAGAAATGAACTGGGCCTGGAAATCCGCTTTCGCGAGAACGAGCAACCGGAAGAGCTGATCCGCCCGCGGCCTACGCAGGTATATTCCCGCAAACGCTACGCCGTTGCCGATATCTATCAATGGTGGGATGAGGTTACCGTGACCAATATCAAGACCCGTCAGGAGGAAAAACAGATCGTCAATTTTCCAGAACCTCAAAAAATCGGCACCTTCATTTATGTCAAATCCTCGGTTTTGGCCCCCAAGGGCAAGCCCTATCTGTCAAAGGATGACAAACTGAAATTTGGCACCTATAAATATAAGATCTATCACCCGGACTTCCCGCACGAGTCCACAGGCGACCAGTTTTTTGATGAAATACAATGGGAAGCCTATTACCAATTAGGACAATACATTGGTGCTGATGTACTGGGGGTAAAAGACCTGGAATCTTATGATGGCAAAGAAGGCCCGAAGTTTAGTACCGATCAGTTGATTTCATGGTTTGACAAAGGCCGGGATCTATTTGAAGCCCCAGAATCCTTGGATAAGGGCATATTTGAAAGCACAGGAGGAGAAGAGAAATCTCCGGCAGCTCCGGTCTTTGAGCCTGAAGTGAAATATGAGATGTAAGCACATCGGTTGACATCTGTTTGCCCAATAAAATGTGAACCTGAAATAAAAGTAGGAATTTGATCAAACAATGATTACCTTTGCAGCGGCACATTGCCACATTACCATTTTTTACATTTTATGATAACTGGAACAGTTAAATTTTTCAACGAGTCCAAAGGATTTGGTTTTATCGTTGATAACAGCACCAAAGAAGAAATCTTCGTACACGCATCAGGCCTTATTGACAACATCCGCGAAGGTGATGTTGTAACATTCAATACTGAGCGTGGCAAAAAAGGAATGAATGCAGTAGATGTTAAAATTGCTTAATTGCAATTTTTTCTTTTAATGATATAGTTTCTGAACCTCCGGCGAAATCGCCGGAGGTTTTTTTTGTCTTCCGGCTATATTTTTAGCATATTTACGGAATAATACAAACTGATACCCCGCATGACGATCTGGCCATTACAAAAGGCGGGGTTGTTACAGCCCCTGTCATAGAGGTTGTCTAAATTTTTCAAGCCGATGTTGAGGCGCAGGCCCAAACGGCCATCAAGATCTTTTTTGCCAAAATTTACCCGATACTGAAAGCCCCCTGTGACGCCGATATCACTCTTTGAGATGTCATTACTGGCTTCAAAAAGCTTGTTCTCATCACCAGGCTCATTTAAACCTTTATAGCCGGCGAACATCAGGCGGTTGTAGTATGGCCCAGCCATAAGAGATAGTTTTCCATTTTTGCCAAATCTAAGCTCGGGCATAAAGGCAGCGGTAAACCATAGTTGCCGATAGGTCAGATCGCGCCGGTAAAACACCGTATCGTCCGTAAATTCTGCCTTAGCCGTGGTATAGCGGCCAGCCACTCCCAATTCAACATTAAGGGTCAAAAAACCGCCCCGCCCCTGAAAAGCCATGCCCATACCGATATCCCAACCGGGTTTGCCCCCCAGAACAGGAGGTTCGAAGGTCTGGAATTGCCCACTACTGCTCAAGGTGCTATAGTTAAGTCCTGCTTTCAGGCGAAACTCAACGCTGGAAGGATTAAACTCCCGCTCAAAAACAAATTCCTGACTCACCTTGCGCCCGTTGCGCGTGCCCTCGGTGTTTACCTGCAATTCCCGATTGCCCAGCAAGCGGTAATGAATTTTTTGGGGATCATCGTGCTTGGGATTGGCAAAAACAAAGCCCTCTGTGTCCGCATTGACCAATTCAAACGGAATGGCCTGATTGCGGTTTTGGCCACGCACGGTAGCATAATAAGTGATGGTGGTATCGCGCAATTCAAGCCGCATGGTTTCCAGGGTAACCGTATCTCCATTCTCCGGACGGATGCGAATGCCTCGGCCAAGTAGGGTGCTATCGTTTTCATAAACCCATATTTCTAAGCGATCACCCCGATCCGTAGGCATAAACCAGGTGCCTTCCAACCCGCGCAGTTCCTTAAAAACATATGGCGCATCTTCCGCCAAAACTTGTGCTTTTGCTGAAAAAGCAGTGAAAAACAGGAGTAATAAGGCGAAAAACGGCAAAAATGTGCGCTTCTTTTGCATGTTCATGTTGTATTTATCTTGATTAAACAGGGGCAAAAAAACGACGATTTAAGCAACTGCCAAGCGTGATTTTTACCAAATGGCCACATTGGCCCAAAAAGAAATAAGTCAGGCGTATATTTGCCTGCTTTTTATTCCATTACCCATGGCTCCCATGCATCGTTTAACCACCTTTGTTCTCGCCTGTTTGTGCAGTTGCGTTTGCCTCTCCCAAAAGCCCTTGCCGTTGTCCGAAGCGGCGCGCATCAGTTTGATGACGGTGGACGCGGGTGAAGATCTGTACACCACATTCGGGCATAGCGCCATACGGGTACAAGATCAGGCTCAGGGCCTTGATCTGTGTTATAACTATGGTACTTTTGATTTTGACCAGCCTAATTTTTACCTGAATTTTTGCCGGGGCAAGTTGTTGTACATGCTGGACACCGAAAAGTACCGGCGTTTTGAATACGGCAATATTTATGACCAGCGCGCCATGCGGGAGCAGGTATTGAACCTCACACAGACCCAAAAGCAACGCCTTTATGATTTGCTGGAAGAGAACTACAAGCCCGAAAACCGATTTTATAAATATGACTTTTTTTATGACAATTGCGCTACACGCATTCGGGACATCATAAAAGAAACCTTTTACCACGAGATCGTTTTTGACAGCAGTAGTTTGGAACGCCCCAAAACGATGCGCCAATTGCTCAAACCCCACCTGAAAACCATGCCATGGACGGCATTTGGCATGGACTTGGTGCTGGGCTATGCCGCTGACCGGGTGGCCAATGCTGAAAATTACATGTATTTGCCTTTTCACCTGCACGATATGGTGGGGCGTACCCGCCTCAATGATAGCTTACCTTTGGTGGTTGAGCAAAATGCCATACCTGAATACGCTTTCCCCAAAGCAACGTGGAAGCCTGATTTTTTCGGCAATCCACTAATGGTGACCTGTATGTTCGCGCTGATCGGGTTGCTTAGTATGGCCAACGCCCGTAATGAGCGCATTTTTGATCTCGTGTTTTGGTTCGTGCTGGGCGTGGCAGGGCTAATTATTTTTTTGCTTTGGTTCGCTACGGATCATAGCGCTACCAAACTGAATTTTAATATACTTTGGGCTTTGCCGACGCACCTGTTTTTCTTTTGGCGCAGTCGGCAGGGCGGATTTGCCGATACCTATTTCGCTGGCGCGGCCATTATGGCGGGCTTGGTTTTGTTGTTCTGGAAGTTTATCCCTCAGGAAATGCCGATTGCGGCTATCCCCATCGCAGCCTTGGTGGTTGTTAAGGGCCTGTGGCATAGGGGAAAAGAAGTATTGCGGCAAAAAACGGTGTGAGTGATTTTTGGGGCCATACTATAATTTAGGACACAGATGACACAGATGCTGCGCAACACAGATTTATTTTATGATCAACTTGAAACGCATCACACCTTGCGGGTTATGGCACATGAGCACATAAAAACCTGTGGGAAGTGAAGGCAGGGCGATATTTGGCTCGGTGGCCCTTAACAGGCCTTCTGCTGAGGTTTTGCCATTCATATCCAACACTTTATAGGGCATCCATTCCGGTAACTGGCCACGAATAAACACCTTGTTGCTGGTTGGATTGGGGTAAATGCTGATGTTGGCTTCCTGCATGGATTCATAGGCTGGTACGCTTGCGCTGCAAATGGTTTTGCCTAATAGTTTGCCCATTTCGGTGCAAAGGCTGATGTATTGCTCCCGTTCGATGGTGCTCAGGCTTCCTTTTAATAAGTCATTCTGCTCTGTTGGATCGGCGGCCAAATGGTAGAATTCTTGATGCCCGTCATCAAAATTTATTAGTTTATACTGGAGGTTTCGGATAGTTTTACCGTCTTCGGTTGTGGGCGCAGGGGTAAAGAGCTCCGAAAAGCACCAGGGGCGGGCATCAGAAGCCTGGTTTTTTAGTACAGGTAACTGACTTACGGCATCTATGGGTTTCCCTGCAGGAATACCTGCTTTCCAATTATTGGCACCAGCAATATCCAGGATGGTAGCAAATAGGTCAGTGCTGTTGAACAAGGCATTGCTCTGCCGACCCGGCTGAACCACATCAGGCCCTGAAACCAGCAAAGGCACGCGGATGCCATATTCGTTCAGCGTGCCTTTTCCCTGTGATGGATCTGCTATCTGCGATACGTTTTTGGGGTTTCCATTGTCTCCTACAAATATTATCGTCGTTTGCTCCCAGCGGTTGTTTTGCTTCAACCATTGAAAAAGTCGGCCAATTTCGGTATCCATAGCCTCCGTCATAGCCTTTAAGTAAAGTTCGGGGTTCTGGTTAATGTGCTGTTGGGTACCCAGCAGACTGGGCACTGTGTGCAAATTATCAGGCGGTTTGTGAAAGGGGGTATGCGGAGCGTTAAAGGCAAGCCAAAGAAAAAATGGGCGGTTGCCATCTAATGATTCCAGCCAATCCAGGGCATTGTCAACAGTTTCGGTGGTGGCGTAATTATTGACCGTAGCGCTAACGCCGTTTGTGATTTTGGTATAATTGGTATAACTGCTTAAAGCTCCTATAAAACTGCCTTCAAAATGGTCATATCCCATCAGATTGGGATACTTTAGGGTTTGTGGCGTTTGCTGGTGCAAGTGCCATTTGCCGATATTAGCCGTGGCGAAATCGGCGTTGGCATATTTTTTCAACAGGCGGGGCAAGGTCACTTCGGCAGTGTCCAGCTGGGCTGATCCCGGCCCGGCTACTACTGTGCCAACACCCGTTCGGAACCCGTAGCGCCCGGTGAGCATGCAAGCCCGCGTGGAAGAGCAATAGGGCGTTGCCCAGGCGTTGGAAAAATGTATGCCACGCGCCAGCAAGGAGCGAATATTGGGCATTTTTGCCGTGTCTTTTGCCGAAATGTCAAAGCCACAATAGTCAGCCCCCAGATCGTCTGCGATGATCAGGATGACATTGCGCTGCGCATGAAGGCATAGTGCAAAAAGCAGCAGGGTAAAAACCACTTTGGTTTTTTTATATTGAATCATCGTCATGTCGTTATGGCTAAAAAAACTTTGACCTCAACGCTCCAAAATGGTTTAAAGATGGATGTTGTTATTGGTTGGTAGGTCCTCTTTCTACTCCATTGCCTTTTACAACCATTTGACTATGGCTTCCTGCACCCATTTCAGCAATGTTGATTTGCCATAGGGCGGATGGAACAGGTTAGTGCCCGGGAAAATCCGGTTCTGGCGACAAATGCCACGGGCATTGGAAAACTCCAAAAAGCCGAATTCGCCGTGTGATTTACCAATTCCACTGTTGTTTACGCCGCCAAAAGGAAGGTTTGGATTGAAAAAATGGATTTCTGCATCATTTATGGAAGCATTGCCACTGCGTGTTTCGGACAAAACATGCTCAATATTTCTGCTGTTGCGGCTAAAAACATAAAGCGCAAGCGCCTGTGGTTTTTTATTGACATAGCGTATAGCCTCATCCAAATCCCGATAAGGGCGTACCATAATGATAGGCCCAAATATCTCTTCGTCCCAAACCGGGCAATCATCAGCGATATGGGTCAGTATAGTGGGCGCTACATAACGTTGGGCGGCATCGGTGTGGCCACCGTGCGCCACCACGGCACCATGTTGCTTACAGGTTTCAAGATAGGCTGCTACCCGCTCAAAATGACGCGGATTGTTCAAACGGCAATAATCAGGGCTATTCTTAACAGCTTCCGGTGTCTGACCGTAAAAATTTTTGATTTTTTCACCTAATTTGGCCACCAGGGCATCGTGATTGCTCTCGTGCACCAGCACATAATCAGGGGATACGCAGGATTGACCAGCGTTCATGGTGCGGGTCCAGATCAGTTTGTTAGCCGTAATATCCAGGTCTGCCGTTTCATCCACAAACACAGGATTTTTTCCGCCCAACTCAAGGGTAACGGAGCTCAGGTGCTTAGCCGCAGCTGCCATCACAATTTTTCCAACTGCCGGGCTGCCCGTAAAAAAGACATGGTTAAAAGGCAGGCTAAGCAATTCCTGCGCTACCAATGCGTCGCCTTCCAATACCGCCACTTCATTTTCCTCAAAACATTCCGATACTATTTTCTTGATCAATGGCGAACTGTGCGCATTAAATTCAGAGGGCTTAAGCACCACACAATTGCCTGCAGCAATGGCGCTGCACAGGGGGGCAAAACTGAGGTTGAAAGGAAAATTCCAGGGTGAAATAATAAGACAAACGCCTTTAGGCTCATACATGATCTCTGATATGGCCCCTGTCAGCGCAAGCGGTGTGCCCACGCTTTTGGGCGTCATCCAGGAACGCAAATGGCGGATGGCATGCCTGATCTCGCCGCAGGCCACACCTAATTCTGATATATCTGTTTCAAAGTGGTTTTTTTGAAAATCGGCCATCATGGCCGCGCGTATATCCTCCCGGTGCCGCAAGATACAGTCATGCAACCGCTGCAATTTTCCTATGCGCTGTACTGCGGTCGTCCTTGCCACAATATATTGATATTCAAGTTGTTGCTTAAACAAATTGGAATATTCAGGGCGGGCTGTGATGGTTGGGGTAAGCGCGGACATAGAGAATAATGTGATAATGTGATGATGTGAAGAATGTGATAATGTGATAATATGATGATGTGAAGAATGTGATAATGTGATGATGAGCCTTACAAAGTTCAATCGCCTCGCCCGTACACATTAAGGAAGACAACAGTGGCTGCTGCTCCGCCAAGCCCTGAGCCAATGAGGTAGATCCAAACATCAGACAAGGAAATCATGCCCGCAACAGCGGCTCCAACGGCTGCCGCCGGATTAAAGACTGCGGCTGAAATGCCACTCATGGCAAATGTCATGGCCATAAGCACAAAACCGATAGCCAACCCGTGATAGGAATTGCCCGCATTGACCCGTGTTGTAGTGACATTAAGGAGCACATACACCCAGGCAAATGTACCCAAAAACTCAGCAAAAATGGAGCAAAATGTAAAATGTTGTATTGGGCGAATATCCACTCCTCCTTTGCATACCAATAAAAAAGAGGCCATAAATGCCGCCACAATGGCTCCAATCAGTTGCGCCAGCATATAGGGCAATACATCCGCCCGATCCATTTTGCCGCGCATCATCAGCCCCAGTGTAACTGCCGGGTTGTAATGCGCACCGGAAATATGCTCCCCGGCATACACCATGACCGTCAAAGTTGCCCCTATGGCCAAGGGGGCCAGGGCGGCAGTGCCATTATTACTGCCCATGATGATGGATAGCACCAAAAAAAAGGAGCCTATGAATTCGGCGATATACTTATTCACAGCTGATCTGTTTTGCAAAACAATGAAAAAAAGTCATACAATGCGGCCAAGGTAAGTATCAGACAGCTTTTTATCCTAAAATCTTACAAAAAACAATTCCGCTTACTTCTCTGAGCGCAAAACGGCCGCTATGGCCGCCGCAATGGAAAAACCACCAAGGGCTCCCATAAACATCCGGCTAATGATGGGCATGAGCGGCTGTACCTGATCCTCGCGGCTCATTTTTTCCAACATTAGCAAGCGCTCCCGAAGAACGTTGGCTTGCTCAGGATCGCCCAGGCCCTCGTTTAGCTGCCTGTTGATTTCTGTTATTTCAAGGCTAATTTCCATTTGGATCAATGCGGGATCAAACAGATGCAGGGCATAATAAAGCAGCCAATAGGCCAAATTAAGCAGTAAAAATACCGTGAATGGTGCGCGCACGATTTCCCGAAAATCACGGGCTGTCCCATTGTTTGCACAATCCTCTTTTGCCGCCTTGTACATGAACACGATATAGATGATCATGCCGGCCCAAATGAGTGAGGGGTTAAGGAAAAATTCCTTTTGTACAACATAAAGCAGCAGGTAGTAAGCGAAAACGACTATGCCGCCCAAAAGTCCATTGCGTATTGCAGGGTTTTGCATAACTAAAAATAATGTGCTAATTTGCTAATGTGCTAAAGAGTGTCCTTCTGTGACTTTTTTGATTCAATAAGGTGCAAAGATGCTAATAAACGGGAAAAAGCCCCCCTCCAACTTGCGGAGAGAGGCCATCCCAAAAACCAATTGTTAAGACATCATTTGGATAGTCCTTTGATGACACAAGGATATGGCTGATGCTTGCCTGCCAAAAGCAGGAAACAATAGGCCAATACGCTCGTTGGCACCTGGCTATCCCAATTTTTTAAGAAATGTTGAAAAGCAGCTGTTATTGGTACAAGTCCGTTTCGCTTGGCGTAGGAGCAGGCTTTTTGCGCTCAAAAGAATAAGCGGCTGTCAATTCATGCGAGCCATTGCTGTAGTTTTGGAAACGGGAAAACGCTACATCATAAGAGTAGTAGAGCTGCATTTTTTTGTATTTGGTGCCGAGCATGAAGGCCATGGAGCCGCCAGTGCTTGGGCGGGCAGTGATGCCAGCGATGAGTTTCTCATCCATGAAACGGGCTTGCAGATTCAGGTCAATCTGATACGGATTGTCGCGGAATTTACGCATGGCCAAAGAGGGTACCAATTTGAAATCCTGACTGGGCACATCCAAAATATAACCCAACTGGAATACATAATGGCTGAATGCACTGGAACTACCGCCCGAATTAACAGGCTCATTTACAGGTACTTCTTCTAAGCGAACGCGCGCTGTGTTGGGCAGAGCAAGGCTGATGAAGAATTTTTCATCGTATAAAACGTGTGCCCCTACGGATGCATCAAAAATGCGCAGACCATCAACAGCCCTTTCCAAGGTAGGGTCACCTTTTTGGATATTAGGGTCGCTCAACACACCGCTATCCAAACGGCGGTTGATGAATTCCGTACTCAAGCCAAGGCCGATTTTGGCCTTCTGTATTTGAAAACGGAAGGCGTAGTTGGCTTGCAGTTTCAAAGTACTGAGCGATCCAATCTGCTCTGAAAAAATACCTCCGCCCAAAGCCAGCTTGTCGCCGACAGGCGCTGTGTACAACAGGGTGTAAGTATTGGGCCGGCCGGGGAAACCCGTCCAGCTGCTGCGCACATTGGCCAGCACTTCATGTTGGCCTGTAAAGCCCGTATAGCCCGGATTGACCAATTGTTGGAAAACCGGATAGTGGGAGTAAACTGCTTGTTCCTGGGCTTGTGCGCCGCTAACAGCAAGTGCAAGAAAAGAGAGGGTATAAATTATTTTTTTCATGTCTTAAATTGTGTAAACGGTTTTGGTTGAATAATTAGCGCTTTACACGCAGAATCTAATGTTTTGTTTTTGAGAACTTTAGAGTTTAGATTAAAAAAACATTTGTAAAATAAACGACATATTATCCTATACTAAAACCGTACCAAAAATGTCGATTTACGATCGTTAGGTGTATGTAAAATCTTTTATTTGGAGGGAATATTTTGACTTCTGTCCCAGGCTGTGGCATTGACGGGGTGACTTCGAGTCACCCCGTCAATATGCACTCCTTTGTAGAAGATTTCAGCATTTACCGCACAATCGAGACATAGCCTTTTTCCTGGAGTTTTTCCCCCTCGGAATTGGTATAGTTGATGATGTAGAAATAGGTACCTTCTGGCAATTCGGCACCACCGCTGGTACCATCCCAAACTACGGAACCATTGTTGTAATTTTCGGCGCTGTACACCAATTGGCCCTGGCGGTTGTATATTTCCACCGTGTTTTGCACCTCTTCTATACAGTTGATAATGAAAAGGTCATTCAGGTTATCCTGGTCACCAGGTGTGATCACGGAGCGTACCGTCATGCAGCCATCCTCCGGGTATGGGGTACGGAAAGTACCTGTAGCGGTGCAACCTTTGCTGTCCGTAACGGCAAACTGAATGGTTTCGCCAGCGCAAAGGCC
>CAZIKN010000028.1:0-49280 GCA_964539805.1 uncultured Saprospiraceae bacterium | reverse complement strand
TACAAAGTGGATTGGGCGGAAGTGAAAAAACTGCTTACGCCGCGTACGCGCATGATCTGCATCAATACGCCACAAAATCCGAGTGGAACCATTCTGCGCGAGGCTGATATGTTGGCCCTAAACGAAATGCTGCGCGGTACTGATGTGATCGTGATGAGTGATGAGGTGTACGAACACCTGATTTTTGACGGGGAAACCCACGCCTCTGTCCTGCGTTACCCGGAGCTCTATGATCGCAGCTTAGCGGTGTACTCTTTTGGTAAAACCTACCACAACACGGGTTGGAAAACAGGTTATGTAGTGGCTCCACCAATGCTGACCCGAGAATTCAGAAAAGTGCACCAGTTCAATGTATTTAGTGCCAACCACCCTATGCAGGCCGCGTTTGCCGATTTTATGGCCGACCCTTCAGAGTACCTTGGCCTACCCGATTTTTATCAGCAAAAACGCGATTTTTTCCAAAAAGCAATGGCAAATACGCGGTTTAAGGCCCTGCCGTGCAGCGGCACCTATTTTGCTTTGTACTCCTATGCACAACTGAGTGATATGCCTGACCTGGATTTTTGCAAACACTTAACGACCGAATATGGCGTAGCGGCCATCCCGGTTTCCGCCTTTTTTTCGGATGCCAAGGATGAAAAAGTGATCCGGCTTTGTTTTGCCAAAACGGAAGATCTTTTGGAAAAGGCTGGAAAAGCCCTGGAAAAAGTTTAGAAAGGGTAATACTTCTGATACAGGTATGCCCGGATAATTTCAAGGACTTTCTGGGGGTAGTACAAAGGCCGCAGAAAATCACGGAGTTCAAATCCCTTTCATCTGTGTTGCGCAGCATCCGTGTCATCTGTGTTCCCCAAAAATCGCCCCCACATGTTCCACGATCTCACGGGCCGGATCATGCCAGGCACCGCGTATGCCCAGAGCCTCGGCGGCGGCTATGTTTTCCTTTAGGTCATCAAAAAAAATGGTTTCGTGGGGCTGTAATTCGGCATCGGCCAGCACGTATTCGTATATCTCGCGCTCGGGCTTGCGCAGGTGGATCAGGTGCGAGTAATACACCCCGTCAAAATAGCGCGTCTCAAAATCCTGAATGCCGTGCTCGCGGAGCAGGTAATCCTCTATCCAGCGCAGGTGCAGGTCATTTATATTGCTGAGCAAGAACACTTTATATTGCTGACGAAGCGAGAGCAAAAATTCTAAGCGATGCTTTGGCAAGTCAACAAAAATGGCATTCCATACAGATTTGACCTGTTCGGGATCAGGCGCCGGCTGAATACTGCTGCAAATTTGAGCCAAAAACTCATCGGTATCCATGCCGCCGGTTTCGTAGAGTTCAAAAACACGGTTGCGGCGCAGTTGCTCCATGGCTGCAGGGTATTGATCACCAGCCAACGCCATAAACCCTTGGGGTATTTTTGGCAAATCAAGATCAAAAAGAACATTACCAAAGTCAAAAATGATGTTTTTCATGCGTAAAGGATATACCTGTAAATCAAAAATATCGCTGATAAAAATCCACCACACGTTCGTCCGTAATGACATCGCGGGGACGGATAGGCTCGCGCAGCACGATGCCCTCCAGCGTGCGGCAACGGCTGAGGGCCACGTACAATTGGCCATGCTCAAAAGCACCTCCACCGAGGTCAATCAGCACTTTATCAAAGGTTTTGCCCTGGCTTTTGTGGATGGTGATGGCCCAGGCCAATTTTAGCGGGAATTGACTGAAGGAACCAACGGTTTCTGCTTCGATGTCGCCGCTCGGATTGGCTTTGTAGCGCACAATTTCCCACTCAATCTTCGGCACCTGAATGTTTCGGCGCTTACCGTTGGCGTCCTCGGTTTGTACCCTTATGCTTTTGGCATCAATATGTGTGATGGTACCGATGGTGCCATTGACAAACTGGCGATCTTCCTGATCGTTTCGGATAAACATCACTTGCGCCCCCATGCGCAGGCGCAGGGCGGCCTCTGTAGGATAAAGGGCCGGGTCAAAAAGGCCCTTGACGTCGGCCAAAAATTCAAACTCGGGGCTTTCAATATTGGCCAAGGCCCTTTGGTTGATCCGATCAGCGGTGGCATTGCGGGCGCAAAGGGTGATGTAGCCTTCGGTGGCCTGAAAATTGGGGACATGCCGTTCGTTCAGATCCTCCAGATCGTCATAATCTAAGCTGTTGCTCCGTACCCCCTCCAGCAGGCGCAAAAACAGGCGGCTTTCCTGTCTGTACACCTTTCCCAATTCCAACATTTCCAATTGAAAGTCCTCGTCTCTGAACACTTGGGAGGCGAAAAAATAGGGCGAGCGATAATATTCACTAAAATAGGCGGATTCCACGGGGTCTTTAGTCACCACGGGCGGCAATTGAAAGGGATCGCCAAACATTACGACCTGCACGCCACCAAAAGGCTTGAAGTTCTCTCGGTTGATGCGCAGGAACTTGTCCATGCCATCCAAAACATCTGCCCTTACCATTGATATTTCATCAATAATCAGGACTTCAAGGTTTTTGAACAATCGGATCTGATCGGCCCTGGTCACTTTTCGTCCAGCCTCGGAGGGTGTAATGAGCCGTGGTGGAAAACCAAAAAAGGAATGGATGGTTTGGCCCTGCACATTGAGGGCGGCTACCCCGGTAGGTGCTAAAACGGCCGTTTTTTTGCGGGTAGTGTTGCGGAAAAGTTGAAGAAGCGTGCTTTTGCCCGTGCCTGCTTTCCCGGTGACAAACATGCTGCGGTCGGTTTTTTCCAACACATCCAGAGCATATTTAAAGTCGGCGTTGAGGATCAGCGGGGTTTTGTGTTGCATCAGTGCAGGTGGGCTTCTACCAATTTGAGGAATTCTGCCCGGGTTTCGGCATTTCGGAACTCACCTGTGAAAGCCGATGTGGTGGTCACGCTGTTTTGTTTTTGTACGCCGCGCATCATCATGCACATGTGGCGGGCTTCTATGACCACTGCCACGCCCAGGGGGTTCAACACCTGTTGGATAATATCACGGATTTCGAGGGTGAGGCGTTCCTGTACCTGTAGGCGACGGGCATATACGTCAACAATGCGCGGTATTTTACTCAATCCCACAATGTATCCATTTGGGATATAGGCCACGTGGGCTTTGCCAAAAAAGGGCAGCATGTGGTGCTCACACATGGAATACAGTTCAATGTCTTTTACCAGAACCATCTCGCTGTAATCTTCTTTGAACATGGCCGAGCGCAAAATGGCTTCCGCATTCTGGTCATAACCCTGAGTGAGAAACTGCATGGCCTTTGCGGCCCGTTCGGGTGTTTTGAGTAGCCCTTCGCGGTCGGGTGTTTCACCAATACCTTCCAGCATATCTTCATAATGTGCCTTGAGGCGCAGGGTGAGTTCGTGGTCGTAATGATCCGTTTTTTTGTATGGCATGCTGGTTATTGGTTGTTGGTTATTGGTTGATGGTTATTGGTTGATGGTTGATGGTTGTTGGTTGATGGTTGTTGGTTGATGGTTGTTGGTTAAGGGTTCTTGGTTGGTTAATTTTTAACCTAAAAAATGGTAAATCAAATCATTCCAACATATAATCCGGCAACTGATAACCAAGAACCAACAACTAATAACCCTTAACCAATAACCATCAACCCTTAACCATAATACTCCGCATAAATCGTCTCCGTTTCTTGCAGTTTGATCCGGTGAAGCTGGCAGCCGTGTTGAGCGATAACCTCCTGAAGGCGTTGCCAGATAATGATGACCAAATTTTCGGTGGTGGGCTGTATATTTTTGGGGATAAAGTCTATGTCTAAATTCAGGTTGCTATGATCCAAGTGATCAGTTACCTCGCGGCGAATAAGCTCACTTAGTTTTTTGGCATCCATGATAAATCCGGTAACAGGATTAGGTAGGCCTTTTACCGTTACATGGAGGTTATAGTTGTGTCCGTGCCAGTTTTTGTTGCAGCATTTGCCAAAAACGGCTTTATTTTCTTCTTCAGTCCATTCGTTGACCCAGAGTTTGTGGGCAGCGTTGAAGCGTTCAATTCTTGTAAGGTAAACCATCCGCTATATACTGTAGTTGTTTTGAGGGGGCAAAGGTATCGCAGTAATTGGATAAAGTGCAGCGAAGTGGTCCGCATTGAAACTGATTTTTATCCTATCAGGTTCAATTTTTATCTAAAAACGCCACCAATCCAAAAAACAATTGTTTGGTTTGCAGCGAGACATGACAGCACAAAAATTTTTTGATCGCATTTATCATTTTTTGAGCCAGCGGCCAGTGTACCACGGGTTGTTCTGGATCTTGCTGTTTTCCCTGATGATGTACAATGGTTTGCAGGGCAATGGGGGCAACTACTGGTTTACGATCAGCAATGAACTTATCGGTTTGGTTTTTTATGCTACCTTGGTATATGTGAATCTTTATTACCTGATTCCCAATTATTTAGCCAAGCATGCCTTTATTTATTTGGGGCTTGTCATTACTTCCTGTGCCATTGCCACACCCATTGAGGTCATGGTGCTTTACCTTAAGTTTGCCAATTGGCCTGAATCGCGTCAAAACCTCATCAGGGAGCAATCAAGCCTGTTTATATCCAATATTCTTGTGGTCATAGTATCCACTGTACTGAGGCTGATTATGGATTGGTGGCGCTATCAAAGCGAAAAACAGGTGTTGCTGACCCAAACCATGCAATCTGAGTTGCGCTTTTTGAAAAGCCAGATCAACCCTCATTTTTTGTTCAATACCCTGAACAATCTGTATGCACTGACCCTTAAAAAAAGCGACAAGGCCCCTGAAATCGTTCTGAAATTGTCAGAGATCATGCGCTATATGCTGTATGAGTGCAATGAGCGTCGCGTTTTGCTCACCAAAGAAATCCAATACATACACAATTACCTTGATCTGGAACGCCTGCGCCAGCCTAAGGAGGCCGATATCCGATTCACCACGGAAGGCCAAATCAGCGAACAAATGGTGGCCCCCCTGATGTTTGTTCCCTTTTTGGAAAACAGCTTCAAGCACGGACTTAACCACCATGTCCAGGGAGGAGGCTTCGTGCGCCTGCATTTAAAGGTGCAACAAGATGACCTGGAGTTTTTTATCGAAAACAGCAAGGCGGACAAGCTGCCCAGCCTAAATCATCCGCGCAGCGGGGGCATTGGCTTGGTCAATTTACGCCATCGCCTGGACATCCTTTATCCCGCACAACATGAGCTCAGTGTGCAGGATGAGCCCCACCGATATGCCGTAAGTTTGAAACTGAAAATTAATTAGAGCCTTCCTGAAAAAAAATTCCCCATTTACGAAACACTAACTTTACCTTAGCCGCCGTCAAAGCACAACAAAACTCGCTCAATATGACGCTTAATGTACTCATCGTTGATGATGAACCGCTTGCTCTGGATGTTTTAGAGACATACATCAGCCAAATGCCCGAATTGAAATTGGTCCGTCGTTGCTCCAATGCCCTGGAAGCCAATGAAGTGTTGAAACAACACCACGTTGATCTCATGTTCTTGGATATTCAAATGCCCCAACTCACGGGCATTGATTTTCTCAAAACATTGAGCAAACCTCCCATGGTAGTCTTCACCACAGCCTATCCCAACTATGCCATCCAAGGCTTTGACCTCAATGCGTTGGATTACCTGCTCAAGCCCATCTCTTTGGAGCGCTTTGTCAAGGCGGTCAACAAGGCGGTTGAACATGCGGAGTTAATGCATCGCGAACAAGCAGCAGGCAGTGCGGTAGGTGCCGATGACGGCCAGGATTTTTTCTTTGTCAAGGCTGATAAAAAACTGGTCAAAGTCAATTTTGAAGACATTATTTTTATAGAAGGCCTCAAAGATTATGTGATCATCCGCTTGCTGACAGGGCGCGTCATCACCCTGCAAACCATGAAGAGCTTGGAAGACAAATTGCCACAAAACCGTTTCAGGCGCATTCACCGTTCCTATATTGTTTCTATGGACAAAATCATGGCCATCGAAGGGAATATGGTGGAGGTTATGGAAAAAGACAAGCCCAAGCTGCTGCCTATAGGTAAAAACTACCGCGATGAACTGCTGGAGCTTATTGAAAAGAAAAAATTGTAAGTCAATACCCTCCTCACAAAACCTATTTACCCTAAAAAATGTTTTGTCTTGTGCTGTTCCTGAACATACATCAGGACAAATTGTGCTGATTTGAAGCACTTGATTGTTATGAACAAACAAGCTGAAGCCCGTATTCCAACTGCATCAGGGGATTTTACCATGATCGCCTATGCTGATGACTCCGGCGAACGCATGCCCCATGTAGCCTTTGTAGCCGATGGCTTTGACCCCTCTCAACCCGTGCCCGTACGCATCCACTCCGAATGTATGACAGGCGATGTATTTGGCTCTCGCCGTTGTGATTGTGGCGAGCAATTAACTGCATCATTGCAGATAGCTCATCAGCGGGGCGGCGTTGTCATTTATCTGCGGCAAGAGGGCCGCGGTATCGGCCTCATCAATAAATTAAAAGCATATAACCTGCAAGACCTCGGCCTGAATACCATTGACGCCAACACCCATCTGGGGTTTGATGCTGACGCACGCCAATATGATGCCGCCATCACCATTCTACAGGATTTGGGTATCCGGGAAGTAATGCTTATCACCAATAATCCCGATAAAGTGGAAGCCCTGCGCAGATCGCCCATCCGCGTTTTGGATCGCATTCCCATTGTCATACCACCCCATGCGGAGAACAGGGCCTACCTCAAAACCAAACAGGAATTAATGGGGCATATTTTGGTAGTTTAAATACTGACAATCAATTAATTATACCTATGATCGCACATTATAGTCCGGTGCTGTGTGATGGTTTCTTCCATTCTTCATCATACCTTTGTATTTGCATTAACCAATACATGTATGAAAAATTTACTTTGGTATAGTATGCTGCTGATGCCTGTCTTTTCAAAGGCACAAATTCTTTATCAGGATTTTAATACCTCTCTGGGTTTGGGTACCTGCTGGGGGCAAAGTACCACTACCGGAGTAGTTTTTCGGCAAACCACTCCACCAGCCACCAATGTACATGAAGGCAGTGGGGCCTTGGGCATGTACTCGTGCTGCGGAATCCCGGGGCAAGCCGCCATGTATATTTCACCAGAACTTCCCGATGGCAGTCATGATGTTTCTTTTTGGGTCAAATCCAGTAGCGCTGGCTGTGGGCCAACCCTGGACATAGGCATTTGTGGCACCGCTGGTGCAAATTTTGAAATTGCAGAATCTGTAAGCGGCTGGCCCAATCCGGCAGCATGGTTCTTTTTTAGCACAAGTGTAGTCACCAACTCTGCCCAAAAAAGAATCGCATTGCAAGAACCCTTAGGAGGCTCTTGTACCATATTTATTGATGAACTAACCATCACCAATGTCGGCGAGCCAGATGATTGCGAAGAGTTTGTACTTCCTGTTCAACTACCTGATTTTAAGGCGTTTAAAAAAGAAAAATCAATTCATTTGGTATGGCAGAGTACCATGGAAACCCGATTCAAAGGCTATAATGTTGAGCGCAGTGCCAACGGCCTGGGCTTTATAGCGCTTGCCTACATAACAGCTAAAGGCTCCAACAGCCTATACTTTTTTGACGATCCACAGCCCTTGCCCGGGCCAAATTATTATCGGTTGAAAATGCTGGATTATGACGGTTCCGCCACATATTCTGATGTCATCCGAATCACTTCTGATGATTCAAAGCCCAATTTCCAACTATTTCCTGTTCCTGCACGCGAAGAAATTACGTTGCAATGGGAAGCTGAACAGGTAGGAGAAAACGTTCTTATACAAATTATTGATCCCTTCGGGCGCGTGCTGTTGGAACAGGAAAACTATAGCAGCAAAGGCATTCAGACTACAAACATAGCCCTTTCCAATTTGCCCCAAGGCTCCTATTATGTAAGCTGCAAAGGAACATACCTGCGTTTTGTCAAACATGATTAATAAGCCCATCACCCTGTAAACGCCCTGTATTTTGCCCCTTTACGCTGATATTATTTTGCCTCTTGCACTGCCCAATCGCAGCTACACCTACGCCATACCGGAAGGCGCAAGCGCGCTCGTGCAGCCAGGTGTACGCGTGGAGGTACAATTCGGACGCAGCAAACTGTACAGCGGGTTGGTGGAGCGGGTACATGACCAAAAGCCAGATTACCCACTTAAACCTATTATTTCGGTATTGGACGAGGTAAATTTGGTCAACTCACAGCAACTGGGATTCTGGGATTGGCTTTCGGACTACTATTGCTGCACACTGGGCGAAGTCATGGCAGCAGCACTGCCAGGGCAATTACGGCTCAGCAGTGAAACCAGAATTGTCCTAAATGAAGCCTTTGGCGATGATTTCAACGGTTTTGATACCGACGAATACCTGATAGGGGAAGCCCTGCTCATACAACAGGAAATCACGGTAGAGGATGCCCGAAAAATATTGAACAAAAAAACTGTTTTCCCGGTCATTCAGCGCCTGTTGAACAAAGGCCTATTGTTTTTGCGAGAGGATTTACAGGAAAAGTATCGCCCTAAAAAAATAAGTGCCGTGCGCTTGGCTGAACCCTACCGATCACAACCCGGGCAACTCCGTGAGGTAATGGGCGAATTGGAGAAAAAAGAGCGGCAGCTGGAATTATTAATGGCCTACCTGGCGCTTGAAAAACGCCAACCTTACGTGAGCAAACAAGAACTTTTGACCAAGGCCGATGTAACGGAAAGCTCACTCAACACGCTGATAAAGAAGGGAATATTTGAAAAATACGAACGGGATGTAAGCCGTATGAGCCGTTATGAGGATGAAATTGTTGAATCAGATGCCCTAAGCGAGCAGCAACAACGCGCCATCCGCGAGATCCAAGCGGTTTTTACCGAAAAAGAACAAAATGTCGCACTGCTCTATGGCGTGACCGGAAGCGGGAAAACACAAGTGTATATTGAACTTATCCGTGAGGTGCTGCAACAAGGCGGACAGGTACTTTACCTGCTTCCAGAGATCGCCCTTACAGCCCAGATTACACACCGATTGCAAAAGGTGTTTGGTGCCGACCTTGCCGTTTACCACTCCAAAATAAACCACAACGAACGCGTAGAGGTTTGGAAATCCGCTGCTGCCGGCAAACCGCTGACCCTTGCCGCCCGTAGCGGACTTTTTCTGCCCTTCAAAGACCTGAGGCTCATTATTGTGGATGAGGAACACGATGCCTCCTTTAAACAATATGACCCCGCCCCACGCTACCACGCCCGCGATGCCGCCATATTTTTGGCCAATATTTACAAGGCAAAAACCTTGCTTGGCACGGCCACACCATCCATTGAAAGCTGGCATAATGCCCTGACAGGCAAGTATGGTTTGGTAGAAATGCATGAACGTTATGGAGGCATACAATTGCCTGAAATTCAGATGGTTGACTTGCGTGAGGCTGCACGAAGCAAGCAGATGCACAGTATCTTTTCTCCCCTACTGCTGGAAAAAATCAAAACTGCAATCACTGCAGGTGAACAAGCCATACTTTTTCAAAACAGGAGAGGCTATGCCCCCATGCTCGAATGTCAGGTATGCAGCTGGACTGCCCAATGCAAACATTGTGATGTCAGCTTGACCTACCACAAACACTCCAATCGCCTTCGGTGCCATTACTGCGGTTATGTGCAGGAAGTAGCCCAAATCTGCCCGGCATGCGGCAGTGGGAAAATTACCCTGCGCGGTTTTGGCACTGAAAAAATTGAGGATGAAATCAAGATTTTCCTGCCAGAAGCCCGTATTGGACGAATGGATATGGATACGGCGGGTAGCAAGGGCAATTTGGCTGCCCTGTTAAGTGATTTTGAAGAAGGCAGAATTGACCTATTGGTAGGTACCCAAATGGTGACCAAGGGTCTTGACTTTGACAATGTGGCCTTGGTAGGCGTATTGGGCGCTGACCAACTGATCAAATTCCCCGACTTCCGTTCCGGCGAACGGGCCTTCCAGCTGCTTACCCAGGTAGCAGGGCGCGCAGGCCGAAAGCTTAAACGCGGACAGGTGTTAATACAAGCATGGGAACCCACACACCCTGTCTTAAGGGATGTGCTGGCTAATGCGTTTCGTGCTTTTGCCAAAAGAGAACTGGATGAACGTCAGGCGTTTAAGTACCCGCCTTACTACCGCTTGATCCACTTGACAGTGAAGCACAAGGATCCCAGAGTCGTTCATCAGGCCGCCGCCGAATTGGCCAAAATTCTGCGCGGGCGACTTGGCGAGCGGGTGCTTGGCCCGGTGCAGCCACACACGGCCCGTTTGCGCACCTATTATTTACAGGACATTATGCTCAAATTGGAAAAGTCAGCCCCTTTATTGGCCAATACAAAAACCTTTATCAAAAACACCATAGAGCTTCTACTTGCAAAAGAAGGTTTTAGGCAGCTTATTGTTGCCATTGACGTGGATCCAGTGTAGTCTATGGCATAAAACAGGGCCGGTAAGCTGCTCTGTCATCCCGGCCCTGCTGTTCAGAAGGATAGCCTTATAGCATATCCGGGGTTTTCCCGCTTGGCCCAATACGGTTCTTTTTTTGCCATTTTCGCCCTTATTTCAGTCATGTAGCACCTCTTATGAAACGACTGGATTTAGTTCTTTTACCCATTCGTTCATGCCGGCTGAATAGTTCAACACATTATTGTAACCGTGCTTTTTCAAGATGGAATAAGCAATGGAAGCCCTGTCACCGCCCTGACAATGGATCACTACCCGGCGATCCTTGCTTACTTTATCCAAGTTCTTTTCAAGGGTACCCACAAAAACATGCTCTGCACCATTGATATGGCCAGCTTTGTATTCAGAGGCCCCGCGAAGGTCCACCAATTGCAGATTGTTTTCTGCTTTTAAGGATTTGAACTCATCCAGCGAAATAACTTGTACCTTATCCAAAGCCTTACCTGATTTTTCAGCCCATTCCGTTACGTTATCTACATATCCGATCACGTGATCCAGTCCAATGCGCATCAATTTCCTGACTAAGTCTTCTACCTGGGCATCTGCGGCTACAATGATAAATGGTTCGTTGTACTCCAAAAACCAACCAGCCCAGGTAGCAAAAGCATTATTGCCCTGAATATTTATACTTCCAGGAATAAACCCTGCCGCAAACTCGGCTTTGTTGCGGGCATCAATGAGTTTTACCCCCCTATCCAAATGGGTCATCAGTTCATCGGTGCTAAATTTTTTAAGTTTGGGCACTTGGGTCAATAAAGGGCGGTCCACCTTGTTAAGTTGCTTCATCATGGCAAAATACTTTGGCGGCTCAGGTTGGTCTGCCAACAGATAATCCACGAAACCAGACTCATTGCTTTGATACTGAAATGCCCAGTTTCTTACTTTTTCATAACCAACAGTAGAGCTTGGTACGGCACCCAAGGCTTTGCCACAGGCAGAGCCAGCGCCATGACCGGGCCATACCTGAACATAGTCGGGCAAAGCAGCAAAACGCTGAATGGATTTGTACATCTGCAAAGCGCCCAAATCCTGTGTCCCCTTCATTCCGGCAGCCTTTTCCAATAAATCAGGACGGCCAATATCGCCCACAAAAACAAAGTCACCGGAAAACAACATCACCGGTTCTTCAGAGGCGGGATGATCCGTAAGGAGGAAACTGATGCTTTCCGGGGTATGTCCTGGCGTATGCATTACCTTGAAGGAAAGATTGCCAACCTTGATGATATCACCATCATGCAGGCCCACGTGCGGGAACTGGTATTGCCAATCGGGGCCGCCTTCATCCGAAAGATATAGCTGCCCGCCGGTGAGGGCCGCCAACTCGCGTGCGCCGGAAAGAAAATCGGCATGGATGTGTGTTTCCGCAATATGCGTAATGGTCATATTATTTTGTTTGGCAATATCAAGGTAGGTGTCCACATCCCTTTTGGGGTCAATTACCATGGCCACACCAGCCTTTTGGCAGCCAATAAAGTAGCTGGCTTGCGCCAGGCTTTTGTCATAAACGTGTTGGAAAAACATATTGTAGAGTTGTTGTTAATTGACAGATTAGTGAATGCTAACGGGTGTAAGATAAAGTTCCTTAATCAAAATATAGATGCCCATGACCAGAACAAACCAACCAAAGGCTTTTTTCAACTTGTTGCCATCAATACGATCACTGAGCTTGTTGCCTATAAAAATACCTGCTATGGCAAGTGCAGATACCGTGCCCAGCAATGCACAGTCAAAAGTATAATGTGACAGGTCCCCCACAAAACCAAACAATGACTTTGCCGCTATGATCAACAGGGACGTCCCCACTGCTTGCTTCATCGGGAGCTTGCTGAACAATACCAAAGCCGGTATGATCAGAAATCCGCCCCCCCGCTCCTACCAAACCTGTCAGCAAGCCCACTATAGCCCCCCTCCAGTAAAATCATCGGATAGTTAAATTGTTGGGGTTCAAGATCCTGTACTGCCGTGGCATTAGTAGCATTTTTTTTATCTCTTATCATGGAAATGGACGCAAATACCATAAGTAAAGCGAACAAACCCATCATAAACATGGCTTTTGTAACCACAAAGCTGCCTATACTTATTACTGGGTCCGGTATAATCGGCACCAAAAATGCCCGCGTGGAATAAACAGCAATAATAGATGGCAAGCCGAAAATTACGGCAGTTTTTAGATTCACAAAGCCTTGCTGATATTTTGGCAAAGCCCCGATCAGGCTGGTAGAGCCAACAATAAACAAAGAATAGGCTGTGGCCATTACTGGATCAACGCCAAAAAGATAAACCAATACAGGAACAGTAAGAATACTTCCCCCTCCCCCAATTAATCCCAAAGATATTCCAATGAGCGCTGATGCAAGATAACCTAAAATGACCATTTGATGACTTTAATAAAATTTACTGCAAAGGTTTTGTAATTGTCCGTAGTGTTTTCGTGATAATTATCACACAGATGGGAAAGTACGCACAAAAGGCCTATATTATGCTGAGGGGCACCATCGGGTGCAAGATCTTGCAAAGGTTCAGTCAACCCAGTGAGTCAATAATCAAAGTAAAGTGACTTTGAGCCAACCCATAATGGTAAATCCCTGATAATCAGGCAGATTAACCTATTCAAAGCACTAAAATTCGAGTACTACTCAAGGCGCAGATTAATTGGAACCCTGCAAATTAGCCTGCCTGAAACCTTCTGGTGTAACCCCAAGGTTCTTTTTAAAAAAACGCGTAAAATAGGCATTGTCCTCAAAATGCAAAGAGGCTGCAATTTGACTGATCAACATATCCGAATTTACCAACATACGCTTTGCCTCCAGCAGTATGCGGTCTCTGATGACCTCGCCAGCACTTTTGTTAAAGTAATTATTGCTTAGGGCATTCAGGTAGTTGGGGGTAATGAACATCATTTCAGCATATTCTTTGGGCAGGTGCTTCTCATGGTGGTATTCCTCTACCAAGCGCTCAAACTGCCGCATGAGCGTCTGTATGTGTGCAGAGCAATTCTTATCCAAACTAGTGGGATTTATCCTTGACAATTTTACCAACAAGGTTATCAGCAGGCCCCTCAACATGTCCATTATGTGTTCCTCCGCGTTTTTATATTCGTCCAGCATTTGCTCCATTATTGCTTCTACCGCTATAGCGAGGCTGGGCACCAATTCATTGACCGAAACTTTGTCAATGGAACCAAACAATGGAAAATCACGCACGAAATTAGGATTGTGACAAATTGATGTAAAAAACGATTCGTTGAAATTTACAATGTACCCATCAGTATCCCCATCAAAATCCCAAGTGTGAACCTGACCCGGTGACATATAGTAAACCTGATATGGCTTAACTTCGTAGCGTTTAAAATCAATGGAATGCGAACCTCCACCTTGAGTAAAGTACACAATCTGGTAAAAATTGTGTCGGTGAGGGAACATAATGTTGGGGTGCTCATTAACAAAAGCCCGCAAACTAGTCACCAGAATTTCTGTCATACAACTGTCTGACCCCATAAGGTTACAGATGCTGTAAACGGGCATTTTTTTTGTCATATACGCTGAATTCGAAATGTCGGCACAGGTCTGATTATTTCAGTTTTGTAACAAACCCAAATAGACTTCCCTTTAATTTTTTACAAAAATCGGGGCCCATAACTTTGTTTACCGTGACAAAAATCACGGGCACAGTCAACAGTAGTCATTCAAGTTGATTTACAACCGAATCAAAGAGAGGTGCATATATTCTCATCAGCTAATCCTTGAAAAATGTAGAAATCAATCCTGAAAATCTTCAAAACCGCCTTAAGCCAAGCATACGTTTAGGCCAACCCCTTGAGGATGGCACCCCAATACATACGGGGAAGCACTTCTCGCTTCAACTGATACATACTCCAGCGTTCTTTGGATTGGTCAAATGGAAAGGTCTCCATAGGCGTATTATTGTAGTCAAACTCTGCCAAAACAAGCTTGCCATAACCCGTGACGAGCGGGCAAGATGTGTACCCAAGATAGGAGGCCGAGGCTTTTTGTCCACTCATAACATCAAGCAGGTTTTGTACCAACACAGGTGCTTGCTTCCGAATGGCCGCGCCGGTTTTGGAAATGGGCAAGCCCGCAGCATCGCCAAGGGAAAAAATATTGGCATACCGAACATGCTGGAGTGTATTTTTATCAACATCAACCCAGCCAGCACTATTGGCTAATACGCTGCTGCGAATAAAGTCTGGCGCACTTTGCGGCGGTGTGACATGGATCATATCAAAATTGACCTTGTGGACTTCATTATTGTTGTGTTCGCCAAAACCCACAAATGTTGCTTGGCGATTCGGGCCATTTATTTCCGTAAGGTTGTACATCAGATTGAGTTTGATATTGCCGCGTTTTACTACTTGAAGTAGCGTTTTTTCATATTTGGGCACTGCAAACAATTTGGCCGCGCCGCTCCAATATTGTACATCAACTTCGTTCAAAACACCGTGTTTGCGAAAGTAGTCCGTGGCTAAGTACATAATCTTGTGCGGTGCTCCGCCGCATTTAACGGGGGTAGAAGGATTGTGGAACAAAGCCGTACCTCCTTTCAAATTTTTGACACATTCAAACGTGTAGGGAGCGGTTTCAAAGGAATAATTGCTACACACGTTGTTTTTGCCCAAAGTTTCGGTCAACCCTTTTATCGCACTCCAATTCAATTGTATGCCAGGACAAACGATTAAATAATCATATGAAATAGTACTACCCCCTTCCAGTTGGACTTGATTTTGTTCAGGTGCAAATCCTACCGCTTTTCGCTGTAACCACTTTACCCCCTTTGGCATAACCGACGCTTCGGATCTAACGGTTTTGTCAATGTCAAAAGCCCCGCCCCCAACCAATGTCCAGGCTGGTTGGTAATAATGCTTATCAGCAGGATCAAGAATGGCTATGTCTAACTTGCGGTTTTTTCGCAGCAATTGCGCGGCCGTAGAAATACCTGCGTTTCCACCTCCGATAATAAGAATTTGATGGTGTGTCATGTCTGTCAGAATAAATTCGTAAATAATAATGCAAAGGACATACGAATACCAGAGCAAGCCATTGCACTATTTACTGCGTTATCTGCATTTTTCATGTAATTTAAAATATTAAAAGGCGTTTTGCATAGCAAACCAAATAAAAACCACACTTTTCTTTTCTTTTTACTCTTCTATTCTCATTCCCTTTGGGCATCACAGCATTTCGTCAGAGCAAAAACCTCAGGAGGAGCATGAAATCCGCAAACTGACTCAATGCCGAGCAATTATGAATGACACCTATATAAAATGATAGGAATCATTGCTTACATTTGCCACACACAACGGTTACCTGCATAATATGAAAAAACTACTCCTTTTGCTCAACTTGATTTCGGGCGCTTTGATGGCACAAGGCAACTTCGAGGTAAGGTTCCCTACCGAAAACAGCAATGTCCCTTTAAATGGACGCCTCTTACTGATTATTGCCAAAAAAGAGTCGCCCGAACCCCGTTTTCAAGTACGGGATGATTACAAATCCGCCCAGATATTTGGCATGGACGTAGAAAACTGGTCTGCCAACCAGCCAAGGTATTTTACAGGTGGAGAGTATGGGTATCCCATACAAAGCCTGCCTGACCTGCCCTCCGGGGGACTATTATGTACAAGCGGTTTTGCATCGTTATGAAACCTTCAAAAGAAAAGATGGCTACGTGGTGAAAATGCCAATGGATAGGGGCGAGGGCCAACAATGGAATAAAGCACCCGGTAACCTGTATTCCAAACCAATATCGTTCAAACAACTCGAAAGCGGGAAAAAAGACCCCATTCGTTTGGTGCTCTCTGAAGTTATACCACCCATTGAACCACCGAAAGATACAAAATACATCAAACACATAAAAATAGAAAGCAAACTCCTGTCAGAATTTTGGGGTCGTCCCATGCAGCTCGGTGCCCATGTTTTATTGCCCGAAGGCTGGGAGGAGCATCCCGACGTCAAATATCCATTGGCGATATACCACGGTCATTTCCCCGATGATTTTGATGGCTTCCGTACCGAAGCGCCCGACCCTAATCTCAAACCGGAATACAGTGAGCGCTTTCGTTTGGAAGCTTATAACCGGATCGTGCAGCAAGAGGCTTATGACTTTTACAAAATGTGGACCGGGCCAGGTTTTCCACGTGTGTTAGCCGTGGAAATACAGCACCCTTGCCCATTTTATGATGATTCCTACGCCGTCAATTCTGCCAATGTAGGCCCTTATGGTGATGCTATCATGTACGAACTGATTCCCGAGATAGAACGACGGTTCAGGGGCATAGGCGAAGGTTGGGCAAGGTTTACCTATGGCGGAAGCACCGGCGGATGGGAAGCCCTTGCGGTACAGGTATTTTATCCTGACCAGTTCAACGGATGTTATGCCGCCTGCCCCGATCCTATTGATTTTCGCGCATTCACCGTGGTAGATATTTACTCCGACAAAAACCTCTATTATCGTCAAGGCGATTTTGGTAATATTGAACGCCCCGGCACGCGCAATTACTTGGGCCATGTGAGCGCTACGCTGCGCAGCTTGAACCAATATGAATTGGTCCTCGGCACCAAAAACCGAAGTGGGCAACAATTTGATATTTGGGAGGCGGTAGCATCACCCGTGGGCAAAGATGGCTACCCAGAAAAACTATGGGATAAAATTAGTGGAGAGATAAATCCCAAAGTGGCAGAATATTGGCGGGAAAATTATGATCTGAGCTATATCCTAAAACGGGATTGGCCCAAAAAAGGCCAGAGTTGGCGCGGCAAAATCCACCTCTACTGCGGTGACATGGATAACTTTTACCTTAATAACGCCGTGTACCTCGCTGAAGAAACCCTTAAATCCTTAAATAATCCGACGTATGACGGCGAAGTAGATTATGGAGATCGGGCCGAACATTGCTGGAATGGCGACCATAGCCAGCCCAATGCCATTTCTCGCCTGCGCTATCACCGTTATTTTATCCCTAAATGGGCCGCAACCATGACAAAAAATGCCCCGGCAGGCGCCGACCTGAAAAGTTGGAGATACTAAAAATATTGTCGCCGATTTCAAGCCTTGGTTCCAAAGTTGCTCACTTGCAACTCAAGCCCCAAAGGCTTACATACTGGCAGATGTTAATCCTTTACCAAAGTACCTACATTATGCCCTTGTGCAATCAGGCGAAGGTTGTCGTGCTTGTTGATGTCAAAAACAATGATAGGCATGTTGTTTTCCTGGCAAAGTGTAAATGCAGTCATGTCCATAACCTCTAAGCCAAGGCTGATAACTTTCGCAAAGGTCAGTTTGTCAAACTTGACAGCCATGGGGTCTTTTTCGGGATCTGCCGTGTAAATGCCATCCACGCGTGTGCCCTTGAGAATCACATCAGCCCCAATTTCATTGGCACGGAGCGCCGCTGCGCTGTCCGTTGTGAAAAAAGGATTGCCAGTGCCCGCAGCACAAATCACCACACGCCCCTTCTCCAAGTGCCTGATAGCCCGGCGGCGAATGTATGGCTCCGCAATGCTCTCCATTTTTAAGGCCGTCATCAAGCGTGTGTAAACCCCAATGCTCTCTAAGGCGCTTTGTAAAGCAAGGCCATTGATAACAGTAGCAAGCATGCCCATATAATCACCCGTAACACTTTCAATGCCCGCCCCTTCTGACTGAATACCCCGAAAGATGTTGCCCCCTCCGATGACAACGGCAACTTCAGCGCCCATCTGTTGCAACTCCCTGATTTGCAAGGCATAATGCTGAAGCATATCAGCAGTTATGCCAAATTTTTGACTGCCCATAAGGCTTTCACCGGATAGTTTTAAAAGGATACGTTTGTATTTTAACTCAGCCATGGCTATAAGAATTTGTTTTTTGTTCACCGATACACTGCCTCGGGAGCTTTATTGACTTGTTTGCTGCCTTTCCAATGCGGCGCAAATGTCACGATGATTTTTCAAAAAACAGTGCCAAGTTCAAAGACAAGCAAGGGATTTAGCATTTTTTTTTTAGAATGCTGTTTTTTTCAAAACCCGTCGTATCTTTGCACAAATTTTTACAGCGTGAATTGAAAGAGGGAGCCGACAGGTTCCCTCTTTTTTTACACTTACACCTCAATATGGATACCACCGCGCGCATAGCACAAATCTTAGAAGACAAATATAACTCGGATGAAGCATTTCAAGATTGCTTCACCGTAGAAATTGAGCTGCGCCCCGGCAACAAACTCTATGTTTTTGCAGATAGCGATAGCGGCATGACTTTTGAAAAATGCCAAAAACTCAGCCGTCACCTCGAATCATTTTTGGACTCAGAACTCTGGCTCGGTGATAAATACCTGCTCGAAGTAAGCAGTCCAGGCATCGGGCGACCACTTAAATTCCCCCGGCAGTACAAAAACAACGCAGGGCGCAATCTGGCAGTTACCCTAAAAGATAAAACCCAATTGACAGGGCTGCTAAAATCCGCCACAGAGGAGCATTTTGTCCTGGAAAACAAAGTGACTGAACGGGAAGGCAACAAAAAAAAGGAAGTGTTGCTGGAAACACTTGTGCCATACGAGAACGTGGAAAAAGCCATTGTAAAACTAGCATTTTAAATACGGTAAACGATCAGTGGTCTGTGCCAAAAGGCCTTATCCCTTCGCCAATTGCACCTAAAACCCTGTCATCATCAAGCATAATTGACATAAAATATGTTGAACTTAGTAAATGTATTTACGGATTTTAAATCCGGAAAAAATATTGACCTGCCAACCATGGTAAGGGTAATGGAAGACGTATTCCGTACCCTGATCAAAAAAAAGTATGGCAGCGATGAAAACTTTGACGTAATCGTAAACACCAGCACGGGTGACTTGGAAATTTGGCGCCTGCGCGAAGTGGTACAAGATGGCGAGGTTACGGATGAACGCAGCCAGGTCAGCCTCTCCGAAGCACACACCATTGATGAAAGCGTGGATGTGGGCGAAGAATGTTACGAGCAGATCCATATCACGGATGATTTTGGTCGCCGTGCCATCATGGCTGCCCGCCAAACATTGGTGTCGCGTATTATGGAATTGGAAAAAGATGAAATCTACCGCAAATACTCTGAACGCGTGGGCGATGTCATCACAGGCGAGGTGAGTCAAATTATGAAAAAGGAAATCTTGGTCGTGGATGACGAAACCAAAAACGAGATTGTCCTGCCTCGGACCGAAATGATCAAAGGCGATTTTTACCGCAAAGGCGATGTGGTTAAAGGTATTGTACGCAAAGTAGAAATGCGCAATAACGTTCCCTACATCATGCTTAGCCGTACTGACCCAGCCTTTCTGCAAAAACTATTGGAGGCTGAAGTACCCGAAATCGAGGACGGTATCATCGAAATCAAAAATATCGTACGCCTTCCGGGTGACCGCGCCAAAGTGGCAGTGGAAAGCCACGACGAGCGCATTGATCCCGTTGGTGCCTGCGTAGGTGTGAAAGGGAGCCGGATACATGGCATCGTACGCGAACTGCGCAACGAAAATATTGACATCATCAATTACACCACCAACCTGCCCCTGTTTATCCAACGCAGTTTGACACCGGCCAAAATAAGCAATATAGAGATCAACCAAGAGCAGAAACGCGTATCCGTTTACCTTGATGCCGATCAGGTAAGTCTTGCTATCGGTAAGGCTGGTAGTAACATCAAATTGGCAACCAAACTCACGGGTTACGAAATTGATGTTTATCGAAATCAGGCCGAGTATGAAATTGATGACGTGGACTTGGAGGAATTCAGCGATGTTATCGAGCCATGGGTCATAGAAGCATTCAAAAATATTGGATGCGACACCGCACGTCAGGTATTGGAATTAAACGTGGAAGAACTGATTCGCCGTACTGACCTTGAAGAGGAAACCGTACGCGAGGTGGTTGGCATCCTGGCGTCCGAATTCGAGGAGAATTAAAACATCCTTGTCCTTACATATACAAAAAAGCCGATTGTTCAGTATGAGCAATCGGCTTTTTTACAGGAAAGACGCCTTTTGCCCTATTTCAGTAAACGCGAATAGGTCAGGAAAAAGCCGCCGCGATAGGTTGGGCCCAGCACGGTATTGTCCTGTGTTCTATCATCACCTACAGCCAGTGTAGTGTAGTGGTCATAGAATATTTCGCCAAGCAACTTTAAGCCAAGACCTTTAAATATGGCAATATTCAATTGATTTGACCACAAAATACGGCCATTGAGCGCATCTAAATAAGAGGCATTCCAGCCTAAGGAGGAATTCACAGCCACTTTATCATTGTAGTAGTTACTGGTATATTTGGCGCGTATGGCTGGCCCCAAAAGTAGGCGTGAGCTTTTCACCGTACCATCTTCTTTTATTTCGTTACCCAAGGCTCCGCCCGGGCGCAGGGCTTCATTGCCTACATAAATAAGGTCAGCCGCAGCAGGAGAAACAAAGAAAGTCAACTTCGCACTGGGTTTGTACACAATGCCGGGCGCAAGCAAAATACTGACAGGTGACAGAAACTGAGAGCGCAAATCAGATGCCAAAATACCGTCCAATTTGCCATCCTTATACGTTTTTAACAGTTGTGATTCGATACGGCCATCCAAGGCCGCAAACAGCTTATCCCCCTTGATGGCATAGCCCCAAGTACTGTTTAGGCGAAGTACATCACCATTTTTGATAAAATCCTGATCTTTACCACCCTGGCGCAATATGCTGAGGGAAAGCAGTGCAGAATTTTCAAAAAATGACTTTGCGCCTTTTTGATTGGCAAACAAGTTGAGGATACCGCCGAAACCAAACTGGTTGGCACCATCCGCCAAACGGGGGTTCCGGATACCAAAACTGCTAAGGTTTAAACCAAAATCACCGCCTTTTACCCAGCCGTTGCTTTCTTTTTTCAAAGCTCCGGACACTTCGTCCATACGTTTGTCCGTCATCTGTGTTGGGTCTTTCTGGGCATTCAACACAAAGAGGATACTAAAAAACAAGATAGAAGTAAGCAGTAAATGCTTCATAAATAAAAAAATTTGTTTGTATGCCCACAACAGACTCCCCTTCAATTGTTTAGTCCCATTATGGGCTATTGTGTAATGATTCTTTTTGAACAGGCTCTCCCGGCATAAGCGCAGGGTCATCACTCGGGTCAGGGTAAAACACCTCTACCTTTTCGGTGGTCAGTTTGCTCAAGGGCACCACGATGGCGCGATCTTCTGTTTGCAAAATCAGCGAACTGGAATCAATCATAACCACTTTCCCCCTAACCCCGATAATGCGTATATCATCGCCTACACGGACTTTGTTCTTGTTATAAAAGCCAGCCAAATAATTGGAAACCAATTCCTTGGAAGCCAACCCATAGCCCACTGCAAAAGCAAGGGCCAATGCTCCGATCAAAACAGTCATGTTGGCGGCAATAAACCCGGTGTTAAATTTTGCCTGTGATAGCGCACTGACCGCAATGGTGATAAACAAAAAGTAAAACACCCCGGAAGCAATCATCTTGGCAGAAGGCAGACCAAGTGAACGCAGAGCCGTTTCCACGGCACCTCTGATCATATCCGCCAAAAAAATGCCCAGCAAAAGGAAAACAAATGCCGTGAGCAACGAAGGCAGATAATTGATCAAATCGCGAACCATGGTTGTAATCGCTTCTACACCCAACATATCTGTTGCGATGATGATAAAAAACAGCATCATCACATAATAAATGATATTGGAAAGCACTTTGGAAAGCTCGATCCGCATACCACTGTTCTGAACGAATTCAATGTCGTTCAACTGTTCCGTCAAGCGATCAATACCCAAACCAGCAAATAGGCGCCGGATGATTTTCCTGAATGTGCTGGCAATGATCCAGCCCACAACGAAAACCAACAGAGCGAACATCGCCTGTGGTATAATGGCCGAAAATTTGTTAATAAACTCGTTGGAAACACCGTTTACCAACCTTTCCCAAAAAGTCATGTCAAAAAAGAGGATTGTATTAAGATTAAAAATACGGGTATCTATTCGAGGCCCTTGGTGTTTACCGGCTTGCGCCGCCAGTCATCCACACTAGTCTGTGGCCCCTTGGGGTCCGGCGCGCCACCCAGGATCATGGTGAAGGTACGCAAGGCACATGGCCCGAATACATCGGTCATTTTGCCATACATGGACACTGACGCTACTTGGTCAGCCATAATGCGGTCAAGTTCTTCGGGAAATTTCCCCTCACCGTCTTCGAACATTTTTTTTAAATTATTTGCCATGATCGGTTCATGGTTGTGCGTCGGGTAAAGGTCGGGTTGATACTTATTATCCTGCTTTTACCAGACGCGGGTGTAAAAAATACTGTTTCTATAGGCAAAAATCAATTCGTTTCAATAATAGGCAATTTGCCAAACTCTTCTTCGTAAACAGCTTGGGCTTTGTGCTTTGCGCGCATAATCTGCATTTTTATGGCACTCTCTGTTTTCCCCAAAACATCTCCAATTTCCTTAATGGATAAATCTTCGGCATACTTCATCATCAGTATGGCCCTGTCTCCGGGAGGAATAAGGTCTAATACTTTTTTTAATCTCTCCTCTTCCATTTCATACAATATGCTGTCGGGAATGTCATCTACCTCCTCGGTATCCCGATTCATACGGCCCATATCATCGGAATAAATTGTTGGCATCTTTTTCCGCTTCCTTATAATGTCAATGCAGTAATTATAGGTAATCGAATATATCCATGTTGAAAAAGAGGACAACTCGGTAAAACGCGCCAAATTCAACATGATCTTGATAAATATTTCTTGCGTGGCGTCTCGGGCCTGACCTTCATCCGACAACATTGAAATACATTTGGCAAAAACCTTACGAGAATAACGCCGATACAACTCATTGAAATACAGCGGATTCTGTTCACTTAAATGAAGTGAAATCAATTCTGTATCGGTATATTCCGATAGCTTTGGAGCATTTCTGGATGTAGGGCGTGACACGTTCAGATAAAAGGGCTAACTAAAATCCCAGCGCAAAGACACGAAAAAAAAAGAAAAACCCAGCAGTTCCAACACAGAATCTTTCTGCTTCGTTAATAGGACGTTAATTTAATTTTTGGTCACCTTATCATTGAGCTTTTTTTGAAAAAAATGTGTCTTGCCTTAAATCATATATACCTTTGATTGAACGCTCATCGTATTTTACCCTTACAACAATGAATTTCCCTCGAGTAATGTTAATGATCCAAAAAAAAATTTGGACTATTTCTTTATACGTAATATGCTTGTTTTCAAGTATTAACATTGCAGCACAATGTGAAGTGAATACAATTTCAATTGATGCGCTTTGCTTCAATGGCAATACAGGATCTGCCATTGCCACTGCCAGCGGCACTACAGGAAATGTCATGTTTACCTGGCGCAAGCTAAGCAACAACGACTCCATTGGGAGTACAGCCAGCATTGCCAATCTTTTTGCAGGCACTTATGTTGTGATCATTAAGGATGCCAATGGGTGCACTGCCAGAGATACCGTTACCATCAATCAGCCGCCCAAATTTGAATTTCAACGCACCCAGGATTCAGTATCCTGCTTTGGTGGCACTGATGGATGTGCATCGCTTACCGTAACGGGCGGCGTACCGCCTTATAATTTCCTTTGGAGCAATGGCAGTACTACCTCAAATGTACTCATGAACAAGGTGTGTGGCTTGGATGCAAAATTTCACAGCGTTATTGTCACGGATAAAAATGGCTGTGACGTTGCTACCTTGATACAAGTCCTGGAACCTCCGCGCTTAGTAGTGGATAGTACTAAATTCAGCAACATCACTTGTTTTGGCGGGCAGAATGGAAGCGCTACTGTTTTTGCCAGTGGAGGCACCCAACCCATACGATACGCTTGGACAAACACTGCTGTCACATCTACTATAACCAATTTAAAATCAGGCATATACACAGTTACAGTAACGGATCACAAAAGTTGCACCACCTCAACAAGCATTACCCTTAACCAACCCAATGAATTGATAGGAAGCGCCACCAATATCAAAAATGAACGCTGTTTTGAGCAATGCAACGGTGAGGTGACTTTGACGGTTGTGGGCGGGAACGGCCAATATCAATTTGAGTGGAATGACCCCAAGATACCCTCCGGAACAAACCAAAGCAATACCCTTTGCCCAGCAGATTATCAGGTAACAATCACTGATGATGCCGGCTGCAAGGACACACTTTCTTTTAAAATAAACGCTGCTATAGCATTGAATATACAAATTGGCCAAACGCCTCCAACCTGTGTCGGCCAGCAAAACGGAAGCCTGACCACAAATGCAACAGGCGGCAACGGCGGGTACACATACCTTTGGAGCAATGGCCGAACCACCGCTAATCTTACTGGCCTCCCTTGCGGCTCCTACAGCCTGACCCTTACCGATGCCTCAGCCTGTACCTTGACGACAACGGTCTTCCTATCTTGCCCAGACACCTTGCGAGTTAAGGATATTATCACCAAGAATACCCTTGCAGGCACTTATGTTGTGATCATTAAGGATGCCAATGGGTGCACTGCCAGAGATACCGTTACCATCAATCAGCCGCCCAAATTTGAATTTCAACGCACCCAGGATTCAGTATCCTGCTTTGGTGGCACTGATGGATGTGCATCGCTTACCGTAACGGGCGGCGTACCGCCTTATAATTTCCTTTGGAGCAATGGCAGTACTACCTCAAATGTACTCATGAACAAGGTGTGTGGCTTGGATGCAAAATTTCACAGCGTTATTGTCACGGATAAAAATGGCTGTGACGTTGCTACCTTGATACAAGTCCTGGAACCTCCGCGCTTAGTAGTGGATAGTACTAAATTCAGCAACATCACTTGTTTTGGCGGGCAGAATGGAAGCGCTACTGTTTTTGCCAGTGGAGGCACCCAACCCATACGATACGCTTGGACAAACACTGCTGTCACATCTACTATAACCAATTTAAAATCAGGCATATACACAGTTACAGTAACGGATCACAAAAGTTGCACCACCTCAACAAGCATTACCCTTAACCAACCCAATGAATTGATAGGAAGCGCCACCAATATCAAAAATGAACGCTGTTTTGAGCAATGCAACGGTGAGGTGACTTTGACGGTTGTGGGCGGGAACGGCCAATATCAATTTGAGTGGAATGACCCCAAGATACCCTCCGGAACAAACCAAAGCAATACCCTTTGCCCAGCAGATTATCAGGTAACAATCACTGATGATGCCGGCTGCAAGGACACACTTTCTTTTAAAATAAACGCTGCTATAGCATTGAATATACAAATTGGCCAAACGCCTCCAACCTGTGTCGGCCAGCAAAACGGAAGCCTGACCACAAATGCAACAGGCGGCAACGGCGGGTACACATACCTTTGGAGCAATGGCCGAACCACCGCTAATCTTACTGGCCTCCCTTGCGGCTCCTACAGCCTGACCCTTACCGATGCCTCAGCCTGTACCTTGACGACAACGGTCTTCCTATCTTGCCCAGACACCTTGCGAGTTAAGGATATTATCACCAAGAATACCCGCTGCTTTGACGAAAAAAGTGGCAGCCTTGAAGTGGTGGCCATGGGAGGCACGGGTAACCTGCGTTATCAATGGAATGATCCGGCTAATCAGCAAACAGCCTTGGCAATAGGCCTTGGCGCAGGAACATATAACGTAACCATCACGGATTCAAACAATTGCAATGTCATTGCGCTGGGCTCGGTTGATCAGCCCAAGCCAATCGCAATCAATCTGCTTGCTAACAATATCACGTGTTTCGCAGGCGCCGATGGAAAAGTAAACGTTGAACAAATCACTGGAGGAAACGGCAATTTCACTTTTTTATGGAGCAACAACAAAATAGGAAGTGAAATTACGGACCTGACAGTGGGCACTTACACTGTAACCGCCACTGATGCCTTAGGCTGCACCAACAGCGCCACAAGTTCCATAAGCCGACCGGACTCCCTTAGCTTTAGTATTGCTGTGGTGCGCTCCGCCTGCTCTGGAGAAAATAACGCCGAAATATCAGCATCCGCTAAAGGTGGCAATGGCACCCCTTACACTTATCTTTGGAGCAATGGCAGTACCTCCTCTGATATCAAAAACCTGGCCCCGGGCACTTATACCCTTACCGTGACAGATGCCAAATCTTGCTCCACAACGGGTCAGGCACAAGCCTTCGCCCTTCAACCTATTTTGATCAATATCACCAACTCGGATGCCTCATGCTTCGGCGTATGTGATGTCAATGCCGCAATCAATAAAATAACAGGCGGGGCAGGCAACGGCGACACCACACGCTACACCTATCAATGGAGCATAGTAGGACAAAGCACCACCTTGGTCAAAAACATCTGCGGAGGACTTACATACACGGTAACAGCCACTGATGCATTGGGGTGCACAGGAACCACATCGGTCACTCCCCCTAACCCACCAGCAATTGATATCAACACACAAATCACCAATGTCAGCTGCTTCGGTGCTAATGATGGCAAAGCAAAAGCAGAAGCCAAAGGAAGCATGCCAATCCTTATCTATGAATGGGAAGGCGGCCAACTAAGTCCTGAAATTACCGGGCTTGCACCCGGGCGTTATGTTGTCCGCGCCGAGGACATAAAAGGGTGCGAAGGAAGAGATACTGTTTTCATAACGGAGCCCCAACCCATAAACCTGCGTTTTATGGCAACACCACTGCGTTGTAGTGGCGACCTCAACGCACAAGCCAATCTGAGCGTTAGCGGGGGCACGGCACCCTATAAAATTGATTGGGACAATGGCGAAAAAGACTCCTTGCGTACAGGCCTTGGCCCAGGAGATTACGTCGCCACAGTCACCGACAAGAATGGATGTACGGCAATGGGCAGTATCAACATCCCCGATCCTGATTCTCTGGCCGTGAATGTGGAGATCACGCCTTTATTATGCTTCGGCGATCAAAACGGTCGTATCCGATTGGTGGTAACTGGCGGGCAAATACCCTATCGCTACAGCCTAAACAATGGCCCCTTTGACGGTAGCAGCGCGTTTTTCTCGCTTCAGGCAGGCGTGTATGAGTTGCAGGTGCGTGACAACAATGGCTGTACTGCAAGCATAAGTGCCCAACTAATACAACCGCCTCGTATTGAGGTCAACTTAGGCGCTGACACCTGCATTACGCTCGGAGACAGCCTCCTGCTTAGTCCCGAAATAGCGAATACCTTTGGGAGACTTATATATTCCTGGCGTGGTGGACCTAAAGACACCTTGCGCTGTCTTGATCCAGACTGCTCGGAGGTAATAGCCAAACCCCAATCTGCGATAAGGGCAACCCTGATAGTGGCTGATGAAAGAGGCTGTTTTGGAACGGGAGAGTTAGATGTATGCGTAAAAAAACCACGTGGGGTGTATGTACCTACAGGCTTCTCACCTAATGGCGACACAGAAAATGATCGCCTTGTCGTGCATGGCAAAGGAACTCAAATTCGGCGCATTGTAAACTTTAAGGTGTATGATCGTTGGGGTGAATTACTGTATGAAGATCAGGATTTCATGGCCAACGATGCATCAAGGGGCTGGGACGGGTCGTTTCGCGGCTCATCATGTCTCGCAGGAGTTTACATCTGGCGGGTAGAGGTAGAGTATAATGACGGATTCAAAGAGGTAGAATCAGGGCAAGTGACCTTGATTCGTTGAGCATAACCGCACAAAGCGGTGACCGCACTATTTGCCCCGTCCTTGAATCAGTACCAATACGGTATAAAACATGATTTTGAAATCAAGTGCGAGTGACATGTTTTCAATGTAAAGTAAATCAAAACGCAATCGTTGCAGCATTTCCTGCACATTGGAAGCATAGCCGTACTTTACCTGCCCCCAGGATGTAATACCAGGGCGCACCTTCAGCAAGTGCTTATAATGCGGGTTTTGTTCCAAAATTTGTTCAATAAAAAAACGGCGTTCCGGGCGAGGCCCTACGAGTGACATGTCCCCGCGCAGTACATTCCAAAAGTTGGGAATCTCATCCAAGCGGTATTTGCGCATGGTAGTACCCCAAGGGGTCACTCGCGGATCACCATCACGGGAAAGCTGTGGCCCGGCGTCTTCCGCATTGACATACATGGATCTGAACTTAATAATTTTGAAAGGCTGGAAATGAAGCCCAAGGCGCTCCTGTCCATAAAAAATAGGACCCGGAGAGGATAGTTTCACCCGAATCACAAGGTACAAAATCAGAGGGGACAATAAGAAGAGAGCGAGCAAACTGACTGAAACATCCAAAAAACGTTTGATGACACGTTGCCATTTGGGCATCAGCTCCTGCCGTATCTCGATCAGAACCGCACCATAAACATGGTTCATTTTCACGGTGCCGAGCAAGATATCATACATGTCAGGTATAATGCGCACCAATAATTGATTGCCAAAATCAAAGAGGGTGTTCAGTATTTCACGAAGGCGGTTGTGCTCGGAAGTTTCAATAGCGATGATAACATCCTCAATTTCGTTCTCACGGATGACGGATGCCAGGTCAGCCGTTTTGCCTTTACAGGGCAAATGAGCACTGAGCACTTGTTCAGCCCCACCATTGGTATCAATATAACCTACAAATCGGTTGCCAAGCCCTTTTTCTCGCCCAGAAATATCCAAATATAACTCCAAAGCACTATGATTGCCACCAATCAACAGGGTATTAAACGTGACTTTCCCTGCTTTTAACCTTCGGCTGGCCCTGGTGAGCAAAATCATGCGCGCAATTGAAGTTAGCAAAAAATGCAAGCCCAACAAGATCAGGAATGACTGGTAGTACGTTCGATAATCTCGCACGACATCGTCTAATATCAACGAAAAAAACAAGAAGACAACGCCAAAAAAACTAAGGAAAAAGGTAGCCGCCAAAGTAGCCACCCTTGACATCCTGTAAATATCAAGATAATGATCAAATATAGCGTACAATAGCACCCACCCGGTCGGCACAATCAAAATTCCCAATACAAAATTTGGATCTTGCAATATGGAAACATCCAAGGGCGCGCCCTCTACCTGTTTACGGTATATAAAAAACAGGGCCCAGGCCAACATGGCCGTCAGAAAATCAAGGCAGGCAAAAACGCGGGTGTCAAATTGTCGTTGTAATCGGGACATTATGCTGTTCTAATCAAAAATGCAGGATACGCAGGTTGTCTAAGCGCACATTGCCCTGGATCTTTGTGTATTTGCCTGTTGCTATATCACGAGGCAGGACGGCGCGAAAAAAAACTTTAAAGCCCTCGTTATAAATCTGCTCTTCGGCTGTTAAGAAGGTAATATTAAGGTAAATTTTATTCCAGTTGTTCTCTTTCGTAGGGTTGAACTGAAAAACAGAAATAAATTTTTCCGAACCGCTTTTATCGTAACCAATAAGGTCCAACAAAAACGGTACGTCGTTTTTATGGTGCAGCTCAATCCATGTTGCACGATCTGCCTTTGCTGGAAGGGCAACCTTTTCCGTGGCAATTTCCATAATGGTATGGGCTGTATCTACCTCCATAAGCAAACAGCGGCCCTCAAAGCCGTCATTGCTGTATTTATAGTTTAAATTTTTATCCCCATCCAAATTATCAATAGGAACGGCTGCACCGTCAAAACTTGATTTGTTGCTACTCCAGATAAATTTTGTATTAGGATCATAACTCGTAACAGGGGTCACGATAGTGGATTCACCAGGCTTGAGCTGTACTTTAGTAGTGTAGGGTACAAAAAACGGATACAGCCCGGGTGTTGAGGCGATACCATTTTCCTTTACCCCCGGTAAGACAACAATCTCTGTTTCTCCTTCTGACAGTACAGGTATTGAACCGGGCAGGGTATAGGCTCCCAGAAATTCTCCCAAAATAGTCTTGTTGATCCTAAACCAACCTTCGGTTACTTTATGCGATGCCGCGCCGCCTTCAGCGTTTATGACAAAAGGTTTGAGCTCAACATACGCCGGTATAGCCTCCTTTTTATCACATGCGGCAAGCAGTAGCATAAGAGCAAAAATGCTGAGAAATAGTTTGTGTGGCATAGTAGGTGAAAGGTGATATGTGCGCAATGGCACATAGTGTGAAAGGTGTATCAGTGAAAAACCAGCTGTGTAGGCACGGGATCTATCAACTTTTTTCTCGCATATACAATTCCATAGGCACCCCTTTAAAGTTGTAATGTTTGCGGATCTGATTCTCCAGAAACTGTACGTAGCTGTCTCTAACCCAGTTTGGGTTGTTTACAAAGAACGCAAAAGAGGGATAATGCGTTGGCAACTGCGTAACATATTTGAATTTGGGGTACCGACTCCTGATAGAAGGCGGTGGTGTTTCCTCTACAACCTTCATAATCAGTTCGTTTAGCTCTGAGGTCTTGATGCGGCGTGTCCTGTTCTGGAACACCTCAAGCGCTGTTTCAATAGCCTGAAAAATACGCTGTTTTTCGTGAACAGAAATAAACAGTACGGGCACATCGTCAAATGGTGCCATACGGCGTTTGATCGCCGCTTCGTAATCACGTGCCGAATTGGTGTCTTTGTTTTCCATCAGATCCCATTTATTGACCAATATAACGACACCCTTGTGGCGTTTTTTGGCCAAAGAAAGTATATTAAGATCCTGACTTTCAATACCTTGTGTGGCATCCAGCACCAAAAGACAAACATCGGATTCCTCCACAGCCCGAATGGCCCGCATAACGGAATAAAATTCAAGATCTTCTTCCACTTTTTGCTTTTTGCGGATACCCGCAGTATCAATCAGGATAAATTCCTTACCAAATTTATTGTACACAGAGTGAATAGGATCCCGGGTAGTACCTGCAATAGGCGTTACGATATTGCGGTCTTCGCCAAGCAGGGCGTTCGTCAGGGATGATTTGCCTACGTTAGGGCGACCTATAATGGCAAATTTGGGCAGTTCAGTCTCCAAAGGCTCGTCATGCTCTATGCTTTCGGCCACTATGTCAAGCAGATCTCCCGTACCACTTCCGCTCACACTGGAAATAAAAAATGTATTTTCAAAGCCAAGCCCCCAGAACTCATTGGCCTCCAACATATTCCGACTGTTGTCCACCTTGTTCACAACCAAAACAACCTGCTTCTTGCTGCGTCGTAATATTTTGGCCACTTCATCGTCAAGATCCGTAATACCCGTTTGGACATCCACCATAAACAAGATCACCGTAGCCTCATCCAGGGCTATTTTTACCTGTTGCCGGATGGCTGCTTCGAACACATCATCAGAACCGTGCACGAAACCACCAGTATCCACAACCGTAAAACGCTTGCCGTTCCACTCGCAAAATCCGTATTTTCTGTCGCGCGTGACACCAGAAAAGTCATCCGTGATGGCATCCCGTTTTCCAACAAGACGATTATAAAGTGTTGATTTCCCGACGTTTGGGCGGCCAACAATAGCCACTACATTTCCCATGAAAATGAATTTATAGTTTTGGGGTAAACAATCCGACGATGCAAATTGTACATTTGTGCGACCGCAAAAGTACAAAGCGAAAACTAAAGATATTGTTTTTTAAACTTGGCATTAGTTTTATGGATCGTTGTAAGGACGAATTACTCCGTTCGGGCAACACTAAAAACCCTTTTCCAAGAAGAATCATTACCCGAAGATAAACAACAAAATACAACATTTCCAGATACCATTATGAGTCAAATCATATACAGAGACCCATACGTTACGGTCTTTCAGAGTGCATTATACCAGACCAATTCAATCGTGGTGCGTACGGACGAAGCCATCATTATTGTTGATCCAGGCTGGTTACCACATGAAGTAATGGCGATAAAAAGCTATGTAGATACCATCCGCGCGCACAGACTTCTGTATTTGGTCTTTACCCACTCTGATCACGACCACATCATCGGTTTTGGCGCTTTTGAGCCGGATAAGGTATTCATGAGCAAACTAATGGATGAAGCCGTGGACAAAGAAAAAGCCCTTCAAGCCTGCCTTGACTTTGACCAACAATATTATTTGGAACGTTCATATCCCATCAAATACCCCGTTGGCGATTTTTTGGTGTATCGGGATGGGGCTCAATTTAGGCAGGGAGGAGCCCGAATGAGCTTTTACAATGCCCCTGGCCATACCGCTGATGGTATTATTATGATTATTTGGCATTTGGGACTTTGTTTGTCCGGTGATTATTTGTCTGATATTGAATTCCCTTTTATTGGCCATAGCAGCTCTGATTACATTGAGACCTTGGACAAATTGATCAAAGTACATGATAAGAACTGGTTCACACGGCTTATCCCGGGACATGGTAGCCCCGCACTTAGCATTAGTGACTGGTTGCGCCGTCGCACAGAGTCGCTTGCTTATATCTACGCCATGCGAGAAACCATCGCCACAGGCGTCACTTTTGATGAAAAAAGCCTGTGGGCCAAGTACAAGTACCCACTTGCCCAGCGCCAAAAACACCTTGACAACATGGCCCTGATGACACGTGAATACCAGGAAGGGTTGTGGAAATGGAACCCCGAAGAAGCCCAAAATGCGCTTAGAGATCGGCGGCATGAAACAGGGGGAGGATTAGTTTTCGGCGAAGAAGCCGAGGAATAAATTACATCGCCCATTTTAACCATTTCAACGGACGTTAGCCCTCAAACATCTATACTTTTTTTATGGAACTCAACAATGCCCTTATTTCGAGGCTTGAAAAATTGGCCCGACTACAATTGGCCGATGCTGAACGCGAACAACTTGGAGCAGACCTGCAAAATATCCTGAATATGGTGGATCAACTCCAAAGTTTGAACACGGAAGCGGTAACGCCACTGGTTTACTTAAACGAACAAGAATATGCCTTGCGAGAAGACATTGTAAACCAGAAAATTACAACAGAAGAAGCCCTGACCAACGCACCCAAACACGATACACAGTATTTTAGGGTACCCAAGGTCATTACTTAGTTGGCCTTCATTATTATAACTCATTATTATTTTAACACATGCTGATTTCCATTCGTGATTTAAACAAAACCTATGTTATGGGTTCTGAAAAGGTAGAGGCCCTGAAAAGCGTTTCATTGGAGATTAACAAAAATGAATACGTGGCTTTAATGGGGCCATCAGGATCAGGAAAATCCACCTTGATGAACCTCTTAGGCTGCCTCGACTCTCCTTCTCGGGGTGAATATTGGCTTAATGGTACGGAGGTAAGCACCATGGACGACGGAGATTTGGCAGAAGTGCGAAATAAAGAAATAGGCTTTGTGTTCCAGACATTCAATCTTTTGCCACGCCTTTCAGCCCTGGAAAACGTGGCGCTACCTTTAGTATATGCCGGTATGAGCAAAGAAGCCCGCTTGGAAAAAGCCCGGAAAGTATTAGAATCCGTAGGATTGGGTGACAGGGTAAACCACAAACCCAATGAACTCTCCGGTGGTCAACGCCAAAGGGTGGCAGTGGCGCGCGCCTTGGTCAATGATCCTGCCATCATACTTGCTGACGAGCCTACAGGCAACTTGGACACCAAGACTTCTTACGAGATCATGGGCCTGTTTGAGCAAATCCACAAACTTGGAAATACCGTTATTTTGGTTACCCACGAACATGATATTGCCTTGCACGCTCACCGTGTGGTGCGCCTGCGTGATGGCTTGATAGAGTCGGACACCCTGAATCCCAACCCCGTGAGCATTAGCAACACCCCAGCGCCTGTAAGCGAATAATAAAGCGGTTAACGAGGAGGAATTCAGTAAACCCCCTCCTCGTCAACCGCCATTAAGAATCGGTGCCGGAATAAAGGTACAAATTCCGGTATCGTTTCTTAGTGTCATAAATATGCCTATTCTTCCAATATATATCGGTGATACTGCTCCACTTCCGTGCCATCATTGTCAATGGCCCAAATACGGAATTCAACCACATCACCTTTGGTCAACTTCTCATTGCCAGGTGTTCGGAGGCGATCAATAAATACTTCCGCATTAAAACCAACCGAGTTACTGTTATCATCATCCCCTTGCAGGGTTTCAGTAAACTTTCCATTGACGTTATATGAAAAGTTCCATTCTGTAATGAACTGATCATCAGGGTCGTCATCCGTGGTACTAATTTCAATATCGAAGGTCAGGGCATCTCCCAAGGTTTGTGTACCTGTTTTGTCATCATCATACCACCTTACATCAAAGGTACGCAAGAGCAATGGGTTGGGGTCATCATCACAAGCGCTCAGACTGAGCAAAAGGGCCAAGGCAGGCAAAAAGAATCGAGTTTTATTCATGTTAGTGCTTCATTTTCAGCAAACGTAACTCATTCACAACCAATGTAACAAGAGCCATATCGCGTTTTAGCAAGGGTTTAACGCTACAGCCATTTTTTTAAAATTTTCCTAACTTTATTTTGCTTTTGTGTTGTTCCTTCGCCCTAAAATTAGTGAATATGATTTACGATGTTGCCATAGCGGGCGCAGGTATTGTCGGGCTTGCCTCCGCATTACAATTAAGCCAGCAAAGACCCCATTTGAGGATTTGCATTTTAGAAAAAGAAAGGGATGTTGCCATGCACCAGAGCAGCCATAACAGCGGTGTGATTCACAGTGGTATTTATTATGCCCCAGGTAGTTTGAGGGCCCAAAATTGCTTGCGTGGCTATAACTTATTGCTTGATTTTTGCCAAAAATATGATGTTGCTTATGATGTATGCGGAAAGATCATTGTAGCCGTTAACCAAGAGGAACTCGGGCAATTAGAAAAGATATGGCAACGGGGTATTGCTAATGGAATGAAGGGACTCAAAAGAATTGGACCGGAGGAAATCCACGAAATAGAACCACATGTGCAAGCATTGGAGGGGATATGGGTACCTCAAACAGGAATCATAGACTACGAAACCGTAGCTCATAAGTACAAAGCATTGTTACTGGAACAGGGTGTGGATATATTAAACAGGCACCAAGTTACAGGCTTGCGCAAAAATCCCAATCATATAGTGGTAGAGACGGCAGCCCAGACGATTCATTGCCGCTATTTCATCAATTGCGCAGGCTTGTATTCGGACAAAATAGCCCAGATGAGCGGAGAGGATAGTTCCCTGCAAATCCTGCCCTTTCGAGGTGAGTATTATGATTTAATTCCCGGAAAACAACATTTGGTGCGCAATCTGATATATCCGGTGCCCAACCCCGCTTTTCCTTTTTTGGGCGTGCACTTTACCCGTATGATACGGGGAGGTATTGAGGCCGGGCCAAATGCGGTATTGGCCTTTAGGCGAGAAGGGTATTCTCGTTATGATCTAAATATCAAAGAATTATATGAAATCATACGTTTTTCGGGTTTCCAAAAAATAGCCCGAAAATATTGGCAAACTGGCTGGGAAGAGATGAAGCGCTCCTATGTAAAAGCCCACTTTGTCAAGGCCTTGCAACGATTGATACCAGAAATAACATCAGCTGATTTGGTGCCGGGCCGTTCAGGTGTGAGGGCTATGGCCTGCGACAGCAAAGGCAATCTTTCAGATGATTTTTTGATCTATGAACAAGCCCGAATACTCAATGTATGCAATGCCCCCAGCCCTGCGGCTACCGCGTCATTGGCCATTGGGGAAACCATAGCCGGACGGCTGTTAAAGCAAATGGAATGAGCCTACCCGTTCCAAAAATGCTGTCTCGCTCCAAATTTCTACCGAACCAAGTTCTTGCGCTTTTTTAAGTTTTGAACCCGCTTTTTCACCTACTACCAGTATGCTCAGGTGCTTGCTTACGCCACTGGCTAATGTGGCGCCTGCCGCGGCGGCAAGTTTCTCTGCTGTTTCACGTGTCATTTGGCTTAAAGTGCCAGTAAACAGTATGCTTTTACCGTATAATACGCCATCGGTATTCACATCTGCTTTCTTATCGGCTTCCGTTTGGTGCATATTGACGCCAAGTTGTTCCATTGTTTCCAATAGGGCAACGTTATTATCTTGTGCAAAGAAGGCTTGTACATTGCGAGCCAGTACCGGACCAATATCCTTGATGGTCTGATATTTTTCAAGATCCCAATCCCGCAGATCCATGACATGATTGATCTCCGCAGCCAAAAGCTTGCCCGCTTTTTGACCGAGGTGATGAATACTGAGGCTATGCAATAAGCGATGAATGGGGTTTTGTTTGGCCTTTTCCACGGCCAACTGCAAGTTATTGGCAGATTTTTCCCCAAATCCGTCCAATTGGGCAACTGCACCGTAATCAATCCTGTAAAGATCAGCAATGGAGTGTAGCCATCCCAGCTTGTAAAACCGTTCAATGGTGCTTTCGCCCAGCCCCTCAATATCCATGGCGTGCTTTGAGGTATGAAAAATCATGCGTTGCAATACTTGTGCCTCACATGCAGCATTTTCGCAGCGCCAGATAGCCTCATCCTCAGGTTTCACCAAAAGGCTGTGGCATACCGGACAATGGGTTGGATACTTCACTTCCTGCTCAGTGCCGTCACGCAATTCGGGCAGGCTTTTTACAATATAAGGAATAACGTCTCCTGCCCGTTCAACCAAAACTTGATCCCCAATGCGAATGTCCTTGCTACGAATAAAATCCTCATTGTGAAGGCTCACATTTTGAACCGTGACCCCTGCCAAAGGCACAGGCTCCAATTTGGCTACCGGGGTTACTGCCCCAGTTTTACCTACCTGAAACTCAATATCACGCAGTTTGGTGGTGGCTTGCCGTGCTTTAAACTTAAAGGCAATGGCCCAGCGTGGGTGATGGCTTGTGGTACCGCATTTAGCCTGCAGATCCAGACTGTTTACCTTGATTACCATGCCATCTATCTCGTACGGGTATTCATCACGGTATTCCTGCCATGCGCTGCAAAAGTTTATGACCTCTGATATATCTTTACATGTTTTAGTTTCCTCCAAATGATTGTTGGGCTCCGGCACATGCAAAGGCACCTTAAAGGAAAGCGAGCGGAGCAAATGAATGGATTCATCATGAGAAGCGAAACGCTCCAACACATTATTTCCGTTTTGATCAATGGCATAACCCATTTGGTAAACAAAGGCCTCGAGTCCGCGCTCCGCCGTTTCTTTGGGATCTTTCATGCGAAGCCCTCCGGTGGCAGCATTACGAGGATTGGCAAATAACGATTCTCCCGCTTCTGCCCGTCGGGCGTTTATTTTTTCAAAGACTTCCTTACGAATCAAGGCCTCCCCTCTCAGCTCTGCTTTGGCAATACCATACTGCGAAAAGCCGGCCTGTAACGGCACTGAACGAAGTGTTCGCATATTGGCAGTAATATCATCGCCCACAGCACCGTTTCCTCGGGTAGCTGCACGGGCAAGGCGGTCGTTTTCATACAACAGGACCACCGTACCACCATCAAATTTGGGCTCTACACAATACTCCACTACACTATCCTTGGGCAATCCGCACAGTTTTTTGACGGATTCATCAAAGTCAGTCAAGTCTTCAGCATCATAACTATTATCCAATGAGAGCATGGGCGTCATGTGCTGCACCTGCGCAAACTGTCCAACCAAGTCATTGGACACACGCTGCGTGGGAGAATCAGGTGTTACCATTTCAGGCCATTCCGCTTCCATTGCTTCCAATTGTTTGTACAATTGGTCATATTCATAATCACTGATAACAGGATCGTTTTTTACATAGTAACGCCATTCATGGTAGCGGATGATCCTTCGCAAATCATCAATTTTTTGCTCCGTAGTGGAGGCGAATAGATCGGCAGGGCGATTCTCCAACAGTTGCTTTGACAACTCATACAGAGCACGTTGTTCGTTGGCTGAATACATTTTTAAATGTCAAACAGGGGAATGATGGTAAATAAGAAGCTTAAAGGTACAGCAAGTCAGGTTTTCAAAACAATTTTAACATTTTCTCGCACAAAAATCATTTCCACATACTGTACAGCAAATGTGTGCGTTAAAAGACCGATTAATCCGTTTTCGGAACTTATTTTTTCATCCACAGACCGACTTTTTCACTCATGGCAAGTGCTAATTACAAAATCCTGCTGGTCGAAGACGACCAAAACTTCGGTGATGTACTTCGCTCTTATCTCGAAATGCACGATTACGAGGTAACGCTCGCTACCGACGGCGTATTGGGGTTTGAAGCCTTCAAAAAATCCAATTATGACCTTTGTGTCTTTGATGTGATGATGCCCCGCAAGGATGGGTTCTCTCTCGCCAAAGACGTTCGCGAACGAAACAAAGAAATCCCCATCATTTTTCTCACGGCCAAAACCATGAAGGACGATGTGGTACAAGGTTTCAAAATTGGAGCAGACGATTATATTTCCAAACCTTTTAACTCTGAAGAATTGCTTTTGCGCATTCAGGCAGTACTCAAACGAGTAAATAAGGCACCTGATCCACGAGATGACCAACGCGAATATCATATTGGTCAATATCACTTTAATTACCCCTTGCGCATCCTTACCTTTGAGGGCAATGTAAATCCTGGCGAAGAAAACCAGTGGAAACTAAGCCCCAAAGAGTCAGAACTACTTAAATTATTCTGCAAATACATCAATGATGTGACCACACGCTCAGAAGCCCTTACCAAAATATGGCATGAGGATAACTACTTCACAGCGCGTTCCATGGATGTTTTCGTGACCAAATTACGCAAGCTGCTCTCAAAAGATTCCAATATTGAGATTGTAAACATTCATGGAAACGGATTTCAACTGTTGGTTCGCAATGCCGAAACGGTAGCAGCATAAGTTAAATGTGATGATGTGATAATTTGGGAAATGTGATAATAGGCTTAAAAGCAATGTTTTAAACATAAAGATATCAAAACCAAGTCGAGGGTAGCGCAGGGCGAAAGCAGGGCGTTACCCTCGTTTCATTTCACCTCATTTTTTCCAACAATCCTGCTTTGACTCCACCAAACCACTCATCTTTCAGAACGCTGAGCACAATACTGTCGCGGCGGGTGTTGCCTTCCGGGCGCGGCATATTGCTGCGCAGTACACCTTCTACCACACATCCGATGCTTTTCATGGCGGCAATGCTTCGTTGGTTGTCATTGTCTGCCCGTAGTTCTACCCTTTCGCACAACATAGTTTCAAAGGCCAGCTCAAAAAGCAGGTACTTGCAGTGTTTGTTCAGTCCAGTGCCCTGATGGTCTTTTCCATACCAGGTATAACCCAACTGTATGGTGGAAAAAGCCGGGATGATGTCATAAAAACGGGTACTTCCGGCATATTTATTTAATCTCTTATCAAAAACGATAAAAGGATATTCTTTTTGTTCTTCACGCCCCCTAACTGCCAGATCAATGTAATACCTTAAATTTTCGGCCCCTCCTGCCCTAACGAGAGAATACTTCCATATTTCGGGCTCCTGTAGCGAAAAAGGCAACAGATGGTCATAATCCCCTGCTACCAATGGCCTTAACAGCACATGATCTGATTCCAGTACATATTCGTTTTGGAAATTAAAATTGAGCATAGTGTTGCTGATAATGGTAATTATCCATACCTATTTTCTCCACAATTCGTTCAAATCAAAGCCCAAGGTTATGCTGATATTACTTTTGGCAAAGTGAACATCAGCAGGTGGATTGGTAAAGGTAAAGTTATATCTGATACTGATGGGTTTTTTATAAATCCCAAGTTGTATCCCATATTCACGCATAAAAATTGGAGAAGCGGCTTCAATTCGCCTAATGGCGTTTAGTTCTTCCTGATCTGGCACATTGTAGTCTATACTTCCGTAAAAATAATTCAAATAGCAAAAACGATACAGTATGGTTGCCCTGAATGCGCCTTGACTGAAGTTAAGTGCGGGTTGGATAAAAAATCGGTCATGTCGTAGTGTTGCGGCATAGTTGCGCTTCCCTAATGGCCTTCCACCAACATCAAATCCTTCTACAATAAAATTATTGCGTACAAAACCAATACCATATCCTGCGTACGCAGAAAAGGAAAATTGTTTGTCTGTACCAAAAAGCATCGTATGCCCCAAACCTAACTCTACAAAATTACCAATACCAGGCAATGATGAGGTATCAGAATACCCCACACCATCTCCCCAACGGCTATGCATATAATTTACCATGACACCTGTGTTTTTGAAAGGGCTGTAAGCTGATTGAAATTCAGCCCCCCGGTATCCGGACAAAACAGAAATAGCACCCCGCACATGAACATCATGCCGTTCTTTTAATTCAGGCACATAAGGGGTATTGGGAATATAATAATAGCGCTGACAGCCAAAAAGCAGGAGCAGGGCAAAAAGTAAAATGTGGTTTTTCATTGTGTAAATATTAATTGTCTTAAAAGTCGTACACAAGCAATAATACGTGAGTAAGAAGCATGGCTTTAAACAAAAATTAAGAATAAGCCCTTACCTTTGCCACGAAAATGCAAATTCGGACACAAAAATGGATTGTTTGGTTTTGGGCACTGTCGTTGATCATTTCAACAACAGGTATAAGCCTACACCAGATTTATTGCTTTTGTGTTGGTAAGCGTACAATCTCGATATTCAAGCAGCCGCAAGATGCCTGTTTAAAAGAAAACACCTGCGTTGTAGGCGAGGTATTGCCATCAGGCTATCAATGCTGCAAAAGTAAAGGGCCGAAAGCAAAACTTTGCTGCAAGAAGGATGAACTATCAGGACATGACGGTTCCTGCGCCCACAAAACAACGCAATTTTTTAAATTAAAAACCGAACTTCAATCTCCCCAGGTAGAGCAGTTTGACTATGCAAAGTCAAGCTACCTCATTGAGGTCCTTCCTGTTTACGAACTATTTATCGCCATTCGTCCCAATGAGGCCCGACTACGATCAGTTGCTTCAACAGACCTGCCTCCTCCCATAAGTGGACGTGATTTATGTTTTCGGTACGGGGTCATTCGTTGTTAGTAATCATGATTTTTTATTCTATCAATGCCAAAGTGCATTGATCACAAGTTTTTTTTCACCGGCATGAGTGCTATTTTTCATGCATTCCGTGCACAAGAATCATGATTTATGAAAAATCTTATTATCCTGATTGGGATACTCCTATATACAATATCATTATCAATAGCCCAACAACCCTCCAACACAGAACCCGGCACACTTTATGGCGTGGTCACCAACGAGCGCGAAGAATTGCTTATTGGCGCAACGGTATTCTGGAAAGACAGCAAGCAGTTTGTTCTGACGGACACAAGCGGCCGATTCAAAATAAAATCAAAGGATAAAGCAGCCACGCTGGTGGTTCATTATGTGGGTTACAGCCCAGCCGAAGTTGAAGTATTACCCAATGAAAATAACTTATGGATTGAAGTTAGTGGCGCTGTAGTAGCTCCCGAAGTTGTCATTACCGGCCATTCCTTTGACAACCGCGTCAGTACATTGGAGGTTCGCAATATTGAAAGCATCAACAGCAAAGAATTACGCAAAGCGCCTTGCTGCAACCTGTCAGAAAGTTTCCAAACCAACGGCGCTATTGATGTGGCCTACCCCAATGCGCTCACTGGTGTAAAAGAAATACAATTGTTGGGCATTCGGGGCATTTACAGCCAATTTTTGATAGAAAACAGACCTACTATGACGGGCATTGCCACACCATTTGGATTTGAGTACATTCCCGGTTCCTGGTTGAATGGGATTATTCTGGCCAAAGGGGCAAGTAGCGTAAGGCAAGGCTTTAATGGAATTACTGGACAGGTTAACGCCGACTTGGTTCGCCCTTCAACAGATAAACCCTTGTTTGTCAACATTTTCACCTCAAGTGAGGGGCGTGGCGAACTTAATGCCCATCTGAATAAAAAAACAGCTTATGGCGGTCACGGGCTGTATCTGCACAGCAGTTTGGTGCGCAATCAGTGGGATATGAATCAGGATACTTTTTATGATTCTCCACAAAGGCATCAGCTCAATGCCATGTATCGGTGGATATATGACGGGCCAAGCGGCTGTATGCAGTTCAACGTACAAGCAGTCAGTGACCGCAGGCAAAGTGGCCAAATCAGGCCGATGTACCAGCCCGGCTTTTTTGAGGTGTCCCAAAACAACGATCGAGTGGAAGTGTGGGGCAAATACGGCAAAGAGCAGTGGCTGGGCTATCGTTTTTTGGAACTGGGAAACATTGTATCTGCTTCGTGGCATCGTGCCAACGCACAGTTTGGGCCAAACCAATATGCTGCCGAGCAATATTCATTGTTCTTTCAGCCTCTGCTTCAAACCATTATCGGTAATACCAACCACAAAATGGTGTTTGCCCCTTCCTTTCAGCATGATGACATAAGGGAAAGTGTGAATGAAGGCGATTTTGATCGGGTAGAAACAGTAACTGGCATAATGGCGGAGTACACTTTCAATCGTCCAAACCTGAGCATGGACATACCCGATCTGGTGGTTGTTTTGGGCAGTCGCTTGGATTGGAACAGCCGCTTTGGGTGGCTCTTTACGCCACGCGCCAGTGCCAAGTATAATTTTACCCCTGATGCCATCGTGCGTATTTCTGCGGGAAAAGGCTTTCGTTCCCCCAATCTCTGGGCAGAAAATATCAGTATTCTGGCCAGTAACAGAAGTTTTTCCTTCGCCAACGATCTTCGTATGGAAGAAGCCTGGAATTACGGGATCAATTATACGCAGAATTTTGAGGCGCTCAAGCACAAAGGCAGTATAAGCATTGACGCTTACCGCACTGATTTTCAGCGCCAAATCATAGCTGACGTTGATGCATCGCCCACCCAGGTAAGTTTTTACAATGTACCTGGTGCCTCATTTTCAAACAGCGTTCTGGCCGTACTGCAATACAATCTTTTCCGTGGCCTCGATCTTAAATTGGGCTACAAATGGAATGACGTAAGAGCTAACTACTACAATGAGGCAGGCAGCACGGAACTGCGCTGGGTACCACAGACCGCACGCCAAAGGGCCTTGGTCAGTCTGGATTATACAACGCCAGCCAAGAAATGGTTGCTCAACACACACATTCAAATTATTGGCACCCAGCGTTTGCCGGACAACTCCAAAATCCCACACCGCTATACGCATGATTTTCCATCCAAAACGCCTACTTATGCAGTCTGGAATGCGCAAATAACAAGAGCCTGGAAACAAATGGAGCTATATGCCGGATGTGAGAACATTACAGGTTTTCAACAACACCATGCCATTATAGCAGCCAACGAACCCCAAAGCCCGTACTTCAATGGTTCCCAAATATGGGCCCCCATGATGAGACAAGTTGGGTATATTGGTGTGCGCTGGTGGGCCGATCACAAGGAGCAAACGGTAGCTTCGCATTAGATATCATTTATATTGCGTTCATTTTTTTTGATACGCCTTATTTTTTGCAAAATAATATTTGTACCTTTGCCCGCCTTTTTTAAAAGGTCAAATTATTGCATCGGAATACATTAAAATTCAGCGAAACTGAACAATGGCAAAACGTAAAGTGGCAACCGCAGCCGAAGAAGCGGTGATCGAGGCACAGGAAATCACGACAAGTTCACAACCATTTTGGGTTGAGAACCAAAAACTCATTATGTATGTCTTGGGTGGCATTGCAGCCATCTTTTTAGGCTGGTGGCTTTATCGTGAAATGATTGTTGGACCGCGCCAAAATGAAGCTGTCACAGCCATGTGGCAAGCGGAACAGGCATTTGAGAAAGACTCCTTTCGGGTGGCGCTTGACGGCGGCGGATATGATGGGTTCTTGACCATAGCGGACAAATATAGTGGCAGCAAAGCCGCTGATATGGCCAATTTCTATGCTGGTGTTTGTTACCTTCAGTTGGGGGAATTTGATAATGCCATAGATATATTGGGCAAATGCAGCGCCAATAGCGATATCCAGGCAGCCGTAATCAATGGTGTTCTGGGTGACTGCTACTCCGAGAAAAAAGAAATGGAGAAAGCATTGGAGTATTATGAAAAAGCCGCCGATGCATCTCAAAATGACGTATTGGCTACCTATTACCTGAAAAAAACAGGTATGTTGGCAGAGCTGCTTGGCAAAAATGATGCTGCTAAAAAAGCATACGAGCGCATTCACAAAGAACACCCCAATCAACAATCCTCTGATTGGCGCGATATTGAAAAATACATTTACCGCGTGGGCGGTGGCAAGTAATGAACCTTCATATTGAAGCCCTGATTTTCGCCTCTCCACAGGCTGTCTCCATGGCCGACATCAAATTGGTGTTGGACGAAGCATTGCAGACAGACGTTGCAGAAGCGGATATCAGGGCCTCGATCGAGGCGATAAAAAAACAATATCAAGCAGAGCAGTTTTCGTTTGAACTTGTCGAAATAGCCGGTGGATACCAATTTCTAACCAAAGGAGCATTTCATCACACCATTGCTGTTCACCTAAAACAAACAACCCGAAAACGACTTTCTCAGGCCGCACTCGAAACATTAGCCTTAGTTGCCTACAAACAACCCGTCAGCAAATCTGAATTGGAGGACATTCGAGGGGTCAATTGTGACTATGCCCTTCAAAAGCTTTTAGAGAAAGAATTGGTATTTATTACCGGGCGCAGTGACGGTCCCGGACGCCCATTGCTTTATGGCACTACAGAAAAGTTTATGGACTATTTTGGTATAAATTCTCTTACAGATCTTCCAAAGCCAAAAGACTTTAAAGAAATAGAAAACAGCGTTGGCGAAGCACCAATGGCAGAAGAACAAGTTGCAAACTTTACGTTTACACCGCAACAGGAGCCTTGATTCCCGGCCACGGATCATAATTCAGCAGGTTAAAATCACTGTACTGGAAGGCAAATAAATCTTTTACCTCGGGGTTAATTCTCATTTGGGGCAAAGCCCTTGGAGATCGGCTAAGTTGGAGATCTACTTGTTCTAAATGATTGACATACAAATGAGTATCGCCACCCGTCCATACAAAATCACCTGGTTCCAGATCACAAACATGGGCAATCATCAAGGTTAACAAGGCATAGGAGGCAATATTAAAAGGAACGCCAAGAAATACATCGGCGCTTCGTTGGTACAATTGGCAGGAAAGCCGCCCATCTGCAACATAAAACTGAAATAGGCAATGACAAGGGGCAAGCGCCATTTGGTGCAGATCGCCAACGTTCCAGGCAGAAACCACCATACGGCGGCTATCAGGATTGGTACGTAAGGTGTACAAAAGATCTTTGATTTGGTCCACTGTTTGACCATCTGGTGTAGCCCATGAGCGCCATTGTTTGCCATAAACGGGGCCAAGATCTCCATTGGCATCAGCCCATTCATCCCAAATGCTGACCCCGTTTTCTTTAAGGTAAGCGATATTGGTATCCCCTTTCAGGAACCAAAGTAATTCATATATGACACTTTTAAGATGCACCTTTTTAGTGGTCAACAGGGGGAAGCCCTGCTGAAGGTCAAAACGCATTTGATAACCAAATACGCTCAAAGTGCCTGTGCCAGTACGGTCATTTTTACGAGCGCCATGTTCAAGTATGTGGCGCAAGAGATCATGATAGGTCTTCATGGGGAGAATAAGGCATTATGCCGTTTAGCCTAACTTGTTTGAAAAAGTAGTCATTAAGACTTCTTAAGAGACATTTTCTTCTGCAAAAATAAATATTTCTTTGTTATCGAGCCTTTTTTCGGGAGACATCCCTTCTTTCTCAAGCGCACAAATGTCCCACAAATTGAGCACCATTATCAATGATCCTGTTAGGCCCACGGCGCAGGCCCATTCCACAGGCTTCATATGCAAAGAAAACACCGGATTGATAGTAGAAACCGGATTCATCACGTGCCAATTCGGCCAACTCCTGATAAACACTGTCCTGTTTTTCATATTCTCCTTCACGGACTTCTATCGGGATACCAATATCATCGTGTATCGCAACATTGCTGCCTTCCCGTCCGAGAAATACTTTTTTTACAAAAGGGAAATTTGTACGGCCAATGGGTTCCTTGAATGTAGCTTCCAAAATCAAAGGATCATGAGGAAACAAATCCCACAGGTATTTTAATATGCCTTTGCTTTGAAACAACATGGTGTACGCCGGATTCAGGATAATGCATTGATCTCTACGAATGATTTCTGTGAGCATTTGGCACAATTTGGGTTCATCCCAAGCTATGTATTCCCATGGGACAAGTTTAAACCAAAAAGGCCATTGCGCCTGAATACCTTGCTCATTTTCTGCGAAAATACCATTTACCGCAGAAAAGACAACCTCATCAATATAACAGAAAGCCGTCTCAAAACCCGCCTCGCGTGCGGCTAACGACAATAAATGTACATTGTTGTCATCTTCAGGCGCCCCTCGAAGGGTGCTGAACAAAATGGCCGCTTCGCGATCTGGATTCAGCTCTTTCAGTCGTTCAAAATTGGCAATAAGGGCATCATAAACGAAGTTGAATTGTTTTTCCTCCGGTATATCATTTGCCTTTAACTGAGCCCACTGTATAATGGCTGTTTCTGGCAAAGAGGTAGGTGTATCGGCATTAAACTCCAGTAACTTGATGGGCCTGCCTGCCAGCCCTCCGGCAAAATCAAAGCGTCCAAAAAGGTGAAGGTGCCGGTCATCATCCCAACTTAATCGTATGAGTTCATGCAATCTTTCCGGAATGCCAAGGGTATGCAACAGATTTTGACCCAAAATATGATCTCCCGCTCGAATAAACATTTCATACATACGGTTGCCCGCTTCATAAAACGCATCGCGCTCCGCCTCAGTAATGACGATCATATCCGAGCTTAGATAATCTGCCGCTTCTTCCGACACAAAATAATCCCAGCCCAGCTCTTTGAATACTTTGTTGGGCAACTGGCCAACAGCTTGTTTTTGGACAAATGACATAGACACTGTATGCTTTTATACCCTGATTTAAGTGATTTTCAAAAATTTACAGACACGAGTAGATTAAAATCACCTTGCTTTGACAATATTGTGTGCGAAGGTAGGCCAGATACCAACGAATTTGAGCAAAAAACCATCAAATAATCATTTGACTCGACAAAAATCAAATTACTCCTTGATATTTGCTTCTATGAAATCTGAAATCAAAACATACTACGATCAAGTAGCGGCAATTTATGACCATGATCGCTTTGGCAATACTTATGGGCTATTTATTGACCGCCAAGAAAAGCACATCCTTGAAAACTTACTGCAAAACAAGCAGCAGGTTTTGGATTTGGGCTGTGGTACCGGGCGATTGTCCTACTTGGCTACACATGGAGTGGACATTAGTGAACCCATGCTTGCCATAGCGCGGCAAAAGTGCCCGGAAAAATCATTTGTTCAAGCAAGTGCCTTTGAACTGCCTTTTGAAGATGCCAGATTTGACGCTGTATTTTCCATGCACATGGTTATGCATCTTGAGCATAACGATTTGGAACAATTGCTGAAAGAAGTGCATCGGGTTCTTAAACCAAGTGGACAGTTAATCTTTGATTTCCCGTCCCAAAAAAGGCGTAATATATTAAACACAAGGCCCAAAAATTGGCACGGTGCCAATGAATACAAGATAGAAGACATTATCCAACAATTGCAGAAGGCTTGGGTCTTATCCTATGTTTGTGGCATTCTGTTTTTGCCCATTCATCGCATACCAGGGCGGCTAAGATCTATATTTTATCTTTTGGACAACCTGCTATGCCGTTCTTTTCTGAAAAATTATTCCTCTTATCTACTTGTAAGCTTGACAAAAAAATGAACTGGAGAACCTTCCTGCCAAAACCCTTACGCTTGACCTATCGCGTGATAACCCGTATGGCTGCAGACCATCAAAGCGGGCTATATGATCACTTTGCAAGAAAAACGACTGCACAAAAAACTGGTTTTGACCATGTTGTAAGCGCAGAACAACCCATTATGCCCAGTGCTTTTTTTGAAAACAAGATCCACAATATGCGTTTGGCCTGTACAAAGATCAACCAAGTACTGATCATGCCCGGGGAAGTTTTCTCCTTCTGGGCTATAGTAGGTTATCCCGGATGCCTGCAAGGCTTCAGAAAAGGGCGAAACCTTATAGATGGCAAAGTACAAAGTGCTTACGGAGGTGGGCTTTGCCAGGTTTCGGGCATCCTATATTACATGGCGCTGAGCACTGATCTGGAAATAGTGGAACGGCACCACCATTCCCTGGATATTTATGCTGAAAATGATCGCTTTGCCCCACTTGGATCAGATGCCACTGTGGTGTATGGCTATAAGGACCTGCGAATTCGCAATACCACCTCACAGGCCCTTTCATTTTATTTGGATGTAAACGAACACCAGTTGAGCGTAAAATTGTTAAGCAATAACAGGCTTACCACCTACTTACCCGAATTTGTCCGTCATGACTACGAAAAACAAAGACTTGTACAAACCAACGTAAATGGCAGGGTAGTAGCCTCTTCCGTTTATGCCTTGACGAAACTAAATTAATCGTGCCTTTTGAAGGCACAAGGCTTTCAAAAGACACGATTAATTTGGGTTTATTTGACCAAGACTGCCCTAATCTTATTCCTTCATCACCTTGCGATAATGCCATTTATTATCAGTGTCCCGAACACGAAGCAGATAAAGCCCACTATTCAAGCTTGAAAGGTTCAGGTTGAACGTTGGTTCAGCGCCACCAAGTTGTTCGTGCTGTGTGACGCGACCCGTCATATCCATAACCATGATTTCGGCTATATTGCCATCCGTCAATTCAACTGTAAGTTCCTGGCGGAACGGGTTAGGAAATGCTTTTACTTGGCCGTTGTTTAACGTAGTCTCCCAGTTATCCTCTTGTTCTGCCTCGCGGTCTTCCACCTCTCCTCCTGCAAAAGCGGCAGAGCAAATCTGGGTAGGCGTAGTAGGTAGTTCTACCCGTTGAGTAGGCAAATTGAACATAGGTAATTGTATGATGGGCGGATTTATGACTTCATTGTAAAGCCTCAATACTTCAGGAGCAAAGGTTATGGCAGGATTTGATTGAC
>CAZIKN010000027.1:0-50970 GCA_964539805.1 uncultured Saprospiraceae bacterium | reverse complement strand
TCTCTGGCAATTGTGCCAAAACCGCTGCCGCCAATGAGCCAGTGTTTGCCAAGGCTGCCATAACCTGAAGAGCCGATACCAATCATTCCGTTGCTGCCGGTAAAGCCACCGGGCAGGGTGTTTATTTGTGGCATAACATAGCCGCTATGAACTTGTATTGCGCCAAAATACCGGGGCTCAAAAGATTGCGAATATGCATTTATTCCTGATATGCCTATTGCAAAAATGATGATTGCGAGCATCTTTTTCATATAATATTACTGTTTAAGGTGAAAATTATTAGTGTGAACTATGATTTTTCAAAATTTATAAAAACCGTTGATGCCATTGTGCTTGATATTTTTTGAATCCAAGTGTTCCCAAAAACATAACACCAAAAGTGCCGATAAAAACGGCAGTACTCAAATTCCCGTGCAGGAAGGGGATGGGCACCCTGACCAGCACTTCGGCTACAAAAGCGCAATACAGGCCAATCACGGACCAATACATAAAGTTGAGGTGCAGGCCCAGCGTTTGGGCATTTTTGCGAACCATGACGGGGATCATGCCTGCCAGCAAAGTGGACAGGCTCAACAGGGCAAAACCGTGAAAAACGCCAAAGCGCCCCCAGAGGTAATAAATGCCGAAAGCCGTGATATTGACTGATAACATAGACAAACAATAGGCATAGCCGACTTTTTTATGCCTTTGTGTCCCCTTTTCGGCCCAGAGCATGTAGGCTCCTAAAAGCATGGCAACAACTGATGATGCGAGGTGCAATACCCCCATCGGTGAATGTGTGATGGTCATATCTGGACGCTCAGGTTACCGCTGTTAGCCCCGGTTTGTTCTTTCAAGGTATTAAAATCCAGTAAATGGCTGGCTTTCGGATGTAATGGTTTGTCTTTTTTCCGCATATCAAAATGTGTTTAAATGAATAACTCCACAAAAATAAAATAGTTTATATTATAAACAGGTTTTTTTTATAAATTTTTTTACTTTTTTAAAAATGAATTATAAAATATTGATTTTCAAACTTTTGTATTTGAAAAAACAAAACCCTTTAAATCCTGTATGCAGCAAGGTATGGTGGACCGTGTCAATGATAGGGTAGGAGCATCTGGTTTGGATCTGTTGGGTAGATATACGGTTGCCCGTTACCGAGTGTGCGTTGGGGTATGTTCAGTTGAGGGCGCAACAGGCTTTTATCCATCCGGTGCGCAGTGCTTTTTATTCCCATCCAGTCCATCAGCGTATGGGCGAAGTAGTTGAGTTGGTAAGGCGCTTTTTCATTGCCCGATGAGGGCAGCCCATAGGTAAAGAACGGGATATCGTGTAGCCATGCGGCGTTGGATTGCGGTGTGTGGCCGATAAATGAGCGGTAATCATACACTTCTTCGCCATGATCGCTGAAATAAATAGCACTAATCGTTTGTCCTTGCTGTTGGGTGCTGTCCAACAAGTTGAGCATCTGATCCAGCACATAATCCTGGTACAGGGTGGCATTGTCATAGGCATTGATGGCCCGTTGTTTCTCTTCCGTATTTGCATGGGGATATTTTGCACGGACGCTGTCTGCATTTACAAACACCTCAAAATTAGCCGGGTAGCGATTTTTGTATGGCAGATGGGCACCCATCAGATGTAGCATGATGAGTTTGCGGGGGCTTTGGTCTGCCAGTGCTTCGCGCAAATAGGGTATCATCAGCGCATCGTGCGGCATGGATGACCCGGGTAAATCTTCTTCCAAAAAGCGGATCACCTGTGCATTTCGCATTGATTCAGGTACTGAGCTGTGCAGTAAGCCATGGCGATGGTGGGTACTGATCCACCAGGTTTTGATCCCGCACGCGTGGGCTATATCTGCAATATTGATGTCGCTAAAATCGTGTCGCCCGTCGTTATTAGCCTCCAGGCTCAGGCAGCGGCCCAGACTTTCCACCGTGCTGCTATGGCTGCTGATGACATCTCGGTACCATATTAGGTCGCCGCGGGCAGCCAGGCGTGGCGTGGTATTGCGCCAATAACCATAACAGCCCCAATGATGGCGGCTGCTGCTTTCGCCCACCAGCAACACCCAGGTTTGGCAGTTGCCGTTACATTGCAGATCAATGCATTGCACACTTTCCTGAATTTGTTCCGGGCTTTTATCAATGGCTTCGTAGTAGTCAACCGACTGTTTGACAGCCGTATAAAGGTTCCTGAAAAAGCCCCACGGACTATTGGGCCCAAGTGGTGCAAAACCTTGTATGAACAGACAGGTGCATGTGAGAAGGCTCCATTTTTTCTGTTGCTGGATGCTGAGGGATGTAGCTCGGTGTTCTGTGCGCCAAAAAACGGACAACAAAAAAAACGTCAGCACAAATCCTCCAAGCAGCGCGGGTGCAGGAATCACATTACTCAGGTATCCTTTCAATTCCTGCGGGAAACTCTCCAAAAATAGCCGTAAGGCCAAATGATTGAACGGCACTTTTTCTTTGAACAAATAAAGGCTCTCCACCAATGAAACCGTGAGGACAAGCAGCCCGCCCGCCCGCCAATACCACCTGCGAAAAGCCTGACGGGATACAAGTAGATAAGGTGTAGCCAACAACACAGCGCTGGTAAGGATCAGCACAGCCTCATGCCACACCCAATTTCCCGTGAGTATCCCTTGCGTCAGAAAGGGCGCGGATAACAGGCCAATGAGTAAAATAACTTTAAACATATTGATTTTGATCTTTTTCAAACTTAGGCACAAAATAAAACATAAATGTCTCGTTATGAAATAAGTTGACACTATAACATGCAAAAAAATAATATCCATTGGGCAGGCCCGCTGATCGCTTTTTTGGCCGTAAAACTCGGCCTTCATTTTTATGTAAACGGGCAGTGGTCGTTTCACCGCGACGAGTTGTTGTATTTGGCCTTAGGGCGGCATTTGGACTGGGGTTACGCCTCCGTCCCGGCGGGAATCGGTTTTTGGGCCTGGCTGGGCGGCGATGTTCTGGGCGGCTCGGTGGAGGCCGTGCGGGCCATTTCAACGGTTTTTGGCACGGCCACTGTGTTGCTCACGGGCCTCATGGCCAAGGAAATGCTGCCCAAAGACAGCCGCGGCGGGCATTTTGCCCTGATTTTGGTGGGTTTGGCGGGTGTGTTGTCGGGGGCTTATTTGCGGCCCTGTATGCTTTTTATGCCCGTCGTTTTTGATGTTTTTTACTGGGCGCTGCTGTGTTGGCTTTTGTTACAATACATCAATACCCAAAAAAGCGGCTGGCTCATTGGGCTGGGCGCGGCGGCGGGACTGGGTTTGCTGAACAAATATTCCGTTTTGATCTGCCTTTTTGCCCTGCTCCCGGGCGTGCTGGGTACGCCCCTGCGGCGTGTGTTGTCTGAAAAAAAACTTTACGGGGCGATGGCACTGGCTTTGTTGATCGTTGCCCCGAATATTGTCTGGCAGGCGGAGCGGCAATTTCCTGTGGTTCGGCATATCACGGAGTTGTCGGAAAGCCAGTTTGCCCATGTCTCTTTGGGCGGTTTTTTGGGCGACCAGTTGCTTTTTTTCCTGCCCGCCTTGCCCATCTGGCTGGCTGGCTTGTATTTTTTGCTTTTCACCAAAGAAGCGGCGCGCTGGCGTGTTTTCGGCTGGATGTACCTGACGGTGCTGGCTGTTTTGTTGTTTTTTAGCGCAAAAAGTTACTATTCGCTGGGCGCTTATCCCGTTTTGATCGCGGCTGGCGCGGCTTTTTTGCAAACTAAGGCGGAACGCGGTGCGCCTTGGCTTTGGGCAGTGGTGCCCCTGTTTATGCTACTGGCCGGGGTGGTGACGGTGCCCCTTTCTCTGCCCCTTTTCCCGCCGGAACAGGAGGCGCGTTTTATACAAAAAATGACCGCTATGCCGGGTGTGCAGGGCGTTTTGCGCTGGGAAGACGGGCGCTATTATGCTCTCCCACAAGATTTTGCCGATATGATCGGCTGGGAAGAATTAGCCGAAAAAACCATCGAAACGTGGAAAAAATTGCCCGAACCATCCACCGCTGCCATTTATGCGGACCAATATGGACAAGCGGGTGCCATTGAGCATTTCGGCCTGAAACACGGCCTCCCGCCGGTGCTGAGTTTCAGCGACAACTACCGCTACTGGCTCCCCCGGCGTTTGCCGGATAACTTCCAAACCCTGATTTACGTCAACGACGAACTGGGCGACGATATGCCCCTGTTTTTTGGGCAAATAGAAAAAATTTGGGCATTGGATATGCCCCTGTCGCGCCAACACGGCAACCAGATTTACCTGTGCAAAAACCCAACACCCGCTTTTTTTGACCGCATGAATACCGCTTTTGAACGGGCGCGCTTACATTTGGAGATTGATGACTGAGGGATGTTTCACGCTAAGCATTGGCCAAACGTATAGAAAAGGCTCAGGTTTCGGGCCGCTACCCCAGTAAAAGAGGGATATCCCACAATAAATCAATCTTTGCAGGGACAAGCAAAACCAAGCCTCCCAACTGCTTATGAGTTGGCAAGACATCCTCGAAGACATCGAAGAAGAACAGGCGGTACCGTTCGTCGGCCCCGAACTCGTGCGCCTCGGCGACCGCTCGCTCGGCCTGCACGTGCACGAGCAACTCCACCGCTTTTGAAAAACCTCTAAATCTATTTCTCAGCGGCCAACATTAGGCATCCTTCATACCCAAACATCTTCCTATCTTTGCTGCCCCTAAAACGGGCGCATATCCATCGCATGAGAAAAAAAATCGAAATTCTGGCCCCGGCCAAGAACCTGTATCAGGGCATGGCTGCTGTCAATGCCGGCGCGGATGCCGTCTATATGGGCGCACATACTTTTGGTGCCCGCACCAATGCCACCAACTCGGTGGATGACATCGCCGAAATGGTGCGTTACGCTCATTTGTTCAAGGCCAAGGTGTTGGTGACCGTCAACACTATTCTCTATGACAACGAGTTGGAGGCCTGCCGCAAACTTATCTGGGATCTTTATGAAACAGGCGTTGATGCCATTATTGTGCAGGATATGGGCATTTTGGAAATGGATTTGCCGCCCATTGCCATACACGCCAGCACACAGGCCAACAACCGCGATGCCGCGCACGTCAAATTCTTAGCCGATGCGGGCATCAAGCGCGTGGTGTTGGCCCGCGAACTCAATTTGGACCAGATCAGGGAGATACATGAAGCCACCGACGTGGAACTGGAGTTTTTTGTCACTGGTGCCCTTTGTGTTTCCTTCAGCGGCAACTGCTACATGAGCGTGGCCAATGGCGAACGCTCTGCCAATCGCGGCTCCTGCGCCCAAAACTGCCGCCTTCCCTATCAGCTTATTGATGGCAAAGGCAATACCCTTATCGAAAACAGCCATTTGTTGTCCATTAAGGACCTGGATCTGAGCGAGGAACTGCCCAATCTCATCAAGGCAGGCATCTGCTCTTTTAAGATAGAAGGCCGCCTGAAGGATATTGTGTATGTCAAAAACAACACCTCATACCTTCGGAAAAAATTGGATGCCTTTCTGGCGGACAACGCTGACCGCTACGAAAAAGCCTCCTCCGGACGCACCTTTTATAATTTTGAGCCAGGCTTGGATCGCAGTTTCAACCGGGGCTATACTGATTATTTTGTCAACCACCGCCATGCAAAAATCGGCTCTTGGGAAAGCCCCAAATCAAAAGGCCAGTACATAGGCAAACTGCTGGAGACCAAGGCCAATGGCTACCTTGTGGAAAACCATGAGCTGCTCAACAACGGCGATGGCCTGTATTTTATCAATGAACAAGGCGTGGCGGATGGTGTACAGGTGAACATCATCGTCAACGACATCGTGGTGCCCAATGAGCTCAAGCCCCTGCCCATTGGCACGGAAATATACCGCAACTTAGATGCAGAATTTAATCGGATGGTGGAAAACGAAAACAGCGCCGTGCGGAAAATCGGGGTGAAAATGCGTTTTACGGATACCGAAAACGGGTTTTGCCTGCATGTGGTGGACGAAGATGGCCACCATTACACGGCTAATATGGAAGCAGTTAAGGAAGCTGCCAAAAATACTGAAGGGCTTATCGAAAACATCACCCAAAATTTAGCCAAAACAGGCAATACGCCCTTTATTGCAGATGATATAGTGGTGGATTTTTCGGAAAAATGGTTTTTGCCCAATTCAAAAGTCAATGAAATACGCCGCACCGCCCTGGAGCAATTGGCTGAAACCCGCATCCGCGAATACCAGCGCGAAGGCCAGCCCATAGTAAAAACCGAACACCCTTACCCGGTAAAAAGCCTTGATTTTACCTATAATGTGTCCAACAAATTAGCGCGAGCTTTTTACAAGCGCCACGGCGTCACGGACATAGAAAAGGCTTTTGAACTGCAATGGGATCCCGGAAAATCACGTGTAATGGTCACCAAATACTGTGTAAAGTACGAATTGGGGAAATGCCCTCGTTATCAGCGCGATACCATGGGCGAAAAACTCGCCGAGCCGCTTACCCTCAAACATGGCCCGGTAGAATACAAACTAAAGTTCAACTGCAAACCCTGTGAAATGGAAATTTGGGAAAAAGACGCAGAATTGGTGCTGGAAGAGGATTAGAGCATATCCGGGATTTTCTGCTTGAGCTCACGTTTCGCGCAAATTTGGATGACTTTTTAAAATTTCTAAGATCCGCTGGTAAGCATCAAAACTCCGGATACATAAGAGCAGTTTTTCTTGAGTGGGTGTCAATGGAGTCATTTGAATAATTTGTGTATTGTTGACCTCTATCCAAGTTACTGCTACGCCTCGGAATGCCCTTAGGATCATTGAAGTTGTTGGGGTGGCAGTACTGCGCCCTTTATTTCCCGGATAAATGCCACTAACTTGCTCATTGATCTTTTGCAAATGTGCTCTGACCTGATACTGAATCAAGGCTGTAAATCGGATGGCTACACTCAGCAAACGAATTAAGCCCTTTACCCGATTTTCTTTTTTCAGGAAAATCGGTAGCAATCCGGCGTCTCTATTAATAAAGAGGTCAAATAAGTGCTCTATTCGATACTCATCTTTGTAATGCCTGACTAAAGTAGCGGTTTTCATCAAGGTTTCGGGGACATTTGTGCCATATATCTGCCATCCTAGTTGTTGTCTGTGTTTTTCGATGAATGCCTCATTGCGTTTGATTTGTAGATGTATAGTAACATGTTGCCTCGTTTGCGCAGCCCGATTTTTATGTCGTTGTACCTGAACAAGTTCTACTATTTGGGTACCAATCAGTTCAAAACAGCCTTCTAACTCATATTGCTGAACAATACGATCCTTTCGAACATGTAATTCTTCCAGTGTTTTAGGAACCTTGCGGCCACTTTTGGGGATCATCATGTTTTGCATAGCCGCTTGCGCCTCATCTAAACGATTATTGAAAGATTTGATCAAGCCTTCGGCATATTTAGGAGAATAGACCAAAATGCGGCGTTCCGTCCACTCCTCACTGCCCCCAGAGGTTTCATTGATTATATTTAACCTTGTGCTCACTTCATGGAAGTAGGCGGCTTGCCGCTTATCATCAGCTCCTGTGAATATCCCGGGCAATGCTCCCACCGCCCGATCTATCTGCTCTATGTACCCGTGCAATTCAGGTAATGTACATTGCTTGCGGTTCAAGGGCATTAAATAATAGTCCCCCTTAGAGTGTATTGCCCAACGATTACCCATACTACCTAATTGGGAGTCTCCAACATACAGATTACCCCTTTGTGGCAAAATCGCCTGAACTCGTTTAATATTGGTCATATAATGCTCAACATCCGGCCCGCCACCTTTCACAATTTCAATCGCTAAAGGCAGTGTCAAGGGATCCAGGGTAGACAGCATTACTTTACAAAATGGCTGATCCGACCTACGTTGTTTACTGTAGCCATGGGTGAAAAGATCGCTTACTGCTCGAAACTGAGGTGCATTGAAAGAATCTGTGCGCACTACCTGAACTTCGGGCGTTTCTCCTTCCACCGGACGATTTATCTCATAGACTTGAAGCAGTTGGCTGCCAAATGCCTGCTCAAAAGCAGCCCAGGGATCATCTTCACCATAGCGATCTAATAATCGGCCCAAACGATCATCACTAAAGTCAATGCTCCGAATTGAACCTTCCTCTAAGATCGCTCCCAGCGTCTGCAATCTAGCAGAAGCCCAATCTTCAACATGACTAAGCCTGTGATCCGCCTCACTTAGAATATACATTAACCAGCCAACAGCAACTTGGCCACCACTAATACCTGACCAATGGCCATGATCTGGAAAGTGTTGGTCAAACTGCTTTGATAATCCACATGCTGAAAGTTGGTACCCCAGAAAAGGCAAATCGTCAAGTAATTCTAGTTTCATCACCCAAGAACGGCATTTTAGGAAACTTCTTTATTTTTACGCGAAACGTGAGCTTGAGGCAGAAAATCCCAGACATGCTCTGAGTTAAATAGGTAAAAATGGCATATCATTGCTTCACGACACGCGCCGAATACATTTTGCCTTTTTCAAAAATTTTGAGGAAAAAGACGCCCGCTGGCATAGTTGAAAGGTCAATACTGCCTGCTGGCTGTTCAAAGCGGTGCAGCAGTTGCCCCAAGTGGTCAAAGACCTCAGCCCACTCCGCCTCAAGGTTTTCAAACCGAATGATGCCCGTCGTCGGGTTAGGGAAAAGGCGGATTCCGGCATCATTTAGTTCTACCGTAGCAACGGGGAGGCTCTGGCAGTTCACTAAGGTCGGTGTGTTTTTTTGGCTGTAGGTACCATCGCCTAATTGCCCTAAGTTATTGACCCCCCAGGCCCAGAGGGTACTGTCGGTTTTGATTGCAAAGGTACCGGAGGTGCCAGCAGTCACGCTTTGCCAGTTGTTGGCTGAGCCGATCCGGATGGGGGTGGTTTTGTCAATGTTTGTGCTATCGCCTAACTGCCCGGAATAATTGAATCCCCAGGCCCAGAGGCTGCCATCGGTTTTGAGTGCAACACTGTGTCCATTGCCCCCGCCCGCGCTTTGCCAGTTGGTGGCTGAGCCGATCTGAATGGGGATACTTTTGCTAATTGTGGTGCCATCGCCTAACTGCCCTTTAGGATTGTATCCCCAGGCCCAAAGACTGCCGTCGGTTTTAATTGCAAGGGTGTGGTAATCGCCAGCGGCTACGCTTTGCCAGTTGGTGGCTGAGCCAATTTTGACGGGGACGTTTTTGTCAATCTTCGTCCCGTCGCCTAATTGCCCTAAACCATTTTGGCCCCAAGCCCAGAGGCTGCCGTCGGCTTTGATCGCGACGGTATGCGCATCGCCAGCGCTCACGCTTTGCCACTTGGTAGTTGAGCTAATTTTGACGGGGGTATTTCTGTATATGTTTGTCTTGTCGCCTAACTGCCCGAATGAATTTTCTCCCCAAGCCCAAAGGGTACCGTCGGTTTTGATCGCAAGGGTGTGTAAATTGCCGGCGGTCACGCTTTGCCAGTCGTTGGCTGAGCCGATCTGGACGGGGGTGTTTTTGTCTATGTTCGTCCCATGGCCTAATTGCCCGCCATACCCCCAGGCCCAGAGGGTACCGTCAGTTTTGATAGCAAGGGTATGCCATTTGCCAGCAGCCACGCTTTGCCAGTCGCTGGCTGAGCCGATTTGGACGGGGGTGTTTTTGCCTATGTTTGTCCCATCGCCTAATTGCCCGTATGCATTCCATCCCCAGGCCCAGAGGGTACCGTCGGTTTTGATCGCAGCGCTGTGCCAATAATAAACGCTCACGCTTTTCCAGCATTGCGCCTGCGCGGCAGCGCAGAGGAGGGTGGCGAAGAAGAGGAGTAGAATAAATTTTTTCATAAAAAGGGTGATTTTTATTTTGTGATTGTGGAGTGAAAGAGGCCTGTTTTTTCAGGACGATACAAAGGTAAAAGGGCCTGTACCCCAAAAAAATAACACTTTTTTGCGATAATTTACATGCATAAAAAAGCCAGTCACTTGTGAAAAGTGACTGGCTGGGTGGGTTGAACCTGGATATAAGTGATTTTTAGAATTATCAGCATTGGTTTGCCTCGTTTTACAATATTTTAAGGCTGTAAATAAGTAAACTCAAAATCACTTTGCGTTGAACATAAATTCGAATTAGAAATATTGTTACCGGTTCATAACGATCAGGCGTTTTGCTAATAGAACTCGATTTGATTCCAATAAATATACTTGATAAACACCGTTATGTAAGGTTGACGTATCATAGTAAAGGCTTCCGTTCATATTGTCGGCATTTAGATCGAAGCGATGTTGTAAAACACCCAAAGCATTGACAACTATAACACTAAACGATTTATCGGAGTCGTCATCTGGCAAGTGATAAGCTAATACAACCTGTCCTGAAGTTGGGTTGGGCATCAAATGAAGCATGTGTTCTGCCGTATTTGAAGGAACTGAACGACCGTTACTAAAGTCCATTCCTGGTCCATCTTGGCCATCGGAACCTCCGCTACCGCCTCTGCAGTTGGGTAATATTGCCCGTACCTGATAATTTCTCTGATTATTGACTGTGTATATATCTCCAAAATCAAGACTATTATTAAAAGGTATATAGGTGCCAAATACCATGTTTCCATTAATAGACGTAATCATATTGAACCCGTTAGGATTGCTATTGGCAGCGGTACAACTGGTAATGTTGGTCTCGTTCAAGAATCTGATGGAATAATTATAGGAATACCCCACATCAGGTGATCCAACACATTGGGCATCAAAACGATATGCCCCCCCCCCCCTTCTGTAACGGATCCGCAATTTAGGTAAGTAAAGTCCTCACAAAATCGCTTTCTGCATATTTCAATATTTTGGTTATTATGTTGACTACCATAGTAACAATTATCATCATAGCGAACCCAGGCCTGCAAACAAATAATATCTGTGCCATTATTGCCTTGCCAATCAAACTCCAATTGAGGATAATTACTTGGATCCAATATAATGTTTCCACTCGCATCGGGTGTAAAATTCTCAAGCCGCACTATGCTGCCTTTTGGAACTAAATCACCGGTAGAGGTGGTAAACATAAGGTCATATGTATTGCAACCGGGCCTGTCATTAGTGGGCGGAATTGTGGGCAGATTAGAAAATCTTAATGTTAGCCTGACGCGATGTGTACCTGGCCCATTGGAGCATTGTGCCTCAATATCAGCATTGAAGGTTTCTGGTGGGCAAGGTTCTCCTTCGCATTGGTGGTTTACTGAAATAGGGTTTTGAGGGTTGAACGTGCAAACTTTTGATACCCCGCACTGGAATCCAGATGCGGATTCACAGAATGGCATTTCCCAACAAACTTGTTGTGGATTTACATTTGCATCCAAGCTGAAAACCCCTTCACAATGCCATATATTTTGCTGCCGCTCAAAGGAAAACAGAGAAAAACTACCAACAATATTACCGTTGTGATAAACAGGCAGGCCAGAGCCTGCATTACAAGGTTCTATAGATGGGTCATAAGGAAAATCCCATTGAACATAGTATTCGCTGGTTGTAGGGGTTTGTACCAAGCATGTAATATTATACACCGTGGGTGGCGGCGGAGTGCAAGGTTCACAAGGCCCCAATTTCCAGCAAAATTCACCCGAAGTAGCTATACAAGTGACTGTGCTGCCATCCGAGTTAATGTAAATCCGCTCCGCATATAAGGTTATTTTGCCCACTATGCTTGGATCCAGTGTCAAATCAGGTATGATATTGCAATCGTTGGGTGGGGCGGCACACCGCATGAACGGTGATCCATTCAAACGCCACTCCCAATAACTAAAAAGGCCATCAGGTGCTTCAAGGACGGTCTCGCCCCGCTCTACAACATCGGGCTCAATACAATAGCATCCTTCCAAAATGTTAAGTTTAAGAGGGCCTGATACGCTTTGGGCATACGATTTTGAGCATCCCCATTGATTCCTTACCACAGTACTATATACGCCCTCTTCAAAAACTGTGATCGAATTGCCTTGCCCGATAAAAATATTGCCATTGTACCAATGCACGCTTACCGGCGAAACCAGTGTGGCACTAAATGGTTCACAATTGTATGTTGTGGTAAACGGAACTGCTTGCGGCAATGGATTGATGGTAAATTTACCTTCAAGCCTTGTATCACATTCTTGGCCCGTCTGCTTATCCCGAGCCTTGACAATAAAGGAATGTACACCTGCGGGCCATGATTGAATATTTCCTAAGGCAACGATCCATTCACCATTGGATGATGGAGTATGGGTGAGGCTAAGCAAGCCTGGCACATTGATTTCATAAATAAATCCGGTTGCCACATATACACTTAAGGTTAGCTTTTTTTCACCTTCACACTGAACGAATTGGCCTTTGTAGCCATTGGGAAATGGTGAAGACGCAATAACATCTTTCTGAGATACTTTAGTGCATCCCGTAGTTATTTGCGTGATTGTAACCACATAAAGGCCCGAATTATTTACAATAACCGATGGCGTAGTTTTCGGAGGAGTGGTGTTCCATAAAAAATTATATCCAGCGCATGATGGGCCGCTACAGGCGGTAAGCTTCTTTGCCCCACAAGGCTCATTGTTCTCCAATATGGTAAAATTGCCGAGATTGTTTGGCACAATTTCTATTTGTTTGCTGACTGTTGATCGGCAACCATTAGCAAATATTACCTCTAATTCAATGCTATATATTCCTGTCTCAGAAAAACCAAAGGTAGGTGCAGGTACTGTGCTGAAAGTTTGAAGAGTAGAAGGATGTGTAACAACCCAATTATACCCAATTGGCTCACTCCCCGAAGGCAAAACCGGGGTAAACGTGATATTGCTTTTAACACAAACCTGGTCTAATGGATATGAAATATCAATGGTGAGGTTATCTGGCACTTGAATGGTTTGACATTTTTTACATTCGTATTTTCCAGTTGGACTATTGGGGTGAGCCGTACTACCCATTAGGCATATCTCAATCGTGCTGTTAGGGGCTGAAGCCGTGCTCACATTTTGCTGATTGCTCAGATATACCCCATCTTTTGTCCAAAACCAATCAATCAGGTTATTGAATTCGGGTAGAATACTTGTTATGTTTAAGAGGTCAATGTTGTAATCAGATGACCCTTGCATACAGGTGATGCGTGAAGTAAAATCTGTAACAAAGGGAATAGGTACATCAATTACATCTAAACAAGGCCGTTTGTTCGGGCCACCACTGCTGTCTTCACAATCATAATAAGCCCCCAATCCAATTTGATAATATCCAGCCTTGTCAAATGGTCTTAAATCTTCTGTTGCGTTGTTGATATCGTTGATGTAAATGGGATTGACTCCTGAATATCCATCACTGGTCAAAACGATAAAGGCAGCACTATAATCTACATAACATTCTGGCGAAATATAGCCATCTACCTTGATAGCACCGCAATCAGGTGCAAATTCCCAATTTTTAATGTTGACTTCCCCACACTCCCCGGTCTTTACGTCTGAACATCTTACATTATAAAATGCTTCACGCGTACAATTAGGCCCCAAGTTAACAACCACTTTAAACTTGCCAAGCATGCCAGTTTCGGCCGAATCATACCTTATTTCTAGTTCCGCGTTGTCGGATCCCAAGGGGCTATATGCTGTAGCATAAACTGAACTATCAACACGAACATAGTTGTTTGCTTCATAGTGATACCACTCATAATTAACTCCCGGAATTGGAGGGGAGGCGGTTGCCACGAGGCGAATCGTCCCGTCTTCCTTGCAACTTAAATAACCTACCTGTGAAATTGAAATGGCAGGGGATGGTGTGACCTCTATGGTTAGTTCTTTATAAACAACACCTGGGCAACCCATGTAATTCTCAATTCTGACCCTTATATCTATTTTGCCAATATAGGGAAACTGCAATTTGATCGAAGGGCCAGAAGCATTTATAATATTGCCATCAACATACCATGTATAGTCAGCAGTAGGGTCCGCTGGGACAATAGAATATTCATTTATAGCGTTTTGACATACAGAATTAGGGCCTTCAAGATTTGCGTTAAAAGGTTTCAATGTTACGTTTAGTACTTTTGTAACAATGCTCCCACAAGATCTTGCCCTCAAGGTAAGCCGATAGACGCCAAGGCTTGAATTTTGCCAAACAACGGTAACAGACGAAGTTCCTTGACCACCGACAACGATTCCTCCCGTAGGACTCCATTCATAGGAATCAAGGCCCGCAATAGTACTATAAGTGTATGCCTGATCCGGGCAAACATTTTGTTCTCCATTGATGGTTATCGTTTGTGCAGAGATTACTGTAATCGGAACTTCCAACCAAGGAGAATAGCAACCATCTACTATCCTGCGCACACGAAGTACATAGGGGCCAGGAGCAGCCCATGTTATATTGATGCTGTTGCCTATATATGATAGCCCTCCAGGAAAATAATTCCACTCAAATAGGTGCCCAGTTGGAGTATTATCTGGTTTGTACGTGTACATAACACCCGCGCATACATTTTTTTGGCCAATTATGTTGCTTACTGGGGCTACTTCATCTCTAATCCATATTGAAACCGCACTTTTACAAATCTCGTTGATATTCGCATAGGTGATTTGGGCCTCTACATTAAAGTTGCCGGATTTTCCTCCAAAATCGTTATTAAAATTAAGATTAGTTAGAACCGGATCGTTCATCCCGCTCATAATAGTCTTGCTAAATGTAGGGGACGATATGGTCCAATGAACAATGTAATCTGGGGCAGGTGCAGGTGTTATGGTAAATGTAGGGGCTCCATTTGTAAAACCGAAACAATAGTTTAAAGTTGGGCTAACATTGATATTGTACTGTTTTACATCAACTGTCAAACTTCCAGAAGCTTGACAACCCGCTATAGTATTGGTTATTGTCACATTGACAAAGAAGCCAGGTGAATTAAAGTTGTCAAGATCAACAACAAATATATTGGGCGCGTTAGATTGAGAACTGCCTGAAACGCCATTTGATGCACTCCATTCGTATATCGTTCCTGGCCAATACGGCAGGCTATAAACGATATTCTTTTGGTTGGGATTACAAATCAGCGTCGGCCCTTGAATTTTTGGCGTTTTAGGTATAATAGGGATATCTATTGATGCAGGGAAAGGACACAACGAGCCCGAGCAAACCAACTGTATATTGCCATAACCGCTGCTGGGCATGCCCCAAACGACCTCTATACACTCTGGGCGATTTGTCGTTGCATAGGATTGATGACCACTAAGCGTCCATGTAGGATTAACGCAATCCAATGGCGCACAATATTCAGCAGGGATACCTTCACAAGCAACTGATACACAGGTGATTTCAGCACCTGCGTGCTCATGGACATGAACATTCATGGTGTGCTGTCCCACACATCCCAAGCAATTGGATACCTTTAGCGTTACTACGTAATTACCCGGGTTTTCAAACAACTGAGAAAAATTTTGGTCGCTTCCGCCTCCAATTGAAATTCCAGTAATTGTATTGATTGCACTCCATGAATAGCTTACAGACGGCAAACCGTTTGGATCATTGTAATTGCCCAAGAATGTCAGTTCATCTCCGCGACAAATGTCAACATTATCGGTCGCATTAGGACGTGATACTACGGTAATTCGCGCTGTGGGATTTTGATAAACAGTATAGTTTTGGCATAATTGGCGCTCGCACCCCGCCGCAGATGTGCCTGTTACGCAAACCGTAGCAATTCCGGTTCCCTTAAACCTGACAGCAGCACTTGCTTGATTGCTAGGGGAATTTAACTCTGCTGCACCCGACACACTCCAACGGTAGTTAGCCCCTCCTGTCGCGTTGAATATGACTTCCTGCCCTTGACAATAACCTGATAAAGTAGCAACATCACTACTAAAACAGGTTTGAGGCGGGATATTCGGATAGATGGACAGGTCCGGCAAAGGCAATACGTTTGCCGAGAAACTGCAAGAAGAAATAATGGTATTTGAAGAGTTGGAAAACTTGACGACAAATCCACCAGGGCCTGTATTGCCCCAAATGACAACGGCAGAGTTCAGGCTTGGGTTTGCAATAGTGCAATTGGATGTAGGAATCCATTCGGCATTAGTTGCATTAGCAGGGGGGCTGACATAATATATATGCTTGCTGCCGCTGCATACTGTTGAAGGCCCAGAAATGGTACAATTTACCTGGGCACTGACTTGTTGGGTAAAGATCATACAAAGTACAATAAATACCCACTTGTTTAAACTATAAATATAGTTGGACATAGAAAAAAATATTTAGAAAGTGAAAAAATATGCCCGCAAAGGCTTGCCAAGCCCTAGGTTTAGGATGACTGGGGTTAGCAGAAGTCAAAAGGGCATGTGTGAAAAAAGGAATTGCATGCTTTGCATCACGCTTACCCGTCATCACAAAAAACGGGCTGAACAATCCAAAATGGATTAGAGCAGCCCGTGACAAGTTGTTCAAAACCGAATATTTATCTTACCCCTGCCCATCATCACAAAAATCCGTGAGGATATAGCCGGAGAAGGGTGTAGAAGTCACGCTGGCGTGGCGCTGTGACCAGCCCGGGGCGTATCCCGTCCAGAGAAATACATCTATTTCGATGCTGCTCAGGCCCGTGTAGGAGAAATTACCCCAGTAGTCGTTGCAGTAACCGTCGGCTTTGTAACGCAGTAAATTGGTATTAGCACCCTGGCCGGCAGGAGAGGAAGTTCCTGCAAGTATGCCCCTGGCGATGTTGGTGCCACTGCGGTACACGGTCATGGAGTTGTTGTTAATTTGGCCCTGTGTGCCCACGGCCTCCACATAAGCAAAGGTTTTGGCGGACACCAAACGATCGCCAACTTCGCCTCCGTTCAAAAAGGCTTCCAACCACTGGCGGTCAGGGTTGAGCACCTGATTGCCCTGTGCATCCATAAATATACTGGTGTTACCCTTGGCCCTGGCCTTTTCGATGCGATCTGCCAGGTAATCAACCAAGGCGGCATCATTCTGATACCTGGCGACAACGGGTGTTTTGACTTGCTGGGAAGTCAGGGCTTGCTCATCTGTTTTTTGGCAGGAAAAGACGCTCAGCATCAATGCAAAAAAGAGCATCAGGTTAAATAACTTTTTCATGTTCTGAAAAAATTTAAATGGTGAAAGTGATAAGTTTGTGCCGCTATCTCTCAGCGACAGCACAAAGGTGGGGGCAGGTGGAAGGGCAGAACAATAACACATTTGGGCGAGTGATTACAGGAGGGATAGGGAAGGAAGATCTTGTTTATAGCATAATTTGCGCGTATTTTTTTTGTTTTTGAAATAATTCAATCTGGTTTTGCCTAAAAAAAAGGTAACGCTTTACCGGATTATTTTACGATTTTACTTTTTCAGCCACTTTTTTGAGCAGCCATTCCCGTTCTGCAACATGGGTTTTGGCATTGATCCGTTGCTCTATTTTTTGGGCACGCTCGCGGTCGCCTTTTACGGTGTTGCTGATTTGAGAAAGGAAGTTGATAAAATTGGCATAAAGATCTCGCACCTCATCAGAAATCACTTTTTTGGAACTGCGGCTGATGTGCATTTTAAAAGCATCCGATTTATACTGAAACAGTTCGTCTCCCATATCGTAATAAATCATGATTTCCAGAGCTTTAATAAACAGATTATGAATCAGGATTTGGGATGCCTGGGGAAGGTGTTCGAGGGCTTTGTCGAGATTTTTTCCCCTATGGAAATAGGAGGCCATGATAATCTGATAGGTAATCTCCTTTTCCTCCTCAATCCCCTGTGTTTGAGTCCTGTACTGTTGTGCAAAGGCATACACCCAGTCCATTGCGCCAACCCTTAAGCCCATATTGGCAATGTTGAGATAACCTCCGAGCGACAATTTCCCCTCGTAGAAAAAATAGCCTTTCTCTAAATTATCTTGCATTAGTTCAAAAAGTACGATGTAAAATTCACTACTCCCTGCACGTATGAGCAAAGTACAATAATTGCGCAGGTAACTGTACAGTGTTTTGATAGACGAGGTATCAATGGCTGATTCATATCTTGTCAACAGTGCTTTCAATTCCCTAAACCCTTCTTTGGACGGGGCAGGGTCGGTCAACAACAGATATACCTTGTACAATATATTCAGGTAGGGTTCTTCTTGCAAGTATTCCGGGTTGATATCAATATGCGTATTGATAAGCGGTGTGGTACTTTCCAGATCCATCTTTGAAATGGCATTAAGGAGCAGGTAATGGTTGAGCAGTTGGAGTTTGTAGCAGAGGTAGTGGAGATCCAAATACCGCATGACAGAAGATATTTGCAGGTCATCCTTCCATTTGGTATTTTGACTACTGATGGAGTATTGTTGCCAGGCCGCTTCAAACGCTGTGGTGAAATGTGAGGCTGCCCTTACCTCAAGCCCCTCCAATTCCCTTAACGTATGGGAAAGGGGAATGAGTGCTTTGTTTTCAATACCTTTGGAGGCAAGGATAGCGGCGTAATGAATCTGGCGTTTTAGGGTATTGGCTTCTGAATGGTAATAATTGGAGAGCAGGTACTGGCGCAGCTCTTGTAGCAGCTCGTGCATCACACGCTCCAACTGGGCCATGGAGACGTTTTGTTCGGGAAAAATGATCTCAAACACCCAGTCCTTATCCAATACATTGGTCTCTTTGGCGGTAATATGATTGCGCAACAGCTCGTACAAACGCACCAATTGGCCACGATAACGCCCTTTGCTGTTTGCTGCGCCATTTTGAAGGTAGGCACCAAACTCACTTATTTCATTGAAAGTCAACGAACTGAACAGCAAATATAACTCTGAGGTCTCCATGTTTATTCCATGCTTGTAAAAACTTCCGCAAAAGTGTTATTTTTTTTTAGTATCTACGAAGCCCATCTTTGCGTCATCATTCGGTTCACTATTTTAAAGCACTAAACACTATGTCAAAAAAATTATTATTTCTACTTTTTGCTTTCCTTTGGCTTCATGCTACCGCTGGCTATGCTGCAGCCATTTATCCTTCAAACGCGGCCGTCCTTATGGAGGACAACTGTAACTTGCCCGGGCCCAGTAATTTGACCAATACCGGAGCCACGACCACTTCGCTCGCCTTCGCATGGGATCCCGTAGCCGGCAGCAATGGTTATGAAATCCTTTTGAGTGAGGTGGTAACGGGTGATCCTATTTACAGCGATCACATTTTTACCGAGTCGGTGAATATCACTGGCCTAAATCCGGATACGGAGTACGAACTCAAGGTTTGGAGCGTCTGTTCCAATGGCGGATTGGGCGGATACTCGGCCATTATTGCCCGTACGGATTATGTAATTGTAGAAGACATTATCACTACTCGTCAATTTAATAATGAAGTACAAGGGAATAACTTCCCGCTTTATGCAGATAATATGACTGCCCAGGATACCATCTTGTTCAAGATCAAAGCACCTAATGGCAAGTCCACTTTGTTCGAAACAGAAAAAAATACAACCCCGGTACAAAATGCCAATTTTATCCACCGTGTTGAATTTAACCATGAAAATGGTAGCGCAGAAGACCGTTTAGAATGGATTTTGGGGGTTTCGGAAGTTGATGCCCCCTTTAGAGGCGACAAACAAAACATGGATGCGGTCAATGTATATCACGAACAAGAAGATGGCAAATACGAACGTGTAATGGTCTTGTACTGCCCAAGAGATAGTCATAATTATTCCACCACTTTGGTGTGGGTGGCTGATGATGCCTCAGGTTACGAATTAGTGATGAATGAGGATTCGGGATTCAGTGGCGGAAGTAATGGCGGCGGCGGCAAAAACAGAAGCAAAACAGCCAACCCAGAGCAAAACATCAGTGTAGGCCCCAATCCCTTCCGGGACATCCTCTTGCTGAGTACCCCGCATGACACCAAGGAAAAATCAACCGTTACCCTGATAGAACCCGTCTCCGGGCGGGTACTGTTCCAAACTACCCATACTGGAGGACAATTATCACTTCCTGTAGAACAATTGTCCGCTGGAGCATACCTCATCCGGTATGAGACTTCATCAGCCACACAATCCTTTAAAGTGATTAAAACAAACTGATTCTAATCAACCCGCTCTTTTAGGAGCTGCAAAAATGCCCCGGCAACATCATGTTGACCGGGGCATTTTCAATGAGTTTATTGCACGCGGATGTTATATCGCCCTATTAGAATGGTTATGAAGCTACCCGCCATAAATCTTTGATCATCAGTTCAACTCGGCTGTAAGCTGCCTTTTCGTCCGACAAATCTTATAACTGAACCAATACCGTTGTGATACTGCCCTTCGTTCAAAGTTATAACTTGTTCCGTCAATTCAATCACTTCGTAATTGGGAAAATCAGCTTTAATCTCTTCTATTGAAAACAAACTTTCTATGTTTCGCGGGCCACCTACTTTCTCGTTTGCCATTACATAATGAAGGTGTTCTTTGCTGAAAGCCTCCATAATAATGATGCCATTAGGAAGGAGTAATTGGTCGAGCGCTTTGTGATATTCCGACCTAATATTGGCGGGAAAATGCGCATACACCAACGCCAGCGCGTCAAATTGTTCACTTTGAAAACCCAGTGAATGCAGTTCGCCCACTTGGTAGTCTATGGCAACGTTATTTTTTTGGGCCAGGCTCATAGCTTTGCTTTTACCCGCCTTGCTTATGTCAAAAGCATAAACAGTCCATCCCAGCTTGGCCGCAAATACGGCATTGCGACCTTCGCCTTCTGCGGGGCAAAGGATGGTACCAGGGCTTAGTTTCGACAACTGTTGTTTAAAATAAAGGTTGGGTTCTTCGCCATATGCATATTCTTCTTTGCCATATCTGTCGTCCCACATCGCCGTCCAACTGTTGAAATTTTCCATGATATAAAAATGCGTAAATATTTGGGCTGGGGCAGTTCCCCAACAATATTTGTGGTAGCAGATGGGTGATAACATCTTTAGAAATGTTGCGGTGGGAGCGGCCGAGCCCAAAAAGATCAATTTCTGGCCGGATGGCCTCACACCGCAACAAGTCTTTTATATCTGCTACTTTTCACAAAGATATGGAATCTCTGGGGATTAAAAATTTCGGAGCTTGGCATATCCTAATCCCTATCTTTGCCCCATGAAGTATTTTGTACTTGTTTTTATGGCTTGGGCCTGCCTCTATTGGGGTGTTTCCGCCCAAAACTTGCCCTATAACAGCCAAAAAGAAGCCATCGGGCGCAATGGCATGGTAGTGACTGCACACCCATTAGCATCGCAGGTGGGTGTGGAGGTGTTGAAAAAGGGCGGCAATGCCATAGACGCGGCGGTGGCCGTACAATTTGCCTTAGCCGTGGTGTATCCACAGGCGGGTAATATTGGGGGTGGTGGTTTTTTGATTTACCGAGGAGCGGCCACGGGCGAGCTGGCAGCCCTGGATTTTCGCGAAAAAGCACCCGCCGCTGCCACCGAAAATATGTATGTGGATTCTTTAGGCCGCGTTACGGATCGGAGCCGATTTGGTGTGCTTGCAGCCGGGGTGCCCGGCTCGGTGGACGGCATGTGGGAGGCGCATAAAAAATACGGCAAACTGCCCTGGGGTCAGTTGGTAATGCCTGCGGTGCAGCTGGCGGAACAGGGTTTTGTCATCACGGAACGGGAAGCCGACAACCTCAACAAAGAAAAGATCAATTTCCTTAAAAACAACTCGCTTTTACCTGTTTTTTTCCGCATGACCCCCTGGAAAACAGGGGATACCCTGGTGCAAAAAGACTTAGCCAATAGCCTGAGCCATATTGCCGGCGATGGACGCAAAGCCTTTTATGAAGGCCCGGTGGCTAAACTGATTGTGCATGAAATGGACAAACAAAAGGGCCTGATTACGGCAGAGGACCTTAAAAATTACCACAGCGTTTGGCGCACACCCCTCACTTTTGATTACAAGGGTATGCAGGTAATCACCATGCCACCACCCAGCAGCGGCGGTATCCTCCTGCGCCAGTTACTGGGCATGACAGAGGGCAAGTCATTGGCTACCAGCGGATTCCACTCCACAGAGGCCATTCATCTCATGGTAGAGGCGGAACGACGTGCCTATGCAGACCGCGCCACCCACATGGGTGATCCAGACTTCTGGAAAGTGCCCCTGAATACCCTTACATCAACGGAATACATCAAGTCGCGCATGGCGGATTTCAGGCCGGATACGGTGACCCCAAGTGCTCGTGTCCAACCTGGAGCCATCAAGGAAAGTGAAGAAACCACTCATTTTTCCATTGTGGACAGGGACGGCAATGCCGTATCCGTGACCACCACCCTGAATGACAGTTATGGCAGCCGAACGGTGGTATCCAATGCGGGCTTTATCCTCAACAACGAGATGGACGATTTTAGCGCAAAACCCGGCGTACCCAATCTTTATGGCGCCATTGGGGGCAAAGCTAACGCCATCAGGGGCAACAAACGCCCCTTGAGCAGCATGACGCCCACCATTGTGGTGAAAGACAACAAGATGTTGATGATCGTGGGCACGCCCGGTGGCACTACCATACCCACTACTGTTTTTCAGGTTATGGTAAATGTTTTTGAGTTCAGCATGAGCTTGTCAGAAGCTGTTCAGGCCAAACGTTTTCACCACCAATGGCTGCCTGACCACATTAGCTATGAAGAAGGGGCCATTTTTTCAGAAACAGAAGCGGGCTTAGCCAAAAAAGGGCATAAATTCCAGTTGCGAAGTTCCCCTATGGGACGCGTAGAGGCCATAATGCGCCTTCCGGATGCCACATGGAAGGGCGTGGCCGATCATCGCGGTGACGATTCCGCTGTTGGATATTGATAATTATCACATTATCTATATTGTAACATTATCACATTATCCACATTATCAAATTATCACATTGATATCATGAGCATAAACCAACCCAAGACCGAACTTGCCTGGTCATCAGCTTTTCGCATTGGCAGTTTGAGTTACCCTGCCACCTTATTCCTGGTGCTGTTGTCCGCATTTGCGGCGCTGGCTTTTTTGCCCATGATGGCTTTTGTATTTGGGAGCGGTGGGTGGATGCCCGCATTTGTCCTGAGCTGGGGCGTCTTTTGGTTGTTGATACCATTTAAGAAACTGATTTTCAATAGTATTTACAAAAGTGCGCCCAATGAAGGCAATGCTGCGCTGATAGAGTACCTGGTGCAACAAAACGTCAGTGGAGTGCCCGGAGAGGAAGAGGTGGAAATGGAACTCATTGAAAATGCCCTGCACCTAAAGCAAGTACGCGCCGCAGAATGCATGGCCCCTCGAGCCGAAATCGTGCACATGGATGTTAAATCATCTATTGAGGATTTGCGTCAGTTGTTTATCGAAAGCAGCCTTTCGCGCATTATCATCACCCAGGGCGACCTGGATCGGGTATTGGGCTATGTACATGTGCAACAAATGTTTTCCATGCCCAAAAACATACGCCCCATTCTTATGCCCATCACCTTTGTGCCGGAAAACATCACCGTAAATGACCTGCTGAGCAAATTTGTAAAAAACCGCACCAACATTGCCTGCGTAGTCAATGAATACGGCAGTGTTTCGGGTTTGGTAACGCTGGAAAATGTTTTGGAGCAGCTGTTTGGAAAAATTGACGACGAACACGATAACGATTGAAACCGTCACATTACCAAACAATTGTTACCTTTGCGCTCCTTTAGGTGACCAAAAAACCCTTTTGAGATGACAATTCATTGATTGTCAGACTCTAAGTAATGTTATATCAACTTTTCAAGTTGTCTCCTCTGTTTGAATTTTTGTTGTGAAACGAGTTAAAATAATAGCCGTCCCCGACGGTACACAAGAAACCAGCCAAGTCATTTTGGCGGATAAAGATCACTTGGAAGCCATTCGCGGTCTTCTTCCGGTGGCTGAGTTTGATTTTGTCAGCTCCGCTGCTAATCGTGATGTCAACAATTTCTTCTTTCCCCGCCAAAACGGATCAATTGCAATCCGCATATTCAAGCACGAAAAAGACCCCTGTTCCGCTTCCGAAATGGCGCGTAATGCCGGACACGAGCTGCTCCGCGACCTGCGGCACTACAAAATTGAAACCATCGCTGTCCACAGCTTTTCACAAAACGTCAGCATTTTTGATTATGTGGAAGGATTAGCCCTGGGCAGCTATCAGTTTTTGAAGTTTTTTAATGAGCCGGAGAAAAAAGAAAAACCTTTGCGTGAGATCCGCCTCATAAACGCAGATGCGGATCGGGCACGCGAGCTGAATGACCTGATTCAGGTTGTTTTTGAAACCCGCGATTTGGTCAATGAGCCCCATTCGGCCCAAAGTACCGAACAATTGGCCCAATCCATCGAAAAAATGGGCAAAACCTATGGCTTTTCAGTAGAAACATTGGGGAAATTACAGATTGAAAGCCTGAAAATGGGCGGCATTCTCGCCGTTAGCCAGGCCAGCGATGCCCCACCACAGTTTTCCATACTGGAATGGAAACCTGCCAATGCCCTCAATGCCAAGCCCATTGTGCTGGTAGGCAAAGGTGTGGTGTATGATACCGGTGGATTAAGCCTCAAGCCCACTGAAGGCATGGATTACATGAAGTGCGACATGGCAGGCGGGGCTACCGTTGCCGGCACCATGGCTATTGTGGCACAGTCAAAGCTGCCCCTGCACATCATGGGCTTAGTGGCCATTACAGACAACCGTATCGGGGCAAAAGCCTTTGCCCCCGGGGATATTATCCGCATGTACTCCGGCAAGACCGTGGAAGTGATGAACACTGACGCCGAAGGCCGCCTGCTTTTGGCCGATGCCCTGCATTATGCCAAAAAATATGAGCCTATGCTCGTGCTTGATTTTGCCACCCTCACAGGCGCCGCAGTCAGGGCGCTGGGCAATTTTGCTACCTGCTACATGGGCAATGCCCCCAAGAACATAAAAGAAGGGCTTGAACTGGCGGGCAATCAGACCTATGAGCGCCTGGTAGAACTCCCCCTCTGGAAAGAATATGGCGATGAACTCAAAAGCAACACCGCCGACATCAAAAATGTAGGTTCTGTGAACGCAGGCATGATCACCGCAGGAAAGTTTTTGGAACACTTTACCGAAGGCTATCCCTGGCTGCATTTTGACATTGCCGGCCCTGCCTTTTTGCGATCAGGCAACACCTACCGCACCAAGGAAGGCAGCGGGGTGGGCGTTCGACTGATGTTTGCTTTTTTGAAAAATTATATTAAAAATCTATAAACAGCTCAAACCCAAAAATCAAACTTAGATTGTATGAGTCAAATCAATATAGGCATTACCTGTGGCGATATTAATGGCATCGGATTGGAAGTCATTCTCAAGGCCATTGGCTTAAAAAAAGCCGCACCAAAATTTAATGTGGTCATTTATGGTAGTGCCAAAGTAGTGGCCTACCACAAGAATATCATTACACAGGAAAATGTACAGTTCAATACTGTAAACCACCCTTCCGAGGCTATAAGCGACCGGTTCAACATCATCAACTGCTGGGCCGACAATGTAAACATCACCTTGGGCAAACCCTCCGATGTGAGTGGGCGATGTGCTTTTATGGCCCTTGAACGCGCCGTAAAAGACCTCAAAGCCGGGGTACTGGATGCCCTTGTCACAGCCCCTATCAACAAAAAGGCCATGCAAATGGCCAAGTTCCCCTTCATAGGCCACACGGAATACATCACCAGCGAATTTAAAGCAAAAGACTCTCTGATGCTCATGGTGTCCGATGGCCTGCGCGTGGGCGTGGTAACCAACCACCTGCCCCTGCGCGAGGTAGCCGCAGCGGTGACCAAAGAAAAAGTATTGCGCAAAATACTCATCATGGCTGAAACCCTAAAGGTTGACTTCAATATTGACCGCCCAACCATTGCTGTGCTTGGTCTCAACCCACATGCCGGCGACGAAGGGGCTATCGGTGATGAGGATGAAAAAATCATTGCCGCTGCCATCAATGAGGCCAAGCAAAAAGGCATCATGGCCTTCGGCCCTTTTCCGGCAGACGGTTTTTTTGGTTCCGGGCAATACCATAAATTCGATGGCATTTTTTGGAACACTTTACCGAAGGCTATCCCTGGCTGCATTTTGACATTGCCGGCCCTGCCTTTTTGCGATCAGGCAACACCTACCGCACCAAGGAAGGCAGCGGGGTGGGCGTTCGACTGATGTTTGCTTTTTTGAAAAATTATATTAAAAATCTATAAACAGCTCAAACCCAAAAATCAAACTTAGATTGTATGAGTCAAATCAATATAGGCATTACCTGTGGCGATATTAATGGCATCGGATTGGAAGTCATTCTCAAGGCCATTGGCTTAAAAAAAGCCGCACCAAAATTTAATGTGGTCATTTATGGTAGTGCCAAAGTAGTGGCCTACCACAAGAATATCATTACACAGGAAAATGTACAGTTCAATACTGTAAACCACCCTTCCGAGGCTATAAGCGACCGGTTCAACATCATCAACTGCTGGGCCGACAATGTAAACATCACCTTGGGCAAACCCTCCGATGTGAGTGGGCGATGTGCTTTTATGGCCCTTGAACGCGCCGTAAAAGACCTCAAAGCCGGGGTACTGGATGCCCTTGTCACAGCCCCTATCAACAAAAAGGCCATGCAAATGGCCAAGTTCCCCTTCATAGGCCACACGGAATACATCACCAGCGAATTTAAAGCAAAAGACTCTCTGATGCTCATGGTGTCCGATGGCCTGCGCGTGGGCGTGGTAACCAACCACCTGCCCCTGCGCGAGGTAGCCGCAGCGGTGACCAAAGAAAAAGTATTGCGCAAAATACTCATCATGGCTGAAACCCTAAAGGTTGACTTCAATATTGACCGCCCAACCATTGCTGTGCTTGGTCTCAACCCACATGCCGGCGACGAAGGGGCTATCGGTGATGAGGATGAAAAAATCATTGCCGCTGCCATCAATGAGGCCAAGCAAAAAGGCATCATGGCCTTCGGCCCTTTTCCGGCAGACGGTTTTTTTGGTTCCGGGCAATACCATAAATTCGATGGCATTTTAGCCATGTACCATGACCAGGGCCTGGTCCCCTTCAAGGCCCTTTCCTTCGGTGCCGGTGTAAACTATTCCGCAGGCTTGGCAGCCGTGCGCACCTCTCCGGATCACGGCACAGCATACGACATTGCCGGCAAAGGGGAAGCAGACGAGACCTCGCTGATCAAGGCTATTTATCTGGCTGCCGAAATCGTGCGCAACCGCCGCGACTACTATGATATGCGGGCTGATTCATTGGAGCGCCGCAAACAAAAGACCTTGATGGACGAAACCGGTGAGGACGAAGTATTGGAAGTGGTTTTGCCTGAAGAATAGTGTAGCGTCATTATCACATTATCACATTATCACATTCGTACATTATCACATTCAGTTATGGACGCCATATTGGGCATTGACGTAGGCGCATCAGGCATAAAAGGCGCGCTGGTAGATCTGGGAAAAGGCAAACTCCTCGGGGAGCGCTTTCGGGTGCCTACCCCATACCCCTCCACACCGGAAGCCATGGGGGAGGCTTTTGCGGAGATCACCCGCTTCTTCGGGTACAAAGGCGCAGTAGGCTGTGGTTTCCCTTCTATTGTAAAACAAGGAGTAGCGCTCTCCGCAGCCAACATAGACCAATCCTGGATTGGAACAAACATAGAGGAGGTCTTTGGCAGCGCAAGCGGATGCAGGGTGTTCGCCACGAATGATGCCGATGCAGCAGGAGTGGCCGAAATGCGCTTTGGTAGAGGCCGGGAAGAAAAAGGTCTTGTGTTTTTGATTACCATTGGCTCCGGCCTTGGTTCCGCGCTCTTTTACAATGGCGTGCTGGTGCCCAACACGGAACTTGGCCATCTGATGTGGAAAAACGGCAAATCAGCCGAGCTCTATGCCTCCTCGGGCGCACGCGAGCGCCTGAAGATCAGTCGCAGGGAGTGGGCTGACCGCTTCAACGAGTACCTGTTGCACATGGAGCGTTTGTTTTCGCCCGATCTTTTTATCTTAGGTGGCGGTGAAAGCAAGTTTTTTGACTCCTACAAGGATCAACTGCACACCAAGGCCCGCGTGGTGCCTGCCAAAATGCTGAACAATGCAGGCATCATAGGTGCCGCAGCATACGCTGCGGAACAGGCACAATAATAATGGATGGCATAGAAGGAACATTTGTGGCCGACTTGAGCCTCCTGACCCAAACATGGGATATAATAAATACCTGATTTTCATAGCTTTGATTGCTTTGGTGCTTGGTTCTTGTACCGCTGAAAAAAAACGCAACATCAGGGCCTACTATTTCCCGGTGGAGCAATTGCGGCAAGGCCAGGTCTATGAGTATGTGTCGGAACAAGGTGATTCCGTCACGACCGAATATTGGTATTACCGCAGTTTTCGGCGGGATAGCGGACTGTATCTCGCCGGTACTTATTATGATGAAAAATTTCAGATTTGCCAGATCTTGCGCGAAGCCATAAGCGAAACCGGCGCACAGGCCAAAGAATACTTCCTCTATGAGCCTGCAGCAAATGATGATGGCAAACAAAAACAAATCCGCACGCGCTTGGAAACCAACGAAGTATTCCCATTCGTGGTGCAAGACTCCTCAACAGCCACCCGCTTTAGCCTCAAATACAACCCACCCGATGAGCCTGCCCTGACCATACACGTCACCCGCATGCGCCTTTTCCTCGGCGAAGGGCCGGACTATACCTTTCGCGGCGAACGATACCCTACTGTACGGTTCGCCCTGCGCGAGACCATTCGCTATGGCAAAGGAAGCAGTGATGACCTAAAGGGCGATGGTGAAGAACTCTACGCGGAAGGTCTCGGCCTGGTGCAGTACCGAAAATCATACGGCCCGCTCCAATATGAATACCGCCTGAACGACCTTTTCCCCATGGCGGAATTGGAAAGAAGAGCGGGGGTGGAGTAGAACCAGCTCGAATGTTATATCTTGGTAAAAAAAATACCCTCATTCCTGCTCACGGCCACCTGTGCAGTGGCCATGCTGACCCAAACCCGTTGGGCTATGCAGTTGCCCTTACAAGCTGATGCTTTGGTGGGGCATGTGTTTTTTGCGGCCCTTTTTGCCTACAATTTCTTGTCCGCCTATCGTTGGGTGCGCGTATGTGCATTGTTTTGTGCACTGATTTCGGGTGTTCTGTGGCTGTATTTGCCGGCTTCAGCACGATGGACTGCCGTCATCACCGGAGTAGTCTGGCTGCTGTACTACGGGCCTCCACGCCTGATCCCGGGTGCTGCGGGTCTGCGGTTTTCGATGCTGCTAAAACCCGTTAGTGTGGCTGTGGCATGGGCCATGACCACAGTGCTTTTGCCCCTTGTCACGGCACATGATACAATCAAGATCAGTGTAGTGTCGGCAGGGCTGCTTTTTACGGAGCGCTCCGCTTTCATCATGGCCCTTGCCCTGGCTTATGACCTGCATGATGCGGATGGGGACAGGGATATCGCCATGCCTACCTTAGTCCGTTCTTTGACGTCAAGGCAAGTATTCGTCCTGATATATAGTCTCTTATGCCTGTCCTTTTGTTGTGCCGCCGGAAACGTAATTTTATTGTTATATTCATGGGCCGATTGCTTCCGTCTGGGTTTGTCATTGGGGTGTGCGGCTGTTGCTTTGCGCCTGATGTTTAGCCTTCCGGACAACTATGAGCTGCGCAAAATGGGCATTGATGCCCTCATGCTGTGGCAGTTTTTGTGCTTGGTTTAACGTGAGTTTTGAATTAATTTATTTCTATATCGGGTGCCGTGCGAGGGGTCTGACGACCCTGCTCTTTTTCACCGTTGTTTTTGGGCCAGCTTGATGGTAAATTCTTTAACGGCATCTGTCCCCTTCAAGTAATCATCAATGGTTTGGGACACAAAATGATCGGGCAAAATACCCGTTTCATCCGGCAGCGAGGTGGCCGTTGACTCGTGTGTATTGTTGGCCACATAATATTCCAGCTTGCTGTGTTTAAGCCTGCAAATTTTTTGACCGGCCGAACAAAATTGATTGGAACCGAGTTCTTCGCCCACGATTGTCCCTAAGTTCAATACTTTGACCAATGACATAAAGTGTCCGGTCGTGGAGTTGCCTAATCCATCTATCATAAAATAACATTTTCCTTTGAACCGGTTTTCAAAAGGTGTAAATGTTTGTTCTCCCTCTATTTTGCCTGTTTTCCCTTCAAACTCCGCTCTGGAATAATACACAAAGGGTTTTTTGACCAAATACCGCAGCAAATGAATACTTGCAGATTGGGAGCCACCACCATTCCACCGAACATCAATAATCAGGTTTTTAATGCCTTTGCTGTTTATTTCGGCCATGCTTTTGTCCACAAATGCCTTAAAAACATCGAGGTCGTTAAACGCGTAATAGTTGAACGTGGTGATGCTCATGACTGCAGTCTTGTGGTCGTCTAAAAATTCAAGGCACAGACCATCGTTACAGCGGTAAATGGGATTGCTGCGCGGTTTTATTTCGCCCCTCGCTTTGTTCAAAGTGATGGGTGCGCTTTTGCCTTTTAATACAATGGAATACGTTTCGGGAAAGCCGAGTGCATAGGGAATCAGAACCCTTGACCACATATTAAAAACATGCCGTTTGGTAGTGGTTATAAAACCTTGCGCGGTGATGTGCGGATAAATTTTATCTATCAGTTGAGTAACAAGCACACCGTTGATGCTCCATATTTCGTCTTTTGTATTGATGGTGCCCGCATTATCAAGAGGATCAATGACGTACAGTTTTCCGTCCACCAAACGCGTGAGCAGTGGAAATTTCAGGTGATTGGGCAACATCTCGTTTTCAATAAAAAACCTGCCCATTTCTGTATGTGAACAGTGGATACTGGCAATAATTTCACTGCAATGCCAGGCAAATTCAGCGAAAGTAGTGCCCTCGGCAATCAGTGATTTTTTTTGCTCAATGATTTTCCAAAAATCCTTTTCCGTGATGAATTTGAGTGCATTTGGGTGTACTTTCAGCAGTGTGTTGCCCAACTGATCTAAATCCTCGCGGTATTCTTTTGCAGAAAAAACGCGTGCAAACTTGTCAGCGAGTTTTTCAACAGGTTTTTCAGGATGTTTAATGCGCTCAATTTGGTCTTCTGCATTAAAATTGTCGGGGTTCATGGCCAGCGATTTTTCATAGTTTTTTAAGGAAAGGCTTGTGTCTCCATTTTTTAGATAGGCTTCACCAAGGCTATCATAGGCATTGGCAGAATTGGGAAATTCTGAAGCGATCAGCTTGAAAATCTCTATCGCCTCCGCTACCTTGTTCTCCCACAGCATGGCGTAACCATACATCGTGAGTTCGTCTTCGTTCTCAAAACTGTATTCCCTGCTGTTTTCCTGTTTCAGCTGATGGTACCACGCAATTCGTTCGCCAACAGGCAAATGCGCGCGCTCCTTTATCTTTTGTACAATGGACTTTTTTGGGGCTTCGGCTTCCTCACTTATTGGGCTTTTTGTTGCTGTTTCTGCGTTTTTTTTGAGCATACAGGACGACAGCCCGAAGCAGTAAGACAGGAGCAACACTTTGGCAATGGCCTTTATTTTTGGCATAATAGTTATTTTTGAATCCAATTTTTTTGCAATTCTACTGCTTTGAGGGAGCATTTGGCTTCAAAAAATGTAAAACGATGTAACTTAAATGTAAAACATCGCCAGATGAACTTTAGGGGTGGCCTGTCCAATGCTGTCAACCGACACTGTCAGCCGATGGAGAACATGAGCCAGCAGATATGATCGTCGAATTAATTCGACAAATTATAGATGAAAAAAACGGAAAACAACGGAAGCCCGCTACATTCGCCCCTCAAAATCACACCCAACGATATGCTTACCACAAAAGCCCTTTTTTCTGCCGAAGGCATGGACGAACGCAGCCTTGAATTTCTCACGGCTGCCATTGAAAAGAACAACCTGCCCGGTTTTGATTACTTTGAGTACAAACGCGCCGTGACCGCCCTGCTTCAAATGAACATTGATGAAGCCACGGCACACAAAAGCGCCTATACCACTGCCGCACAAGTGGGCCTAACCAAAGAAAAACTATTGGAAACTGCCGCCTATTACCGCAATCTGCTGGCCAAAGAGCGGGAACAATTTGACCTTGCCCTCGAAAACCAGAACCAGACCAAGATCACCTCGCGCTTAGAAGAAGTGAAGCGCCTGCGCGATCAGATAGAGCGCCACAAGGCAGAAGTAGCGCGCCTTCAGGACGAAATAGCCGACTACCTCAACCGGATTCAACAGGCCGAAGAAAGCGCCAAAACAGAAACGGAAAAACTTGAAAAGGCCAAAACCGCTTTTGAAAAAACACAAATAGCCGTCACGCTCCTTATAGACAAGGACATAGAAGCGATACACAAGCATATTTGATTGTTGATTTGACTTGCTGTTGATTTGTTGATTTGAGGCAATCGGTGTTGATTTGACTTTTGTTGATTTGTTGATTTGAGGCAATCAGTGTTGATTTGACTTTTGTTGATTTGTTGATTTGAGGCAATCGGTGTTGATTTGACTTTTGTTGATTTGTTGATTTGAGGCAATCAGTGTTGATTTGACTTTTGTTGATTTGTTGATTTGACACGCGTGATGTGTACGCTACGCATCAAATCAACAAATCAACAACAAGTCAAATCAACAACAAGTCAAATCAACATTCAACAACAAACACGCCGGGCAGGTTACGGCCAATACCATCATAATCAAGGCCATAGCCCACCACGAACAGGTTGTCAATATCAAAGCCAACATGATCCACCTGTACTGCAAATTCCAGGGCTTCCGGTTTGCGCAGGAACGTAACCACCGTGATGGATGCAGGCTGTTTTTCACCAAGGTGCCGGATAAAAAAATCCAGGGTTCGGCCAGTGTCCACGATATCCTCTACCACGATCACATGCCTTCCCTCGAGGTCGGCACCAAGCCCCATCACCGTTTGCACATCGCCATTAGAGCGGGTGCCCGTGTAGGAGGCCAATTTGACAAAACCCACTTCACAATCCCCCTCAAAGGCTCGGATAAGATCAGAGGCAAACACAAATGCTCCGCTTAAAATACTGATAAACAGGGGTGTTTTATCCGAGTGGGACAAAGTGAGCGATTGGCCAATGGCCTGAACACGCTCACGCACTTCCTGCTCCGAGAACAGGGGTTTGAAGTTCAGGTCGCGAATGCGGATGTTTTGTGGCTGATTTTGCATGGCTATTTATAATCTAAAATGGACAAATGGATGGGGCAAAACTCGGCATCATGCGGGTCATTGGAGGCAATAATGACCAAACGGTCAGCTGCAAAATCCGCAATCAGTTTTTTGTACCACGCCACCCCCTGCACATCAAGATTGGTGGCAGGCTCATCAAGGAGTAAAATGGGCGCATTGGAACAAATGGCTAAGGCCAGCTTGACGCGCTGTTTCATGCCCGAAGAGAAAAAGCGGATTTCCTTCTGTCGGGCCTTGGGCAGGTTGAGCACATCATAGAGGTGTTTAAATGCTAAGCCCGGTTGAAACGGTTTTAAGCCCGCATGAAAGCGCATGGCTTCTTCCAGCGTAAACTCTTCGATCAGTTCAATATACGGCGCAGCATAAGCCACCGATGTATATACCTGATCCGGTTCTATAGCCTTTCCCGTGGCATCATAAAACACAATTCTGCCTTTGCTGGGGGTCAAATGTCCGCTCAACACCTTCATCAGGGTGGATTTTCCGGAGCCATTGGGACCGAGCAGGGCATAGCGGCTTCCTGGCTCAAAAGAATAATTTACGCCTTTGAAGATCCATTCCCTTTTATAGCGTTTCCCGGCATCCTGAAGTTCAATTTTTGACATTTCAACGGTGTTGTAATACTGCGATGCAAAGATTTGAAAATTGATCTGACAACTTGTTAAAACTCGCCAAATCAATTTCACAGGGACTAAACCTTTTCTGCTGCAAATCGTCTTATTGACCGTACTGTATTAAACAATCCTATTTTGTCATGCGTATCGTTACCCTGCTCTTTGGCCTCTCAGCCTCCCTTTGTTTTTTTCATTTACAGGCCCAAAGCCTGTATTTCCCACCTAAAACCGGGAATATTTGGCAAACCACAGCACCACAGTCATTGGGCTTTTGTCCCGATAAGGTGGATAGCCTTTATGCCTTTCTGGAACGGAATAACAGCAAATCATTTGTCCTGTTGAAAGACGGCAAGATCGTTTTGGAAAAATACTTCGGCTCTTTTGTTCAGGATTCGTTCTGGTATTGGGCTTCCGCAGGCAAATCACTCACCGCCTTTCTGGTTGGGCAGGCACAAGAGGAAGGGCTTTTGAAGATACAAGACCCAAGCTCCAAATACCTCGGCAAAGGATGGACGACCTGCCCACCCGAAAAAGAAGACCTTATCACGGTGCGCAGCCAACTCACCATGACCAATGGCCTTGACGACAACCTGCCCCCTACCCCATCCGTGCCCGATCCGGACAATTGTAAAGACCCTGAATGCCTGAAATACAAGGCAGATGCCGGCACGCGCTGGGCCTATCACAATGCACCTTACACCCTTTTGCACAAAGTGCTTGAAAAAGCTTCGGGGCAAACCATACAACAATTTACCAAAACCCATGTGTATGACCGGACAGGCATACGTGGGCTTTGGCTTGATGGCATACAGTATGGCCGCGCTCGTGACATGGCCCGTTATGGCCTGCTTATTTTGGCCAAAGGGGTGTGGAATGGCGACACACTGCTGCGTGACAAGCAGTACTTTTATGATATGACCCACCCCTCGCAAAACCTTAACAAAAGTTATGGCTACCTTTGGTGGCTCAATGGGCAGAGCAGCTTTATGCTTCCCTCCCTCCAGATCGTTTTTCCAGGAAAATTATGCCCCAATGCCCCTGATGATATGTTCGCAGCGCTGGGCAAAAATGATCAAAAAATACACGTTGTGCCTTCCAAAGGCTGGGTCGTGGTGCGGCAGGGCAATGCCTCCAACAACCTCGGCCCAGGAGGCGGCCAGGTGCCCACCGTTTTTGACAACCAGCTCTGGGCATACCTCAATGCATTGGTTTGCAAGCCTTTGAATACCGTATCCGCTGATGAAGGTGCAGTAGTGACTATTTGGCCCAATCCAACAAATTCGATTTGGAATATTGAGTCGGACCAGCCCATAGTACGAATCGAGCTGTTTGACGTGCAGGGTAAAAGACAATTTTTCTCAGAAGGAGCAAATGCCGTCCAGTTCCAACTGCCAGCCGAACCGTTGCTACCCGGTCAGTACTATGTACGGATTTACACAGACAAAGGAGTGGCCGTCAGGCAGCTGTCAAAACGGTGAAAAGGAGCATTTGAGCACGGTAATGGATAGGCCAATTAGCACATTTTTAGCCGCCAATCAACCAATTACACATTTTCCCAAATGATTTTGTGAAATAATTGCGAAATTTGTGCCTGCTTAGTTGTTGTTGATAATGAATCCATTATCACTTCATTTTTTCACATTAATCATAATTCCATTACCGATCATGCTCATGAATCAGTTTCGTACACTGCTCATCATTGTCCTGCTATACCCTGTTGTCCTCAATGCACAGGAAAAACCCTCAGCACTGTTTGTAGCCCCGGATGCCCCGCAATGGGTGCATTTGATGATGGCTGATCAGCCCAATTTGTTCGAGGTGCAAAAAGCTTATGAAAACTTCTATCAAGAGCATCCTTTTGAAAAAAACAGCTATACCCAACATTACAAACGCTGGCTCAACTGGGCACGCACCCGCGTGCAAGCCGATGGCAGCCTGCGCGAGCTTAGCGTGGAAGAACTACAGCAGCGCGAGCTACAGATCCAGGGTCTCCGGGGCGAAGTACAGGAGCGCGGCGGGCAGTTTGGTTGGTCATTTGTAGGCCCCAAAAGAACCTACGATACGGATGCCGATCCCAAGGTGACCTGGCAGACAAATATTTATTCCATTGATATCGCTCCTTCCGACCCTAATGTGCTGTATGCAGGGGGTGAAACAGGTGGACTTTGGCGTACCAGTGATATGGGCCAAAACTGGGTTTTGGTCACATCAGGCCTGTTGCACAACTCATTTGGAGCCATTAAAATCCACCCGACAGACCCATCTATCGTATTTGCAGCCACCAGCGGCAAAATTTTAAAAACCATTGACGCGGGCAACTCCTGGCTCTCTGTGTACACAGAAAATAACCTTTGGGTGAACGAAATCAGCATTCACCCTTTTATCCCCAACATCATACTGGCAGCCACCGATCAGGGCCTGTTGCGCTCCATAGATGGCGGGCAAAACTGGAGCAAGGTCTTTACCCAAAAATCATGGACGGTCAAGTTCAAAAAAGACCTCTTTAGCCCCAATACCGCGTATGCCGTACGAGCCAATGGCAGCAGCTCCCAGTTCCTGATTTCCAATGATGCCGGGGCCACCTTTACACCTGCCACGACCGGTTGGTGGACACCTGGTATGGGCGAGAGCGTAACAGGGGCACAAATCGCCCTTTGCCACAACAACCTCAATAAAATGTATGTGCATTTGCTGGGGAGCGGCTCCAACCTGAAAGGATATGTCGGTGTTTTTGTCAGCGTGGACGGAGGCAATTCCTGGAGCAATACCAACCCTGAAAATGCTATCGGTAACACCCCCATCGCTTACAGCATACCAGATCATACCAACCTGGCTACTAATAATGGCGTGTTTACCGGATTTGAACAAGGATTTTACAATATGGCCATTGTCGTCAATCCATACAATGACAATGAACTGATTTCTGGCGGCACCTCCTGGTTTAAAAGCACAGATGGCGGCCAAAGCTGGGAAGCCTTAGGGTCTTATGTTGGGGGCTTGCCTTGGAGCCACCCTGATATGCAAGCGCTCGCCGTGTCCGGTGAACACCTCTGGATCGCTACGGATGGCGGCCTGAATTATTCCAACAACTTTGCCCAGAGCATGGAAGCGCGCATGGATGGCATATCAGGGGCTGATCTGTGGGGCTTTGATGCCGGCTGGAACGAGGATGTACTCGTGGGTGGCCGATACCACAATGGCAATATGGCCTGGCATGAAAGTTTTCCGGCAGGCAGCTTTTACCGCATGGGCGGAGCCGAAGCACCCACAGGCTACGTAAACCCTGGCGATAATCGGACGATGTATTTTTCCGATCTGGGTGGCCGCAAATTATTGGGCGGCTTTGGCGGCGGCACCAGTAGTTTTGGCGTGAGCACCTTCCCCAATGAAAGTTACGCCTACTATGCCAACAGTGAAATGGCTTGGGATCCGCGCTGCTGGAACCATGTTTACCTTGGCTTCCAACATAAATTTTGGAAAAGTACCGATGGCGGACGTACGTTTAATGTACTCTACACCTTCCCCGGCACTGTGGAAAACAAGGTCTTTGATATCGAGGTCAGCCGCTCCAATCCAAAAGTCATTTACTGTTCACAATGGGATGGTACAGATGATGCCATGTGGCGCAGCGCCGATGGTGGCCTGAGCTGGACCGCCCTTGCCAAACTCCCCTTACCCAACAACAACGATCGGGTAAAAATGGCCTTGAGCGCAGAAGACGAAAACGTGCTGTGGGTAGCAGTCACCTACGGCTCCAACAACAAAAAAATATACAAATCCACCAACGGCGGCCAAACTTGGCAAAACCTGACTACCACCACGTTGAACAACATCAGGATTACCAATATCATGGCCCAGTATGGCACCAACGGCGGTGTATATCTTGGCACGGATGCCGGTGTTTTTTACCGGAACAATGACCTGCCCGATTGGATACCCTTCAGCCTTGGCTTGCCCCTTAGCGCCGAAACCAACCGCCTAAAACCTTTTTACCGCGATGGGAAAATCCGCAATGGTACCTGGGGATTTGGCGTTTGGGAATCCAACTTGTTTGAACCAAGCGAAGTGATTGCGCAGCCCATCGTAAGCGATTTGGCACCTAAATGCGCAAGAGATACCATCTATTTTGATGATTATTCCGTGGTCCAACACGATGGAGCCAGCTGGTCATGGACCTTCACCCCGGCTCCGGCCTACAGCAGCGCGCTCAATGTCCGCAACCCCAAGGTCGTGTTTGGAAGCCCTGGCACCTATACCGCCACCATGCGCATCAGCAAAGATGGAAACAATTACGAAAAAGCACTCAGCATCACCGTTTCCAATGCCTGTCAGGCGGACACTGTGCCCGGCAAGGCTGTTGTATTGGGAGGAAACGATAACGAAGGATATATCGGCCTGCCGCCACTCAATCTCACAACCAATACCCTTACAGTGTCTGCCTGGATCAAACCCGATGGTATTCAACCAGAGTACAGCGCCATTTTTATGCATGATGGCGATGCCGCAGGCTTTAACTTCCTTCCCAACCTCAATCATATCGGTTACCACTGGGATGGCGGTGCCTGGTGGTGGGATAGCGGTTTGAGCGCCCCTTCTGACGAGTGGAGTCACGTGGTCATGGTCGTAGAACCTACCGGAGTTACCATTTATGTAAACGGCAAAGGGGCCAAACACAACTTCACTGTTCCAGAGATGAACCTCAACAGCGGGTTTCGTTTAGGCAACTACCGAGGATGGGGCGGCCGATACATGAAAGGCATCATAGAAGAGGTTTGCGTGTTTGATCGTGCCCTCACCCAAAATGAAGTCCGCGAACTCATGCACCTGACCAAAGTGCCGGCTGACCAGCCAAATTTGATCTCTTATTATCAGTTCAACGAAACAGAAGGCACTGCGCTTGATCGCGTGGGCATCCGTCATGGGGTGCTGTCCGGTTCGGCCCTGCGCAGCAACTCCACTGCTCCTGTGGGCAAAGGGGTAAGCGCACGCCAAACTGTGACTGCAAACGGATCATATAATGTGGGCGCCACAGGCCTAACCCTGAGCTTTCCCAGCACTGGCGATTTGCCCAATGGTGAAATTTGCGTTAGCCGGATCAATGTGGCGCCTGACCAATATCCCAACAATCATTTATGTAAACGGCAAAGGGGCCAAACACAACTTCACTGTTCCAGAGATGAACCTCAACAGCGGGTTTCGTTTAGGCAACTACCGAGGATGGGGCGGCCGATACATGAAAGGCATCATAGAAGAGGTTTGCGTGTTTGATCGTGCCCTCACCCAAAATGAAGTCCGCGAACTCATGCACCTGACCAAAGTGCCGGCTGACCAGCCAAATTTGATCTCTTATTATCAGTTCAACGAAACAGAAGGCACTGCGCTTGATCGCGTGGGCATCCGTCATGGGGTGCTGTCCGGTTCGGCCCTGCGCAGCAACTCCACTGCTCCTGTGGGCAAAGGGGTAAGCGCACGCCAAACTGTGACTGCAAACGGATCATATAATGTGGGCGCCACAGGCCTAACCCTGAGCTTTCCCAGCACTGGCGATTTGCCCAATGGTGAAATTTGCGTTAGCCGGATCAATGTGGCGCCTGACCAATATCCCAACAATCAGCCACACAGCCGTTCGTACTGGATCGTGAACAATTACGGAAGCAACCAAAATTTTGCCGCCCTCACTGCCCTCAACTTTGAGGGTTACGGTGAAATACCAGCCGCCGCAGAGGCACCGGACTACAAACTATACAAGCGCGCCTTTAATGCAGATGGCAATACCTGGGGCAATGCCATTGACAATGCAGAGGCCATTGTGCCCGGCAATGATGGGTCGGTCTTTTTTTCCACCAACAACAACGTCACATCATTTGGCCAATTGGTGATCACCTACGCCGGATTGGCCTTGCCTGTTGAATGGCTGTCCTTTGATGCTGCTTTGGAAGAAAACCGCCAGGTGCGCCTGTACTGGTCTGTACAGCAAAGTCCGGAAACAGCTCAGTATATCATAGAAAAAAGCACCAACGGCATACAATACCAGTCCATAGCAAGTGTGGCTGCCAAGACCGGCATTGGCATTTTTAATTATGAAATATTTGATAATCAGCCGATTAAAGGCTTGAATTACTACAGGATACAACAAATTGATCGCGATGGCCGCAGCACGCGCTCCGTTGTGCGCACGGTATTGTTCAATGCCCAAAGCAGCACTTGGGCCCTATTCCCCAATCCGGTCAACAAAGGCGCTGTACTCCGGCTGCAAACCACAGAAGAGGGCAGCTATCGCTTCCGTTTGTTTGACCTTTCGGGAAAAATGGTTTTTGAACAAAAAGCCACGGGCAATATGGAGATCAAAAACATGGGCCTCCCCGCAGGCATGTATGGTTATGAAATTTTGAGTGAGTCAGAGCGGGCCATTGGTAAGCTTGTTATTGATTAACATACGCTTCCCAATCCGATGCCTCGTCAATATCCCGAAGCATGGGCAATAAAGTATAGGAGCGACGGGCTTCCACGATCTTTTTGATCGTGGAAGCCCGTACTGTTTCTGTGCTCCAGGCTATGTTATGGAACAAATCAGCCTGCATCTGCTTCATCCCCAACAAGTAGTACCCGCCATCCGGCACAGGGCCTATCACGAAATCATGCTCCTCCAGGGCATCAAAGGCCTGCTGAAGAATGCGGCCATTCAGATCAGGACAATCACTCCCAATGATTAGGGCCTTTGTTGCCCCCTGCTCCAGTACCCATTGGAAAGCCGCCTCCATACGCTCGCCCAAATCTCCCGAAACCTGTGTTGTTTTGATAAAATCAGGCTTGGGCCATTGATCCCCTTCGTCCACAAAGTCACTGTAAAAAAGCCAGCGTGACGCCTGTACGCCCAGCGCGGCCTGTCGTGTTTTTTCCAACAACAGATGATAAATGCGAAGGGCTTCTTCGTTGCCAAGGGTACGGGCCAACCGGGTTTTGACCTTGCCCAATTCCGGGTTGCGGATAAAAATGATGAGCGCGTTCGACATATATAAGCAGCAGGTAAAATTAGGGGTTGTCTGATGGACGTACAAAGGAGAATTATTTCCAAGAAATAAGCTGATTTTATCGTTACTTAGTTCATCCTTTTGTTATATTTGCCCGCAAATGTTGCTTAATTTCAATTATTAACCATGCTTTCTTCTCTAAATCAGATTTTGGACCTGGGTCAAGACATCCAAACCGATGACCTAAACCAATCCGCAAACCGCATGGCGGCAGTCGCATTGCAACATCGTCTTTGCGATCTTGGGATTTTGGATCCCATCATGGGCGGAGATGTGTCCACTCCTTTTGGTCCTGTTGGCAAGGGCGATGGCTCCATTGGCACCAATACACGCAATGCCTTGCTTGAGTTTAGCCGCTGTATCGGCGAACAGCATGTTGATCGCCTGCTGCCTGTACAGTATTTGGCAAGGTTGATTGCTGCCAACCCCGATGTGTTGTTGCCTATCCGTTGGGATCCAGCTCCGGAGGACAAGCTCCAAACCCGAATCGCCAAATGTGTACTGCGCTACATGCGCCGCAAAAACTACTGGATTGCCCGTAGTCCACGTATGTACAATATTGTGTATGTAGAAGGCATGGATGCCAATGGCCGCTTAAACGAAGATGTCCTGAATGGCTGGAATGATCGCCGTATGGTTATCCGTATTGCAGAAAACGGAATACCCGAGATGCTCGTAAACGACCAAGCCACCACTGAACCCGGTCGCTATTACACCTTTAATCCACTCAATCCCAATGGCGCAGCACGCATCGCTTTTGGCCAGTATAAAGCCTGGGTGGATGGGCTTCATCATGGAAAACAGCCCGCCCTCGTACAGCGCGAAGCCCTGCGTGTACACCGTGACCTCAACAAGGATGGCCGACGCTCCAAAACTGATCCGATTGATATTGGCAAAACCTTTGGCATTAACCAACACAGCACCTCGGAGGACCAAACCCCGGAGTTTGTCAATTCTTACAGCGCAGGTTGCCTTGTTGGGCGACGCTATGATTGGCATATGTCATTCCTGGATATCGTCCGGCAAGATGTCCGTTACATAGCCAACAAAAGTTACCTGTTTGTGAGTACTGTGATCGCCGGTGATGATCTTTTGAAGGAGGAGGGGATATAAGGGCCTGCACCAGCTTACACACTATGGACGAATCAATTCCTCTACTTTTTGCATCAGCCATTCGCGCTCTGCGAGCATGGATTTACTTTTGATTCGGGTGATGATTTTGTTTGCCCGTTCGCGGTCATTGGGTGCCGTATTGCTGATCTGGAGCAGGATATTGATAAAATTGTTGTAAAACTCCTTGGTGGAGGCCGAAATCAGGTTTTTGCCCCCCCTGCTGAGGTGCATTTTGAAGGCATCTAATTTGTACAAAAAAAGATCATCCCCCATGTCAAAATAGCACAAGATCTCGACGGTTTTAATGTCTAAGGACCTTACTAAGTTTGGGGATGTAGTTGGCAGGTACTGTAGTGCCTTGGTATATTCTTTTTTTCGGTGATGATACTTGGCGATGAGAAGATGGTAAGCAATATCGGCTTCTTCCTGGTCACCCATGCACTTGGTCCTATATTCCGTAATGAAGGGCAATGCCCATGCTAATTCATTGGCCCGTATGGCCGTAGTGCCCAAATTTAAATATACACCCTGAGCCAGGTTCCCGTTGTAAAACAGATACCCCTTTTTCAAACTTTCTAAATTTAACTTGTGCAGAAAATAAATGACATCGTTGCTCCCTGCATTGTGCAGAAAAGTAAGATAGTTGCGCAAGAAACTATAAAAATTTTTTATAACATCTTGATCTAACACCGCTTCATATTGTGTAATCAGGTTTAAGAGTTCATCAAAATCTGTTTTGGTAAAGGTTACACTTGAAAGCAAGGCATATATCTTTTGGTAAATGAGCAGCATAGGCTCTGATCCAATGTAGCTGGGAAGAACGTCCATGTTCAAATGAAGCTGCATGGGCAATTCAGCGTTCTTCATTTTGGAAAATCTATTGAACAGTAAATAGTGGTTCACCATGAGGAACCTGTGGCTGTAATAATAGTAGTCAAGGCTTTTTATTGCCTCCGGTATCTCAAGGTCGTCTTTCCAATGTGCATTATGAGAGTTATATTGATAGCGTTTCAAGGCAAGTTCAAAACCCAGTTCATAAAATTTATGCCCCTTCGCAGTGGCCTCTTGCAGTACTTTTTGGGTCTGGTTAATCTGGTTTAATGCTTTTGGCCTCACGCCCTTGACCATCAAAATGGCAGCGTAATCTAATTGCCGCTTCGTTTCGTTTTCAGCGGAGAAGTACTGCATCGTAAGCAAGAACTGGCGCAGCAACTGGAGCAGTTCGTGCATGACCCTTACCAACTGGGTTTCAGCTATGTTTTGCTCAGAAAATATCACCCTGAACAAGTCCTGCCTGGCTATGGGCTCCGCTTCGCTGTGGGCTAAATGATGGCGCAGATACCGGTAAAGCAGGGATAACTGTTCCCTGTAACGGCCTTTCCCATAGGCCACCTCCTTCTGAATAAAAACATCCAGCTCATTTAGTTCCGTGTTGCTCAGGGTTTTAAACAGCAAGTATAGTTCGGAATTTTCCATATCGCGTCTGTAAAGCTTTAAAAATCAGGAAATCAATCTTTGTATCCCTAATATTTGGGTATAAAAGAATGTTGTGTTAGGCTATTCTCCATTTTCCCCTCACCCATTTTTCCAGCTCAACCCCATGAAATACGATCAACGATACCGCGATACACATGCCCAGCTCCTTCAATGTAAGGGGCTGTGTGTGAAAAACATTTTGCAAAAATGGAATGTAGAGCAAGGCGAGCTGTAGGACAAAAGTGAGTAATACGGCCCCAACTAAGGGACGGTTGCTAAAAATACCCTGTTGAAAGAGAAAAAAATGATGGCTTCGAATGGAGAAAACATGTCCCATCTGACTGAAACAAAGTACTGTGAATACATAGGTTTGCCATTTGGGGTCATTGTGATGGATGGCCCAAGCCTGCATGCCGAGGCAAACCGCCCCCATGAGCAAACCTACCCAGAGGATATGCCACCCTAAACCGTTGGCAAAAATGCTTTCATCGGGCCTGCGGGGCGGCAATTGCATAACGTTTTTTTCGGCAGGCTCAACCGCTAATGCCAGACCAGGCAGGCCGTCTGTAACGAGGTTTATCCAAAGAATGTGGATCGGCAGGAGGGGAATAGGCAAGCCGATCAAAGGCGCAAGGAAAATGGTCCAGATTTCTCCCGCATTGCTGGTCATGGTGTATTTGATGAATTTTCGGATGTTCTCATAAATGCGCCTGCCTTCTTTTACGGCTTTTACAATGGTGGCAAAGTTGTCGTCCAACAAGACCAAATCTGCGGCTTCCTTGCTTACATCGGTACCATTGATGCCCATTGCCACGCCAATATTGGCGGCTTTGAGCGAGGGTGCGTCGTTTACGCCGTCGCCAGTCATCGCAATGAAATGTCCTTTGCTTTGCAGGGTACGCACGATGCGCAGTTTTTGGTCAGGTGAAACGCGTGCGTAAACGGCCACGTCTTCCACTTGTTCGTTAAAGGCTTCCTCGCTGATGTATTGCAGCTCGGCTCCCGTCATCACCAGATCTCTTTCGCCCAAAATACCTATCTCCTTTGCGATGGCCTTTGCTGTGGCAGGGTGGTCACCTGTAATCATAACCGGCTTGATACCGGCAGTTTTGCATTCTGAAATGGCCAATTTTACCTCTTCCCGCGGCGGGTCAATCAGGCCAACAACGCCCGCAAGCACCAAATCTTTTTCTACTGCTTCATAGGTAAAGGGTTCGGGCAGTGTACCCACGATTTTGTACGCATACGCCAGCACCCGTTTGCCTTCATTCGCCCAATGATCGGAATATTCTTTCAGGGTGTTTTTTTCATCATCGCCCTTTAAAGCCATCGTAATGGCCTCGCTTGCTCCTTTCGTAACCACCAAAAATTGCCCGTTTTCGTAGTGGTGAATGGTTGTCATACATTTTCTGTCCGAATCAAAAGGCAATTCCGCAAGTCGTCCGTATAGCTGTGTCAAATGGGTATATCCTTCATATTCAAGGCTTTCCACGACATTTTGCACCAAGGCCAATTCTGTTGATTCACCAAAAGGCTCTTTTTGGTCGTTGAATTTCACGTCATGGTTGAGGGCCATACACGCGGATAAAAGGGGCGAAACCTCATGCTTTTCTACCACTTTCATTTTGTTTTGGGTTAATGTGCCCGTTTTGTCGCTGCATATATAGGTAGCCGAGCCTAATGTTTCAACAGATGGCAATTTGCGCACTAAGGCCTGTATTTGTGCCAAACGGGAGGCGCCGCCAGAAAGCACTATGGTAATCATAGCGGGCAAGGCCTCGGGAATAGCAGCCACAGCGAGGCTAATAGAAAGCAGCAGCAGTTTGAAAGGCTCTTCACCCCGCAATAGGCCCGTGACAAACAATACCGCACATATAGCCAATACAATGTAAGACAAATTTTTTCCAAATTGCACCATTCTGGCTTGTAAAGGGGTCATTGCCTCGCCTTCCTGTAACAGATTGGCAATTTTACCCAATTCCGTTTTCATGCCCGTAGCCACCACCACGCCTTTGGCCCTGCCGTTTGTCACTAAGGTGCCTTTGAATGCCATGTTGAATTGGTCACCGAGCGGAATGTTTGTTTCGGTGATGTCCGCGCTGTTTTTGTCCACGGGAATTGACTCTCCCGTAAGCGAAGACTCATCTATACGAAGGCTGTATGTTTCCATCAGGCGCGTATCTGCGGGTACGATATTTCCCGCCTCCATGATAATAATGTCGCCCGGCACTAATGCTGTGGAAGAAATGATAACAGCTTGGTTGTCACGCAGTACCTGTGTTTGGGTGATCGTCATTTTTTTGAGCGCCTCCATTGCTTTTTCGGCGCGGTATTCTTGTGCAAAGCCGATAATCGCATTGAGTATCACGATGATCAAGATGATAATGGTATCCGTGAGGTCGCCCATAACACCAGATAGGACAGCTGCGGCGAGCAGGACAATGATCATAAAATCCTTGAATTGATTCAGGAAAAGCCGCCAGGCAGGGACCTTCTTTTTCTCCTGCAACTCATTCGGTCCGGTCTCCGCCAAACGCCGCTGTGCTTCGGCTTTGGACAAGCCTTGTGCAGTGGTGTTTTGTTCTTGTAAAATATTGACAATAGGAAAGTTGTACATGTATTATGAAAGGGCGTGAACTTATTATTTTATCGTTACCAAGCTGACAAAGGTATTTAAAAATTGGCAATCCTTTCGTTTTGCGGATTCAAAATCCGGGGCATAAGTTGAAATAAAAATTACATTTGCGCCATCCTAAGTAACGGTACATCAGTTTGTACCTTTATTCCGGCACCGTTCCTAAGCCCCAATCCCCTTTTAAAAGCGGCACTGATCACCCTATTTCGCTTACGCACATGACGCAAACCGTTACCACCACAAAGCCCTCTTACTTTTACCAACTTTCCATTATTGGTTTGTTGTTTTTTATCTTCGGGTTTGTCACCTGGCTCAATGGCATTTTGATCCCATTTTTCAAGACTGCCTGTCAACTTACTGATTTACAGGCTTATCTGGTAGCTACCGCCTTTTTTGCGGCCTATTTCGTGATGGCCCTGCCCTCCTCCTGGATTCTGGAGCGTACTGGCACCAAAAATGGCATGGCCCTTGGCCTTTGGGTCATGGCAGCAGGCTGCCTGCTCTTTTTACCTGCTGCCAGCGCGCGCAGTTTCCCCTTGTTTCTTACGGGTTTGTTTGTTCAGGGCACGGGATTGGCCTTGCTCCAAACGGCTTCCAATCCTTATGTGAGCGTCATTGGCCCCATCGAGGCTGCGGCACAGCGCATCAGCATTATGGGAATCTGCAACAAATTGGCGGGTATTATCGGCAACTTTATCCTGGGGGCCATATTACTGAAAGGTGCAGATGAACTAAATGCCCAAATTGCCAATGCCGCCGACGAAACTGTTAAGAATGATTTGCTCAACACGCTGGTCAAGCGCGTGGAAACGCCTTATGCCGCTATTGCATTGGTACTGGCTCTTTTTGCCTTTGTAATACGGCGTTCGTCCTTGCCCGATATTTCCACACAGGTAACCGATGCCAAAGATGACGATACCCGGCATACGCAGGGCAAAACGAGCATTTCCCAGTTTCCACAGGTGTGGCTTGGAGCCCTGGCCATTTTCACCTATGTCGGAGCAGAGGTAATGGCCGGTGATTTGATCACCGTTTACGGCAAAAACTTAGGCTTTTCTACCGATCAGAGCAAGTTTTTTACCATTTTTGGCCTTATGGGGCTGCTTTTGGGTTATTTGGCCAGTATTGTCCTCATTCCAAAGTACGTAAAGCAGGAAAGCTGGCTCATGGTGTCCGCAGTGCTGGGCATAGCCCTCACATTGGGCTCGTATGTTACGGATGGCACCACGGCAGTGGGCTGTCTTGCAGCATTGGGCTTTGCCAATGCCGTCATGTGGCCGGCCATTTTCCCTCTGGGCATCCGCAATCTGGGCCGATTTACCAACTTAGGTTCCGCCATGCTCATTATGGGCATTGTAGGGGGTGCCATCATACCGCCTTTTTACGGCTGGCTTTACGAAAAATCAGGCTTGGGATTTGATTTCCGCTCGGCTTTTGTACTCATTATGGTCATCTGCTATACCTATATATTGTGGTTTGGACGCAGTCAGCGGAAGTGAATCAATCATAACGCAACCCAATAATCCGCCTGATATTATCCAGCGTCTCCACCACATCGAGCGTAGTGCTCAGCGGCTGCAAAGGGCTTTCCGTCAGGCCCTTGCTCAGGCACTCCGCTACGTGGCGGGCCTCATAGGCATAGCCCCAGCCTTCGTATGGCAGCACTAAGTTCTCGTGCAGCATATCTTTGTCCTGATAAAGGGAGAGGCTGAGTTGTTGGGTGTGGTGCCAGCGCTTATGTAGTAAAATGCTGCCTTTTTCACCATAAATCCGCGCTTCTATGGGGGTATTCGCTATAAGGGTGGAAAAGCCTGTGGCGATGCAATTATTTTCATAAACAAAAGAAAATGAGCAGCTTTCATCCCCTCCGCCAGGGCTAAAGGTAGCGGCAGCACTGATGTGCTCAGCTGCGGGCTTACCCAGCAAGGACACGGCGAGCCAAACCGGGTATATGCCAATGTCTAACAAAGAACCTCCTCCTAAAGCTTTGTCATAAAGGCGGGAATGAGGGTCGTAGGCACTTTTGAAGCCAAAATCAGCCTGCACCATGCGCAGTTCCCCGATCCGGCCCTCGGCTATCCACTCCAACGCCTTTACCGTGGCGGGTATAAAGCGCGTCCAAACAGCCTCCATCAAAAAAACACCCTTTTGGCGTGCCAGATCAGCCATTTCCCTTGCCTGCCTAAAATCCATGGCAAAAGGTTTCTCACATAAAACGGGAATACCCTTTTGAATAAAAAACAGGGTATTCTCGTAGTGTGAGCTGTGCGGTGTTGCAATATAAACCACATCTAGGCCGGGGCAATCGGCGAGGGCTTCATAAGAATCATAGGCATAAGGGGTGCCATAAGCATCAGCAAATGCCTGACTGCGCTCCATAGAGCGGGAGGCTACAGCATGGAGGCTCGCACCCGGCACCAAGCGGAGGTCATCGGCAAACTTTCGGGCAATTTTTCCGGGGCCAACAATGCCCCAACGGATGGACTGGTGATTCATGTGAAATAATGTGATAGTTTAGACAATGTGATAATGTGATAATGTGGGGAATGTGATAATGTGGGGAATGTGATAATTACTGCTACAGCCCGGCCAGTATATTCAGATAAAGCTGTCATTACCACATTTCTTCATTATCATATTATCATATTTATAAAATTATCACATTTCCCTTAGAATGAGGCCCCTCCAGCACGCCGAGGCCAAAGAGGGCAAAATCATATTTGACCGGGTCGTCAGCGTCAAATTGGCGCAGATTTTCGGTCAGTTCCAGCACGGCCTTCCAATCTGTTTGTGGGCGTTGCAATAATCCCAAGCGACGGGCCACCCGTTCTACATGCACATCGAGCGGTATGAGCAATTGGGCCGGCTTGATTCGTTGCCAAAGTCCGAAATCCACGCCAGCCTCATCTTTTCGCACCATCCATCGCAAAAACATATTGATGCGCTTGCAGGTGGAGCCTCGTACAGGGGTGGCCACATGTTTTCGGGTGCGCTCAGGTGCATCAGCGTCTTCAAAAACAATATCATGGAAACCTGCTATGGCGCGCTCTGTTGTGGGAGCATTGGGCAAAAGATGCTGTGAAAATGCCGTTTCGAGCGACTCGTGCTGCCAATAATACTGCTGCAAAAAAGCCAAAAACCAAAGGGTATCGGTTGCCTGAAAGGTGCGGTGCTTAAAGTCCATGAAGCGGGCCCGGTCGGATTCCTGATGGTTGCGGATAAAATCATAAGGTGCCCAATCCATCAATTCAGCCAAGCGCAAGGCATTGTTAATGATGGTTTTCCGTTGTCCCCAGGCTAAGGTAGCCACCCAAAATGCCATGATCTCGCGGTCTTGCAGCTGCGTGAAGCGGTGTGGCACACTGATGGGATCATCCTGGATAAAGGATGGTTTGTTGTAAAGGGCCACGGCCTCGTCCAACCATTTTGCTAAAGTCGCTTTATCGGGCTGATTCATCGGGCAAAGTTATTTTTTTATCGTGTTTTTTTAAGAAAGTATTGACAATATGAAATCAATATGCATACTTTTGCTATCAAATTAATATCATTTCAAAATTAAAAATCTATCAGTATGGAAAAGGTAATTAAACCAACATCAGGATGGGCCATGTTGGCACTGCTCATTCTTTCAATTGTTGCTGGCGTGGCATTGATCATGATGCGCCAATTCCCCATCGGCATTTCACTTTTGCTTATTGCCCTTATTTTTATTTCGCCGGGTTTTATGGCCATTGAGCCTAACAGCACCCGTGTGATGACGCTTTTTGGAGAATACGTTGGTACTATTAAGGATAGTGGCTTCTTTTATGCCAATCCTTTTTACACCAAAAAAAGTATTTCCACGAGGGCGGTCACTATGGATGTACCCACACTCAAGGTAAATGACAAGCAAGGGAACCCCATCATGATTGGTGCTGTTGTGGCCTATCGGGTGAAGGACACCTTCAAGGCTACTTTTGACGTTGAGAACTATCCCAATTTCGTAAAAATACAAAGTGAGTCTGCGGTGCGCAAATTGGCGGGACTTTACAATTATGATAACTTAGAGGACGAGCATGCTACTGTAACCCTGCGCGCCAGTTCGGATGAGGTAAACCACCAATTGGCCCATGAAATAAGCGAACGCCTGAGCATCGGGGGCATAGAAGTCATTGAGGCCCGTATCAATAACCTGGCCTATTCCACTGAAATTGCCCAGGCTATGTTACAGCGCCAACAGGCTACGGCCATTGTGGCTGCGCGCGCCAAGATCGTGGAAGGAGCCGTTGGCATGGTTGAGATGGCCTTAGACCAGCTCTCCAAAAAACAGATCATTCATTTGGATGAAGAAAAAAAGGCATCTATGGTCAGCAATTTGCTGGTGGTGCTTTGTGGCGACCGCAATGCCCAACCCGTGCTAAACACTGGCACCCTTAACAGCTAAGCGTATGATCTCTTTGATTGTTGGTCTCTTAAAATCCTAACACATCATGAAAAAATCCTTTGTACTGCGCATTGACGAAGCCAGCTTCGCGGCATTGGAAAAATGGGCCGCAGATGACTTTAGGAGTGTCAACGGGCAAATAGAATGGTTGCTCAGCCGGGCCTTAAAGGAAGCGGGCCGAGCCAGAAAAACTGTGGAAGCGCCGAAAAATGAACCGCAGGAGAAGGCAGAAGAACCGCAGAAGTGATGAAAATTGGATAAATAAGCTTACGAAGCCTGCTCAAGGATGGTATTCCTTGGGCGGGCTTGTAAGCGGTACAACGGGACTGCCGAGTGGCCGCTTTTTCCTTGCTTTTCGTTGCTCATCGGTTAAAATGTCCCGCATTTTGCCCTCCTCGCGCCTTAGCAGATAGCAAAATCATCTACCCAAACCCGACAAGATCAACTTGAAAGACCACTAATACTTGTCTATTTTAACTCGTAAGCATTGACAATAGCACCCATTAGAGAGCATGTCTGGGATTTTCTGCTTGAGTCAAAAACGAGAGATTTTTTCAG
>CAZIKN010000026.1:0-51123 GCA_964539805.1 uncultured Saprospiraceae bacterium | reverse complement strand
TTATGACAATGTGATAATGTGATAATTTGGGAGAATGTGATAATTTGGGTAATGTGATAATGTGGGTAATGTGATAATATGATAATTTTGGTAATGTGATCATTAGCACATTTACTCCATGGCTAATGGCTCTGTTCCCAACTGCGTGTACGGGCAAAAATATTAAATCCGAGGCTTAGGAAAAACATATTGCCCGCCAAATCAGGCGTGCTTTGATCAAAACGCAGGTGCTGATAACCCGCCCTGATCCTTATGCCACCGTATGACCCTTTTGGCAAGTCTTGCTGTGAGCCTAAGGCAAACATTTTTAGTTCAGCATTCATCGCTGCGCAAAAATGAAATCGGGTGTGGCTAAAAATAGCATAATAATCGGGATTAGGGTCTTCATCATCATCCGGGGTGTTTGGCCCAAGCCCGCCCAAACCAATGCCTATGCTCGGATAAAACCGAACTTCCGAATTGTTGACCAAGTCATAGCCTATTTCCATATCAAACTTGATATAGTGATAAGGATCCTTACGTGGCCACAAATAACCTTGTTCGTAGTAATCCCGATCCAATTTAGCCCCGGAAGCCACAAAAGTAGCCTGATAAGTTATGCGCTTTTTCCAATAATAAAGCCCTATTTCTATACCGTTCAGCGGGCGGAAATAACGCTCCAACTGATTGCTCCATTGCCCTCGAAAATAACCCAGGTTAAAAGCCCAGGCGGCCTTACCGGGCTTAGCGATCACGGGCTTTATGCTGCGGATCAATGTTGCAAACCGCGAGCCGGGATACCTGCGCAAAAAGCCATCCAATCGCTCTGCCCATTCTTGTTCGTTGCTGGTAAGCCGGAGCAGATAATCCAAGTAAAGGGTACAAAATGCGCGTTCCTCTTCATTTAAAAATGATTTACCTATATCCTCATAAACGGCAAACCGTTGTTCAAGCAGTTCATTGTCAAGGGTTTCATATAAACTATCTATGGGTGGCTGCACCTTTACTGCATCATCGGCACGCTTCTGGGCATCGTATTGTGAAGCCTCTTCCAGTACATTGCCATAGGCACCGAGCCAATAATAAATCAAGTGGCGTTCATCCCACACCAAAGCTACATAACGGTCATTTTCGAGTCGGCCAAGTGAATCAGCCCAAAGGTTTACCCCAATGGCATCCGTATCTTCAAAGGCCCATTTGAGCGCGGCTCTGGCTTCTTTGATACGGTTGAACGTGCTTTTGCTTTGCGAAAAGCCTACCAAGCTCAGCATCAGGCAGGCAATGAGGCAATAATGACGCATTTTAAAAATCAATTAAAAAATAAACAATGGCAAAAGTAATTTTAGCCTGAATTTTGCCGCAAATTTTAACCCTTCCATAAAAAATTAATTTTTTTGATATGCTCGATATCAGCGCCATGCGCAAAAACTACAAACAAAAGTCCTTGACGGAGCACGACGTATCCTCTGACCCCTTTATTCAATTCAAAAATTGGTTTGCGGAGGCCACAGACAGTCAACTTATAGAACCCAATGCCATGACATTGGCCACGGCATCCGCCACCGGTCGCCCCTCGGCGCGTACCGTCCTGCTAAAATCCTTTGATTTTCAAGGTTTTGTGTTTTTTACCAATTATGAAAGCCATAAGGCGGCCCATTTAGCGGAAAACCCCAACGCAGCCCTGCTTTTCTGCTGGCTTGAATTGGAGCGGCAAATCAGGATAGAAGGACGTGTAGAAAAAGTTAGCGCGTCCGAATCTTTGGAGTACTTCCAAAGCCGCCCTAAGGAAAGCCAGATCGGTGCCTGGGCTAGCCCTCAAAGCCGGATCATTCCCGATAGGAAATTCATTGAAGAAAAGGTACAAACTATTCACAACCAATACCTTGCAGAGAAGGTACTACCCCTTCCGCCGTTCTGGGGCGGATATCGCGTGATCCCTGACCACTTTGAATTTTGGCAGGGTCGTGAAAGCCGACTTCACGACCGTATCGTTTATCAACAGATGCCCGGAAAACAGGAATGGCAGATTGTGCGTTTGGGGCCTTGAAAAGATATGATTGACATGAAATTTTTTTTACCGATTACGGCAATTTTGTTCTTGCCTCTATGGCTATGGGCACAGCCCGAACGACTGCAAACCTTTGATTTGGAGGACAAAAGAACCCTTATGATGCGGCTTTTTGACTCCAAATTATTTGATGACACCAACGGGGAAGTACTTTGGAAGCCCGTCAATTTTTCGGATGAGGTGTCAGCCAATTTTTCAGATGATGGTTATCAGCATACGGCATTGGATACTATCATGTATTTCAACACCTATGGCACCCAGCGCGCTGTGGCCGTTTTTGCTACCCTGCACTATGAAAAAGGTACAGTGAGTGATTGCCATGCTTGCGGGGCGCTCATCAGTGCAGCCATTTTTCATGAAGCAGTCAGTGGCAAATGGCAAATCGAGCGCTTTGGCAAACATTTTACCAGCGTGGGCAGTGACGGCGATTACGGCTCCGTGGGCCTCACTCAATTTGGCGAAAACCAATGGTGCCTCAATCTTGGCATGGAATGGATAGGGCAAGGCATTTACGGCGAGTACATCAGTTTTTGGGGCTTGGAAGAACTCAATCGGGTATTCAACTACACGGTGCATGAAGACAATGCCGGTTCCGCTGGTGATGACGCCTCGCGCGCCTATGCCTTTGACAAAACCATCCACTTTATCACCGATACGCCCAACAATAGCGGCTGGTGGGATTTCGAACTCGTAACCCGAGGCACTAAGTTAGATGACAAAGAGGTAAAAGTCCTCACCGCCAATCAGGTCCAACATTTCACATTTGATTGGGACACAGACCATTACATCAAAATCTGCAAATAAGTTTAATCCGATGCGTTTTTTATCCCCCTACCCTGCCCTACTCTTTTTGACGCTCTTAGTTGCCTGCTTTTGGCACTGTACCCACGCACCAGCCGCATCCAATACGGCACCTGTATTGGACCAAACGCCCATAGTGCCACAAACTGACTCGGCCTTGAGCGCTGCCCTGAAGGATTACGATCAGTTTTTCACGGCACAAATGGCCGCCACGCATACGCCCGGTGCCGCCGTAGTGATTGTAAAGGACAGTCAAATTATTTTTATCAAAGGTTATGGCGTAAAATCAGATCGGCAACGCGAACCCGTTACGGACAGCACTGTTTTTCGCATCGGCTCGCTTTCCAAAGGTTTTGCCGGGGTACTTAGTGGCATTTTGGTACAGGACAGCATCTTGAACTGGAACGACCCGGTGCAAAAATTTTTCCCGGAATTCAACCTGCGCGACCCGCGCCAGGCGCGCCGTGTGGAACTTCGCCACTTGCTCTCACACAGCACAGGCTTGCCCTATCATGCTTATACCCAATTAATTGAAGAAGGCTGGGACACCCGAAAAATTGTCAAGCACTACTTCCCCAAAGCCCCGGTGAGTGGAAAGGAAGGCGAATTTTTCAGCTACCAAAATGTCGCGTTTTGTTGTGCGGAAGAAATGATGCTCGGTGCCACAGGCAAGCCCTACTCCCAGTTGTTGCCTGAAAAAATATTTGCCCCGGCAGGCATGGAATACGCTTCCTGTTGTTATGATTCTATGCGCAATTGCACCAACAAATGCCTGCCAACAGTATGGACAGGGGCCGGCTGGAGCAGCAGCGAGATTTCCCCTGCTTATTATAACGCCGCCGCCGCAGGCGGTGTAAACGCCAGCGCGAAGGACATGGGCCAGTGGCTCAAGGTACTACTGGGCCAACGCCCCGACATCATCAGCCCAAAAATGTTGGATGAGGTGTTCAAACCCATGATCAAAACCGGCCTTGAGCGCCGAATCATGCCCCGCTGGATTGGCCGCGATGATGCCGCCTATGCCTTAGGTTGGCGTGTGCTGCAACACGGCAGCGATACCATTATATATCATGGTGGCTATGTCAATGGCTTTCGGGGCGAAATCGCTCTGGATCGTCAACGCGGCATTGGCATCTGTGTACTCTTCAATGCCAGTACAGAACTCGGCTCTATGTGTATCTCTGAATTTTTTGACCGCTTGGAGGAGAAGTGATTTTTAATGTTGATTTGATTGGTTGTTGATTTGTTGATTTGAGGCGAAGCGTACACGCTACGAGGGTCAAATCAACAAACAACAACAAGTCAAATCAACAATCAACGCCTTGGGTATCACACCTGGACCGTCTCTATCACCATCGGGTTGCTTAGGGTTTTGTGCATAGGACACAGGTTGGCGATGCTGATCAGGCGTTGCCGTTGTTCATCGCTCAGGTCTCCTTGCAAATGAATTTCGCGGAAAAGCGTAGTAGTAGCATCGGCTGTTTTACTTCTTTCAAAACGAACGCTGACCTCCACTGCCTCAAGGGGCCACTCCTTTCGGTCGGCATACATGCGCAGGGTGATGCTGGTGCAAGCGGCAAGCGATGCACAAAACAGTTCGTCAGGGGCAAAGCCTTGATCGGTGCCGCCTACATCTTCGGGCTCATCGGCGAAAAGGGCATTGGTTGGGCTGTTGATTTTGGTCAGGTAGTGCTCTCGACCGATTTGGGCAGTTACTTGTGTCATAAGTTTGATATATTTTAGCCTTCAAAACCGGCCTTGATGTGGCTACCATCGCAGTAAGGCTTGTTGGAAGAATGGCCGCAGCGGCAAAAGGCCGTGACCTTGCTCTCGCGATGGGTTTCATTGCCATCTTTGTCCTTCACCGTAAGGTTACCATACACGAGCAATGGGCCGTTGGGCATCACCTCTACAATGCTTTCGGCCTTGTGTTCGGCCATTTTTGCTGCCTCCTCATTCCTGTAAAAGCTCAAAGCGCCCGAAGGGCATTTTTTTACCTGTTCTATAATACGTTCCGTACCGGCGGCCTCTGGTTTTATCCAGGGCCGTTCAGCAGGATTGAATACTTCGGGAAGGCCGGTGGCATTGTTCCAGCAAATGCGGGAGTGGATACACACAGCAGGCTTCCATACGATGGTCACTTCCCCATTGGTGTACTTCTTGGTAATGTCTTTCATAATATGCTAATGTGTCAACCCCGAGGTGCCGAGGCAAGTTGTGCTGATTATTAAATAGTTAGGTCAAAAATGGATACAACCGATTATAATGAAAAACCTGTGTATGGCATTAGTTATCCCAACAGTTGCTCCGTATGGTTTTCAGTGTCAACTTTATCAATAATGCGCTCAATAACACCTGCTTCATTGATAACAAAAGTGGTGCGATGAATGCCGTCATAGGTGCGACCCATGAATTTCTTTTGTCCCCAAACACCATAGGCCTCTGCCACGGCATGATCTTCATCAGCCAAAAGACTAAAAGGCAGGCTGTATTTTTCTTGAAACTTGACGTGTTTCTTAACCGAATCAGGGCTTACCCCCAGAACATCATAGCCCTTGGCCAAAAACTGCGGATAACCATCACGCAGGCTACAGGATTCTGCTGTGCAGCCCGGGGTATCATCCTTGGGGTAAAAATACAGCACCAATTTTTTGCCTTTAAAATCGGACAGATTGACCATCTGGCCTTTTTCATTTACTGCCGAAAATGCAGGAGCGGCATCTCCTTCTTTCAAATGAAACATAAGATTCGTTGTTTTGCGGCATGAAACCCGCGTAACCGGATTTTGTTCAAACATGCAAAACTACTTTACTTTTGAACACCCTGAATGGCTTTGGGCAATTTTTATAGCCCCCGTCCTATTGTTGGTGACGGCTTTTTTTGTGCAATGGAAGCAAAAAGCTTTGATTAGTATGGGGGATGTGTCGCGCAATACCAATGATTCATACGCTCTCAATATATGGCTTAGGGGCGTTATTTTGGCCATTTCCGTTACTTTATTGGCTATTGCCGCTGCCAATCCTCAGAAGGGTATGAAAAAAAACACGGAAAGCCAACAAAGCGCCGATGTGTTCATCCTGTTGGATATTTCGCAGAGCATGCTGGCCGAGGACAGCAAACCAAGCCGCCTATTACTGGCCAAATCATTTGCCCAAAAACTAATTAAATCACTCGCCGGCGATCGGGTGGGTCTGATTTTTTTTGCAGGTACCGCCTTTATGCAATCTCCTCTTTCGGATGATCACAATTTTTTGCTCAGGACATTGAACGAGGCCAATCCCGAGCTCATCAGTACCCAGGGCACGGCCATCCCCGAAGCCATTGCATTAGCCCGTCGCTCCTTTGATGATGGAGATGGTAAAACTGGAGGCAGGGCACTCATCCTGATCACGGATGGCGAAAATCACGGTGAAGATGCCCAAGAGGCGGCCCAAGAGGCATTTGATGATGGCATAGTCCTGTACACTGTAGGAGTTGGCACAGAAGGAGGTGGCCCTATACCCCTGGGAGGCATACAGGGCATGTATAAGCGAGATGAAAAAAACGAGATTGTAAATACCAAAGCGGATTTGAAGGAAATCCAGCGCATAGCGAGTGCCGGAGGTGGAAGGGCTTATCACCTAAAACAGCAAGATGTGGCCTTAAAAAGTTTGAAAAATGAAGTGGACAACTTAGAGAAAAGAAAAATACAGGTGAGATCAGGCTCTGAAATGGAATCGTGGTATCAATGGTTTTTATGGCCGGCCTTCCTTTTGTTGTTATTAGAATGGTATCTCGCCTTATTTCGCTCATCCTCCCAAAAAACAATGGTTTGAAAGGATTATTTTTCAAGCCATTATCACTTAAATAACAACTACCCGTCCACATTCCCTTAATTTTGCGCCCGATTCAGCAAAAATTTAAACGTAAAATAAAGCATGAAAAAATTACTGATCTTAATGTTGGTGGCCTTTTTGCCCTTGGCCATGTCTGCACAAAATAAAAAACCAGCCAAAAAGGAAGCCAAACCAGCACCTAAAGAAGTAAAAAGTGGCAACATTACGCTTGTTTGCCATGTGTACAAAATACCGCCCACTGCCGATAGCCTCATTTTGTTTGACTATGTTGGCATGGCCATGAAGCCCATCGCGAAGGGCGGGCGCCGATATCCTGACAGTGCCTTTGTCTTTGTCCTGCCACGTGCCGAGCCGCGATTTTATATGGTGGGCTTAAATGAAGGAATTTCCTGCAAGGTATTGCTGGGTCAAGAAGAAAATGTAGAGTTATGGGCCAGTTATGCCCTTATGGCCAAAGGCCGCACCAGCAATTCACCCGCAAACAAGGGCTACGAAATCCTCAATCAGCGTATTGAGGATTTCCGAAACAAAAGCGAGCAGATTTTTGAAATGGTCAACCTGATGAACCAGGGCGGGGGCAGCAAACAAAAAATACACGAAGAAGCCACAAACCTGACCAAAGCAAAATTGGATTTTGTTGACTCGCTGCAAAAGACAAACCCACTCTTGGCCGCTGCGGCTGCCGTGCGTTTGTCGCCCGACTTCAAACCAGAAAACAATGATCTGACTGCACGCCAGGATTTTTATGGCAAAAACTATTTCAAATTTGCCAATTTCAACAACGACAAATACGAAAAACTGCCGGATCTGTTCACTTCTTTCTCCGAATATGTGACCATGCTGGTTCGCTTGAGCCCACCGGATGGCAAAATGAAAGGCTATATTGAGGATCAGTTAGCCAAGTTCACCCCAGCTTCACGCGCCCACCGCCTTGCGCTTGGAGGCGTTGTAGAGGGGCTCAAAACTGCTGAACACCCTTTGTATTCTACTTTCGCCACACAATACATCCAAGCCTACAAGAGCGACAGCTGGGGTGAAGTGGCACCCCTTGAATTTGAGGTGCGCCGCAATGCTACCTTCATGACAGGCATGGAAGCCCCTGATCTTGTGGGACTTATGCCGGACGGGAATGAGCATGCCCTGAGCAAAATGCGCGGCAAAATCGTCTTGGTTGACTTTTGGGCCAGCTGGTGCGGTCCGTGCCGCCGTGAAAACCCCAATGTGGTCAATATGTACAACAAGTATAAAGACAAAGGCTTCGACATATTGGGCGTAAGCCTTGACTCCAACGGCGATGCCTGGAAACGGGCCATTGAACAGGATGGACTACCGTGGGCCCACATCAGTGATCTGAAAGGATGGAAAAGCAGCCATGCACAACTCTATTCCATTAATTCTATACCACAAACAGTATTGGTGGACAAAGAAGGACGCATTCTTGCCCGCAACCTGCGCGGTGAATCACTGGAGGCCAAGCTGAAAGAACTGTTTGGTGGTTAATAAACCCAAGCAGGGTACTAAGCAAAATGAGGGTTGTATATCAATCCGATAAGATTGCCCCAAGGATCAGCAGCCGCTGCCACAACAATGCCTCCACCTACTTCGGTTGGGGGCATTGTTGTTTTTGCACCATAAGAGCATGTCTGGGCTGAAAACGCCACTTCCACATCCTCTACAGTTAGACCTAATAAAAACTGAAGCTTGCCCTAACGAACACTACCAAAGATACGTCAACCATTAAAAATATTCGACCATGAAATTATTACCTTTTCTTTTCCTGATTTCCAGCCTGCTCTGCTTTAATGCCTGTAAAAAAGATTGCGGATGTGATCCGCCGCCTAAAATGGGCGATTTCACGTTTACCAAGTATTACTGCAAGTGCCAGGGCACCTGTATTCAGGGCTTCAAAATAGCCGATAACCAATTGTACAAGGGCAGCGGGGGGCTTTGCACACCGGAAAACCTGAAATTTGAACCCATTCCCATGTCCAATGAAAAGCTCCTCATCGCGGATAAACTTCGCAATATGATCCCGAGCGACATGTTGGCCCATTTGGATAAAACCTATGGCTGCCCGGATTGTGGCGACTGGGGTGGCTACTATGTTACCCTTATACTCGAGGGCAATAATCACACTTGGTACTTAGACACACAAAAGAATGCACTCAGCTCAGATATTCGCGCATTTGTGGAGGAATTGGAAAACGCCCTGACTGCCTTAAACAACTGATTTTCAGCAAAAAAATCAGTTGTTTTTGAACCATGACGAATAAAAAACATAATTGTTTGCTATCCTTTCGATCTGACCCTTGAACAGCTCAGGGGTCAGTTCTTTTACACGCTTGGCCGGCACACCGGCATACACCCCGCCACTCTTGCACACCATATTCTCAAGAATTACGGCACCGGCAGCAATCAGACAATTTTCCTCAATCACCGCCTGATCCATGACTATGGCTCCCATACCAATCAGAACATGATCCTGCAAGGTACAGCCATGCACCAAAGCCCTGTGACCTATGCTTACATTATTGCCAATGGTAGTACCGCACTTTTGGTAGGTACCGTGCAAGATGGCCCCATCCTGTATGTTGACCTTATTGCCGATCCGAATAAAATTCACATCGCCACGGACCACAGCCTGAAACCAGACCGAGCAATCGTCACCCATGGTGACATCACCTATCAGAGTGGCATTTTCAGCCAAAAAACAATTTTCACCCCATTTTGGGGCAAATTCACGACAAGGAACTATTAATGCCATAGATAAAAAGGGATTGCAACGCGAAAGGTAGGTCAAAAAGCAAATAGTATTACCTTTGTTCAATAAAAAAACCTCGTCATGCAATCCAGTTTATGCATGGCAACAGGGGGTATAAATGCCTTATCACCTATTTGAATGAAATTTTACACCCACAGAACTTGCCGGGGAATATCTGCCCTGCACGCTATATTACTGCTGTTACTTTCCTGCACGCAAAAAGCAGCACAAGACACACTTTTTTCCGAATTGAAAGCCGATGAAACGGGCCTTGACTTTGTCAATTCGGTACCGGAACAAACACCAGAGGGCATGAACATCATTCAATACCTTTATTACTACAATGGCGGCGGCGTGGCGGTCGGTGATCTGAACAATGATGGGCTGCCCGATCTCTATTTCACGGCCAACCTTGGCGAAAACCAAATTTACCTCAATAAAGGCCATCTCAAGTTTGAAAACATTACCCGGTCATCAGGCGCAAGTGGCAGTGTGGGTGCCTGGAAAACAGGCGTTAGTATGGTTGACATCAATGCGGATGGCTGGCTGGATATATATGTTTGTCAAGTGGGCAATTATAAAACTATTAAAGGTAAAAATCAATTGTTTATCAATCAATTGCGTACCACAGGTGGCATACCCGTATTTAAAGAAATGGCTGCTGATTATGGACTTGATTGCGTTGCCTTTTGCACCCAGGCGGCTTTTTTTGATTATGACCATGACGCTGATCTGGATTGTTTTTTGCTCAACCACAGCGTACACAGCCCCGAATCCTATAAAGACACCAGTATTTCGCGTCAATATGATGCCTTGGCCAGTGATCGTCTGTTGCGTTGTGAGCGCAGCGCCGATGGACGCACATTTTACCACGATGTTAGTGTCCTCTCGGGCCTGCATGATGGCAAGTCAGGTTATGGCCTTGGACTGGCCTTAGGAGACATGAATGCAGACAATCAAACGGATATCTATGTGACCAATGATTTCCACGAAAACGACTTTTTGTACTACGGCGTTGAACATCAAAAATTTAAAGAAAGTATAGTTGACGCAATAGGCCACAGCTCCAATTTCTCCATGGGTTGTGATGTAGCGGACTTCAACAATGATGCCTTGCCGGACATTATTAGTTTGGATATGAAACCGGAGGATGAATTTACCTTAAAAGCCTCCGCTCCAGCCGATCCTTTTTCTGTGTACCAATTCAAGCACGCCTACGGATACCATTGGCAATTTGCTCGAAATTGCCTCCAAATGAATGTAACAAGCCCTCAGAAATTGCCCAATACACAGGGCAACAGGCCTCGCTTTTTTGAAATAGGACAATATGCCGGCATCGCAGCCACAGACTGGAGCTGGAGTGCCCTTTTTTGTGACCTGGATCAGGACGGATGGAAAGACCTGTACATCACCAATGGGATACCTCACCGCCCCAATGACATGGACTACAACAAGTTCAGATCAGATGAAAAGGTGCAGCGTAATGCTTCCGACCTCGAATTGGTGGAGAAAATGCCCTCTGGCAAAGCCGCCAACTATGCTTTTCGCAATAATGGGCAGCTGCATTTTGAAAACGTAGCCTCCTCCTGGGGGCTTGACCAGGTCGGATTTAGCAATGGAGCTGTTTACGCAGATTTGGATGTTGACGGTGATCTTGACCTTGTTACCAACAACCTGAATGCCCCAGCAACCATATTGCGAAACAACTCCAACCAAAACAATTGGGTACGCTTGCAGTTCACTTTCCCGTCACCCAATACATTTGCCATTGGCACCAAGGCATATATTTATGCATCAAACACGGTACAATACTTTGAAAATCAGCCCACAAGAGGCTTCCAGTCCTGTGTGGAGCCGGGTGTTTTTTCCATCGCTCTGGGCCAGGCAACGCAGGCTGATTCTATTGTATTGGTATGGCCCAATGGCAAAACACAAACCCTGAAGGACATTCCTGCGGGTCAAGTGCTACAGTGCGCTCCCACCCAAAATGACCGCAATTGGTTTCCCCAAGCGGTCAAAACCTTGTTTAAGGTCAAAACAATACAGCAGGTGCCCGATACCATCGCATCAGCAACAGATCTTTTGCAGTTCAAATTATTGCCCTGGTCGCAGGATGCTTTGGGCTGCAAGTTCACTCCTGACGGGAAGGGTGCATTTTTTAACCTTTCGCAAGCCCTATTGCCTCTTCCCAATGGGCAATATCAGCGGGTACATCGTGTTCCCAAGGGTTTGGAATCCCTTGTTTCTCCTGCCAACAGCTGTTTTCGATCTACCGTTTTCGCAGGTGAAAAATGGTGCTTTATCGGAAACCGCTTTGCCTCTGGTGCTTATGGATACCAACCCAAGTTAGGCATTTTTATAGAAAAAAACGATACCTTTTCTATACTTACCCAAACAACAGGCAATGTGTCCGATGCGCAATGGGCAGATGTTAATGGCGACAACAGGCCTGATCTCATCATGGCCGGAGAGTGGGAAAATATAAAGATCATACTAAATTTACCTAACCAATTTAAGAAAACCGAAATACCACATTCCGAAGGGCTTTGGCAAAGCCTACAGGCTACCGATCTGGATGGCGATGGCGATACCGATCTTGTCGCCGGCAACTTAGGGCTAAATACCAACCTTCGCGCAAGCGAAGCAGAGCCATTGGGTTTGTTGGCCAGTGATTTTGATCGCAATGGAGACCCTGACCCTATATTGAGCTATTACCGACAGGGAAAAAACTATGTTTTTGCTGACAAGGATTTATTGGTTAGTCAGCTGCCTTTTTTAAAAAAGCAATTTGTGGAATACAGCCATTATGCAAAAAGCAGCTTTGAAGCGGTATTTACACCTCAAATGAGCAAAGAGACAAGGGCATTAAAAGCGGTCACAACGGCAAGTTGTTGGTTTGAAAATAAGAGCAACGGGAAATGGGAAATGCATGAACTGCCCGATTTGGCCCAATTTGCACCTGTTATGGCCATTTTAGCACATGACTTTAACAGGGATGGGAAAAAAGATTTGCTATTGGCCGGCAACATGTATGACGTTCAGCCCGCCATCGGTCGTTTTGATGCCTCTGCTGCCTGGCTGCTTCTGGGTGAAGGCGGGGGCCATTTTCGCCTGCTGAAACCTGCTGATTCAGGTATCTGGATTGAAGCTGAAGTCCGAGATTTACACTTATTGGATCAGGATAAAAATCGGGTGTTGGTTGTGCGGAAATCGGGTTATGCTGTTTTGGAAATCCAATAGCGTTGCTACGCTTTGAAATTCAGCGTTTTATACAAGTTTTTGGGGCAGGATTTCACTTAGAGAGCATGTCTGGGATTTTCCCGCTTGGCCCAAAACGGCTCTTTTTTCAGCATTTTCACCCTTTTTTCAGTCGTGTAGCCCCGCTACACGCCTTCAAAAACGATAAAAATGCTGAAAAAATCTCTCGTTTTTGACTCAAGCAGAAAATCCCAGACATGCTCTAAGTAACGATAAAATCAAGGCTGTACGATTTTTTTATCGCTGGTGACACCCAGAACGCAGCGAAGGGTCTGAAAATCAATTTGCCGCAAGTATATTGTTTAATGCTTCTTTTTCCGCCTTTTTTAGGCTTTTTACCACTTGTTCGTAAGAGTGATCAATCAAATGGCGCAGGGTTTTGCCATCCAGATCACCGTCAAAAATTACTGTATTCCAGTGTTTTTTGTTCATGTGCCAACCTGGCTGAACATCCGGGTATTGCTCCCTGAGTTCAATGGCATAATCAGGATCACATTTCAATGCGACCTTAAACACATCGTTATCCAAACCTGTGATGGCAAATATCTTTCCCATGACACGGAGGCAAAGCGTGACCTCATCAAACGGAAAATCCTCACTACTTCCTGGTTTGGAAAGGCAATAGGTTCTGAATTGTTCTATGTCCATAACATTGTTTTGCAGCAAAGGAAAAACATATCAGGATGGTGTTTCAAATTAAGTTGGGCGACATTTGAAAAACTGTTCAAAATGATAGTCCTTTGTGGCCCTTTTTTAAAAAATATAGCAAAAATAAAAAATTATGTCTGAAGCAAAACAAAAATTATCCCGTATCGGCGTATTTTATGATGGCAATTATTTCCTGCATGTCAGCAATTATTACGCATATCATCACCCTCGGAGGAGCCGCCTTAGTGTGGCGGGCCTGCATGATTTTATCCGGCACAAGGTAGCGGAGGAGGAGAACAAGCCCTATGATCTTTGCTCCATCGTGGATGCGCACTATTTCAGAGGGCGTTTGTCTGCCCAAGAAGCCAGCAATGAGGGCAATCGTCTTTACTATGATCGCCTTTTTGACGATATTCTGATGATGGAAGGGGTAACAACCCACTACTTGCCCGTGCGTACGGTTTTCGGATACCGTCAAGAGCGCGGCATTGATGTATGGATGGCATTGGAAGCCTTTGAATTATCCTTGCACAAAAAATTCGATGTGGTTGTGCTAATCGCTTCCGACAGTGATTTTGTCCCTTTAGTGCGCAAATTGCATACCCTTGGCGTAAAAGTAATGACGCTCAGCTGGGATTATGAATTTTACGATGAAGAAGGTCGGCGCCGCACCACCATTACCTCACAATACCTGATTGATGAGGTTACCTATCCAGTGGCCATGCACCAGGTTATTGATCAGGACGACCCCCGTGCAACGTTTCCGGTAAATGGCCTTTTTGTGGAACGCAAACGCAACCTGAACGCCGAAAATGGCATAGTGGAATCCGTTGTGACTAATGATGAGGATGAAGTGCGCACCAGCACTATTTTCTCGTTAAAAGACGGATATGGCTTTATTCAGTTTCCGCCCAACAACCTTTTCTTTCACCATTCTTTTTTGGAAGGAGCTGATTTCAACGAACTGCGAGAAGGTGACATGGTTGAATTCAGGGTGGGGCGCAATGACCGTGGGGAATCCATTGGCAAGCACATCCGATTGATCAAATAGGTTTTGAAATTTGGATTTCTATTTCCCGCAGACCTTCGCAAACTCCATCTGCAAAGATCTGCGGGAAAAGCACTTTTGAAGTGGTATTCCTTACATCTCGGCCAACAAACGGCCTTTGAGTTCGGAAAATTCTTGCTCGGTAATAATGCCGCTATCTTTCAACTCGGCCAATTTTTTCAGCTTATCCACCGTTTCATCGGTCGCTGATTTGGCGGGAGCAGTTTTGCTAAGTTCTTCGGCCATTTTTTTGCCGTTTTGGATTTCGTTTTCATAGCCCCGTCGCGCATTGGTCACGTCCAGATTGCCAAGATCGCCGCCATTGTGAAAATGTGCCGCCACTACCTTGCCTAAGGCGTAGGTGGAAGCACCGGAAAGGGCTGGCATACTTAGTTCTCCAATGATGGTACCAACGCCGGGAATGGCCTTTACCAAACTGGCTCCCAATCGGGCAGCACTGCTGCCTACTACGGCAGAAATCATGTTTCGGCCCAAACTGTCAATAAATCCAACTTCATATAGTTTGGCCAATTGGCGCAACATATTGAGTTGTACGGCACTAACGGCCAAAAGATCAGCGCCCGGCATGGGCACCAAAGCTGCGCCTAAAGAAAAGCCTACGTGGGTTGTTACCCCTTTCAGAGGGCGTTTGTCTGCCCAAGAAGCCAGCAATGAGGGCAATCGTCTTTACTATGATCGCCTTTTTGACGATATTCTGATGATGGAAGGGGTAACAACCCACTACTTGCCCGTGCGTACGGTTTTCGGATACCGTCAAGAGCGCGGCATTGATGTATGGATGGCATTGGAAGCCTTTGAATTATCCTTGCACAAAAAATTCGATGTGGTTGTGCTAATCGCTTCCGACAGTGATTTTGTCCCTTTAGTGCGCAAATTGCATACCCTTGGCGTAAAAGTAATGACGCTCAGCTGGGATTATGAATTTTACGATGAAGAAGGTCGGCGCCGCACCACCATTACCTCACAATACCTGATTGATGAGGTTACCTATCCAGTGGCCATGCACCAGGTTATTGATCAGGACGACCCCCGTGCAACGTTTCCGGTAAATGGCCTTTTTGTGGAACGCAAACGCAACCTGAACGCCGAAAATGGCATAGTGGAATCCGTTGTGACTAATGATGAGGATGAAGTGCGCACCAGCACTATTTTCTCGTTAAAAGACGGATATGGCTTTATTCAGTTTCCGCCCAACAACCTTTTCTTTCACCATTCTTTTTTGGAAGGAGCTGATTTCAACGAACTGCGAGAAGGTGACATGGTTGAATTCAGGGTGGGGCGCAATGACCGTGGGGAATCCATTGGCAAGCACATCCGATTGATCAAATAGGTTTTGAAATTTGGATTTCTATTTCCCGCAGACCTTCGCAAACTCCATCTGCAAAGATCTGCGGGAAAAGCACTTTTGAAGTGGTATTCCTTACATCTCGGCCAACAAACGGCCTTTGAGTTCGGAAAATTCTTGCTCGGTAATAATGCCGCTATCTTTCAACTCGGCCAATTTTTTCAGCTTATCCACCGTTTCATCGGTCGCTGATTTGGCGGGAGCAGTTTTGCTAAGTTCTTCGGCCATTTTTTTGCCGTTTTGGATTTCGTTTTCATAGCCCCGTCGCGCATTGGTCACGTCCAGATTGCCAAGATCGCCGCCATTGTGAAAATGTGCCGCCACTACCTTGCCTAAGGCGTAGGTGGAAGCACCGGAAAGGGCTGGCATACTTAGTTCTCCAATGATGGTACCAACGCCGGGAATGGCCTTTACCAAACTGGCTCCCAATCGGGCAGCACTGCTGCCTACTACGGCAGAAATCATGTTTCGGCCCAAACTGTCAATAAATCCAACTTCATATAGTTTGGCCAATTGGCGCAACATATTGAGTTGTACGGCACTAACGGCCAAAAGATCAGCGCCCGGCATGGGCACCAAAGCTGCGCCTAAAGAAAAGCCTACGTGGTTGCGAATAATGTCGCCGGCTTTTTGCTGTTTTTGTTCTTGTGTCATGGTTTCAGACAAGTATTTTTCAAAGTGATATTGATCAAAAATAGTGAGCATCCAATGGATCATGGCGTGTGTTCGACAATTGAACATGGTTTAGTATGAATTACCCTGCAATATTGCCCAACCAACAAGTATATATCTTTTTTTAAACGACGTAAATTTCATTTTTAAGGACAAAAAACAACTCTGCATTGTAAACCACTATTTTGTACCACAACTTAGACCCGTATATGCGTACTACATTCATTTCAATTTTTGTCGCCGTTTTGGCGGTTCTTTCCTGTAAAAACAAGCCTTCGGGCGACTCATCTGTGCCTGCCCAGGCCGAACAAGTAGAGAGCGGTACCGCCAACTTGCCAGAAGGGTTCAATGATTTTTATGAAAAATTTCATCGGGACAGCCTTTTTCAAGTCAACCACGTCATTTGGCCTTTGCAAGGAGAAAAAAGTGTACAAACAGACTCCAGCACAACGGAGGTACAAGCATACAGCTGGACACCCGAAACCTGGATCATGCATCACCCTATTGATTATTCCACCAATGACTACGTTCGAGAAGTCAATATGATGGGTGATTTTATGGTCATTGAAGTGGTCAAAACCCGCATGTATGGCTACGGCATTGAACGCCGCTTTGCCAAACAAGCAAATGGGGATTGGGCCTTGATCTATTATTCTGATATGAAACAGCGATGATTGCCGCCATACCAGCTCTTGCCGCTTGTCCGCACGGACGCTCTTTTGTCCTGCCGAAAAAGGTTGGGAGCTGGTATTTGTTTTTATTGTTTTATCTTGTACAAATGAGCGGCCTGTATGCTCAAACCGAATATTCGATCAATCTTGGGGTTCCACTGGCCGATCATTCCCGTTTTATAGCAGCCACAAAAGATTTCAAGCCAAGCTTGGCCTATTCTGAAGGTGATAGGTTTAAGGGCTTGGTCACTGACTCTGCCGCATGCCAATCTTTTTGTGTAAATCTGCTTTCCCAACTTCGTCAAAAAGCCTACTTGAGCGCATCCATTGACGAATTTGCCGCTGATAAAACAGCATGCAACGTCAGTTTGTACCTTGGGCCGCCCATGCATTGGCTCCAAATCAAAACGGCAGACCCTGAGTCAAAACGCTGGCTCAGCGCCGCTGGTTTCCGGGAAAAAGACTATCAAAACAAGCCAATTAGCCACACACAACTCCTTGGTTTACAGGAAAAAATACTTAAGGAGGCAGAAAACAATGGCTTCCCGTTTGCCGTCGTAAGCTTGGATAGTGTTGTGCTGAGCAATGAAGGAACGGTTTCGGCGCAATGGCGATTGGAGCGCAACCGATTCTTCCGCTTTGGGAATTTGCTCATTCAGGGTGATTTGCGCCTGCCCAAATCCTTCCTGCCCAATTATTTAGGCCTGCATGCTGGCCAGCCTTACAGCCATGAGCGCCTGCTGCGCATAAGAGAACAGTTGCGAAGCCTGCTCTTTGTAGAAAGCACAGCCAACCCCAACGTCCGCTTTAGTGGCGATGTAGCGGACATCAACCTTTACCTGAAAAAAAAACGCAACAGCCGCTTTGATTTTATTATTGGCCTACTGCCCCAAACAGGCAACGGCAGCACGGACAATCGCCTGCTGTTGACCGGATCCTTAAACGCGGCTTTTCTCAATGCCCTGAACATGGGCGAGCGCATAGCACTCGAGTTTGAGCGACTGCGCCCCGAAACCCAAAAATTGGATGCACAATTGGAATTGCCTTATGTACTTGGCTCTCCATTTGGGGTAGCCGGGCGATTGAACATTTTTCGTCGCGACAGCACTTGGGTGGATGCGCAAGCGGACATTGGCGTACAATATCTGTTGCCTGCGGGAAACTACATCAAGTTTTTTTGGGAAAACAGGAGTTCGTCCCTGCAAAAAGTGGATACCGTAGCCATCAAACTAAGTCGCCGCCTGCCGCCCAATCTTGATCTCCGGCAAAACGGTTTTGGGCTTGAAGGCTTGTTGAACCATTTGGACTACCGCTTCAACCCGCGCAAAGGCTGGATGCTTCAGTTAAAAGGAGTGGCTGGTTTCAACAATGTGCTGAAAAACAGCCAAATAGAAAGCCTGAGCGAGGCAGATTTCAACTATGTCTCACTTTATGACACGGTGTCCGGGCGCGCCACCCGCTTTCGTGTGGAAATGCGCGGCGAAGTATTTCTGCCCCTTCTTGAGCGCAGCACCTTTAAATTTGGCTTTCGCAGCGGCGGCATCTTCTCCGACAAACCGATCTACAACAATGAACAATACAGGCTTGGCGGCAACAAATTACTGCGCGGATTTGATGAAGAAAGCCTTTTTGCTACACGTTGGGGCATGGCCACGGCCGAATACCGACTGCTGCTTGGTACCAATTCCTATCTTTCTGTTTTTGGAGACTATGCTTATTTAGAAAATATCACCAACCGCAACCGTTTGTTTTTGAGGCCATTGGGGCTGGGAGCGGGCATGAACATCGAAACGGGAGCAGGTATTTTTGGCCTTAGCTTGGCCGTTGGCCGGCGCGATGTGGGCCAAGCCATGGATTTCAGGGCCGTGAAATTCCATTTAGGCTATGTGAGCCTGTTTTGAACCTCAAAACGCATAGTTTACGCTCAAATTGAACCGATAAGCTGGCCAAACACCCAACGGGGCACGAACCTTCACCTGATCGCCATCAATCTGAGCGGCTAATCTGGAACCGATAAGCGGGATATCCTCAACGGATTCCTGTACTTTATCGCGAAAAGCGACTACGTCATTTTCCGGATTGTTGGAAGAGTATTTCAGCGAACCGCTCATCCATTTCATGTCTAAGCCAATGAAGGTCAAATCCATGGTAATGTGTTCGCCCAAGCGAAACTGAACCCCTGCGGAGCCGCCAATGCCCAAGCCGCCAATGGCACCAGTGACCTTGGTTTCATATTGGTTGTTTATGGTTTTCGTATGCGTAACGCCAAAGCGATTATAACGCAGGTAAGGCGCAAGGTAAAAGCCGATAGGCGCGTGTTTGGTAAAGTAAAATCGGTTTTCGGCGGTGATGCCAAACTGGGTAAACCTATTCTTTGTGGCCTGGCCGTTTTCCTCCACATCCAGGTCATCCAACAAATAGCCCGGGATTTTAGTGGAGCGCGGCACCGCCAATAATATGGAGAGTGATTTGTTGTGGGCATAGGCCCATTCACCACGCAGGTTGAATTTCCCGCTGCGGAACAACAAACTCGCTGGGGCTATGCCGACCGTGAAACGGTGTGCAGGCTCCTCATCATCAGATGCGTAACGGCTGCGGGAGCCATATTGTGCAAAAATTTGGTTGACAAACAACAAGGCCAAGGCCAGTACAAGGGTGTTACGTTTCATATTTTGTTTAAAAATGTGCGCTAAAACGGTCATACTCCGTTAGAAATTGGTGAAGGGCCGTTAAGGTTATGGTAATTTTTGGGCCAATATTGATATATTTCAACGGCAAGTTGACATCCCATTTTCGTACATTTCCCTTATCTTTGCGCTTTCAAAATCATCTTTTATGACAGAAGTAACGTTTCAATTTTCTCGGCAAAGTGATCTGGAGCTGATGTTGCAATTGGCTCAAAGACTGGGTATTCCCTATTCTGGCATTCTGCCTAAGAAAAAACAGCCTAAGAAAACAAAATCCGTTTTAACTGAACGGGAGCAAAAATTAGCCCTGATGAGCTTATCTGCAAAAGACCCAATTTTTCTTGCAGATGTCGAAGAGGTAACTAATGATTTTGTACATGCTGATAACGACGAAATATGAAAAAATATCAGAAATGGCAAATCTACCAAGCAAATCTTGAGCCGGTGATTGGTTCAGAGCAAGGAAAAAGCAGGCCTATTTTGATCATTAGCGAAAATTCAATAAATGATGTGCTAAACTGTGTAAATATATTGCCTTTAACAAGTAGAAAAGTAGGCAGAATAATTTATCCTAATGAAGCATTGTTACCATCAAATTCATTTGGTTTACCTAACGAATCCATTGTATTGTGCCATCAAGTCAGGACACTTGACAAAAAGCGATTGAGCACTGAATATGGCATGATCAATGATAAAAAAATACAAAAAGCCATTCTGGAAGCCCTTGCATTTCAATTTGGTATTGACATAAACTAAGGTATAGCAGCTACCTAAAAAACATAATCACCCCACTATGACTTCACGTCAAATACGCCGTCAATTTCTCGACTTTTTTGCCTCCAAAGGCCACAAAATCATACCCTCTGCCCCAATGGTAGCCAAGAGCGACCCAACGCTCATGTTCATCAACTCTGGCATGGCACCGCTCAAGGATTTTTTCCTTGGCAACCAGACCCCTCCCAGCAAACGTGTGGCCGACACCCAAAAATGCCTGCGCGTCAGCGGCAAGCACAATGACCTCGAAGACGTAGGCATGGATGGCTACCACCATACCATGTTCGAGATGCTGGGCAACTGGTCTTTTGGCGATTATTTCAAAAAAGAGGCCCTCGAATGGAGCTGGGAATTGCTCACCGAGGTCTATAAAATACCCAAAGACCGCCTTTATGTCAGTGTTTTCGCCGGAAATGAGGCCGAAGGCGTGCCTTTTGACCAGGAAGCCTACGACATTTGGCGCACCATGTTGCCAGAAGATCGTATCAAAAAATTTGGCAAAAAGGAAAATTTCTGGGAAATGGGTGATCAAGGCCCCTGTGGCCCCTGCTCTGAAATCCATGTTGACCTGCGCTCCGATGCCGAACGCGCCCGCGTGGACGGTGGCACCCTCGTAAATGCCGATGACCCCAATGTCATTGAAATCTGGAACAATGTATTCATGCAATTCAACCGCAAGGCCGACGGCTCGCTGGAAGAACTGCCCGCCAAAAGCGTGGATACAGGTATGGGCTTTGAGCGCCTTTGCCGCGCCGTGCAAAATGCCCGCTCCAATTACGACACTGACCTTTGGAAACCACTTTTCGACTTTTTGGGCGAATTGGCAGGTCACAAATATGAAGATGTATATCCCGGCAGCGACTCCAAGGGGCTGAAAGCCGACGTCGCCATGCGCGTGGTTGCTGATCACTTGCGTGCTGTATCCTTTGCCATCGCCGATGGCGAAATGCCCAGCAACACAGGTGCAGGCTATGTTATTCGTCGTATTCTTCGCCGTGCTGTACGCTATTATTATTCGGTACTGGACATCAAAGATCCGGTACTGTACCGCATGGCGCCCATTCTTGCCGAAGAGTTCCATGATGTCTTTCCTGAACTAAAGGCACAGATTGGCTTTGTCAGCGAGGTGATTTTAAGTGAAGAAAAAGCCTTTTTGCGCACCTTGGAATCCGGCTTGAAACGTATTGAAAATCTGGAAGTTAGCCAGGACATCATCAGTGGCCAACAGGCGTTTGAATTGTTTGACACCTACGGTTTCCCATTTGACCTCACTTCGCTCATCGCCCGCGAAAAGGGCTGGAGCGTGGATGAGGCCGGCTTTAAAACCGCCCTTCAGGAGCAAAAGGACCGCTCCCGCAAGGATGCAGCCAAGCAGGTTGGTGACTGGATGGTGCTCCGGGAAGAGAGCGATATCGAGTTTGTGGGTTATGACCAATTGGAAACCCGCAGCAGCTATGTCACCAAGTACCGCAGCGTGAGTGCAAAAGGGGAAACACAATACCAGGTAGTGCTCAACCGTACACCATTTTATCCGGAAGGTGGTGGCCAGGTGGGCGATACGGGCTGGATGAACTTCGGCACCGAAGGCCCCAACCCTGAGCGCGTTCGCGTTTTAGACACCAAAAAAGAAAACACGCTGATTTACCACATCGTGGAAAGCCTCCCCGAAAACATTGAGGATGAGTCAGTTGTGTGTCGCGTGGACGAGCAAAAGCGCCGCCTCACCGAAAGCAACCACTCTGCCACGCACCTGCTCCATGCAGCCCTGCGCCAGGTATTGGGCACGCACGTGCAGCAGAAAGGTTCATTTTTGAATGACGATACCCTGCGCTTTGACTTTCAGCATTTTCAAAAAGTATCAGATGAAGAGATAGCGCAGATAGAATCCATTGTCAACCGCAAAATACGCGAAAACATATCCTTGGAGGAAGCGCGCAACCTACCCATTGCCGAAGCGCAAAAAGCAGGCGCTATGATGCTTTTTGGGGAAAAATACGGGGAAACGGTGCGGATGATCACTTTTGACCCCGCTTATTCCCGCGAACTCTGTGGTGGCTGCCATGTCCAACAGACCGGGCAAATCGGCTATTTTAAAATCACTGCCGAAACGGCCATAGCCGCCGGGGTACGTCGTATAGAGGCGGTGACGGCTCAGGGTGCTGAACGCTATGTGGCCAATTTGGAAGGTGAAATCGGCTCCATCAAAAATGTCTTGAAAGCCAAAGACCTGACCAAAGGTATTGTGGCCCTTCAGGAGGAAAACAAACGTTTGCAAAAAGAAATAGAACGCCTTGTACAAGAACAGGCCAACAATCTGCGTGAAGGGCTTCGCGGAAAGTTTGCCAACATCAATGGTATTCAATATTTAGGTGAAATATTGCCTTTGACAGATGGCAATGCGGTGAAAAACCTCGCTGTAGAACTGGAACGTGAAATCGGAAACGCGGTTATTGCCTTTGGTATTGTCAGCGATGGCAAGCCACAACTAATCGTCAAAATCAGTGACAACTTATTGAAAGAAAAAGGCTTGCATGCCGGCAACATCGTTCGAGAACTGGCCCAAAAGCAGCTCAAGGGCGGCGGCGGCGGCCAACCCGGATTCGCTTCGGCAGGCGGTACTGATGCTACGGGCCTTGATGCTGCCGTACAGGGGGTTAAAGGATATTTGTAAAATTGTTTTTAAATGAAAAAACTACCCATAGGCGAGCAGAGTTTTCGCGTGATACGCGAGCAGAATCTGCTGTATGTGGACAAAACGGAGCAGATATACCGTTTGGCTATGGGCAGCCGCTATATCTTTTTGTCACGCCCGCGCCGATTCGGCAAGTCGCTCACCCTGGCCACCCTGCACGAACTGTTCAGCGGGCACCGCGAACTGTTTACGGGGCTTTGGGTTGAGGACAAATGGGACTGGTCGGTGACAAACCCGGTGATCCATATCCCAATGAACAAGCTGGATTATCGAATGAAGGGGCTTGAACAGGCCATCATGGATTTTTTGGATGATAGGGCTGCGGCCTCCAATTTGACGCTTAAAGAAGCCTCGGCAAAATCAAAGATGTCTGAACTGTTGATAAAACTATCGGCTGCCGAAGGCCCTGTGGTACTGCTCGTTGACGAGTACGACAAACCCCTGATTGACTACCTCGAAAAAGAAGAACTGCACAAGGCCAAGGAAAACCGCAAGACACTGAAATCATTTTACAGCGGGCTGAAAGACAAGGACATACAGGAGGCCATGCGCTTTTTTATGGTCACGGGCGTGAGCAAGTTCAGTCAGGTGAGCATCTTTTCCGATCTGAATTATTTGGACGATGTCACCATTGGCGATCATTGTGCTTCGCTGGTCGGGTATACGCAAGAGGAACTGGAAAGCAATTTTCAGGAATGGTTAGCGCAGCTGCACAAACGCTTTTCGGAACTTGACAAACAGCAGCTGCTTGCCCTTATCAAGACATGGTACAATGGGTACAGCTGGGATGCCGAAAATCATGTCTATAACCCTTTTTCCATCCTTCAGCTGTTCAATCACAGATCTTTTGAGGATTACTGGTTCAAAACCGGCACTCCAACCTTTCTCATAAACCTTATCAAAGAGGCCCGAACCTTCAACCTCAACGACCTGAAAGTCAGCAAAAGTTTTTTTGAAAGTTTTGATCTTGAGAACATGGATGTGCGCTCGCTCCTGTTCCAAACGGGCTACCTGACCATTAAACATATTAATCGTCAGCGCGGGCTTTACACCTTGGACTATCCCAATCGCGAGGTGGAAGAGGCTATGCACGACAAATTATTGGGCGCGCTACTGCATCGGATGTCGGCTGATTCTTTACAGCCTGTTTTGCAGTTGGAGGCTGCTTTTTTAGAAAAAAACCTCCCCCGCGTGGTGCAGATCATCAATTCCATGCTTAAAGATGTACCCAGCTTGCTCTTAGATGCCAAGGACGAGCATTTTTATCACGTACTGGTACATCTGCTTTTCCGCTATCTCGGCCTATTCATCGAAAGCGAGGTGCACACTTCCGACGGGCGCATGGATGCGGTGGTACAGACAACCTCCGATGTGTTTATCCTCGAGTTCAAACTGAACGAAAGTGCAGAAGCGGCCATGAAGCAAATCAAAGAAAAAGCATACGCCGAAAAGTACCGCACAAGCGGAAAGACCATCACGGGCATTGGGATCAACTTTGGTTCGGGAAGAAAGGACGTGGAAGGATGGACCAGCGAGGAACTGTAAGCCCCTTACTCCACCCCCAGTGCCATTCTCATCTTTCGGTAAATCTCCGTATTATCATAAAGCCCTGAGAACAATTCGGCCTGTGGGCCATAGGCGTACACGGGCACCAATGCGCCGGTGTGCGTGCGTGTGCTGAAAGCGGGCTTAAAAGTACGTTTGGAATCGGCCTGGTTAAGGGACAGGCCACCGCATTCGTGATCGCCGGTGATGATGACCAAGGTTTCCTTGTTCTCGGCGGCAAAGTTCATGGCTTGGCGCACGGTTTTTTCAAAGTCCTCCATTTCTACCTTGAGCCAGTTCCGGTCGTTGGCATGGCCCGCCCAGTCAATCTGGCTACCTTCTACCATAAGGAAAAAGCCTTTTTCTGAGCGTTTACGCAAAAAATCACAAGCAGCACGTGTGGCGCTGGGCAAATACCGACGCCCGCCGGAAGCCGTTGGTGGCTCGCGTTCGGCGGTAAATACCATGACGTTTTGTTGTGCGGCCTTTTCCAATTGCATAAAACCAAAAGAGGTGCTGCGCTTGACCAAATAATTGTGCTTTTTTAAGGTATCCAAAAGGTTTCTTTTATCTGGCCGGTTATTGAACAAGGCTTCACCGCCGCCAATGAAACAATCCAGTTCGGTTTTCAGGTAGTCCATAGCGATTTCTTCAGTGAAGGCCCTCATTTCACGATGGGCAATGAAAGAGGCAGGAGTAGCATGGGTAGCCGTACAAGCCACCACCATGCCAGTAGCCATGCCCCGGCGATCCACATCTTCCAAAATGGTTGTGCAGGGGGTATTATCTGGCGGTAGCACGCCTATGGCACCATTGGAGGTCTTTTTACCACAGGAGAAAGCCGTGGCACCTGCTGCGGAATCAGTTACGAGGTCATTGCAGGAATGCGATTTGTGGTAGCCAACAATAGGCATTTTTTCAAAAATACTTTTACCGGCACCTTTCCAATAAATGTGTGCCGACATCTGGGCCATCCCCATGCCGTCACCGATGAGCAGGATAATATTTTTGGGTTTGGCGGCCAGGGCGACCGCAGCATAATCAATGGCTGGTGTACTTTTTTTTGAACAACTGCCCAAAATCAGGAGCAGAGGCAGCACAACAGTCCTCATGCACGTTATGCACAGGCGCTTTGCGCCTGCGTAAGAGAAAATTTGATGATAAACCATTGACTTGGTTAGTTTCATGAAAAAAATACCCTGTCATTACTGCAATCGGCCGTCCTTCATTTCCAGACAACGGTCGGACAAAGCAGCGAGTTCGGTATTATGGGTTACGATTACAAAGGTTTGGCCATAGTCATCGCACAGCTTTCGTATGAGGCGATGCATGTCCTGTGAAGAAGCGGAGTCTAAGTTGCCAGTTGGCTCATCCGCGAATATGATATCTGGCTGGTTGATGAGTGCACGGGCTACAGCAACACGTTGTTGTTCACCGCCCGACAGTTCGGTAGGCTTGTGGTGAATCCGATTTGCAAGACCCAGGTAATCAAGCAGTTCCAATGCTCGTGCACGGACTTTTTGATCGTCGTTTTTTTGGATGAAACCCGGAATACAAACATTTTCAAGTGCCGTAAACTCGGGCAACAAATGGTGAAATTGAAAAACAAAACCAATATGCTTATTGCGAAAAGAAGCCAGAGCATTGGTTTTTAAACGGCCAACTATGGTATCATTGATGCTCAATGTCCCAATATCAGCCAAATCAAGTGTGCCAAGAATGTGCAAGAGCGTACTTTTGCCGGCCCCGGATTTGCCGACAATACTGACGATCTCGCCTTTTTGCACGGTGAGGTCAACGCCTCTCAATATTTCGAGCGTGCCGTACTTTTTGTGTATGTTCTCTGCTGTTAGGAGCGCATTCATAGATTGCAAAGGTGTATTCAAACGGGCAAACAATACATTGTTCAGAGGTAACAACTTATTGTTCACTCGTTTTTTATCGCGCAAAGGTGAAAAAAATCAGATCATTCTACTATAATCCTGCTCATGAGAATCCTGCAGTTGTGTCATAAATTTCCATATCCCTTAAAAGATGGCGCTGCCATAGCCATTACTTATTTGGCGCGTGCCTTTGCCGAATTGGGCCATGAGGTCAACCTTTTGGCCATGAATACCAGCAAACATTGGTTTGATCCGGTGCAATTGCCACCGGATTTTGATCATTACACGGCGATGCATACTGTTTTTGTGGACAATCGGATACGTCCTTGGCCAGCATTTATCAACCTTTTCAGCTCAAAATCATATCATATTGAACGGTTCGACAACCCTGATTTTGCCCAAAAACTAAGTGAACTGCTTAGCCATGAGCACTATGACGTGGTGCAGTTGGAGTCACTTTACCTGACGCCCTATGTGCCCATTATCCGTCGCTTGGCACCCAAAGCATTGGTTGCGCTGCGCGCGCACAATGTGGAGCATGAGATTTGGGAGCGTGTAGCGGCCAATGCCAACCCCTTGAAAAAGTGGTACTTAGATACCATAACACCGCGGTTAAAGGACTATGAGATCAAACACCTGAATGATTATGATCTTGTATTGGGCATTACAGCAAGGGATGTGGAGCATTTCAGACGCTTTGCGTTGCACAAGCCAGCCGTGGTAACGCCTATCGGCTTGGATTGTCGTGATTACAGGCCTGACGAGCGCAGTTTTCAGCGACCTTTAAGTCTTTCATTTATAGGTTCCTTAGACTGGATGCCTAACCAGGAGGGTCTGCGCTGGTTTTTGGATGAGGTTTGGCAGCCCGTTTTGGCACCAACATTTCCGGAGCTGACTTTTCACATTGCGGGCCGCACAGCACCGCGTTGGCTTCAGCAATTGCAGATGGAACGCGTTATATTTCATGGCGAGGTACCCAATGCAGCAGATTTCATCAACCAACACTCCGTCATGGTAGTGCCATTATTATCGGGAGGGGGTATGCGTGCCAAGATATTGGAAGGAATGGCTGTGGGGAAAGTAGTGCTTTCTACCCGAATAGGCATGGAAGGCATTGAAGCGCGTCACCATCGCGAATGCCTTTTGGCCGACACGGCTACAGAGATGGAGGAAGCGATAAGATGGTGCTACGCACAAGGGCCCCAATTAGTAGAGACAGGCCGAAGGGCATGGGCCTTTTGCAGCACTCATTTTGACAATTTGGAGGTGGCGCGCATGTTGGTGGAAAAATATAGCGAAATGCAAACGGAGGCTAACGTCCCGGTTTTGTAAAACTTAGCGGCTCCTTTTCAGGCTCCGAAAGGTCAAACATTGAACTGAACCCGCTGGCTATGCCTTAATCGCTACCCCTTCCTTTTGGCAAAAATATTTATCTTGTACAGTATTTTGTTCGGTATGGTCACGTCAGGTTGCCCCAGACAATATAAAATTCCGTTGCGTATTTTAAAATGATCGGCTAAATAAGGGGTAAAAGATAGATCATAAGTAGCCTTAACGGTACCGTTTTTTGCATTTATCTCGCGCAGTTGAAGGCCGTCTTTGGGGGCAAAATGCGCATAGATGCGCTGCGAGGCATCGTCCTGGATCAGTTGTTTGCACCAGCCCTTCTCCAAAAAGTAGCGGATCGGGATGACTTCCTGTTGGGCGACCGAAGGGCCAAAACGGATGAGTTTTCCATTGACATGATCAAAAAGGCACAAGGTGTCCCTGATTTTAAGCAGCGGAGCATATACCGAATCGCTTCTGATGTTCTCCAATTCGGAAAGCCGGTACAATTGGTCATAACAGCTGTGGCAAACATGGGTAACAAGATTTTCTGATGCATACGGATCGGGCTGCCCATTATCAGCAACCATCCCTGAAATATCAATGTTGGTTAAGCCGTCCTGCCGATTGGGTGTACGCCAAATGAACGGTTTCCCCGACAAGAAATCACCAATTGCTCCTTCTGCGTTGCTAAGGCCGCGTTCATTAGTGATTTCTATTACTTTTTGAGGGGGTTGGCCCTGATGAAAAACCGTATAGGTAATAGACTGGTTGAGCAATCCATATTTTCTGAAAAAATATTGATTTTCAACACTTTGCACGCAGGGCTCTATATACTGGCGAAAATCGGAAACGCGATAACGAAGCATAGTATCCACTTGATTGATTCCAAGTATGAGCTCCCAAACATGCTGCTCTCCTACGGCATGAAAATCACCAAGACAGGATCGGTGCAGGTACCTGCACATTTCGGGCAAGCGCAATTGGCTTATGGTAGTGCCTTGTTCGGTTACCAAACGCAGGTAGTACTGCTTTTTTTCCCGCAATAGCAAAAGCAGGTGCTCACCGGCAAAGCCAAAATCATAAACGTCTTTAGTAAAGTCTTCTTCTATGATGGTTTCTATGGGTTTTGCCGTGATGGTGACCTCTTTCAAAACCGGATTTTGGCTGAGCATTTGAATATCCTTTCGGGCTTTATTTTGCTGAAAATCAGTCTTTTTAATCTTTAATTGCTGGGCAAAATAGCCAAAATAACGCGCTGTGATCAGCGTTGGGCAAGCATCACAGATCAGCGTATAATGCCCCAATGTATCAGTAGTGGTACCGCATTTGTTCAGTTCATATACCGATGCCCCGGCTATAGGACTGCCATTTTCATCGCGTACGGTACCGCTTAAAATCCACGGCCTGGCATCATTGTTTTGAGACCGCAAGTCTGCAGCCATAAGTCCAAAAAACAAAAAAAGGAATACGTAAAAAAATTTCATAGCCATACTTTTGGGCAAATGTAGCAGGTTTTGGATGTTCGGGCAAGCACCGCACTTTGTGCTGCGCTGATGGTCTTTAAAGAGGCGATTTCATTATTAAGTTAAATTTTTACTTAATTTTTAAAATACTAAATTACAACATTTTAAAATATAGATCAAATACTATTACCATAACATAAAAAGTAAATTTTCCTGTTCGCTCGATCAAATGGCCTGTTCACACATCCAAAGGCTTCATTTACAAAATAGTGACCGAACGGCTTTGTCGCCGAGGACAATCCACTTCATTATTCTGCCCACGGCAAAGCAGCATTTATTATTTTTTCATCGTTTCGAGAAACCGAAACGAAGAAGGGAGGGTGATTTTGCTACCTTTGCGCCTCGTTTTTAAAACCATATTGGTTTTGGGCCCAATTGTGTGTGTTTTAGTGATCAAACCTGTACTTGGGTCAAATTGGAAAATCGAATCATTCGGAGATATGCAACATCGTGACACCCTGATCGGGGTTTTTTCTGTGATTTACCGTTGGCGAAAGGCCATTCGCAATGTGTGTGTGATCGTAGCATTAGGAACAGCTGGCTTATCATTGCTGATGGACAACTACTACAAATCAACCACTATTTTTTACCCGGCCAGCCCTGAATTGGCGAATCCAGAGCTGATTTTCGGCTATACGGCACAGGTAACCAACTATTTCGGTTCGGATCGTGACCTTGATCGCTTGGCCGAAATTGCCAACAGTAATGAGGTGGTGGATTATATGGTCCGCAAATTTGACCTTTATCGCCATTATGACATTGACTCCACTGAAAAAAAGGGCCAGTTCAAGGTTCGGGAGCGTTTTAGGCGTTTATACAGTGCTTTAAAGAACAAAAACGATGCTATTGAACTCAGCGTGGAAGATACCGACCCCCGCATGGCTGCCTTGATGGCCAACTCGGCGCGTGAGCTCATCAATAGTATTGGGGAAAGGCTGATCAAAAACAGCCAGGCCCGTTTGATGGCTACTTTTGAAGAAAATATGCGCAACAAAGAGGAAGAATTAATCATGTTTGCAGACAGTCTTAGGCGCTTGCAGCAGCAGTACAACATCTTCAATTCGGGCATACAAGGCGATCAGATGGCCAAATCACTCACCGATGCCGAATCCAAGATCATACGCGCCCGCGCTCGTTTGGAGGTCTTGGAAAAAAACCCCATTATCCCTCGCGATACCATCGAGTACATCAAGGCCGATCTTTTGGCTTACGAGCACGAACGTGCGAGCCTGATGACCCCCAATCCCAAGGGCGACAACCTATCGCTCAAAACATTCAATGAAGGACTGCCCAAATTATCGGTCATTTTTGATATGCACAATCAGGGGCGCAAACAATTAAGTTATGACCGTGAGCGCTACAACCAGATCAAGGCAGCCTACAAAACATCTATTCCATCCATACAATTGGTAGAAGCAGCGGAGGAGCCTCTGCTGAAAAGCCGTCCCAAACGCAGCATCATTGTACTTGGGGCTGTGCTGGCGGCATTTTTGTTTACCGTGCTGGCAGCCTTGATTGCCGAGGCTTACCATGATGTAAAGTGGCGGGAGATTACCGGATAATGCCTTTTTTCCAACACATAGCAAATCGTTTGGCCGTGCCAAAGGAGCACCCACAGGGCATGCTCTGGGCCGGATTCGCCTGTTTGGTGCTGCTGAGCATTTTGGGTGCCGTAGCCTTGGAGGCATGGTGGCTGATGGGACTGCCTGCTGGTGCGGTACTGGCATGGATTGCCGTTGTGGACCTCCGGCGGATTTTTTACCTGCTGATGGCTGCCATCCCTATTTCCACGGAAGTAGAATTACCGGGCGGCTTTGGCACTGATTTGGTCTCAGAGCCATTGATGTGGTTGCTCACCTTATGTGCAATTGTTTGGTTTTTAAGGCATTGGCGCAGTGTGAACCTGAGCATATTGAAGCACCCGATCTCACTTGTCTTATTTGCCCATTTGAGCTGGATTTTTGTTGCTACCATCACCTCGCAAGGCTTTGTCGTCTCCTTCAAATACTTGTTAGCCAAGGGCTGGTACGTGATTGTGTTTTACTTTTGGGCAAGTCGTATGCTACAAGACGAGCGGGATTACAAGGAATTGATATGGTGGTTTTTTGTGCCCATGTTTGTGGCGGTTTTTTGGGTTTTTACAAGGCATGCTTCCATTGGTTTTTCCTTTGAATTAGTGGAATATGTTATGGGGCCATTTTTCCGGAACCATGTTATGTACGCTTGTTCTTTGGCCATTTTCCTGCCTTTTGTATGGTTTGCTACGTTTTGGTACAAAAAGCGAAGCCCACAATGGTGGTTTTTGATTGCAGGTATAGTCTTGTTTGTAGTGGCCATCAATTTTGCCTACACCCGCGCGGCTTATGTTGCCCTGATTGCCGCCATTGGCATGTACTGGGTGGTCCGATTTAAGTTGACCCGAATAGCCCTATTATCCGTAGCCTTGTTGTTTGGGTTGTTTGTTTGGTTTCTTAAAACACAGGACAACTGGCTGCTTTTTGCCCCTGATTATGAAAGGGCCGTATCGCACAAGCGGTTTGAAAGCCTGTTGCAGGCCACGACCCGTTTGGAGGACATTTCCATCATGGAGCGCGTATATCGCTGGGTAGCAGCTACCTATATGATCAAAGACCGCCCTGTAACGGGGTTTGGGCCGGGCAACTTTTACTTTTTTTACAAAAACTACACCGTATCCAGTTTTAAGACCTATGTGAGCAGCAATCCTGAGCGATCGGGCATTCATAATGGCTTTTTGATGGTCGCTGTGGAGCAGGGCCTGCCGGGGCTTTTTTTCTTTTTGCTACTAGTTGTTACGGCTATTTTACAGGGAGAGCGCATTTTTCATCAATGCCGGGTCAGGTCAGAGCGGCGTATGTTGGCTGCCGCCCTCCTTTGTTTTATGCTGATCAATATGCTGATGCTGATGAATGATTTTGTCGAAACGGATAAAATTGGTTCGCTGTTCTTTTTGTCCTTAGCGATTATGGTAAACACGGATTTGAAAAACCATCGCGACAAACCTGAATGATAGAGGCTCCAATATCTTAGCCCGCCAATTTTTCAATCAATTCCTGCATCCTTTTTCTGGCTTCCCGCCGTTGGGCAAAAACAGGCTCCGCTACGCGGTCCCGGCAGTTTTCCAAGGCACAACGCTGACAAGTGATATTGACCTCCATTCGCGGGATGGCAGGATCATCCCAAAACCGTATGGCTTGTTTGCTTTGATCGTCCAAAAGCACCCCGAGGGTGACGCTGACATTGCGGCTGTTCTCGGGGTATCCGGGTTTGGCGATGGCAATAGCGATGCAAAGGTATTCGTCGCCACTGTCCATAAATTTTGCCCTTTGCACACCAGCGATCAATCTTTCCTGCTCTGCATCCTGATCCGTATTTTCGTCCAATTCCTGGAGCAGTTTGATGGAGAGCCAGCGGCGGCAATAGTGTTCATTAAGGCCCGATGCATGGGGTTGGTGCCGGCGATTGAGGTGCAATTCTTTGTCTATTTCAAAGGCATATCGCGATTTATGGTAAATAAAGCGTTGGAAAAACACCTTGTCTAATCCGGAATGGGCGGTCAGCACGTTAAAACGTTGAAAAATGACTTCCGGGCTGGCCTGATATTTTGCCATCATGGCCAACAGTGGTTCAGCACTCCAGCTTTCCTGGGCAAAGAAGGCGTGAATATCCTTTGCAAAGGAATCCTGATTGATCAATACAGCTACTGCAAAATACGCTGCCAGATAATTGTTCAAAACGGCCTCAAAGGATTGGATGCGGATCATATTGGAAGCCAAGGGGCGGTGCTCCAACTGCAACACATTGAATCCCAGCTCTTTAGCCAATTGAAAAGCCTTTTGGCGCTCGTTGAGGCTGCTTTGCAGCATGAGGCGCTTCCTTTTAGGATTGAAAACGGAGCGTACATTTTGTAGTTCTTCATACCTGGCAAGGCTTTTTTCATCAATGCGATAGCCAAATTCCTGTTCCAGCAAACGGGCCAACACAGCAGAAGGTACTCCCCCGTCCTCTGGCAGCTGATGGGTTCTGACAAAATGTAGCGCTGCTTGTTCAATGTCCTCAAAATAGTTGTTGTGCAATTCCTGATAGGCCCGCAAGGCTGCAAAATAGAAATTTTCCTCCCTCAGGGAATAGTTGCGGGCAATATCCAACAAAGCAGAAATAAAGGCGTTCACGCGGTCAGGGGCGCGGGCAATAATTTCTACAATCTGTTGAATATCAATACCAAATAGATCAAGTGGCAATTCATTAAGGAAATTGCTCTGCAACAGCTCGCCCAAAGGGGCATATTGCTTGGTCAGTTCCGGGGAGGTGAGAAAGCGCTTGGTTACGCCCAGGGCATCAGCCAACTTTTGCTGATTGGCGGGCTGGGGATACTTTTTCCCTTTCTCTATTTCGTTGAGGTAAGAGATGGAAATGCCTGTATTTTTACTTAATTCATCAAAATTCCAGCCTTTTTCCTGCCGGAACTGCCGAACCTTCAAGCCTAAAATAATTCTGTCGTAATGTGATTTTCCCATGATTGTGATTCGGCAAAGATTCAGAAAGAATTTTATAAAACTATATTTTGAATAAATATAAAAAATAACGTTTTTTGTGCCGTGAATTTTCAGATCACAAAACAATCGTAATTGACCTGCTTTATTTCAGGTTTCTCTTCAATCATTTCACCTTTTTACCTTCTATCATGCCAAAAGGATATTCCCTCCACATCGGGGTCAATCATGTTGACCTGAACCACTACATCAAATTGCAAGAACTCAGGGCAGCCGTCAACGATGCGGAGTACATGCTTAGCATGGCCCAAAACCGTTTTGGCTATACCCGATCAGAGATTTTGCTAAACGAACAGGCCACTACATACAATGTGGAGCACATACTGGGAGAGTACGCCAAGTCGCTTGAGCCAGGCGATATCCTGCTATTGAGCTATTCCGGCCATGGCGGCCAGGTGGAAGACCCTGACTGGATGGCCAAAGGTGAAGACGAGCCTATTGACAGCACCTGGTGCCTTTATGACCGACAACTTATTGATGATGAGATATTTGCACTATTCAAAACATTCAAACCCGGCGTACGCATTCTGGTGGTATCCGACAGCTGCCACAGCGGCACGGTTACCAGGGTTTTGGATGAAAGTGATGAAACAAAATTGGAGGCGGAAATCGCTGCGCTGATGCAAAAACATGGTTTTTTGCCCAAAACCCTCAGCCCCGATGAGGCCAGTAAAGTGCAGGCCAAAAACTACGACACCTACAGGAAAGTGCAGGAAAAACTCAGAAAAGCCTCCAAACACAATACCAACGACATTGGGGCAGCGGTCATGCTTTTTGCGGCCTGCCAGGATCATCAGGTCGCTTACGATGGTTTGCAGCATGGCCGGTTCACCTCAGCCTTGAAGCAGTTGATTGAGCAGGATTTTATGGGTGCAAGCAATGCTGAGGCTGTTTATGCCCTGCTCAAAAGCAGTTTTTCTTATCCTGTGCCCAATCTTTTTCAATATGGTGCCCACATTCCGGCATTTGAGCGCAATATCCCTTTCCTCATTGATGTGGCCGACGCTGATGTGGTAACAGGAAACCGCATGCCAACAAAGCCCTCCTTGGTGCCACCTTCACCAGCCGCCAAGCCTGCACAGCATCCCCTCGAGTCACTTCGGGTATCCATCAGTGTGGAATCACCTGAATTGGATGAGGAGCTGCTCCCTTTATTGATACCGCCTGGTGTAAAACGAATGGGCCGAAATGGGCAGGAATTGACTTTTGATATGGACCCAACGCTTTACGGCAGTGTTTGGGATGCTGTGCATGCCGTGAGTGCCCGTGCGGACAAATTAAATATTAAGGCCGATATAGAACCGGCATCGGCCAGGGCAGTGCCGCTCATTGACACACAGGAACTGGCTAAAAATGCCTCCGAGTCCTTTGATTATATGGCACAATGGCCGCCTGAAGACCAAAAACTTGATCCCGACTGGTACCTTGGCGAATCACATTCCCAGCTTGCTGCGGCCCGCAATGCCATTATGGCGGATATCACTGCTGGCAGAATCCCGGAAAAACCCGTTCGAATAGGGCATTTGGATACGGGTTACTGGCCCGCTCATCCGGCAGTGATGAGCAACAAAAACATCCGCCGCGACTTAGCCAAATCCTTTGTGGCCGGAGAGCAAGCCAACCCGGCCTTGGATATATTTTACGGCAGCAACGAGCAGCAAAACCACGGCCTCGGCACCTTGTGTATATTGGCAGGGGGCAAAGTACCGAGTGAGCTGCTTTATGGTCTTGAACTGCCTGCCATTGGGGCAATTCCCTTTGCTGAAGTCATTCCGATCCGCATTGCAGATTCTGTGGTAATCTTAGATACCGATACGTTTTGCGATGGCCTGGAATACGCCATTCAGCAAGGATGTGAGGTAGTCACCATGTCCATGGGCGGCAAACCGAGCAAAAAAATGGCCAAAATGATCAATCGCGCCTACGAAGCAGGCGTGGTAGTGGTCACGGCTGCGGGCAACTCTATGACCAAAGGTATCGCTGCGGTAGGCCCGCGCACGGTGGTTTGGCCTGCGCGGTATGCGCGTGTCACGGCCGCTTGCGGGGTGAGTCAAAACCATCTGCCTTATGACTTTGAGGCCCAAAATAAGTTCACTAAAGGCTCTTTGGACAATATGCAGGGCAACTGGGGGCCGGAATCCGCCATGCAATACGCCATAGCTGCCTATACGCCCAATGTGCTCTGGGCTGCCCGCGACGCACAAAGGCCCTTCAAAAAATCGGGCGGCGGCACCTCCTCCGCAACCCCACAGGTAGCCGCTGCTGCTGCCATGTACATCGCCAAGTATCGCAAGGAAATGGAGGCCAAAGGCTATTACAACGAAGGGCAGAAATGGAAAAAAGTGGAGGCCGTGCGCCGTGCACTGTTTCAGGCAGCGGATAAAGAAACTTTTGAACATTCCAAAAAATATTATGGCAATGGTATTCTAAAAGCCTTACGCGCGCTGGAAGTGCCCGTAATAGACGTTGATAAAAGTATGCGGGCCGAAGAAGCCAGCAGCTCCTTTTGGGGCATTTCCGAGATGGTTGGCCTCATCATCAAGCGAAAACGCGCCCGGCAAGCCGGCGAAATTGGCGAAAACCAGCGCCAGGCCATGGCCATGGAAATCATGCACGTGCTGATGAGCGATGAAAATTTGGCTGCGCTCTACAACAATCTGCCACTTGAGGAAAAATGGGATGAAAAACTGCAAAACCAGGTTGCCGACGCGGTGCTGGCCTCGCCGTTATGCTCGGAGGGGTTGAGGGGGTGAATAATTTTTTATACAACTAAATACAAACCATTTTGGCAGAAGAAGATCCAAATACAAGAGGTCCAGGTTTTCAAAACCCTGGTGCTGGTACTCCAGCTGGGGATCATTACTTATTTGTCATTGCGATAGACAAGTACAGCCATAAATTTGCCTCTTATCGGGATTTGAACAACCCCATCAATGATGCGGTACGGTTTATGGACGTCCTGCACCGCCGCTATACGTTTGAGCGGGATGATCCTGCCCCACAAGACTTACGAAAAACAGATCCGGAAAGATACAAAGATGCCAAACAGACAATTCCGATCTATAATGGCTTTAAAACCAAAACTTTGTACAATGAAGAAGCGAATTGGGAGAATATTAAGGCGCATTTTAATCGTTTGTTTGAACAACCTGGCGGACATGAGCATGACAATCTAATCGTGTATTTTGCTGGCCACGGTGAAATTGAAGAAGGAGGCAAGGGCAAGATCGTTTTGCACCGCAAATTGGAGGACGACGACAGGAAAATACCTTATGAGAATTTCTGTTATGACAAATTAGACAACTACCTGGTAAACAAGCAATTTCGGCATGTTCTTTTTATTTTTGATTGTTGTTATGCGGGCAGTTTTAACTTGGGCACTACTGGCAATATGGAAAAAGAAACATTTACTCGCTATGCTCTTAGTTCCTGCTCATTGGACCAAACTGCCGCTGATGCGCTAAAAAGTTCGCCAGGCGGTAGCCCATTCTCTATTGCATTGTGCAATCTATTGGATGACAAAGGCGGGAACCCTTTTGGCATTGAAGCGATTAAAATAAAATTGGAAGCCGCTTTGGCCAAGGGAACTCAAAACAAGCAGTCCCTGAAATTCGCACCCATGGCCGCCAAGATGTGCGGACAAGGCGCATTTAAGTTTGTGTTACAAAATGAGATCAAATCAAGATGGACCATAAAGGTGCTGAGCGATTCAATAATCGACGACCTTGGCTTTGATGGCATTAAAGGTATCGTGCGAGATAATTACAAACCAGCGAAAAGCAAAATTAACATCTTCTCAGCCTGTTCAAAAGATGCGCAAATCCATAAAATATTGGTAAAGGTTTTGTTTAGGGCAGTCACCAAAAAGGAACAAGGGTTAGGCAAGGGATTGGACATGACAAAATCCGAAACACTTACTTATGAAGAAAACATTTGGAAAACACTGCTTAGACACAAAGAACCAAACATAACCGAAAACGAGGAAATAGACGAAAGCACCAAAGAGGACATCGTCAATTGGTTGATTGGGCGACTGTTGAACGATGCCTCCAACGCTCCATCGCTGACCTTTGTACTGTCTGGCCCAACAAACATGATTGCTGAGGAAATCCTGCAATGGTTAAACGATTTTACACGACGCTTTTTTGACAGAATAAAGACTATGGAGGAAGAGGAAAAGCAACTGAGTAAATTGGTCTTCTACTTTCAAGAAACCAAACCCAAAATCAATGTAAATGTCTTTTTTGGCGAAAACGTGGAGAAGATGGCCAATATTGTTATTACACCACCTGCTAAAAATCTCGATTTTCAAAGCCTCAAGTACTGGGTAAGTACGTTACCAGAGGAACTTTCACCTGTAGTTGTTGGAGAGACTGACACCGATGAGCAGGTGTGTAATTTATTTAAGAAAAAGAATCTACTGCCACCTGACTTTGATCATGCCCTTGATGAATTGGAACATTACAAATATACAAACATCATCTTTGAGGCATTTCAAATTGAAAAAGAAAAATCAATTGAAATCATCAACGACCTTTACAGTTAACAACCATGGAAGATAAAAAGAAACAAATTCGCCCCTACCCCAACGAGCCTCGCTCCGCCTTTGACACAGGCAAAAAAGACCGTGATAACAATATAGTATACAAAAATGGCGAAGTCCCCATTGGCTTTTGGGAATTTGGATATGATCGCCAAAAAGCAGAGCATTACTGGAAGGAACGCGAAGATGCAGCCAAACATGTAACGGCTACTATTTACCCATACATACCCAGTCAAAATATTATAGAATTGGTGCGGCTGGCCCAAATACTGCGCCGCCCCATACTCATCAAGGGCGAACCTGGCAGTGGCAAAACCCAATTGGCCAAGGCTGTTGCATACGAGTGGTATGGCGATGATTATGCCAGGCACTTTTTTGACTGGTATATCAAATCCAATTCCAAAGCGGTGGATGGCATTTACAGTTATGATCACATCGCAAGATTGCGTGATGCACAACGCAAAGAAGAGCACTCTGATGAGCATTATCGCGCTTTTGGCCCTTTGGCAAAGGCTTTTATGACCTCAAAACCGGGTGAGCCATCTATTTTGTTGATTGACGAAATTGACAAGGCGGATATTGATTTCCCAAACGATCTGCTGCTCGAATTAGACGAAAAACGCTTTTACATCCCGGAAACAAAAGAAGCCTTTGCCGTGGCAAAGGATGCCTCGCCGCTCATACTCATCACCAGCAATGATGAGCGCGAACTGCCGGAAGCCTTTCTGCGCCGCTGTCTTTTTATGTACATCAAATTCCCGGAAACCGAAGAAGCCCTTAAAAATAGGGGTGAAAGCACCGCTGGTTCTTTGGAAAACATCATACGCGCTCATATCCCTGACCTGATGAGCGACCACAGGGATTTTGTGGACAAGGCCATTAAACGCTTCAATGACCTGCGCAAAGCACAGGATAAAGACCCCCAAGATGCCAAGCGCGTATCCACCAGCGAACTATTAGACTGGCTCAAGGCTTATGACTATGATGCCAAGGCTGGGGATAGCCAAAAATTCGAGGAATCATTGGAACAATTGCCCTATTATTATCAAGCCCTGCTCAAAACATTGGGTGCGCTGAACAGGGAAAAAAAGGAAAAACCAACATGAAAATCTTTGAACAAAGCGATCCTCGCACCTTGCCGTTTTGGCATTTTTTCAGGCGCATTGAAACCGAACTGAGCTATGAGCGCTGGATTGACAAATACAAGCTATTCATGCAGGGCATTAGCGAACTATGTGAAATGCCCGGGCCTGACGGTGCCATTCCATTGGGCAGCGAAGTAAAATTCAGGCGTTTTTGCAAATTTTTGTATCTCCAGGACCCTCGCCACGAGGCGCGTTTTGATGAGTTGCTCACAGAGGCCATCGAAATAGAGCAAAAAAAATGGGGCGACCTTTTTCAACAAGATATTTTGGAAGCGCAAAAAAGCAATACAAGGCAAGAAGAAGCCAAAGTGGAGCGGCCCGATGAGAATCAAATGCCCAAATCCAACAACAAAGCAACAAAGCCACAGGGCGACACTAAATCTGACCATAAAAAAGGAGCAGAACAGACCATGACATCAGGCCCCAACACCGTTTATTTGAAATACGGCAAGGCAATGCGCATGGAAACTGCAGAATCAGGCAGCGCGGGCAACAGCATGGCACCGCGTTTTTTGCAAACCGACGAGTATTTCCCCCTTACGCGCCGCGAAATGATCAAAAGCTGGCAATACCTGCGTTTAAAGGAAAAAACCGGGTTTATGGAGCAATTAGACATAAAATCCACGATACAAAAAGTAGCGGCAGAAGGCATATTCACCGAGCCTGTTTTCAGGACAGGTTATGCCAATCGTGAAGATGCCATCATTATTTTGGCCGACACACGCGGCTCCATGACTCCCTTTGAGGGACTTACCGACCGCCTCATCGAAACGGCCAAAAGCCCTGAAGGCGGCCACAAAAACGCACCTGTTTTTTACTTTCAAAACTACCCCACCGGTTACCTGTTTGCGCAGCGCAACCTCAGTCAGCCCGTAAAATTTGCAGAAGCCCTGCGCCTCTCCAACCCGGCTGTCACATACGCCGTGATCATCAGCGACGCAGGCGCGGCACGCGGCAACACGGACACGGAACGGGTGAAAGTACGTACTGATTTCTCCCGCATTTTTTTGAAAGAACTACAAAAATACACTTCAAAAATCATCTGGCTCAACCCCATGCCCATGCACCGGTGGAAGGGTACCGCTGCAGAACTGATCGCCCACCCGCCGCCTTCGAGCGAGAGACACACTGCGCCCAACGTGATGCTTTCGGTGCTGGATGACAACCATTTTCATTTTCAAACTGCCCTCCATTTATTGCGATTGGCAGGGCGTTCAGTATAATTATGGATCACCTGCCACCCGGATTTCCCAAAGACTTGGTCAAAGATCCCGTTGACTTCGCCAAGATCAGTTGGTACTGCCGCCGCTTCACGAGCGACTACTACCAGGAATACCGCTTTGGTCATTTTCTGCTCGCGGCCTACGCTTCTGTGCCAGCCTTGCTCACGCCCGACCTGCTTTACCGCATCTGGATGAATTTCAGCACCTATCGCTGGGGCAATGAGACCGAAGCCATACACCGCGTCGCCGTAGCAGACCTGCTCCTGTCAGGGCTTTGTCGCGAGATCGGTTATGAACTTTATGAGATGCCCGATACCATCCGTTTTGCCTTTCGTAAATGGCTGGAGGATGCTCAGCCCGACTGGGTAGGCCAAAATTTGGCTAATCCGCTCGAAATAGCGGCATTTGTAGAGCAATACCACGCACAGGACAATCCCGGCACACGTCGCTGGGGCAACACCTATACCCGTCGCCAGGCTATAGAGGCCATCGGTGTGCGCAACCCTGCACAGGCACAGGAAGCCCTGTTTGATTGGCTCAACAGCACCGATATCAGCACTAAGAAAATAGAATATTTCAGGGTGCTGGAGATGATAGAAAAGCAGAACAAACTGCAAACCGCTATTGCCCACAACGAGCGCGACAAACTGAGCAGCCCCCACTATATTTCGCCTGAATTTGAGCAAAATGCCCTGTTGGCTGAGCTCCACAAGGCATGGCTGCAAGAAGAGGAAGACCTCTTGGATAAATTGGTATACGACAACCTCAACATCCTTCGAAATCACTTGAGCAAGACCAAGCCAGAAACAGGCGGTATAGAACTGAAACTGCCGGGTGAAATGGCGCAGCAGGTAAAAAGCAAAGAAATTGTTTTCGCTGTTGTGATAGGAATTGATCATTACCTTGGCAAGGTCGGCCAACTAAAAGGCTGTGTGAATGATGCAAACAGCGTAGCCACGTTTTTACAATCCTACTGTCAGGCGCAAGGCATTAAAAACGACATCGTTACGCTGACCAATGAAAACGCAACAGTCAAAAACCTGAAAGAAGTGCTTGATCGCTTTAGCCAGGCTCAGAGTGGCGATTATTGCTTTTTCTTTTTCGCAGGGCATTGTGATAATACTAGCCAACAGCAGGATGGCCGAATGCTGGTGTTGCATGACAGCAGAGCAACTGACCAGGTCAACGACGTGCCTCAAAGTAGCATAGAGGAAGCCATTTATGCTGTAATCAAAGATAAAAAAGTAAATGCGCTTTGTATTTATGACACGCACGAAGTGAACAAGGTTGAACAAAAAGCAAACCTTATGGCCAGCCCGCTCCGCAGCAATGCTGAAAGAATACAAGGTTCCTTAGTTATTCTGAATGCTGCTCAGATCGGCCAACAATCCAAAGAAACGATCAACAAAGGCGTTCAATCAGGCATTTTTACCACACACCTACTCGAAGTTTTGCAAGAAGGCAGTACCGTATGCAGTTATCGCGCCCTGATGGACAAAGTAAAACTGCGCGTCATGCAGCGAGAGGCGGACCAAACGCCCTACTGGGAAGCCTTTCCGTTTCAGGCTGCCGATTATCGGTTTTTGAGTGATCAACTGGACAAAAAAGTGTGGCATCGCATTGATTATGAGCACAATACAGGAGAATGGCACTTGCATTCGGGTGCGCAACAAGGAGTGCGGCCTTCGCTTGATTTTATGCAAACTTATTTGCTGCTCAAAGATGGCCGAAAAGTAATTGTCGAGCATGTCTTTCCCAATTATGCCACTTTGTATAACTTTCAGGAACCCGACACACGCAAAACCTTTGATGCTTTTTTGGTACAATCCGCCCTGCCCAAAATCAAAATTGCTTATGACACTTCGCTACCCGAGGTCATGCGCAAAGACTTTGAGGAAGCCGTGCAGCGCTACAAAATCTTTTACATAGACCTGATCGAAAATATCAACGAGGCCAAATACCTGATTCATGCAGATGAAAAGAACACAGGTGAATTTACACTGTACCGCAATGAGAACCTTAGTGCGGCATCCAGACCCATGTTCGGCTCGGTTCGCAATGCTTTTGAATTTATCAAACAATTGGAATACATCGCCCAATGGACGGGCGTTCTGGAATACGACAATCAGGGTGGCCTGGACAAAGATTGTGTTTCAGTGAGTTTTGAAGTGATTGAGGGTCAAGATATTAGTCCGGATAATTTAAATCAACTGAAAGGCACTAAAGTTGAAAAAACGGATATAATTACCCTTCAATATCAAAAAATCAATGGTAAATGGCAACAACCTGCTGTACGCTGTGAGGTCAAGATAGTCAAAAGGTTTTTGCCGGAATACCACATCAGTGCTGTACTATTGAGCACCTCATATGGCATACAGAGTTTGATTGGCGGGGTGTTGGGGAAAGGAGAAGTAGCAACAAGGGGTATAGGTGGATTTCGCGAAAGTGTACCACAATCGCTCACCCTCCAAATCGAATTATCTGGCCGTCAGTTCAATGCCCTGCCCTTACAAATAATAGACCATTCAAATGAAGCAACCAAATCAGAATCATTTGATTATATAAAAATTTTTGTCTCTGACAAACCGATGGACGTTAGCCCTTTCCTACAACAAGACTTGATCATGGGTGGCGAGGTTACACGCAGCGCAGGGCTTAATTTTGAGAGAAAAAGCATTGATTTTCAGGGAATTGAGTGGACCTCAATGGTGTATCCGTTGAAGGTGGTAAGGAGGGAGGAACTGGCAACCAATGTAGAAACTACATTAGATCACCTCATTCAGCAAGGAGAACCTATCTTATTACTCGACCTTGTCAAGCCACAATACACCGTTGCCCTCAAAGAACTCCGCGCCAAACTCTGCTCCCTCGGTTTGCTTGACCCCATCATAACAGGCGATGCGCAAACGCCTTTCAAGCCCACGGCAGACGGCTTCGAGAGCATGGAGGATACCATTACAGCCCAGCGCGAATTTTGCCGCGCGAGGGGTTATGATTTTGACAAAGAAACCCTGACCAAAGCCCTACTGACCGCACTTGTCAATGCCAGCGAAGACGACCTTTTCCCCATACAACTCACTGAAAAAGAATCAGATAATGCAGATACACGCATGGCTAAGGCCGTGCTGCACCAAATGCAACAGGAAGGCTACTGGATCGCCAGAAGCCCCAATATGTACAACATTGTGTATGTGGAAGGCATGAACCCTGACGGCACCGCCAACGACAATAAAATGGATGAGTGGAACGACCTGCGTTTGGTCATCCGCATCGCTGAGGGCGGTTTGCCAGAGCTCATGGCCAAGGATGTCTGCACCACCAAACCAGGGCAATTCTACACCCAAAATCCGCTCAATCCCGAAGGTGCAGCCCTTGTCGCCTTGGGCCAATACAAAGCCTGGACGATTGGGCAGCATCAAGGCCGTTTGCCCGCATTAGTACAAAGAGGGCCACTACGCCTACACCGCGACAGCAACAAAAACGGCCGCCGCGATGCCAGTGATCACATAGATATTGGCAACCATTTTGGCATTAACCAGCACGGTACTGGCACAACGACCCTGCCCGAAAAAGTGGGCAAATACGGTGCTGGCTCATTTGTAATCCAAGACAACGCAAGACATTTGGCATTTATGGACTTGGTCAAAAATGATATGCGGGTAAAAGGGAATGAGGGGTATTTGTTTGTGGGGACGGTGATGGCGGCAGAAGGGATTTCGGTTGCGCAAAATCAATGGTGGCAATTATTGCAGAACGCAGAATTGGAAATTCTATTAACAGAACTACCTAAATTTCAAGAAATTAAAAACAATAAAGAAGTTTTAAACATCATCTCAAGTTTAATCAACAGACTAAATTCAATAAAGGAACAAGAAAAGAAAGGCCTGTTGATGCCTTTAGACTGGCAAATTACAAAATGGCAAGGGGAGTTAGTTAAAGGTATTGTTAGAGTTTCGAGCGAATTGAAAGTCTTAGTCGTTACATCTGCCGATATTAAAAGATGGAAAAGCATGGTAGAAGACGAAAAGATTGAAGAATTATCTATAGAATTAATTCGATTTTCTAAAGGGGAAAATTATCAGGAACTTCTCTGTGACAGTATTTTTTGTCTATATCGTTTCAAATATATCAATCGCATAAATCTGTTGGCACAAATATCATTTGCTGAGTATAATATTGAAAAAAACAGGATACTTCACTTATTATTAGATATCATCACGCGTTTAGAATCCATAAAAGAGTCAACCAGTAGTGAATTAGGAGATATAAAACAAACCGCAATATATCAAGAAGTGGACATGGCACTTAAAAGGTATAATAATATTGAAACAGGAAACGATAAAATTTATCTTTTAATGAGCCAGTATATTAAAATGGATATTGAATCCATCATGGGCATTTTAATATTTTCTGAATATTTACGGGAGCACTTAAAATTATTATATCAGTTTTTTGAAATTTTGGATACAAGCGATTCATCAAAATCAATTTCACAAAATATAACTTCTATAGACGCTAATCAGATAAATGTTTTAAAAAAATTATTAGCAGAGAATCGGCAGATGGAAATATTAATTGCGCTCCGCAATATTTTTTCTTCAGGAGGAAGCAAAGAAATTATTAGAGATATAGACCTGTTTCAATTTAGGCAGATTTTTATAGCAAGACATAAATTCAAAGGTGGGGTAGGCGGCCCCGAATGGAGCAAAATCGAAGGCGAAATGCTCCAAAGTTTATCACATTTTTTAGACAACCTGACTCAAAGTGGAAATTCGGGCACGAAGCAATAATATGCATTGCACATCCGGACGGGGTTCGACGAGACATCATCCCCTTGTTTTATCGCTGAACAACTTTTCAACGGCCTCCAAATTGTCAAACGGCTTGAAAACCTGATCAAAATCAGAGAGGCGTTGCAGCAAATCCGCCAATTTTAACAGCGATTCCAAAGAAATTTGCCCGGTGGACTCAAAGCGCTTGAGGCTGCCGAGGGATACGCCCGAGCGTCGGGCCAGCTCGCTTTGTGAATAGCCTGCCTGTTTGCGCAGCGCCCTGTGCCGTTGCGCAATCTCCTCGAGGTAATCGAATGGCTTTTTTGTAAGGCTGTATCTCATATTTTGGATAATATTTTGGCCAAAGATATGTTTTTTTCATCAAAAGAGATAATATATTGACTAAAAAATAATTTTTCATCGAACATGGGTTTGACGGGACGCAAAGACATTTCTCTGTAATTTTAAAACTCTTCTTTAAATTTGTAAGGAAACATGAAGGATCAATATATCATAAAGGTACAATGCGGATCTTCCCCATTCCACAAATTCCTTACCTTTACCCGCTCTTTATCGCATTCACCCTCATCCTGTACATTGCTTTGAACCGTTACCTATCGCTCGACTTTTTCCGGGGCCTTACCATTGCCCTGATGATCGTAGTAAACAACCCCGGCACATGGGAGCATGTTTACGCACCATTGCGGCATGCCGAGTGGCATGGATGCACCCCAACGGATCTGGTTTTCCCTTTTTTCCTCTTTATTGTGGGAGTGGCCGTATGGTTTTCGTTTTCAAAACACAACCAGAACCTGACGCGCGAGCTGAGCATCAAAATCCTGCGCCGCACGTTATTGATTTTTTTAGTGGGTGTTCTGCTCAACGCCTACCCTTTTGTGGGCAAGGACTGGACCCAATTTCGGATCATGGGCGTTTTGCAACGCATCGCTATGGCCTATGGCATTGGGGCATTTTTATGTGTATTATTGCCGCGCATGGCCCTTTTGCTCGTTGGCGGACTGATTTTGGCGGCCTACTGGACCCTGTTGCATTTGTTTGGCTGGGGCGATCCATACGCTGTTGAAACCAATTTAGTGCGCATTATTGATCTTAAAATATTGACAGCCAACCATTTGTACAAAGGCTTTGGCATCCCGTTTGATCCCGAAGGGCTGTTGGGTGCCCTGTCCGCCTCCGTGACGGTCATCATGGGCTACCTGACGGGCAGCCTGATCGCGGAGAAGGGCGACAACAAAGGCGATCTGGTGTACGACATGCTTTGGTATGGCGTGACGGCAGCATCGGCAGGCCTGCTCTGGAGTTTGGCCTTCCCCATCAACAAACCGCTCTGGACCAGCTCCTATGTGCTGTATGCGGGTGGCTTGGCCATGATCTTTTTAGCGGCCTGCATCTATTTGATGGACATGCGTGGCTGGAAGGCTCCGGTAAAACCGTTTTTGGTCTTTGGCTCCAATCCGCTTTTTGCCTTCGTGCTTTCCGGCGTTTTGGTCAAAACCATGAACCTTTTCAAAATTACTGACGCCGAAGGCAATTCCCGCGGTTTGTATTATTGGATTTATAAAAACATCTTTTTCCCTATTGACGCCGGCAAATTAGGTTCATTGCTTTTTGCCCTGGCTTTTACCGGTTTTGTTTGGCTGATCTGTTGGGTTTTGTATCGGAGAAAGATTTTTATTAAAATTTAGGGAAGGGGATTACAAGGGTTTATAGGGAGTAAAGGTTTATAGCAGTTGATGAGGGTTGATATTTTTTAATTACAGTTTAAATAAAGTGATGTTGAAGGATATACTTGTGTAAATGGCTATAAATCAAGTATATAAATCCGATAAATCTTCAAAACCACTTAAATCCGGGTATCATTTATGAGCGTTTCTTTTTTAACGCATGGGTATTTCTCCAGCTTGACCTATAGGCTTTCCAGGTTTTTAAAACCTGGAAAGTCTATATTCATCATCCTGATGACTTTCTGCGTCAGCACCTTTGCCCAAAAGGCTGATTCTCTGCGTATTGTAGGAATAACGGACAGTATTGTAAAAACGGATAAGGCTACCGGACAGGGCAATTTTGTCAAAAATTTCTTTACCAAAAACTATCCGAACCCGCGAAAAGCAGCCTTGTTTGCAGCGGTTTTGCCCGGAACGGGACAGATATACAATCGGAAATGGTGGAAGGTGCCCATAGTCTATGCCGCATTGGGTGGCATGACCTGGTGGACAGCTGACAATGTGCGGCAGTACCGTGTGCTGCGAGATGAATACAAAGCAAGGGTGGATGAAAACCCTGCCACAACACCCGATCCGATTTATGCCCGTTTGGACAACCAGACCATAAGGGATTACCGCGATTTGTTCAGAAAATACAGTGAGCAGAGTTATATCGGCTTGAGTTTTGTTTATCTACTGAGCATAACGGATGCATTCGTGGATGCCCACATGTACCGTTTTGATGTAAGCGAGGACCTAAGCCTGCAACTACAGCCCAAGGCCAACGCAACGCCAGGTTTTGGGCTGAGTGTGGGTTTGGGAATTTGCCTTGGGTTTTAAGATGGCTTAAATTCCGTACCACAACGCTGTCTTTCTACCCAGTCATAGTAAAACCAAAGCAAATCCAATACTTTTGCCCTCCACTTCTGCTTAGTTGTTGAATTTTAGAATTTTGAATCAGCGACATCATATAATTTTGCAGATTAATACAAGTTGTTGAACATCCAAAAATAAAATTCAATGATTCATTCTATTCTTCAAAAAGGGTTCTTATCTGGTTGTGTTATCCTGCTTATAATCTTTTCGGGATGCAGTACACATACGCAGACTGCAAATCCTGAACCCCAGAACAGACTATTGATACCTGGGCCTGGAATCAGCGCTGTTTTCAATACTCAACCAGAGGTGATTAATGAACAATCCCCTTATTTTGACATAAATTATATTTTTTCTTCCACTATAGGCATAAACGATACTACTACTTATTACCAACACGTAGGAATCTTTGCCAATACAGCTGGTAACGTCAAAGACACGGCTTTGCTGATGCAGCAAGGACTTAAATCGCTGAACAAAGTAATGAATGCGCCCAATATTAAGTTGATCATTGAAGAAAGAACAACATTCAAAGGGCATTCGGGCTGGCGATTCAAATACTACAGCGAGCCCAATAAAGAAGCAAATTATGAATCTTTTTATTTTTCCATTGTCGTTTTTGTAAGAGAGGGCTACTTTGTTCAATTAGTAGTATGTAACCGGACTGCAAAAGGAAAAACATGGGAAGGCGATCCTTTTTTTGATTCTGTTGACTTTACGGCATCAGTGGAGCCGAGTAGTCTGCTGCATAAGACGGAATGTTCAAATTACTTCCGGCATAACATAAATAATTCCTATGCTCCTACCATATTTTTTCCTGGTGTAATACGGCATAAGGAGGAAACGTCATTGAATTTTCAAGTCGAACAATATACATGTATCCATTATGACTATCCCAATTCTCCTGTCCAGTGTGTAACGATGATCACTTATAGATCCACAGAGGAAGGTGCAATCTCGAACCTATTTAAAAGAATACAGACTGGAGTAATAAGTGTTTATGCTATGATTTCTGGAATAATAAACACTAATTCTCTGGATAAGCCCCAAATTAATGTACTTTCACAAGAAACTATTTCTTGGAATGATCAACCAGCCGAGTTGATTACTTTTCAGGTGGATTATCCTACATCCTTAAATGATTCAGATTTTATTTGTCACAGTCTTTGTTTTATTCACGAAAATGAGATGATTCATGCGCTCACTTACACTGATCAAGCGTATTTGGATTCCGAAGATGTTGATAATTGTTTGTTTGACTGGTTAAAGGAATCTACAGAGTAGTGCATTGAAGGAGGTGCAGGAACTTTGAATCTGCCATGCGCATTTGCCGGATAAATTAGCGTTATATCGCGTTAAATTGTACTTTTGCACGAACCTCAACCATCAAATAGCCATAGCAAAGGATGCTTAAAGAAAAAGAATGGGATTCCATCGTGGACAACATCGAATCTGGCAAGACCATCGTCTGCCTCGGTGCCGAAATTTTCAACGATGGGGATAAATCATTAGACCAGCAATTGGCCTCTGAGGTAGCCGACCTTGACAATGTGGGTATGTACGGCGATGGCCTGTTCCACCTCAAAGGATCGGGTATTTCAACCACCTATACGGCCATAAAAAAGTACCTCAACCGCGATTTCCCGCATGTAAATACGGTGTGCGAAACCTTGGCGAAGATGCCTATTTCGGTCATCCTTTCCACTATCCCTGACCTGCACCTCAAAAAAACCTTTGACCGCATGGGGCTAAGCTGCACCTACGCTTATCATCACGCAAATAAGCCCGCGAAAGAACTACCCGAGCCAAGCCCTTCCAATCCATTGATATACAACCTCTTTGGCGATATACAGTTTCCGGAGAGCATGATTCTGACCCATGAAAATGTGTTCAATTTCGTGGAGTCCGCCGTTAATGGCAAAAGCATACCCCAAGTGGTGCAGGAGCGCATAGCCGATGCGCAAAACTTCCTGTTTATCGGTCTGCCTTTTAACAAATGGTACATGAAACTCCTGCTCCATATCCTTCGTAAGTATAACAACCGGGAAGTGCTGCGCTTGGCCGCCAACCAGGCCTTTGACCAGGAGGTACAAAAGTTTTGCCACCAACAGTTCGAGATCGTTTGCGTACCGGTTAAAACCCTTGAGTTCATCAGCACCTTGCAAGATAAATGCCTGAAAGCCAATTTAGTACGCAAACAGGAAAGTACAGGCCCCACCACCTTGTTCGATCGCTGGATGCAACTGCTGCGCAACGACGAACAAAACGAACTGCTCAACCAGATGCTCGATTATTTTGACCGCCACCTGCCCGACGACCGCGAAAGCAGCGACCTGCTGAACAACCTCACCGGTCGCCTGGCCCGGCTGGAACGCAAGGTGATGAACGGAACCATCAAATATGACGATGAGGAATTGGAGCGCAACCAGATCAGAGAGGCCATCAACCATTTTCTGAACGAAACCGTAAAAGCCCTATGAGCGCCCAATACCGTTACCCCGGGGCGCAGCCCTTCAAAACAGCGCAAAAAGACCTGTTTTTTGGCCGTGATGAGGACATCGTGCGCCTGCACCGTATGGTCAAGACGCAGGCTTTGGTGGTCTTGCATGCCAAATCAGGCATGGGAAAATCCTCCTTGCTCAATGCAGGTTTGGTTCCCGAAGTGTTGAAAGAGGGCGATTTTGAACCTGTTTTTGTACGTTTCAATGCCTGGACGGAAGGGAAAGAA
>CAZIKN010000025.1:0-52153 GCA_964539805.1 uncultured Saprospiraceae bacterium | reverse complement strand
ACGGGCTGATATGAAGATAGGGCGGCCCTCCGGACATGGAGGGCCGCCTTTTTTTTGTGTCCCCGGGCCTGTTTGTGTCCGTATTTTGGCTTTCCCGGAGGCGGAGAATAGGTTGTTGGACGTATTCGTTTACGTTATGGGACGTATTCGTTTACGTTGTGGGACGTATTCGTTTAGGTTCTGGACGTATTCGTTTACGTTGCGGACCTAAACGTTTAGGTTGTTGGACGTATTCGTTTAGGTTCTGGACCTATTCGTTTAGGTTGTTTTGAGGTTCGTTTACGTCAGGGGACGTATTCGTTTACGTTAGGGAACCTATTCGTTTAGGTTCGGAACCTAAAAATATCTCAAAACAACCTAAACGGAGGGGGTAAAATATGTGCCCCCCTCGCTACGCACGCACTTTGGCCTTTGGCATGGATCCTCTCACCCTATTATTGCTTTCGTACGTTTGCAAATGCCGTAGCAGAAGAGGTTTAATATGTTTCAAATTTTGATTGCCAAAAAGTAATTTTTAAAAGTTTAGGTAAACTTTGAACAAAGATTCTACCTTTGCGGCCCGTAACGAATCGAACACAAAATGACGAAATATATTTTTGTTACGGGCGGTGTCACTTCCTCTTTGGGCAAAGGCATCCTCTGTGCATCTTTAGCCAAGCTTTTGCAGGCACGTGGTTTTTCTGTAACCATCCAAAAATTTGACCCATACATCAATGTTGATCCGGGCACGCTTAATCCGTATGAGCATGGCGAATGCTATGTCACGGATGACGGTGCAGAAACCGACCTTGATCTCGGGCACTATGAGCGTTTTCTCAACCTGCCTACTTCTCAGGCCAATAATGTTACATCTGGCAGGATTTATCAAACAGTGATTAACAAGGAGCGTGAAGGCGCTTATCTGGGCAAAACCGTTCAGGTAATTCCGCATATAACCGATGAAATTAAGCGCCGGATGTTACTGCTGGGCCAGACTGGCAAGTATGATCTCATCATTACCGAACTGGGTGGTACGGTTGGTGATATTGAATCCCTTCCATACATTGAATCGGTGCGTCAGCTGCGCTGGGAATTGGGGCGTGACAACTGCATTGTGATCCACCTGACGCTGGTACCCTATCTTCGGGCCGCCAAAGAGCTCAAGACCAAACCAACCCAGCATTCGGTCAAGGAGTTGCTCAGTTTGGGGGTGCAGCCTGATATACTGGCCTGCCGTACCGAATACCCACTCGGGCCTGATATTCGGCGCAAATTGGCACAGTTCTGCAACGTGGAAACGGCATCCGTTATAGAAGCCATGGATGCGGAAACCATTTATGATGTGCCCCTACTGATGCTCAAGGAAAAGTTGGATGCGGTTGTCATTTCCAAGCTTCATTTGCGGGACACCAAAGAGCCCAACTTAAGTTCCTGGAAAACCTTTTTGGGCAAGTTGAAAAACCCGACTCATGAGGTCAAAATTGGCTTGATCGGCAAATATAATGAATTACCAGACGCTTATAAGTCTATATATGAGGCTTTTGTGCATGCCGGAGCCGTTAATGAATGCAAGGTTAATGTTGTGCCAATCCATGCTGAAGAATTGGAAGGCAGTTACAAGGATGTCAGTAAGTTGTTGTCATCTTTAAATGGCATATTGGTTGCTCCGGGCTTTGGAGAGCGCGGTATTGAGGGCAAATTAATGGCTATTCGGTTCGCGCGCGAAAACAAGGTGCCCTTTTTTGGGATTTGCCTCGGCATGCAAACCGCATGTGTTGAGTTTGCCCGCAATGTGCTGGGACTTGAAGGGGCGTCTTCCACAGAGGTTAACAGTGATACCCCCCATCCGGTCATTGATATGATGGAGGAGCAGAAACAAATATCTACCAAAGGCGGCACCATGCGCTTGGGAGCATTTGCCTGTGACCTTAAATCCAAATCAAAGGCCCATGTGGCATACGGAAAAACACAGATCAGTGAGCGCCACCGCCACCGCTGGGAATTTAACAATACCTATCTCAAAGCCTTTGAAGCGGCAGGCATGGTGGCTACGGGCCTTAATTCTGTCGCTAATTTAGTGGAAATCATGGAGTTAAAAGACCATCCCTGGTTTGTTGGAGTACAGTTTCACCCGGAGCTCAAAAGCACTGTAGAAGCGCCTCATCCACTTTTTGTGCATTTTGTTCGGGCGTGTATGGGAGGGTAATGTAAAAAAATTGGCATTATTTAATGTTTATTCAAGTATTACCGTACTTTTGTATGTCACTTCAAACTTGTCTTTGCAACTAAATCAAAATTGTTTTAAACTAAATTGTTTATTTGTTTTGATGTATTTTATGACAATCAACATTTCTTTAACTTTTTAAACTATCTATCAATGAAACTTAGCACTTGTTTTCTCCTTGTCATTTCAACTTTTTTTATCCATTTTACCCATCCCAAATTAAGTGATTGTATCGTAATGCCTATTCAGGGCAGTGCAACAACCAGTCACTGGTTGGAGCCCGAATCCAATAATTGCGATAGCACATTTTTAAAAGCCATTGGCACTAATGGCAAAAACGAGAGCGGATATACCATCATTGATGGCAGGAATGGTTCGCTTTATCTTGGAGGAAGTGAAAACGACAAGACCCTTTTGATGAAACTCTCAAAGAATGGCGATATTCTTTGGTCATATTCTTTTGATGTTTCAAGTGCTGGCCCTGATATTTTATGTAGCATAATGTTAGATACTGATGAGAAAATTTTGGGATGTGGCTATACTTCCGTTGGTGGACTGGCTGGCGGCAACCCATATATTTTTAAATTTGACCCGGATAATCAAACTCTGCTATGGGTAAATTCCATTTTTGTAGGTAGTACAGTAGTCAGAGGAATGATAGATATGGGCATTGGAAAAAATTTGCTGATTCTTTCCAATACAGACTCTCCGAATAATGCCCAATTGATTGAAGTTAGCAAGAATACAGGTGCGTTAGTTAGTTCAAACATTATTGATTACAACTTGGGAGCGGCTGAAACATTCAATGATGGTGTCATTTTAAATAATTTTCTTTATGTTGGGGGAAGATATACAGATGGAGGAAGTTTTGCAGAGATGAGAACAGGAATAACAAAGTTTGATTTGTCTAATTTTAGTCAAGTCTGGACATCTATTTCTCATATTAATTCATTTGCCACAGCAAGGTTATACTGCCAAGATTTAATTATAGATAATAATGCTATATTCACAGCAAGTTCGGGAGATGACGATGGCACAAGTGTTTTGCAAACAAATGCCTTTTTCCAAAAAACTGATTTGAATGGAAATATCCAGTGGGTTAAGAAATATGATGTGCTAAATGTTGAAAATGAATTTTTGGAAGAAATTGTTGCTTTACCTGATGGTTTTTTACTATACGGCAGAACAACAATATTAAAACCTTCGTCAGATTTGATTGTAATAAAGGTAAATAAGCAAGGCGATGTATTGTGGTCAAAACGCATAGATTACCAATTTAGCGATAACATGACCCAATTTGCAGCATCCCAGTCTAAGTGTATTAATATCGGTGACTATTACTACTTCACTGCTGCTACTGATAATAATACTGCTACTAATTCTGATATTTTGCTGTTTAAAATGAATAAAAATGGTGAAATTAATGATACTTGTAAAGCATATATCAAAAATTTAGAAGTTGTTACGACTACAATATCTAACCCTACAAGTGATAAGACCTCATTGTCAGAAGATGTAATTTTTGCCTCGGAAATAAAAGTACAATCAAATCTTAATAAAATTACAGATTTTAAATTTAACGATTTGTGTCCGTGTATCGAATGCAATGACATTATCTTAGAAGAAAATATTACGATTTGTGAAGGTCAAAATTATAAAGGATATACAAAAACTGGTATTTATGAAGAAAAATACCTTACCACATTGGGATGTGATAGCACAGTTAAAGTTAATTTACTTGTAAATCTATTACAAGTCCGTAATGAAAGCATTTCCTTTTGTGCTGGAAAGTCTGTGACCATCGCTGGGCAATCCTACACGCAGTCCGGAACAGTAACAGAAACACGAGCGGGAAAAAATGGGGCATGTGATACAACAATTACTTATGATCTAACTGTTCTTCCTCTGCAAGTCCGAAATGAAAACATTTCCTTTTGTGCTGGAAAGTCTGTGACCATCGCTGGGCAATCTTATACACAGGCCGGAATAGTAACAGAAACAAGAATGGGAAAAAATGGAGCATGTGATACGATAATTAATTACACTCTCACAGTTTTACCAACTATTTCTCGTTCGGAAACAAAGTTATTCTGCCCGGGTTCTTCCATAAATATTGGAGGTCAGGTTTATACACAACCTGGTAGTGTAACAGAAATTAAGGCTGGTAAAAATGGGGGATGCGATACCCTTGTGACTTATACACTTAGGTTTTCTACGCCGGCACCGTCTAATGTTACAGTGAAGTGTCCCGGAACAATCAGCGTAATTACTAGCGCTGGCGGAACATCAACGGCAAATTTTCCATTGCCAACAGCATCAACCAATTGTATTTGCCCAGGTCTTGATCTTAAATTGACCAAAGGACTCCCTTCCGGTAGTACCTTTCAGGCAGGTAACACGGAAATATGTTATGAGGCGACCGATGTTTGTGGAAATAAAAACAATTGTTGTTTTACCGTTTTTGTTCGTGAAGCTGGCGCATGCGATATTAAAGAAATAGGTTGCGTGAAATATGAATTATTAACGATTACCGCAGATTCTGCTCAAAACCTGACATACAGAATTAGGGTAACCAACAAGTGTCCCAACAAATTGATTTACACAGCTATTCAGTTGCCAGAAGGCGTTATTGCTTTGAACCCCAAAGAGATGTCTGTATTTAACTCCGAAAGTTCAGGATACGAATACGATGTTAGGAATCCCAACTTCACCCCTTTTTATTCTATTCGATTTAAATCAACAAAAGATAGTATATCGGGCGGACAGTCAGAGATTTTTAGGTATAAATTGCCTGCACAAGCTATCCCAAAATACATACAAATTACTTCTCGCTTGTCAACGCAAGAGTTTTACCCAGCGTACCTTAATACATTCTATTGCCCAATTGGAGTCACGCCTCCGGGTGAGAACCGTACATTGGGACGCAGTCATTTTGAGCCAAGCGATGAGATATCACTATTCCCTAACCCTACAACAGGTGATCTTAATGCCGATTTCTCTGCTTGGGATGGCAAACAAGTTACTATTCGGATATTAAATATACAAGGTCAATTGATTCAGATGCTTGATTGCCAAGCAAGTAAAGCATTGCAATTTCATCTTGATTTGCCCAAAACATTGCCAAGCGGCGTCTATGTTTTTGAAGCTTCCACACAAACAGGAGACAAAGTTGCTATCCGTTTCTTTTTAGAACGCTAAATCACTGATATCGTTATTCACTCTCAACAGATACAAATATTGTTGAGAGTGAATACTGTTTTTATGTACACTTATCTTATTTTCTATCTATGAGAATATTTCTTTTTATTGCTTTTATTATTATTAGTAATTACTCCCAAGCTCAATCAACTGGGTGCGATAGCACGTTTATACAAACTTTCGGTACTACTAACTATAATGAACGTGGTTACTCTTTAGTTGACGGGAAAGATGGTCATATTTATCTTGGCGGAAGCCAAGCAGGAGAAATTGTCATTCTAAAATTAACTAATCTTGGAAAATTAGTCTGGTCAAAAAAAATTTTTTCAAATGATGGCACGATAAAATTATTATCTCAAATAATACTTGATTCTGACGGTCATTTAACAGGGTGCGGATTTTTGGGAGATGCATTGAGTGGTGGAATACCTTTTGTGTTTCGAATCAACTTATCCACCCAAAGCATTATTTGGTATAGTCAAATAAATATGAGTGGTACATTTATTAGGGGCTTGGTTGAGATTGGAATAGGAAAGAATTTTTTATTGCTCTCTGATTCTCAAGCACCAAACAATATGGAATTGATTGAGATAGATCGTGTGAGTGGAAATATTGCTAACCTTGGCATTATGAACACTTTTGACTTGGGAGCCGCTGATACTTTTAATGAAGGTGTGGTTAAAGACGGGTTCTTATATTTATGTGGCCGATATACAGACGGAGGTGGCTTCGATAATATGCGTACAGGACTGAGCAAAATTAAACTACCTGAATATGTTCTTGAATGGAGCGTTATTTCTCACGTGCAATCTTTCAATACAGCTCGCTTATATGCCCAAGACTTGGTGATAGATGATAACACAATTATTACGATAAGCAGTGGAGACGATGATGGTAGCGGATTGAGCAATACAAATTTTTTTCTGCAAAAAACAGATCTTGATGGCAAAGTAATTTGGATAAAGAAATATGATGCTACAGGTATAGCTAATGAATTTATTGAAGAGATTGTAAACCTGCCAGACGGTTTTTTACTGTACGGCAGAACTTCATTTACTGCCCCATCAAACTTGATAGTGATAAAATTATCAAAAAATGGAGACGTAATTTGGGGGAAAAGTATTGATTTTCAATATTTTGACAATTTCAATCAAGTGGCCTCGGGGCAAGCAAAAGCCATTGTAATCAATGAACATTATTATTTTACCGCTTATACAAAATCGAGCAGTGCTGGTAATGAAGACATTTTGTTTTTTAAACTTAATCGCTCTGGAGAAATCAAAGATAGCTGTGCCAATGTTGTTTCCGATATTAATGTACAAGTCAGCCCGGTTTTCAATCCTACAGTAAACAAGGTTTTTTTGAAGCAAACATCATCTGTTATCGGTAAAAGTAACCCGCTCACATCCTTTGATAATATAGATACACTGGACAGCAAAATAATTTGCGATTGCTTTAAGTGTCCGACTATACATAAAACCGACACCGTTTATATTTGTAAAGGCGACACCTTTGAAGGTTATAGCGAGTCAGGCGAATATTTTAAAAAGATAATCCTACCTAATGGTTGCGACAGTATTAGGAAATTGGTATTGAAAGTTAATAACAACTCAAATACACAATTAAACCCAATACTTTGCAAAGGTGAAAAATATAAATCATATGACAAAACCGGGGTTTATATTGAAAAAAATTTAAACAAATATGGATGTGATAGTATAGTAACTATAAATTTGACCATAAATGAAGGTACAACAGTGCAAAATACGAAAACAATATGCAATGGCGATATTTGGAAGGGCCGCTCAAAACCGGGAATTTATATTGATACCCTTAAAAACAGTATAGGTTGTGATAGCATAATCATTACAATACTAAACATAGAAGAAAAATATTACAAAGATACTGTTTTTGTTGACTTGTGTGATGAGGATAACTTTAGGGGTAAAACCATAAGGAAAATAGTAATTGATACTATAAAAGCTAAAAACTATTGTGATACTATAAGGGTATTTGTCATCAATACAAATTCAATGTATATTCCTAACGTATTCAGCCCGAACGATGATGGGGTTAATGATTTTTTTCATGTATTCTTTAATGAAATGACCGATATAAAAGTTAAATTTTTTGCTATTTTTGATCGCTTTGGCAATCAAGTTTATGAATTATCTGGTTTAAATGAAATAAGTTGGGATGGCAAATATAGAGGACAAGCATTGAACCCGGGCGTGTTTACTTATGCATTAAAATATGAGTGCGGAGGCAGTACTAAAGTGCTTGGGGGCTCCGTAACATTGGTTCGTTAAGTCTACATTTGCTGATTTATTCAGCAATTCTCGCTTTTAAGAAGATAATGTTTCATGAAGTGATAATGTTTCAAAAAGGGTGTCTTAGGAATAAAAAAGGGTGCGATTCCCATTTAATGTACTTTTTCTTGTCTTTTCAATAGGCGTTCAGCTTCATCAAAAAAAGGTTAAAGATGCTCCTGAAACTTAAAATTGCTCAAAGAAAGGGCAAAATTCGCCTGTTTTACTTCGGTTTTCGCAAAAAGGCACCTATGGTAAAGTACATTAAATGGGAATCAAACCTTTTTTTATTTCTCAGACACACTTTTTGAAACATTATCCTGTGGACCGAAGCACACATGAGCATCAGCGGAGCCATATTGACCGACATTCTGGATAAGGTGGTGAAGTGGCGAGGCAAGCCAGCCTACATCCGTTGCGATAACGGCCCGGAGCTCATTGGCGATGCCCTAAAAGAGTGGGCGGGTAGGCACAAAATCAAGCTGCGGCACATACAGCCGGGAAAGCCCAGCCAGAACGGGATCATCGAAAGGCTAAACGGCACATTGAGAAGAGAGTGCCTCAATCTCGAGTGGTTTCCATCGCTCGAATACCTGAACGAGAAAATCCAGCAATGGTTTTGGATCTATAATGAGCAAAGACCGCATTCCTCTTTAAAACATAACTCACCAAGCCTATTTGAAGACAAAAACGACCTACTCTACTTTAGACCGGTTGCGGCGTAGGGGAAGTGGACACTCGTCCCGCCCCTTCAGGGTCATGCCCACGATCTCGCCGCTCGATTCGTCCACCGCCAAGTGTATCTTGCGCCATGTCCGCCGCTTGCTATACCCCCATTTTCGCACTTTCCACTCCGCTTCCCCGAATATTTTCAGCCCACTGCTATCAATCACTATGTGAAGCCCCTCCTTGCCCCTGACACCCGAACTGATGCCCAAGGGCACCGAAAGACCCTTCTGGCGGCGGCACAACTGGGTGTAGCAGGGAACGGCAAGATTAAGGCCCATCAAGGCAATGATGGAGCAGGAAAAACCCTCCAACTGCCGGAACCCAAGATGAAAAACCGCCTTTAGGGATAACAGCGAGCGGATACAATTATCAGAGTAGGCATACTTGCCCCCGGGTAGCCTTGCGCCCGTATGGTACCAACTCTGGATCACCGCCTCGGATAGCCAGAGCGTCAAACTGCCCCGCTTAACCAGACCTTCATTATACGAAGACCAGTTTTTTACCTTGTACTTGTCCTTGGGCTTGTCGTTTTGCCGAGTAGTATCTATCTTTGCCATGAGCCGCGTTGATGTTATTTTTTTTTCGCAACTCAAAGGCACACCGACCGGCTCAATTTTCATCCCATGCCTTCTGCGGCAACCCTAAAAACAGGAGCTATACAACAATGCCTCGAAGGGATAGCAAAAAACTGGTTTGCTCAGATTATCCATCGAAAATGGTGACTTTTTGCAACGCATTTAGCCCGTAAAATACTGAAAAAAAATAGTTTAGAAAATAGCGGGGAAACGCCAAGTTAAATGGATTCAATGATATTTGCGAGTGTTAACGGTGCTTGCAATCCTAAAAGCAGTGTTCTATTTTGAGCCAAGTCATTATATGTCATTGCTTCTATTTCATCTTCAGTGAACATTAATTTTTCTTTGGAATGTCCTCTGTAAACAAAACCAATGCCCCAATCCAAATCTATTGTTCCTACTACTAAGTCATCATGTTCGGAACGAAGGCGTACTATTGTTTTCCAAACATCTCCATTCCAAGAATTTAAATACCCAGGAATATATCCAGTGGAAGCCAATTTTCGGTATTCAACAATATTCTTTGCTGGCCATGCACAGGCTTCATTTGGCGGATTGCAATCATGGATAAGGATTATTCCACCCGGATTTAAATATTTCAGACAGTTTAAAACATCTGTATATGCCTGTTCATAGGTATGCAATCCATCTATAAACGCTACATCAATACCTCCGATATCTTTAATTGCATTTGCATTTTTTTCAAAAAAATTATCACTTGTCATCTCATAGTACCTTGTCGAATATAGTTTTAAATATCTACGTACTTTGTTGTACCAAGGGAATATGAAGTGAGGATCAACAGCAATTTTTTGTGATGCTTTAACTTTAAAAAACAACCAACCTGTTGAAACCCCGATTTCTAGGTAATTTTTTGCCTTTTTAGCATCAATAATTTGTTGAATTATACTTAAACGATTCATGTGTCTTTAAAATTGAATTGCAAAAATACATTTTTTTTATTTTTTTAAAAAAAAATGATAATTTTGCTGAATATATAAATTGCAAATAATGTGTATATCAATAGTTATCCCTTTTTATAATGACGAAGATGTCATATTCCCTTGTGTTAATTCTATACTGAAGGCCCAACTTAAGATCAATAAAATTTATATTATAAATAACAGCTCTATACAAACAAAAATACAAGATATTTTTAAGAAAGAATCATCCGTTGTCATAGTCAATTGCAAACCATCTATTGGATTTGGTCGGGCGTGTAACATAGGAGCTTTTTATGCAATGAAGGATGGTGCGGAAATAATAATCTTCTTAAATCAAGACACTATTGTTTATCCGCATTCGTTAAAAGAATTAATTTATCCCTTTGAAGAAAATAATAACATTTCAATATGTGTACCTTTGATTTGTAGTTATGAAAACATAAACATTATAGAAAAATCATATTTAAAAATGTATATTGCTCCCTTACATGAAATGATTTCAGATGCAATTAAAGGTTTTAAATTAAAGCCATATTATGAAGTTAAACATGCAATTAGCGGCTCATGTTTAGCTATTCGAAGTAAAGACATAAGCAATCTTGGTCTTTTTGATCCAATGATTTGGATGTATGGTGAGGATGTTGATCTTTTTTTAAGATATAAATCACAAGGCAAAAAGTCCGTTATTGTTCCGTCTTCTTATGTATCACATGCACATAGTCATGTGTCTTCAAAAGGTCGAAAATTAGATAAAATTAAATATAATATTCATAAAAATATACCCTATTCAATCTTTAAGAGTCAAAGCAAAAGTGGATTAATTCAATTAAAACAGTTATTAGTTTTTATACTAAAAGACTATGCTTGGGCATTAAATAAATTGCGTATTAAGTTAATAATTGATTTCATCTTAATAGATATAACCCTCCCCCTTCGAATATTTAGATCCTTGAAGCATAGAAATATTGAGAAATTGAAAGCAGATATTATGCATACACTGGAAAAAGACAAAATACAATACTGAGTCGCAGATTCAAGTTTCAAACGTAAACCAGTAAATGTTAAGATATTCGCCCCTCAAGGTCTTAATCAACCGCTAGATCAATCCATTCTGAGCAGGTTTTCCGATAATGTTTCAAAAAGTGTATTTGAGAAATGAAAATAGGTCTTCATCTTAGTGGTCGCAAAACACTACTAAAAAAGAAGACCCGATGCAGTTAAGCAAGGCACAAATTACGGCATTATTAACGGAAGTTGCAAGCCAAGAAGATGGTTTCAACGAGATTTTACGAATTACGTTTGAAGCGATGATGAAAGCGGAGCGTCAGGAGCATCTGCTGGAGATCGAATCGGACAAAGACAACGGCTACAGGCAGGTTAAGGCCTACGGGAGAGGCAAGATGCTGGAACTTAGGGTGACTTGTCCTATAATAGGTTTACACAAAAAGTAAACTAAAAACAGGACAAAGATGAAAAAAGTAAATCATTACTCGGACGCTTTCAAAAAGCGTGTTGTTGAGGAGGTTTTGAACGGGTCAGAAAGCCTTGAGTACTACAGCCGAAAATATTGTATCGGCGGTAGTATGACTATATCGAGATGGCTGGATAAATTTGCCTCAGAAGAAACACCCTCCATGGCAACAAAAAGAAAAGACAGCGAAGAATTGGCTGAATTAAAAGCGGAATTGGCTTTTTTGAAACGGGAATTGGAAGATGAGCGCTTGCGTCGTCAGGCCTATCAATTGATGGTCAAGATAGCGGAAGAGGAGTTTAATATCCCGATCGAAAAAAAGTTTGGTGTCAAACAGGGAAAAAAATGAAAGACCTGCATCCACGAGTGCCCCTTGGACACTTTGTCCACTTCCCCTACGCCACAACCGGTCTAATAGAGTAGGTCGTTTTTGTCTTCAAATAGGCTTGGTGAGATACGTTTTAAAGAGGAATGCGGTCTTTGCTCATTATAGATCCAAAACCATTGCTGGATTTTCTCGTTCAGGTATTCGAGCGATGGAAACCACTCGAGATTGAGGCACTCTCTTCTCAATGTGCCGTTTAGCCTTTCGATGATCCCGTTCTGGCTGGGCTTTCCCGGCTGTATGTGCCGCAGCTTGATTTTGTGCCTACCCGCCCACTCTTTTAGGGCATCGCCAATGAGCTCCGGGCCGTTATCGCAACGGATGTAGGCTGGCTTGCCTCGCCACTTCACCACCTTATCCAGAATGTCGGTCAATATGGCTCCGCTGATGCTCATGTGTGCTTCGGTCCACAGGGCCCGCCGCGAGCACTCGTCAACGATGTTGATGATACGCACGCTCTGACCCTGCTCTCCCACGACCCACTCGCTCAGGAAATCCATCGCCCAGCCTGCATTGATCTCCTTGGGAGCAAGCAGGTCAAGATACTCGCGGCGTATCTTTTGCCGCTTAGGTTCCTTGCGCAGGTTGAGGCCCTCTTCCTTCCAAATTCGGTAAACCCGTTTGAGATTCCATGTAAACCCTTGATTACGAAGGTAATAAAAAATCATCCAAAAGCCCCACGCAACAAAAAGGGAGGCCAATGAATGTAGCCTGATCCGGATGGCATCATCCGCTTCCTCAGGGCGCTTGCCCGACTTGCGACTGTGGTATGTCTGCCGACGCACGCCCAAAACCCGGCATTTACGGCGTATGCTCCTTTCCTTGCCCAAGACATCTATCAGTGCTTCTTGTTGCCTTGGGCTCGTATCTTTTTTAGCACCTCATACCCCTCCTTCAGTATCTCGTGGTCGATGGACAACTCACTGTACATCTTCTTTAAGCGCTTGTTCTCTTTCTCCAATTGTTCCAACCGACGGCGCGAATCTTCCGCTTCCGTTTGCTTTTCATCCTGCCACTTATAAAAGGTGGCAGCACTGATCTGGTGATCGCGGCATATCTGTTCAACCGTCTTGCCTTTCGTGTGCTCTTCGACTATAACAGTCCGTTGAGCTGCTGTGAATTTACTCTTTCGCATCGCGTTTTAGTTTGTAAAGTTAATACTTTTGTGAAAATTTACTCTACTTCTTTTCGGTTGCGCTTTATGGGAAGTGGGCACTTGTGTGGGCTGTTTGACAAGAGTAGACAAGCCTTTTACCAAAGGCAAGAGGTCATATATGAACAAGCCGTGGAAGAGCATTTCGTTCTCAGCCAGATCCAGGGCCTCCGGAAGAGGCAGCCCAGGATAGGCGGCAGGAAATTGCTGGTAAAATTGGAAGAGATAGGGGTTAAGATCGGCCGTGACGCACTTTTTGATATGCTTTGGCAGAATGGCCTATTGGTAAGACGGCGTCGCAATGAGACAAGGACGACCAACAGCAGTCATTGGCTGCGAAAATACCCCAATCTAATCCGGCACTTTGAACCGATGCGTCCCAACCAGTTATGGGTAAGCGACATCACCTATTTGGAAACCACAGAAGGCTTTTTGTACCTGTTTTTGATCACAGATGCGTGTTCAAAGAAAATCATAGGCTGGGCAATTGCAGACAATCTGGATGCGGATAATGCCGTGGATGCCTTGCAAATGGCCCTTCGATCGCTGAAAGGCGATTGTTCAGGGCTCATCCACCATTCGGACCGAGGTGTGCAATATTGTTCGGACAAATACGTGAAACTGTTGAACAGGCATCATATCCAGATCAGCATGACGGAAAATGGAGACCCACTGGAGAACGCGATTGCAGAGCGTGTAAACGGCATTTTGAAGGACGAATGGCTGTACGAAATGGGTAAAATGAGTAAAGCAACGATGCAAAAAGTCGTTCCCCGGATCATCCAAATCTACAATAACGAACGACCGCATTTAAGCCTGAATATGCTTACACCTGCAATGGCGCACCAGTTGGAGGAACGTTTGAAAAGGCGTTGGAGAAACTATTACAAGCCATCTGCCGGCCGGGAGGAAGAACAGATCAGTTTTTGTACCAATTAAAGTAACATGACGTAGGTTCACATTTTTTTGCCTAAACCCTCGTATCTGCTTGAGAGGGTGTTAGGCAAAAAAATGTTTACAAAACCAAATGGATAACTGGGCCTGATTGACAAAGGCTAAGGATAAAAATAAATCAATAATCTGTCAACCTTTTTTAGGACGGGTCAGGGCTCGTACGCGCGAGGGCAACTTTTACCCCATCTTGATGAGCGTGTTGCGCGATCAGGAGGAAGAGTCTCGCAAGGTTGCCTTTGAGTTGTACGGAGCGGGTCTTACCACGGCTCAGGTAGATGGCCTGTTTGAGAAGTTGTACGGTCGGCACTATTCCAAGGCGAGTGTCAGCCGCATGTTTGATTATGCTCGTGAAGAGGTGATGGGGTGGCTCCTTCGGCCACTTGATGAATACTATCCGATCGTTTACATTGATGCACTTTTTTGGAGTACGCGCCGTGATGGCGCGGTAAGCAAGGAGGCTTACTACACGATATTGGGGCGGACGCGGGAGGTTTTGGGCATTGTAAACTTCCCGACGGAAAGTTCTGCGGGATGGGAGGAGGTGCTCAGAGGGCTGCAAAAACGGGGTCTGAAACGACTGGGTCTGGTCGTTGCGGACGGTTTGAGCGGCTTGGAGGCTGCCAGTGCACGGGTATTTGGCCCCCTGCCGTTTCAAAAATGTGTGATCCATCTGAAACGCAGCGTGTTGAGCCGCATAAAACCAGCCGACAAGAAGGCCGTGGGTGAGGGCCTGCGAGAGGTGTTTGTCACGGATAAAAAAGATGACTCTCCAAACAAGGGTTGGAAACGATGGGAAGACTTTGTCGATACTTGGAAAAAGCGATACCCATCGCTCAAAAACTATCTGGACAAGATCAATTATTTTGCCTACTTCACCTATCTGAACTATCACCACAAAATCCGCAGCATGATCTATTCCACCAACTGGATCGAACGGCTCAATCGCGACTACAAACGGGTGTTGAAAATGCGCGGGGTCATGCCGGACAGCGATGCTGTCATCTTTCTGCTTGGCAAGGTGTCCATGACCAGATCCGCTTACGAAAGAAAGGTGCCAAAACTGGATTATGAACAAAAACGGTTTGATTGGGCCGAAAATGACACTTGATAAGGCATCTTTTCCCACAATTTCAACAACCCTTGCGCGGTTCAAAAATTTTTAAGGATTTTTGAGCCGCTTGGTGTTGAAATGTGGAAAAAGCCACTCTGAAAAACCATCTGATTTTGATCCGAAACTTTATTTGACTACGCGCTGAAGACCTTGATCAGACACACTTTTTGAAACATTACCGGTTTTCGGACTGGATGTGCTTTAACTCCACCTTGTTTTTCAGCGCCCATTGCTTTAGTTTGTGTGTAATAAACTCCGGGCCGTTGTCGCAGCGAATATACTGGGGATGGCCGCGCCATAGCACCAACTCGCCAAGGATTTCGATAAGTTTGGTAGATCAGATTCTCTCGTGAGCATCTGTCCAAAGTGCCCGGCGCGAGCACTCATCCATGATGTTGATAATCCGCACTGACTTCTTTTCAGGGCCAACCACCCAGTCAATGACAAAACCCATCGCCCAGCTCAGGTTCACCTGCTCCGGGCAGTAGTTCCTGATATTCCCGCCTGATGGCTGCACGTTTGGGCGCAACCCGGAGCTGTATGCCGAGGGGGGGAATCATTAGGCCATCCATAGTCAACGCAAAGTGGTTTTGAATCACTCGCGTCTGTAAATCTTTAAAAATCAGGTAAATCAATCCTGGAAATCTTCAACATGACTCAAATCCCGGTATAAAAGCCACATCACACCTGCTCCCAGAGTTCAATTTTATTCCCTTCAGGATCCATGATCCAGGCGAATTTACCATAGACTTCAATCTGTGGCTCACCCACCAATTCGATCCCTTCTGACTGCAATTGCTGGATCAGTTCTGCTAAATTTGCCACCCGCAAATTTAGCATAAAAGAAGATTTTGAGGGTTCAAGATACTTGGTATCTGATTTAAAAAAACTCAAGAGGGAATAGGGAGATTGATGTGTCTCGTCTGCCCAGTTAAACTGCGCCCCACCCCAATCTTCTATATTGAGGCCCAAATGCTTGGCATACCAAGCGGCTGTTTCCTTGGGATTCTGGCATTTGATGAAAATACCCCCCAGGCCAATTACCTTTTTTGATGTCATTTCACGATAATTTTTGCCCAAAGGTCAGCAAATTATGATCAGGATCCAATAGGGAAAATTCCTTTTGCCCCCAGGGCTTTATGGCAAACTGACCAGCTTGTGGCAAACTTAGCTGCTGATCCAAAGCATTTTGGTACCAAACGTCTATGTTGTCCGTGCGGATGTACACTTGACCGTCATTCTCTAAGGGATTCAATGCTTCAAATGCAAAAAAATGAATTTCGATATGGTCTTTTTTCACCATCAGGTAACCCGGGTAATCCGTGTCGCCCAACTCTTCAAAATGTAATTTATTGAGGTAAAAATCCCTTGTAAGGGCTTTGTCCCGCATGGGCAATTTGGGGTGAATAGCTAACAGCATAGTTTGAAAACGCTTTATTTTTGATTAATAACTTTCAGAATTATTCCTTCCATCAATTTTTCATGAGGATCAAACGAAGGTACCGCGCTATAATACTGCCTGCTTTCTTTGATCATAGAAGGTGACAGCTTCAACTTGACTTTGCCGAGCAAGGAGAATAATCTTGATAATAGAATAGGTATATTGATGGCTTTGGTCATCGAAGCCGCAGAAAGCGCGGATAAGCGAAAATCGAGTTGAGCGACAAATCCAATGTCAGCAAGCAGTTTTTTCCAGTCATCCAAATAGGCATATTCATGGTTCGACTGAATAATACCATATATTCTTTTATTGTCAATATTGATGCGTTTAGCGGTTTCTCTATCCGTTGATTCCAACCAAAGCGTTTCATTTAATATTAATATCCCGTTTTGTTTTAGCACCCTTTGAATCTCAAGAAGCATATTGACCAAATCCATACCTTCCTGAATTGCCAGTACCGATTCTACATACACTTTATTAAAAGTATCGTCAGGATAAGGGAATTGATTAATTGAGGAGGACAGGGCTAACCTTATTCTTTTGGACAATCCACAAAACCGAATTCTATCCTGTGCTTTTTGGAACATCAACGGGGAACGTTCTAAGCCATAGCAATGTACCTTTTCATTTTCAGCGGCTAATTGCACAAGTGTTGCGCCAGTACCAAACCCAAGCTCCAAGATGCTTTCATTATCTTCTGGTGCCAACATAGCCAATAGTATGTCAGTTGATGCCTTACCCCGAGCGTGCAAGTACCCTGTATGTGCTTTTGCAAAATGGTGCAAGATATTATTCCCCATAAATAACCCGCTATAATGAAAAATCGCAATAGCCTTGTAGGCACCATACCCTCCACTGGCTATGCCTATTTTTTAGAGCATGTCTGGGATTTTCGGCTCAAACAGAAAACCCCAATCATGTTTTTATTGTGCATTCTTATGTTTCTCGATAGCATCTGGATCATATTTTACGTTCAAATTGATCCACATCAGGCGTGATATACGGAAAATATATACAAAATTAACGATCAAAAAGACCAAGAGCAACCCTAAAGAGGTGTAAACGCCCCAGTCCAGATACCAGTGAAAAAACAACACAAACAGCAAGCAGAACCAGCCAGTCCAGATGTAGGATATAAACATGGAACCATAGTAGTAACCAGGTTCCGGGTAATAATTCAAATTGCATTTGGGGCAGCGTTCCAGCATATCAAATGACTTAATGAACGACCAACTTCCTGTCTCAAACATTTCCCCTTCATGGCAGCGTGGGCACTTTAACTTGAATATACTGTACGATTTTGATCCTTTGTTGAACATGTGAATTAGTTTTGACCGCCCAAAGGTAATCTGATAAATAACATTTGGCAATGTGATAAATGTCACATATTCCCAAATTCTCCCGACTGAATCTTTGCAGTGGAAATTTTACTCCTCATAACATCCATCAATTTACGATCATGTTCAATCTAATTAAAAATATGTTCAGCTCAGCACCTGCTGCTGATTACAAAAAAATGCTCAGTGAAGGTGCAATTATTGTTGATGTGCGCACACCGGCAGAATTCAAAAGTGGCCACATCAAAGGCGCAATTAATATTCCTTTGGACATCATTGCCACAAAAGCGCAATCGTTGAAGGACAAAAACGTGCCCATCATCACTTGTTGCCGAAGTGGCAACAGGAGCGGTGCTGCGGCCGGCATGTTGCGCAACCTGGGTATAGAGGTTGTAAATGGCGGCGCATGGGACAGCTTGGAAACCCAAATATAAAACTATTGTCTCACCGTTCAATAATTTGCTTTTTATGGCACATCATCAAATCGTCATCATTGGCGGAGGAAACGCAGGTATTTCTACGGCTGCTCAATTGCTAAAACAAAATGGCAGCTTGGACATTGCCATCGTGGATCCGGCTGACAAGCATTATTATCAACCCGCCTGGACATTGGTGGGCAGTGGGGTTTATGACGTTCAGGATACCGTACGCAACGAAGCCGATGTCATGCCAGGCGGAGTCAAGTGGATCAAGGAGAAAGCACTCCGTTTTGCCCCGGAGCACAACTTGGTCCACATTGAAAGTGGCCCACTTGGTTACGATTACCTGATCGTTTGCCCTGGAATCCAGCTGAACTGGTCCGACATAAAAGGCTTAACCGAAACTTTGGGGAAAAACAATGTTTGCAGTAACTATTCCTTTGATTATGCGCCATATACGTATAAATGCCTACAAAATTTCAAAGGGGGAAAAGCCATTTTTCACAGCCCAGCGACGCCTGTTAAATGTGGTGGCGCACCACACAAGATCATGTATATGGCTGCTGACTATTTCCGGAAACATGGTCTGCTCGAAAAATCATCCGTAGAATATTGGAGTGGCGGCACCCGACTTTTTGCCGTACCTAAATACGAAAAAACCTTGCTAAAAGTAGTAGAGCGAGGGCATATTAAACTGAATTTTGGTGTTAGCCTTACCGAAATAGATGGGCCAAACCATACAGCTGTGTTTACTGGAATCAATGAACAGAACAAGGGCGAAAGAATAGCGGTCAAATTTGACATGATACACGTGACCCCACCCCAAAGCGCCCCTGATTTTATTCGCAACAGCCCCCTGGCCAATGCTGCTGGCTGGGTAGAGGTGGACAAAGGCAGCCTTCAGCATGTACGCTATCCCAATATATTTTCCTTAGGTGATGCCGCAGCGCTGCCTACCTCCAAAACTGGTGCTGCCATACGCAAACAGGTGCCAGTGCTGGTAGAAAACCTGCTGGCAATCATGAAAGGAAAGGCTGCTTCCGCTACTTACAACGGATATACCTCCTGCCCAATTCTGACGGGATATGGCAAGCTGATGCTGGCAGAATTTGATTACGATAACAAACCGCTGGAGACCTTCCCGTTTGATCAATCCAAAGAAAGATGGAGCATGTACCAACTGAAAAAGCAGGTTTTACCCCGCTTGTATTGGAATGCTATACTAAAAGGATGGATGTGAGGGGCCAAAAAGCAAAATCATACCTTAGCTGCGCCATCGGTCGTTTGGACAACTAACTAAATCAGCATTTTCTAAAAAAGTAAAGTATGCGCTTTATCATCATGCTCAGCATTTTAATGATTGCAGCCAATCAATTGGTTGCTCAGGTGCCCCAAGGTGCCATAAAAAAATCAGCCAAACCAGTTACATCAACCACGGCCACCGAAACCATGAAGGTGCTTGGCAATTGTGGTATGTGCAAAAAAACCATCGAAAAATCTGCCTTAAATGCAGGCGCGACATCCGCTAACTGGAATTTGGACAAAGACCTTTTGACCGTTGTGTTTGACCCTTCACGCATCAACAAGGATGCCATTCAAAAAGCCGTTGCGCTGGCTGGTTATGACAATGAAGGGTACAAGGCACCCGACAAAGCCTACGATGCCCTGCACAGCTGCTGTCATTATGACAGAACGGGCGCTGCAGGTGGCACCAAATCCTGCGAATCTGACTCCAAGCAATAGTTTAGCCTGAATTTATGAAAAAAGTTATTCTTTCCTGCACATGGTTCTTGTGCGGTTTGACATTGTACGCCCAACATGTAACTGAGCCGGGAGAAATTGTTCGCGACAGCCATTGCCTGACTTATGCCTTGCAACATGGCCGCTTCCATGGGCATTTTCGCAATTTTTTAATGGCCACAGACAATGCCCCTGGCCTCAACGATGCCCGGGCATGGGCCGTGGGAGGTGGCCTGCGCTATGAATCAAGCGCCTTTCACCATTTTTCGGTGGGCATTGGCGGCTTTTTTATCTATAATTTAGCCTCAAGCGACTTGGGGGAACACGACTCTATCACGGGTGCGCCCAATCGTTATGAACTTCCGTTGTTCGATGTATCGGACGCCGAGAATCACCATGATATTGATCGTTTGGAAGACCTTTATTTAAGGTATCAAACCAAACATATTACCGCAACTTTGGGCAAACAAGTCATCAAAACGCCATTTATTAACCCGCAAGATGGCCGTATGCGCCCCACTGGAGTGGATGGGCTGTGGGCGCAATTTCACCGTTCAAAATGGATCATTCAAACTGGATGGATTTATGGCATATCCCCCAGAGGTACTGTGCATTGGTATTCTACAGCCGAATCCATTGGCATATTGGGACAAGGGGTTCAACCCAATGGGCAAAAATCAGATTACGGTGGCAACTTGTCCTCCAAAGGAATCAGCCTGTTTTCAGCCCAATGGCAAATATCACCCAAACTTCAGGTACAAGCCTGGAACCAGTATGTTGATCATATTTTTAATACAGCTTTATTAGAAGCCAATTATGCACACAAGTATCTGAATGACAATAAAATATACACCGGGCTTCAAATCACCCAACAACAGGCAATAAATGATGGCGGCAACCCCGACCCACAAAAGGCTTATATCCAACCCGGAGAGTCTTCATGGGTTATCAGTGCCAAAATGGGGCATCAATGGAACAAAAATTGGGATTTATCCCTACAATTTACACAGATGATGGGTGATGGCCGCTTCCTTATGCCCCGCGAATGGGGCAGGGAACCATTTTACACCTTCATGGCCCGTGAAAGAAACGAGGGTCTCGGCCACACACGCGCCATGACCGCAAAGATCAGTTATTCTCCAAAAGCCTCAAACCTCAAAATAAATGTAACCATAGGGTACTTTGATACGCCGGATGTACAAAACACGACACTAAACAAATATGGTTTGCCTGATTACAGCCAGCTAAACCTTGAACTGATCTACGCTTTTTCAGGTGTGCTAAAAGGCACCGACCTTCAGTTTTTATACGTGGGCAAACAACGGCATAACGGCATGCCGGATGCCCCAAAATACACCATTAACAAGGTCAATATGTCCAATTACAATTTGGTAATCAACCACCATTTCTAAAAATTATTTGAAGCGTAACTTTTGTCACGCTGATACATGAGAACAATGTTGCATTTTTGCAAACAATTTCTAATTACAAACAATATGCTTGAATCTCTTTCACACCCTTGGCATTGGGCGGTGGCCGGCGTGTTTATAGGTCTGACAGTACCTGCTTTGCTCCTCATGGGCAATAAACACTTTGGTATTTCCTCCAGCATGCGACACATCTGCGCGGCATGTTTGCCCGCAAACATCAAATTTTTCCAGTACGATTGGAAAAAAGAAGCATGGAACCTCTTTTTTGTAGCTGGTATTTTGATTGGGGCCATTATTGCCACCATGTTTCTGCAAAACCCTGATCCCATTCAGATCAACCCCAATCTCGCTCAAGAATTGGCCGGATACGGGTTGCAGCCAGCACAGGGTTTGGTTCCTAATGACCTGTTTTCATTTGACAGTCTGTTCACCCTTCGCGGGTTTATCCTGATGGTTGTCGGAGGTTTTCTGGTAGGTTTTGGCACCCGTTATGCGGGTGGATGCACCTCTGGCCACGCCATCATGGGTCTGTCCAATTTGCAGGTACCCTCATTGATTGCCACCATCAGTTTTATGGTCGGAGGCTTCATTATGGCCAATCTCATTCTCCCTTACATTTTAAGTCTTTGATTCACCATGGCAAATACAAGTTCAGTACAATTTAAAGAAACGGTCAATACCGATTTTGAAACCCGTTCATTGGATGCCGTGTGCATCAATGCGTCTGAAAAGACCCCACCCATGTGGCAAAACCTGAAATATGCCATAGTGGGTATCTTTTTTGGCATCGTCTTCATCAAGGCCGAAATCGTGTCGTGGTATCGTATCCAAGAGATGTTTCGGCTACAATCCTTCCACATGTACGGCGTCATCGGCACCGCGGTAGTGGTAGGTGCCATTTCGGTTTTTTTGATTAAAAAATTCAAAATCAAGACTTTAGGTGGTGAAACAATAGATTTTAGCGACAAAACATTCAATAAGGGTCAAATTTATGGCGGCCTTCTATTCGGTTTTGGATGGGCCATGACCGGGGCCTGCCCCGGGCCACTCTTTGCTCAGATTGGTACAGGCGCTTATGCCATTATCGTCACCCTGTTGAGTGCTATTGCCGGCACTTGGGTGTATGGATATTTTCGGGAAAAAATGCCTGTATAATCAACACATTCATCAACTTACAACCTGCGTTTATGGATACGATTTATTATCCGGTGCTTTGGTTGGTCATTGCGGCATTGGTAATCGGCCTGCTCTTTATCAACAGTATGATAGCCTACTATCGCAGAATGGTCATGACTGATGATCGGGTTTGTCAAAATTGTCAGGCACAATTGAGGACCCTGGGGCAAGGTCAGAAAATCATCGTTTTTTTTGCCCTCATCATGCTCTTTGGAGGGCTGATATTCATGTTTATGGATCTTAGGTCAAACAGGCAAGAAGTAACGGAAGCCCGCCAAAAGTTGTGGCCCGTTTATGAGAAGCAAAAAATTTGGCAAGCACCCGATCCTTTTTTGGCTGAAACGGATGAGGAACACGATCTGATCCGTTATGGGCGTGACCTTATTGCGCATACCCAAGACTACTTTGGCCCAAGTGGCACCGTTCGGGCCAATACTATCAATGGCTTGAATTGTCAAAGTTGCCATTTGGATGCCGGAAGCAAACCGTTTGGCAACAATTATTTCGCCGTATTCAGCACTTACCCACAAATGAGGGCGCGCTCCGGCTCGCTTGAAACCGTGCCTAAACGCATTAATGATTGTTTTCAGCGCAGCCTTAACGGCGAACCATTAGACAGCAACAGCCGCGAAATGCGCGCCATGATGGCTTATATGCGCTGGCTGGGCCTGGGTGTACCCAAAGAAGAAAAGCCCAAAGGAGCAGGGTTGGCAGAAGTTCCTTTTTTAGCCCGTCCGGCTGACCCTGACAAAGGCCACATGATTTATGTAGAGAAATGTGCCTCCTGCCATGGCGCTGATGGCGAAGGCTTACCCATGCCGGAAAGCGCACGCAATTACCCGCCTTTGTGGGGCCAAAAAAGTTATAATGAAGGCGCAGGACTCTTTCGCATGTCGCGTTTTGCAGCTTATGTCAAGGCCAACATGCCTTTTGGAGCTACCTATCAAAACCCACAATTAACAGATGAAGAAGCCTGGGATGTAGCAGCGTTTGTCAATTCGCAGCCTCGGCCCAAACACCCGTTTTTGGCTACAGACTGGCCTAAAATTGAAAAAAAACCATACGATCATCCATTCGGGCCGTATAATGATTCTTTTCCGGAGCATCAGCACAAATATGGCCCATTTGAGCCAATCGTGGCCTTCTACAAAAAAAAGTAAAACAACTTAACATGTCCATAAACCGTCGTAATTTTCTGAAAAACAGTGTTTTGGCAGGATTGGGAGCAGGTCTTCCCATTCAACATGCACAAGCGAACGAAAATCAGGAATCACCCAAAATTCAGGCATCTGATGCCAGCACCTCAGCGTCAGGCACCATCACCTTACTCCAAACGACCGATGTGCATTGTCAAATTCACCCGCACGATGAACTGTTTTGGGAAAACGGCCAGATGGTATTCCGTCAAACGGCTGGCTATGCTCACCTGGCCACCTATTTTGAAAAAACCAGAAAGCAAAACCCCAACACATTTATCACAGATACCGGTGATATGTTTCAGGGCAGCCAGTTGTCCGTAAAAACAACAGGCAAAGCCATTTCACCTTTGTTGGATGCTATGGGATATGACCTGTATTTGCCCGGCAACTGGGAGGTAATTTATTACAAAAAAGCCATGCAAACCTTGTTGGGCGGTTTAAAAGCACCAAAGGTTTGCGCCAATATGTTTCATGATCTTGGCGAGGGCAAGCGTGGCGAAACGGTATTCCCACCTTATTATGTGTGGTCAAAACTGGGGGTAAAAATTGGATTTATTGGGCTTACAGATCATTTGGTGCCTTTGCGACAATCGCCCAACTATTCCAAAGGCATTGTTTATGGCAAGCCGGAAGAATGCCTTGAAAACTGGGTCAAACTTTTGCGCGAACAAGAGCAATGTGACATGGTAATCGTGTTGGCACACTTAGGACTGTCGCAACAGATCCACTTGGCCAACCTTCCTGTTTGTGAAGGGGTTGATTATATTTTTGGTGGCGACACCCATGAGCGCGTACGCGAGCCTATTGTGTGCAAATATGCCAAGGTGGTAGAGCCTGGCGCGTTCGGATCTTTTGTCGGACGCCTGGATTTGACCATAAAAAATGGAAAAATCGCAGGTCAAAAATATGAATTGGTGGAAATAAACACCTCAAAATACAAAGCCAATAAAACCGTAAGCAAGTTAATCGAAAACATAGAGTCACCATATAAAGAAAGCATTGAAAAGATACATGGGTATAGTACCGTGCCGCTCTATCGCTATTTTGTGGTAGAAAACACCATTGATACCATGATCCTTGATGCATTGGCATGGCGCGTTAAGACAGACATCGTACTATCCAATGGCTTCCGCTTTTGCCCGCCGCGAAGCACCCCTGATAAAACCGGAAACATACCCATTACCGAAGGGTATATTTTTGATATGTTGCCCGTTGATTCTGCGGTAAGAACGGCCAAAGTAACTGGCCAACAACTGCTGGATTGGTTGGAAAAAGAATTGAACAATGTGTTTGCCAAGGATGCTTCCAAACGCTTTGGCGGCTGGGTGGTCAAGTTCAAGGGCATGGAAGTTTCTTTTATGGCTTTTGGCGAAATGGGCAAACGGGTTCAAAAGGTTACCGTTGGCGGACAAGCGCTTGACCCTGCCCGAACCTACTCTGTTTGTGCTTGCGAGCGCGATGGCGACCCCGAAACCATGCTCTGCCGCATACCCAATGTAAAGGAAGGCGCCAATACACCCTATACGCTCCATCAAACGATGCGTGATTATCTGGCGGCCAACTCGCCCGTTTCCCCCAACCCAAAGGGATATGCCAAAGTGTTGGATGCCCCGCAAACTCTTTTAACTCAGGTAAGCGGGGTACCTTATACTTTTAGGTAAAATATAAGACCAACAAGTCTATAAGATCATAACCTACTGGCAAACTTTTGTCCAAAGTTTTATTGGAGTACATCCCCCTCGCCATGATCGGTTTCGGCATACAGGATGTCATTTGGGTTCATTTGTTTACCATACTCATCGGTCACCTCAACCATGCCAACATTCACCTTAATATTATGACTTTTTCAGAACTAATAAACCGCGACGAACCTGTGTTGGTGGACTTTTATGCAGATTGGTGTGCGCCTTGCAAAGCCATGAAACCCATTTTGAATGACGTAAAAAATCAAATGGGCGAACAAGTCTCCATCTACAAAATAGATGTGGACAAAAACCAGGGCTTGTCCGACCAATTTGGTATTCGTTCCATTCCTACCCTCATTTTATTCAAAAACGGTGAGCCAGTATGGCGCAAATCAGGTATGGCATCTTCTGTGGAATTGCAGCAAGTAATTTCACAGCATCAATAAGCATTGACGATCAAAATATTAGCCCAACTGCTTAATTAGTGCATCGCTCAACCCAAAAGTAGTGCTGGAAGAAATTCTTGCCCTTGTAAGCGCCTGATGGGCGAAACGGGCCGCAAAAGCATGCACAAAGCCATTGAGATCCCGTTCACAATAAACCGCCAATAAAGGATCATCATTATAGTGCCGAAGGACACTTCGCTCAACATTGGTTAAGTTGCTTACTTCTGTGTGATGAATGGAGCGCAAAGCACGACGGGTATGAACATCCCCTTGGTTGCAAAGCCACGCCCATACTCCTTGTGCAGGTGCCGGTACAAACTCTCTGGGATTAAGTTCTATTATTTGTATATCAGACGCTTTAATCAGGTTTGGGATCAGCTCATCACCTGAAGTAATCACGGCATCCGTCCCTTCTTTTAACAGCAGGTCAAACGAGGCCATGGTATCCGGCATGAGGTACACTTCCACATCCGGACGATAATCCCTCATTTGTATTTCCTGCATGGCATTTGCTACGTTTACCTTGGCATTGCGCTTTAACTTGAATATGGCCTTTGTATCATACGAATGAGGGTGGATAAAAAGCAGGTCACCCGTTTTGCTTCGTGGGCCTGACGCAGTAATGACCATAGCTTTTCCTGGTGTGGTTGGAAGGGATTTGTGGGGAAAAATAAAAGCATCTATTTCGCCCGATTGCAGGGCCAATTCTAATTTGGCAAGAATTGTCGTAAAATGCTCGTTGCGGTTTCCTACAGCCAACCAATCACAGTCAACACTATGTTCCATAAGAGTGGGCTGCGCTGTTGAAACATATTCTTCGGCCCAATAAGAGTGGGGTATTCCAATACTCAATTTCATAATTGGCACAAAAGTAAACATATAGCATGCATGATTCGTATGATTTTTATGATTAGAGGGTGGGAACTACAATAGATTTGCTTTAGAGAGCATCATATTCAAAAAATATTCTCCATTTTTTTTGTTGCCGTCGCAACCACCCATAAACAAGCTCCGTACGGTAGTGTACCGAGCAATTTTGCCGGATACATCCTTCTTAATCTTACTTGTTTTTTATGAAAAAATTCTTGTTGTTTTTTGGCTTCTGGGCTGCAATTGTGGCATATTCCTGCCAAAAAGAAACTTCACCATTGGTTGGTGACACCGATTATTCTTCGTTGACCGTGGGTGACAGAGGCGGAAAGGGCAAAAAACACCCTAAAGATTCCACAAATCACGACACAACCAAACACCATCATGACACCCTTAAGCATCATCATGATACGCTGAAAATGGACACCACCAAACATGGTCACCACCACCATGACTCCATTAAAATTCATCATCCACATGACTCCACCGCTTGCCATGTGGCACCTGTGAAGCTTACCCTTGCCGATCTGCCACAAGCCGCTCAGGATTGGATTGCAGCAAACAAAGCTGGGGATGAGATCAAATCTGTAGTCAAAATCACCAAAAAAGACTGCACTGTTTACTATCATGTGCGCTTCAAGTCATCCTCTGCCGTGCGTTTTGATGCAGATGGAAACAAATTATAGCATAAGTTAATCTAGCTGAACACACCGATGGGGCTTTGAAATTCAAGCCTCATCGGTATTTTTGTGTTTCCATTTCTGACTGACTTATAAAAAGGAACTGGATGTTTGATTATTGGCCTTCATTTTTTATTCAACCTTTATTATGAAAAAAAAATATTTCCTTCTTACTCTGTTGTATTTCACAGCTTTATGCGCTGAAATACTTGCCCAAAAACTCCCTTCCGCTATGTATGTTGACCACTATCAGCATATTTTGTTTACGGGAGGAAAAGCAGCAACAGGTTTTTATGAACCAGGGAAAATCCGAAATATCTACCTCTGGTTTTCACAACCGGATTACTGGCAACAGCTAAAAAACAACTATTCGTCACGTACGGACATTCCGGCACTTATGGTTGTTGATGGCGATACCTTTCCTAATGTAGGTGTGCATTTTAAGGGCAATACTTCCTATAATGCAGTGACCAACTCCGATAAAAAGTCCTTTGGAATAAACATGGATTACCTTAACCCAGACCAAAACATTATGGGTTATGAAACGCTCAATTTGAACAACGCTGCAGAAGACCCTTCCCTCATGCGAGAAGTAATTTATGAAAGATCCATCAGCCGCCACATTCCCGCTGCCAAAGGTAATTACGTGCGTTTGTTCCTCAACGGCCAATCTTGGGGCATCTATCCCAATGTGCAGCAAATCAATGGGGAATTTATCAAAGAATGGTTTTTTAGCAAAGATGGCTCCCGATGGCGTGCTGACAGGCCAGCAGGCACCACAGGTGGTGGGCCAGGTGGCGGCGGCGGCTGGGGAGACGGCACAGCAGGGCTAAACAATTTGGGCACTGACACCGCCCAATATAAAAAATACTATGACCTGCGTTCGTATTCCAAAGCCCAGCCCTGGGATGATTTGGTCAAGGTTTGCCAAGTACTCAACCTCACCCCATTGGCCAATTTGGACACCGCCATCCAACGCTACCTTGATCTTGATCGTACCTTGTGGTTTTTAGCCAGTGAAATTGCCTTCTCCGATGACGACAGTTATGTCTTTAAAGGGAAAATGGACTATTACCTTTATTGGGATCCTGAAACAGGCAGGATGACACCCCTTGAGGCCGATGCCAATAGTGTTATGAAGTCCAATGCCCTGAACTGGGATCCTTTTTACAATTCCTCAAAAGTCAATTATCCCTTACTTAATCGCCTTCTTGCAGTGCCCAGCATCCGCCAACGTTATCTGGCTCATCTTCGCACCATTATTGCGGAGGAAATGGATGCAGCCAAGTTTGGGGCCCTAATTGACGAAACGGACGCGCTCATCAGTGCCCATGTGTTGGCTGATACTAAAAAAATATTTACCAACGCGCAGTACAACACTGAAAAAACAGCACTTAAAAACTGGGTTAACAGTAAAAGAACTAATCTTTTGAACAATGCCGAGGTTAAACTTGTGGGCCCTTCCATTAATGAGGTCAAATTGATCAGTTCCACTGGAGAATGGGGCACCCCGATAGCCAATGAAACCCCAACCGTAACAACAAAAGTGACCAATACCGCTGGTGTAGCAGCAGTAACCCTGTACTACAGTCCGGCACTGTATGGTAACTTTTTAAAAATCAATATGCTGGATGACGGGAAAAGCGGTGATGGCACAGCAGGAGATGGCGTTTTTGGCGCTCAGTTGCCCGGCTTCCCACTCGGCACACATGTTCGTTTTTATATAGAAGCAAAAGCTGCTAATACCGCCGGCACGCTTTCTTATATGCCCGTAGGAGCAGAACATGATGTCTATTACTTTAATATAGGTGCGGCATGGGCAAGTGATATTTCAGTAGTCATCAATGAAATTATGGCCCAGAACCAGAGCACCGTAAAAGATGAGGCGGGCCAATTTGAGGATTGGATAGAATTGTACAACCTCACTGATCAGCCAATCAACCTTAGTGGTTATGCGCTGAGTGATGATGTTGCAAAGCCCGAAAAATGGCTCATTCCAGATGGAACAATCATAGGTGCGAAAGATTATCTGATTGTTTGGGCAGATGAGGATAATGCAGATGGCCCACTTCATGCCAATTTTAAGTTATCAGCTTCGGGCGAAAGCCTTACACTGATCAATGCTGACCGACAATTGCTGGACACGCTCAATTTTGGCCAGCAAGAGGTTGACAAAGGATATGCACGCGTACCCAATGGTACGGGCAAATTCAAAATACAGGCCCCAACCTTTAAGGCTAACAACAATACCGCTTCGGCCGTCACGGACCTGGGTAATGTTGCCTACTTAAACGTATTCCCCAATCCGAGCAGTGATGCCTTTAATGTATCCGTAAATGGCACCCATGAGCCGCTGCATATTCGTGTCTGCAACTTATCCGGACAGATCGTTCATCAAACTGATTTTCAAGAATTTACAACAATAAATACATCAAATTGGCCGTCAGGTATGTACATCTTACACTGGCAAGGCAAGGCAATCAGACTCGTGGTGAATCACTAAACAAATGATGGAGAAAGAAATAGAATCATTTATTGAAGGTTGCAGAAGGCAAAACAGAGCGGATCAGCAACGGCTGTATGCGCGTTGTTATAACTATGCCATGAACATAGCAAGGCGTTATGCCGGCAACCAAGAAACCGCCGAAGAAGTTGTAAATGATTCCTTTTTCAAGGTTTTCACCAAGATTGATCAATATGATGCGCGGCAGCCATTCCGTTTTTGGTTGCGGCGCATCATCATCAACTCTGCTATTGACCGACTTAGATCCTCCCTTAATTCAAAGCCTACGGTAGAAATGCCAGATTGGTATGACCCCGAAGACGATGCCGGTATTATTGAAAAGCTCACCAAAGAACAAATTTTCAATATGCTTGATCATTTAAGCCCGGCATACCGCACAGTATTCAACCTGTATGTTATTGAAGGTTTTTCACATGATGAAATCGCAGCGTCCTTAGGCATTGGTGTCAGTGGCTCAAAATCCAATTTGAGCAGGGCACGTGCACACATCAGGCAGCTGTTGATACATGATTTTGATTTTAAATTCAATAACAACATTACCATTTAATCCTTTTTTCAGCCCTTTCTAAAATTACTTTAATCACCCATCTATGAGCGAATTTGACGACTTGTTTAGAGACAAACTTGAAGAAGAAAGCCAGTTTCCCAATGCAAATAAAAACTGGAAACTCATGACCAAGCGCCTGGATGCCTTTCAGGTTGGAGCAACAGCCTGGCAGCAAGCCGCTGTCTGGTGGAAAGCCGCAGCTATAAGCACAGCATTAATTTCAGCCGCATTGGGCTGGAAAATGCACAATATAATGGATGAAAATCGCGCCTTAGAGGCACAAATCGCCCAAATGTCACAAATGATAGTGCCTGGGCCCCTGGAGCATACGCCGCCCAAACCGAGCCAGTCAAACAAATCCGATGCTCCCGCTAACGGTTCAACTTCGGAATTACACCACCAAGGAACTACAACCGTTAGTCATCCCTTAACTAAAGCAAATGAGCCGATAAAAGACAGGCCACAAGAATCAGATCATGGGAATAAACCAGTTAAGCCTAAACCCAAGACCATTAAAGAAGCCGCAGCCCAAAACATGGGATACCCACAGGCTTCTTTGCCCAATACGGGAACTGACCATTTGCTCGCATACCAACATATCGTGGATAGTTTGCAGCAACAGATAGCTTCACTCTTAGTCACTTTGGCAGAAAAAGAAGCCATTGTTGCTTCCCAACCAAACCCAACAACCACTGTTACGGAACAGGATACGGAAATGGCCATTAAGGCTCAAATTGATCGCTTTCTGGAGGAAGCAAGTGTTGTCAAAGCAGAAGAGCCTGCCACAGCTCCGCCACCACTTGTAACAGAGCCCTTCAAGCCCAAAAAGGATCGCTTTATGATAGGGATACAAGCCAGCAAAATTGCGTTTAGCCCGGCTCAAAAAAGTATTTTGGAAGGCAAAACCTATGGCTTGAATGCCGATTACCGCATTTGGAACAATATGTGGCTCAGCGGAAGTGTTGAACATGCAACGGTTAATATTAATGCCGTTAATGTACCAACAGGTTTTCAATTACCTGATTTGCCCAAGCCTGTGCAAAACCCGAACCCAGGCCCGGGCCCCAAGCCTAACCATAAATTGATCAAGGTGGCCGCAGACCTTGATTTTACCCAGATTGGCTTGGGCATCCGTTATCGCCTGCCACTTTCCTTCCCTGTTCGTCCGGTATTTAGTATTGCCCACCAGTGGGTCAGCAGCGCTAAAAATATGGTCAGTTTCGAGTATGATGACCCGGGCCCCAAGCACGAAGAAGAATTTTTTATAGGCCACACCGACCGGATTATTCAGGATAATAATTGGCGATATGGCTTGGCTTTAGAATATCCCATAAAGGCTGCCACCCTTCGTGTTTCTGCGGACTACCAGCAATTCAATAAAAATACGCCCTTAATGCCCAATACCTGGAGCCTTGGGGCAGCTGTTGCTATACGTTTGTTTTAGCACTGTCTGGATTTTCAGGACAAGTGAAAATACCATATTGAGCCTTTTTGTAAATCTTTTTTCCTATTCCATTAAACCCTTCGCAATCTTTGTGGTCTTAATTAAGAGACTTGTTGCGGCAGGAGACCATCCGCAACAAGTCAAAGACAAACCGCTTAAACATTGCAGTCATTAGTGAAAAACAAGACGGTGACAGATGAGCAGATACTCGCCCTGCTCCGTTCGGAAACCACTTTTGAGCAGGGCTTCAGGCACTTAATGACGCAATACAAAGAGCGTTTGTACTGGCATATACGTCGCTTGGTGCTTAACCATGATGATGCGGATGATGTGCTGCAAAATACGTTTATCAAAATCTATCGCGGTATTCTGAGCTTTGAAGGCAAATCACAACTGTACACCTGGCTCTATCGCATTGCGACCAATGAAGCGATAACGTTTTTGAACAACCGTAACCGCAACAGTACAGATTCTATGGATGATACGGCTAATTATCTGAGCAACAGGCTTCAAGCGGACACTTGGTTTGACGGTGATGCCGTGCAATTGCAATTACAGCATGCTATTGCACAATTACCCGAAAAACAACGTATTGTATTTAATCTTAGGTATTATGAAGAAATGCCCTATGAAGAAATGTCCACTATTTTGGACACTTCAGTAGGTGCACTAAAAGCCTCCTTTCACCACGCTGTCAAGAAAGTCGAAGCATTATTTACAGAAAGATGAACATGAACATAAATGACGAATTGAAAGAACATGCATCCAACTTATATGAATTGCGCCAAAAGGATGGAGGCATGCGTATCCCTGATTCTTATTTCAAGGACTTTGAAGATCGTGTGTTTACGCGAATTGATCAGGAAGGAGCCCGACGCGAAATCCCGCGACAAAGTCTGTTTATAAAGGTATTCAGAAATCGTTACGTCCTGTCTGTAGCGGCCAGCCTTGCCTTGTTAATTGCAGCACTATGGTATTTTAGGCAGTCACGCAATTTGGAAGTTTCCTATGCCAATAGCATAGAATTACTACCGGAGGACGCCACTTATTACGTTCTTGAAAATACACAAGAATTTGATATAGAACAACTTGCCAGTATTGATGAGGATGAAATCAAGAACAGCGCATTGCCAGAACAAAATCCATCATCGGTTCTACCCTCTACTGAAACCCCGCTTATCGAAAGCGCGGAAGAAGAAATTGAACAAATACTAAAAGATATGAGCGAGGAAGAACTGGAATCGCTCATCAATGGTTAACCTAATCATAATGTACCGCCGGTAGCACTATTTTTCAGCCTGTTATACCCGGATTTAAGGAATTTTGAAGATTAGCAGGATTGATTTGATTTACAGACGCGAGTAGGCTCAAAGCCACTTTGCGTTGACTATAACTAAAATTTTTATCACGCCATGAAGCACACTTTTTTAACGCTAATGGTTGCGCTTTTTGCTGTTACTGCTATAGCGCAACCTAACCCCGAGAAACGCGAGGCTCGCGTAAAAGCCTACCGCATTGCTGTTTTTACGGAGATGTTAAACCTGTCCGAAGAGGAAGCACAAGGTTTTTGGCCTATATACAATGATTTTCAAGATAAAAGAGAGCAGTTGCAAAAACAACTGAAACCTTCAAAGGATCTTGATTCCATGAACGACAAAGAAGTAGAAGAATATTTGAAAAAATTTCATGATACCCGTCAGCAGGAATTAGACTTAGAGAAGGAATTGAGCCAAAGATTGCGCAAGGTCATATCTATACGCAAAATTGCTAAAATCCCCAATGCCGAACGCGAATTCCGTGAGCGTTTGGTACAAAAACTCCGAGAAAATAAGGAGGAAAAAATGGAGCGCAGGCAACAGCGAAAGAACAAGTGACCTATCGGAAACCAGGATCACTGATAAATTTCTCATCTGTAAGCGCCCTCAAAAAAGCAATTAAATCTGCTTTTTCCTGAGTAGTTAGTTTAAAAGCCTTTATTACTTTGCTTTTTTGAGGGTGATTTTTCCCACCTGATTCATAATGGGCAATCACCGCTTCCAATGTAGCCAAACTGCCATCATGCATATACGGCGCCGTAAGTGCCACATTGCGCAATGAAGGCACTTTGAACAATGCCCTGTCCGCTTCTATTCCGGTTAGGCGAATTCGGCCTGAATCCGGGTAAACGCTGTAAAGTCCGTTGTTCATAAAATCCTGATTGGTGAACAAAAAACCCTCATGGCATTGGGCACAATTTAACTTTTCGCTCTGGAAAAGTGAATATCCGCGTTGTGCTTCAGCCGTAAAGGCTGCCAACTTGCCTTGATATGCCCATTGGTCATACGGGGAATTGCCACTTAGCAGGGTTCGCTCAAAGGCTGATAGCGCCCGAGTAATGACGTAGGGATCGGGATCCCGCCCATAAGCCCTGTTAGCTAATGACCGGTATTGGTCCGACTTATTTAATCTTTCTGCAATTTTTACAATATTGAAATCAAATTCATTGTGCTCCTGAATAGGTACAAGCACTTGCATTTCCAAACTGGGTAGCCCACCTTCTCGCAGTAAACGCTTTTGGTAGGCTACATTGGCTAAAGATGGCGTGTTGCGTGTGCCCAAGCGGTTTTTCACCCCTACACTTACCACCAAACTATCAGAAAAAGCCAATTGAGGCAGATGGCAGGAGGCACAGGAGTGAGTGCTGTCCGAAGATAAAATAGGATCATAAAAAAGTATCTTGCCCAATACCACCCTTGTTTGCGTCAAAGCGTTGTCCGCAGGAATCTCCGGAACAGGAAAACCCGGAGGGATTTTTAGTGTATAAACATCTGATGCTGTAGGCTCAGGCATCTCCTCTCGCCTGCAGCATAAAAGCGTCAATACGATAAGCAAGGCCCAAAAAACGCGCGATATCATGGTCAATGTTGAATCAACAACGTTTTTTGTCCAAGTAGTCGTCCATTATCCCAGAGCGTCAATTGATAGACGCCATTGGGTAATGCTGCGGTAGGAAGATTGAAAGAGGTTGCTGGAATCAAGCCCTTATTCGTGTAAACCAATTGACCGTTGGCATTGTACACTAATACATCCGTTTGTCCCGATATATTTTCAAGGAAGTACTGAATGGTTGCAACATCATCCGAAGGATTGGGTAAAACATGAATAACTACGGAATCATCTTCCAATCCTTTTGTCGTGGAAGTGTTTGCAAGGTAAATGAATCCAGCGGTTTCCGCATTGTTCATCATAATAATATTTTGATCTCCATTGCCATGTTGGATCAGGTCTTTTTTCAAGTTGAGGCCATTAAACAAACGTGCATAGTCAAGGGTAAATGTAACCCGAAGTATGCCATTTTGAGCACCCACGATCCCTGTTGTTACAACGGCCTTGTATAAGTTATCTCCTAAACTGTGGTATTCAAAGGGTGTTTCAGGTATATCATCATTGTCATTGTCCACCTTGCCCTCTACCACCAAAAAACGATAGCCTCCGGCCCAACCCCAGTGCATGGATGGGTCTTGAAGCGTAAGGGGATGACGGGGCGGCCACAATGATGGATCGCTGTGATTGATCTCTTTTGGGACACCAACGTGCAGTGTTGCGCCGCCGATGGATGTTACAGGCCAATTGCCCATATCATAATTTACCTGTTTTTCACTGGCGGAAATCAATAAGTAATGATCTGTCAGGGGTTGAACTAAGCCGTTGGGGAGTTGTAGTTCCATCTCGGACAAATACAATTGTGCCCGTGTTATCTTCATTTTTTTATTGTTCCAAACAGAGAATATGGTCGTGTCAAGGATCAAATCTGTATTGCCCGCTTTATGTTCAAAAGTAAAAATAACCTTATTCGTGGACTGGCTTTGTGCTGTATTCAACAGCAACATAAAAAAGGCAACAATAAAACACAATTGTTTCAAAACCATAAGAATAAATAGTTAAAAATCACTTAATTCAGTGACGGGTAATTGGGCCATTGCCTGTTCAAATTGCTCTTGGTTCGGGGCCTTGCCGTGCCATTTGTGTGTACCTGCCATAAAGTCAACGCCATATCCCATTACCGTTTTCATCAGGATCACAACAGGTTTGCCTTTGCCTGTACGGCGCTTGGCCTTACGGAGCATCGCAATTACAGCATCAAGGTCATTGCCTTGTTCCAGCACGAGCACATCCCAGCCAAAGGACTTCCATTTGGCCTGCAAGTTGCCCAAGGCCATGACCTGTTCGGTAGGGCCATCTATTTGTTGGCCATTCCAGTCCACTGCTACGATCAAATTGTCAACTTTATGGTGCGCTGCGGACATAATGGCCTCCCAACACTGTCCTTCTTCCAATTCGCCATCACCAGTGAGGCAAAATATCCAGCGCGGGTCGCCATCTAAGCGTTTGGCCAAAGCGGCACCAATGGCTACTGATATGCCTTGGCCAAGCGAACCACTTGCTACCCTTATGCCAGGCAAGCCCTCATGTGTGGCGGGATGACCTTGTAAGCGAGAGTTGAGTTTACGAAAAGTGGACAGTTCTTTTACGGGAAAATAACCCGTGCGTGCCAAAACCGAATACCAAACGGGTGATATATGGCCATTGGACAGAAAGAACATATCCTGGTTTTTCCCTTCCATATTAAATGGTTTGGTGCTGTGTTTCAGTACTTTGCCGTAAAGCGCTACGAAAAACTCGACACAGCCCAGCGAGCCGCCGGGGTGCCCGCTTTGGCAGTTGTAAACCATGCGGACGATATCGCGGCGTACCTGGCTCGCTAATTTTTTTAGGGGTTCAACTTGAGACATGTAGATGAATAAATGTAGGTATGAAATGGATGGCGCAAAACTACTACTTTTCCTTTGACCTCTGATGATCAATTCTTTGTTTTATCGGACGTGAGGTCTTTCGTGTATCCCTACGCTCCTCCATCATCTTTTTCACCTCTTCCCTTCTTTGGCTCTCAGGGAATTCTTCCAGGAATTCCTGCGCTGGCACAATATCCTCGGTTTGTTTGACTTGCTGGAAACTGGCCTCCTCCAAATCCTGTTTAACAGCTTCCCTGAGCGTGGGCATGGTATCCAATCGTTCTCTCACCTCACTTACTTTGGTACTGGTTGGGAAACTGCGCAAAAAATTTTTCACCGTACGAGCATTAGGATCTTTGCGCACTTGTGCTATGCTGGCATCTTCCAATTCATCCATTACCTTGGCGCGAAGTTCTGGGTGACGTTCAATTTTTTGAACCACTTCCGGAAGGCGCTCTGATTGAGGAAAATCAGCGACAAACTGGCGTACATTTTCAGGTGTTGCATGGGTTGTAATTATTTCCAACTGCCTGGCTTCCAGACTTCTAACCTTAATACCCACCTCTTTTGCATAAGAGCCATCAGGATATTTCTCTTGATAGGCCAAATAATCACGCGGTTTGTCGGATTTTATAGCCTTGCGGAAAATGGCTTTTTCGGCATATTCGCTTTTCGGGTATTTTTCAGCAAAAGCAGCGTAGCTTTGTTCATCATCCTGTACGTAACGAGTTAGCACCCAGTCCCTCTTATCAGCTGGCACGAAGGCCCAAGTACTGATGCTGCCCAACATAATAAAGGCCAGAAAAAGGGCCATGCTTCGAATATTTTTATTTTGCCCGGATGACTTTTGCATTGTTGAGGGAGCAGGCTGCGGGAGTGGCGCAGGAGAAGGCGAAACCACCGCACTGGGTTGGGCTGCTTCCGGGATTACTTTACTGCCGGGCTGGCTTCTTTCGGCCTCTGGCAGCGCCTGCTCTCCCAAGGCAATTTCATATCCACTTCCTTTAAATTTTTGAGGAATTTCCTCCTCAGAGGCCACGGTAATATGTTCTTCCAACACAACATCTTTTTTCACTTCTCGTCCATTGCGTACCTCAACTACTGAAATTTTCAGGGCCAGGGGGAACTCTCCGTCCCGTTTGGCCTTGACCATAAAAATCCATTCCGTATAATCGTTTTCATCCAAAAACTGCAAAGCACTGCTCAAAGCGCGTATTTGAAAGGGTTCGTCCTCCAGAACGTTGACTAATTCTACTGCCATTACCTCGGCTACACGGACATCCCGCTGTACGTCATCCGCTGAAGCCTCCCAATCATCCATGATCACATTCTTCAGATAAGCCACCCGAACCGCACAGCGATACTCCTTCATTTCCATCATTTTCCGTGGAATCTGGTATAATAGTTCTCCTCTACGAGGATCGGAGACAGGTTTGATCTCGTCATTCGGCTTTAAATCACTATCCTGGATACCATCAATGACAAATAGCAGGGCATTGGCCAATTGGGCATACTGTTGATCCAGGTCCTTTTGGCCAACCATACCCAAAGCAACATTGCTTAGATAGTTGCTGTACCTACCTTTTACCTGCACAAACATATTGTAGCCTGTTGCCGATGGCAACAGTAACTCTTCTATGCGTTTAATGGCTTGGTCCAAGCCCCTGCCGATCAACTCCTTTAATTGCGGAATAATGATTGCCGATCTGCTCATAAGTATCGTTATATGTGTAATCCTTGGTGCTATCCTGACACCTATTATATCAGGGGCTTAAAAAACATTTGCAAATTATTTCTAAATTAAGCGTAGCAAAAGTAATTCAAAACAATCCAACTTTGCAACTTTCCGTTATCTGGCGCCACAATACAGTAATGACCTGTGGCCCGAAAAGAAATTCCGCTCAAATCATTGGACTGAAAATAGTGAATCCTTCAAACCTATTTATTTCACAAAGTACGGATTAATCCATGCGCCTCCCTTCGTTTACCCTTATTTTGGCTATTATATGGCCTTTCTATTCGCAAGCCCAATCCCAATGCACCGAAGTGCCGTTAAGTGCACTGCAAGTGATCCAAAAATCAAGCCCATCCAGCAAAGAAAACGAGATCTTAAAACTTGGTTTTGATCTCTTAAGCGAACATGGAAAAGGCGCTACCAATGCCAGAAAATTTGGAAAATGCTGGCATTCCAACACCCCTCAAGGACAATCACTTTACAGTCAGGTCATTCTTTGGCATACCAACACCAATACCATAACACTTTTGCTGCTGGATCAGGATGCTTATGACCACCTGCGCAAATCCGTCAGTGATCGGCATGCTGGCGCAGAAGGCGAACAGGTGGTGTACGGGAAGATGTTCCGCTACACGTTTGTTACACAAAACGTGGATGGGGCAGAGTACCAGGGTATCATGCTGGCACTACAAAACCAATAGACTTGTAGCTGTGGGAGCCGCCGAGCGATAAAATTAGTGGTTTTTGGGCATTAGGGATTGACAATCAATCCCTAATGCCCATATCAAAATTAAGAGCATGTCTGATCATCCGTTAAAAGATATACCTTAAACCAACTTGTGCTTGCCAGCGGGGCAAAAAACTCGTATTCTGGGTTAATATTGAAAAAAACCTCAGGACAAAAAAACAAAAAAGCCCTGCCGGGGGTGGCAGGGCTGAGGGATCTTTTGATCCAAATTTTTCTTAAGAACCTTAGGCAATAATGCCTGTTAAGTCGAAAAAAAATCGGTGTGTAAAAATTAATTCGCGTTGGAAACGAGAATGGTACCACCTTGAATTTTAATTGTAACAGGTGTTTGCATAGGCCAAAACAGCATTTTTTTGTGAAAAAGAATAATTGAGAAGACAAATATCACTCACATCATCGAGACAACCAATACCTGTCCCTAAAAAAATTGGCCCGTTCCTTGTGGCAAAAACGCCGAACAATAAACATACGTGCCATGTATAGTCTTAAGTTCAATCAATAAAAGCAAAGAAAACATTGAACAATACAACTCAAATTTCCCACTTTTGCGCTTCTTTTTGCTCCATCATTTGCGATGAAAAAAATACTTGTAGCCAATCGAGGTGAAATAGCCCTCCGCGTTATGCGCACAGCCCGCCGCTTGGGCATTCAAACAGTAGCCGTTTATTCAGAAGCCGACCGCAACGCGCCCCACGTACGTTTCGCGGATGAAGCGGTTTTGCTTGGGCCTGCCCCCTCTTCCCAGAGCTACCTTAAAGGCGACCTTATCATTGAATCAGCGAAGGCACTCGGTGTGGACGGCATACACCCGGGTTATGGTTTTTTGAGTGAAAATGCCCATTTTGCACAAAAAGTTGGGGATGCAGGCATTACTTTTATAGGACCAAAGCCTCACAGTATTGACATGATGGGAAGCAAACTTGCAGCCAAAGAAGCCGCCAAGAAGTTTAATGTCCCCATGGTTCCGGGCATAGAAGAAGCCATAACTGATGTCAATATGGCCAAGGAAATTGGGAAAAGAGTGGGCTATCCCATCTTGATCAAGGCCTCGGCAGGTGGAGGAGGCAAAGGTATGCGCATCGTTGAACGCGAGGAAGACGTGCAAGAGCAAATGGAGCGAGCCATTTCCGAGGCCGTTTCGGCTTTTGGCGACGGCTCTGTGTTTATTGAAAAATATGTAACAGGCCCACGGCACATAGAAGTACAGGTTATGGGCGACACCCATGGCAATATTGTATATTTATTTGAACGTGAATGTTCTATACAAAGAAGACACCAAAAGGTGGTTGAAGAAGCCCCCAGCGCCATCCTCACCCCTGAACTGAGAAAGGCAATGGGCGAAGCCGCGGTGCGTGTAGCCAAATCCTGCGACTATGTGGGCGCAGGTACAGTTGAATTTTTGGTGGACGAAAATCGAAATTTTTATTTTCTCGAAATGAACACGCGACTTCAGGTGGAGCACCCCGTGACAGAAATGATCACTGGACTTGACCTGGTAGAAATTCAGATCCGCGTGGCAAGGGGCGAAAAACTTCCCTTTACACAGGATGACTTACAAATCAATGGACATGCCCTCGAACTTAGGGTGTACGCAGAAGACCCAATGAACAATTTCTTGCCTTCAGTGGGTGTGTTGCACCGTTACAAATTGCCTGAAGGGGAAGGCATACGGGTTGATGGAGGGTACACGCAGGGCATGGAAGTGCCAATCTATTATGATCCAATGTTGGCCAAACTCGTGGTTCATGCGCCCACACGGGCTGCGGCTATACAGCGCATGAAAGAAGCCATTTCGGACTATCATGTTGAAGGAGTAGCCACTACCCTACCCTTCGGTCGCTTTGTGCTGGATCACCAAGCCTTCATAAGCGCTGATTTTGATACCCATTTCGTAAAAAATTATTTTAGTCCCGAAATATTGACCGAAACAAGCCGGGACACAGCCTCGGTGGCAGCCGAGTTGGCACTCAATTTACACCTAAAGCAAAAAAAAGTCTTAAAAACCCGTTTATAGGCCTTACGAGGCTGTCTTTTTTCTGCCAATTTTTCTGAAAATTCCCTCTTTTTCATTGGGCTTCTTTGTACCTTCGCGCCTCATTTTTGACCAATAAAAAAGAGATGCAAGATCCGAGGATTTTACCCATTAACATTGAAGAAGAATTAAAGGTCGCGTACATAGATTATTCTATGTCCGTGATCGTATCCCGCGCCCTGCCCGATGTGCGCGATGGCCTCAAGCCGGTACACCGACGTGTGCTGTATGGAATGCTTGATCTTGGCCTTGCCTACAACAAACCTTACAAAAAATCAGCCCGTATCGTGGGCGAGGTGTTGGGTAAATACCACCCACACGGTGACAGTTCTGTGTATGATACCATGGTGCGTATGGCCCAGGAGTGGAGCCTTCGCTATCCTCTTGTGGATGGCCAAGGCAATTTTGGCTCAATGGATGGCGACAGCCCGGCGGCCATGCGTTACACGGAGGCTCGCTTGCGTCGCGTAGCAGATGATATCGTTGGTGACTTGGACAAAGAAACCGTTGACTTTCAATTGAATTTTGACGATTCCTTAGAGGAACCAACCGTAATGCCCACCAAATTCCCCAATTTGTTGGTCAATGGCGCATCTGGTATTGCCGTAGGCATGGCCACCAATATGATGCCCCATAACCTGACAGAAGTATGTAATGCCATCATGGCCGCCGTGGATAATCCAGATATTACTGTAGAAGAACTGATGGAGCATGTAAAAGCCCCTGATTTCCCTACCGGTGGTATTATTTATGGTATGAGCGGTGTGCGGGAAGGATTCCGCACCGGGCGCGGACGGGTAGTTGTCAGAGCAAAAACCGAAATTGAAACAGATGACAAAGGCCGCGAAAGCATCATTGTTACGGAAGTACCCTATCAAGTAAACAAGGCCGTTTTGATCCAAAAAATTGCGGATTTGGTCAATGAGAAAAAAGTTCTGGGTATTTCTGACGTGGGCGACCAAAGTAATAGGGAAGGCGTTCGCATTGTGATCGAGATCAAACGAGACGCAGCTGCCAATGTGATTTTGAGCCAATTGTTCAAGCTCACACCGCTCCAGACCAGTTATGGCATCAACAATATAGCGTTGGTCAATGGCCGCCCAAGAACCCTGAATCTCAAGGATTTAGTGGAAGAGTTTATCAAATTCCGTCTTGATGTCATTGTCCGCAGAACCAAATATGAACTCCGCAAAGCCGAAGAGCGCGCCCATATCTTAGAGGGCCTGCTCATCGCCCTGGATCACTTAGATGAGGTAATTGCACTGATTCGTTCCTCTAAAGATGTAGATCAGGCACGCGAAGGCCTTATGAATAAATTTGGCCTAAGTGAACTACAGGCAAAGGCTATTCTGGCCATGCGCTTGCAACAGCTTACGGGCCTGGAACGGGACAAGGTACGCGCCGAATATGAAGAGCTCCTGAAGCGTATTGAAGAACTGAGGGCCATTCTGGCAGATGAGGGCCTGCGCCGGGACATCGTCAAAAAGGAAACCACAGACATCAAAGAACGCTTTGGCGACGAACGCCGTACCGCTATAGAAATTGACGAGGCGGACATCAGCATAGAAGACCTTATTGAGGATGAAGAGGTGGTCATCACCATCAGTCATGCCGGATACATTAAGCGGACACCCATCACCGAATACCGTGCACAAGGGCGCGGAGGGCGCGGAGCTACGGGCGTGCGCACCCGCGATGAGGATTTTGTGGAGCACATGTTCACCGCCACTACGCACAATACGCTGTTGCTCTTTACGGAAGCAGGCCGTTGTTTCTGGCTCAAAGCCTACGAAATCCCTGAAGGTTCGCGTGTGACGGCAGGCCGTGTCATCCAAAATCTACTCAATATACCCAAAGAAGATAAGGTAAAGGCATATATTATTGTAAAAAGCCTTGAGGATGAGGAATTTATCAATAATCATTATATCATGTTTTGCACCCGCAAAGGACAAATCAAAAAGACTTTGCTGGAGGAATACTCACGCCCACGTCAGGGCGGTATTAATGCCATAGGGATTAACGAAGGAGATGTCCTGATCGAAGCCCGTCTGACCAATGGCAACAATGAAATCATCCTGGCGGTGCAAAGTGGAAAAGCCATTCGTTTCAACGAGCAAGATGTGCGCCCAATGGGCCGTACCGCCGCAGGTGTTCGCGGCATCCAGGTGGATGACGAAGGCGGCGACAAAGTGGTTGGCATGGTATGCGTTGATCCTTCAGATACCAGTACCTCCATTTTGGTTATTTCAGAAAAAGGCATGGGCAAACGTTCCGCCTTGGACGAATACCGCACCCAAGGGCGTGGTGGAAAAGGGATAAAAACTATCAATATCACGGATAAAACCGGTCATTTGGTCGCTATTAAAACCGTAACCGACAACGATGACCTCATGATTACCACCACAAACGGAGTAACCATACGCACCGGCGCTGACGCGCTCCGTGTCATGGGCCGCGCCACACAAGGCGTAAAGGTGATTCGCCTTGATGATCGTGACAACATCGCCGATGTAACTGTGGTTGCTCGGGCAGAAGAAGAGGAAATACCTGAAAATCAGGCAGAAACGGAAACGGAAACCAGTGGAGAAAGTATGGGTGAAGTACAAGTATAATCAGCTGTACTTTAATGAATCTCCCATTTTTCATTGCAAGCCGCATGGCTTTTTCCCCTGGAAAAAATTTTTCCAGACTCATTCTGCGCATTGCCATAGCAGCAGTGGCGTTGAGCGTGGCGGTCATGATAGCGGCTACTGCGCTGATAGCTGGATTCAAATACGAGATCAGCAAGAAAATTTTTGAGTTTTGGGGGCATATCCATATCTCTGATACAGCTTATTCACTCTCTTTTGAGCCATCACCTATTGATAAAAATCAGGATTTTTATCCTTCAATGGCTCAAATTAGAAGCATTCCTCCCATGGAATACGACGCCGAGGAGTCATTTTTGTTGTTTGGCTCTCGGCAAGTTACCAAAACCATTACGGCGCACGGCGGTGTGAAACACATTCAGGTTTTTGCACACAAACCTGGCATTATCCGTACGAAGACGGCCATGGAAGGCATCCTGCTCAAGGGAGTAGGCCCGGATTTTGACCAAAATAACCTGAAACCTTATCTGCTGGATGGCCGCATGATTGCCCTGATGGATACTTCTGCATCTCGCGATATTATCATCAGCAAACAGACTGCAGACCGACTTCAGGTGGGTGTCGGCGACAAGTTTGTCGTGTATTTTGTAAAAGGAGGTGATCAACTACAACGCTTGTTCCAAGTATGTGGCATTTATCGGACAGGATTGGAAGAATATGATCGCAAGTTTGCACTTTGTGATATAAGACAGGTGCAGGAATTGTTAGGTTGGACACCCAATCAGGTTGCCGGATTTGAAATATGGCTTGATGACATACGTGATATTGACATGTATAATGAATACATATACAACGAGGTGTTGCCCGAGAATTTGTTAAGCGTTGGAATTAGGGAGAAGTTTCCAGCCATATTTGAATGGTTGCAATTACAGGATTATAACGAAATAGTGATCTTGGGTCTGATGCTTGCCGTAGCCATCATTAACATGATTACGGCCCTGTTGGTGCTGGTACTGGAACATGGCACCATGATCGGTATTCTCAAGGCATTGGGAGAGCGCAATGCACGTATTCAGATGATCTTTTTATATTATGCAGCCTTGATTACCCTTTCCGGCATGCTGATTGGCAACTTCATTGGGCTTGGTTTTTGTTTTCTTCAGGATACATTCCACATGATTACCCTTAATGAAACGGACTATTACCTATCCTATGCCCCAATCAAAATAAATTGGAGCGCCGTATTGGGCATCAACGCTTTTACCCTGATCATTACGGTGGCATTTCTGACCCTGCCGTCATTAGTCGTCACCAAAATAGCCCCCGTAAAGGCCATAAGATTCAAATAATACTATGAAAAAACATAAAATAGCCCCCTCGATGTTGGCCGCTGACTTCACGCGCCTCGCCGAGGAAATTGATATGGTTAACCGCAGCGAAGCCGATTGGTTTCACTTGGACGTGATGGACGGGCGCTTTGTTCCCAACATTACTTTTGGTCAGTTCGTTATAGCAGCAATGGCCAAACTGACGCAAAAACCTTTGGATGTACACTTGATGATCGTAGAACCTGAAAAGTACATCGAGCAATTTCGCAAGGCAGGGGCTGATGTCATCACCGTGCATTACGAGGCCTGTACCCACCTTCACCGCACCATTCATCAAATAAAGGAATGCGGCGCGCAGGCAGGGGTAGCCCTTAACCCGCACACACCCGTAGAGGTATTGAGCGACATTATTGAAGACCTTGATTTAGTGTGTCTTATGTCTGTTAATCCAGGTTTTGGCGGCCAAAAATTTATTTACCAAAGCTTGCCCAAAACCAAGCGCTTGCGCGATTTGATAGATACACACAACAGCAAGGCCTTGATCGAAATTGATGGCGGTGTTGGCTTGCACAATGCGGAAGTACTCTTGCAGGCAGGTGCTGATGTGTTGGTGGCTGGCAACAGCGTATTCGCGGCCCAGGACCCAGAGGCAACGATTAGGCAACTAAAAGCGTTTGAGGCAAAGTTTGATTTTTAATAGGCACGTCATTTGCCCAACTTACAGGATGAAAAAAATAGATAAAATTTTGCTTACCAGTTTTGTCGGCCCCTTTGTGGTGTCCTTCGGCATCGCGCTGTTTGTGCTGGTCATGCAAATTTTATGGCTCTACATTGACGATATAGCAGGAAAGGGCGTGAGCATTTTCATTTTGATCGAACTGATTGCCTACATGTCCATTTCCCTTTTCCCAACAGCCTTGCCAATTGCTGTGCTCTTGGCCTCGGTGATGGTCATGGGCAACTTGGCGGAGCGTTATGAACTGACCAGCATGAAAAGCGCAGGTGCCTCTTTGCTGCGCATCATGCGCTCACTTATGATTTGTTGCGCATTGATCGCTTTTTTTTCTTACATCTGTTCTGACTTTATCATTCCGGCTGCCAACCTGCAATTCAAATCACGCTTATACGACATCCGGAAACAAAAACCTGCCTTGACGATTGAAAAAGGCGTTTTTAATGAAGATTTTCGCCAGTTTGTCATACGAGTAGGCGATAAAGAACCCGATGGCGAAACCATTAAAAACGTATTGATTGAGGATCAAACCGACTTTGGGCGGGTAAAATTCAACCAAATCCTGGCAGATAGTGGTCAAATGTTTACCACAAAAGACAAGCGTTTTTTTGTGATGAACCTTTACAACGGTACCCAATATCAGGAACCTGGCAGCCAAACAAGCAACCCCAACCAAAAATCAAAGGCTCCCTTTATCCGCACCAATTTTAAATCATGGTCAAAAGTGTGGGATATGCGAGAGTTCGAATTTACCTCTACCGATCAAGACCGTTTCAAACAGCAACGCTCCATGTTGAGTATGAGCCAGTTGCGCATCAATATGGACTCCATAACCAAGACCATAAACGCAGGAAGGTTGGCCGCGGCAGAGGACCTGACCATCAATTTGCGGCGCATATACAACGCCAAATTCGGCAAAACCGAAGCAGCCAAACCCCTTAGCCCCGTAGAGGAACTCAACCAAAAAAACTTGGCTAAATTCAAGGCCTTAAAAGAAAAAGAAAGAATGGCTGCCGCCCAACAAGGCATTCCTATGGCAGATTTTGGCCCTAAATTGCCCAAACAAATATTACAAAAACCACTGACGGAATACGGATCAATAGAGGAAACTTTTGCTGCCGAGGATCAGGGCACTTTGCTAAAAGAAGCCTTAGTTATACTGCGCCGAAACAGTAACATCATTGAAACAAGGATGGCACAGGTGGACAACCGGCGCAAGGACTACGCCAAAACGGGCTATGAGCTGTTTACCAAATACAGTTTTGCCATAGTATGTTTTATTTTCCTCTTTATTGGCGCACCAATGGGGGCCATTATCAGAAAAGGAGGCTTTGGATACCCAATTTTGATCGCAATCATATTTTTTGTCATATTTATTATGCTGGCCATCACCTGTAAAAAATTGGCTGAGCTCTATTACCTGACCCCGTTTTGGGCCGCAATGACGCCCTGTATTGTTTTAGTGCCCATTGCTATCTATTTGACTTATCAGGCCATGAACGACGCACAAATGTTCAGTACCGACAGGCTTGATCGTTTTATTGCCATGCTCCGTAACCGATCCGCCAAATCAAAAACCATTGTTGGCGCAGCATGAAACAATTGAGAGAACGCGCCATAAACTGGTGGTTTTTTGTCCCCGTTCTTGTGTATTTGTTGGTTGGACTGGGTTTGGCCATTCAAATTCCACATGGTGATGAAATCTTGTTGCTCAACGGTTTGCGAAAATCTCCTTTGAATGAATCATTCCGGGCGATCACCTACCTGGGAGAAGCTTATGCTTTTGTGCTGATTGCCCTTATTGCCTTGGCGTTCAGACGATACCGGGCCTTTGGGCAGGTGCTTGCTGTAGGAATTTTGCTCATTCCGGTGAGTTATTTTACCAAAGATTTTATGGCAGAACTTCGCCCCCTGACCTTGCTTCAAGAGCAGGGCCGTTGGGATCAGGTCGTTATAGTACCAGGAGTAGAATTGGCCAGTGGGAAAACCAGCTTCCCCTCCGGTCATACCATGACGGCATTTGCCCTTTATAGCTTACTGGCCTTGATGCTGCCTTATCGTTTTCGCAAATGGGCCTTTTTCCTTGCATTCACCGCTATTTTGGTAGGCTTTTCGCGGGTGTTTTTGGTACAACACTTTTTGGTGGATATTGTGGCCGGTGCCGGTATTGGTCTCAGTTTAAGCGCTGCTCTTTGGTACGTATGGGGCAAATTTTTCCCTGACAATTAGCACAACCCTTTACATAAGGCTGCAAACCAAACTTTTTTTGTACCCTCATCATAATTTTGTTAAAGACTAAGCTTCCATATAAAAAAAAGTTCCGAAACTTGCGCTATGTTTATTGCACTTGCATGACAACTGTTTCTTAGTCTATTTTACATTGGGATTCATTCAAAACATACTTCGAGCCTATGTGGACACTCATTGAAGGTTTTCGACATCTTTCACCAGCAGAGCTGGATATCCTTACCGATGCACCAGTTTATATCACTATTTTGGTCGGTGCTGCCGACGGTAATCTGGACCGGGAAGAACGCCGCTGGACCGAACGCCTCATGCGAACACGCACCTATTCCAAACCCAAGACCTTAAATGAATTTTACAGGGTTGTCTCAACAAACTTCTTGGAAAAAATAGATCAAAAACTCTCGGAATTGCCAGAAGATCCTGATGAGCGCAATTATTTGATCTCCAAAGAATTAGAAAAAGTAAACCCTGCGTTGGCCAAATTGGAGCATCAGCTTGCAGCAGATATGTATAAAGGCTTTTTGGGCTTGGCAGAAGAAACAGCAGAGGCTTCCGGTGGTTTTTTGCGCATCGGTGCGGTGAGTGCTGTTGAGCGCAAATGGATTAGCCTGCCTATGCTAACTCCGATACATGGCACAGACACGGACGAAGAAGATGAACCCGACAGTTCGGAAGAGGAGTATAAGGGCTGGAGTGATGATCGTTGGAGTTCATAATCTGGAAAAAGACAATAGCCTGGACTTAACCCCATTTTTTATTTACATATTGTCTTTACATCCTCATAATCAACAACTTACCACTCTGTTGCCTTCCATCTTTCAATATCCTTATAGTATAAAAACCCGCTGGTAGTTCAAGTAGAGCAACAGGGCTTGTTCCTTCATTGGGTTGTTCTAATTTGATTACCGCTTTGCCTTCCGCATCATAGATCGTCAGCGTTTGCACACCGGAAGGCAACTCAAATGTGACTTGATCGCTGGCTGGGTTGGGGAAATAGCTCACCTGCCAATCTGATGACTGTTGTTTATTAGGCTCAGCCCTGATGGCTGTTTTGCCCAAACAGTCAGGGGTAATGGTGTACTCTGTGATGAGGCGAACCAAGAGATCATTTAGCAACTCCACTTTGTATTCATCCGTAGTGGGTTCCAGGTGTTTACCGCCAATACCGCTGTGGTCCGTCAGAAAAACATAACTGCCGTTGGTGGCCAAACCGAAGAATTTCATCAGAAACTCGGTATCTTTTTGGATACCACTGGCGGTTATCGGCACAATACGTATGCCTTTGCGCGCGGCTTCTCTGATAGCGCGCTGAAGGCTGGCATTTACTGCTGCGCTTTGGTGAGGACTGGCATCCAATACCAAAAAACAAATGCGCGCAATGGCCGTTTCGCTCCATTGTTGGCCAAAAATGGCTTCTTCCAAAGCGCTGTGCACCGCTTCAGGCATATCACCTCCGCCACCTGCATACTGCTGTTTGATAAAATCTACCGTTTTGGCAATATCGCTGTGCAGCCCACTGGATTTTGTAATGTAGTCATCGCCCTGATCGCGATAAAACACCGTGCCCATTCGGAAAGAGAGGTCTTGGCTCAGTGATTTTGCACGACCAATAACATCTAACAATTCAGATTTAAGGTAGGCAATCTCATCGCCCATACTGCCTGTGGCATCTATGGCCCAAACGATGTCCACATTCTTGGACGAAACACATAAATTATTGATTTTTAGAACATTAATTCCATCTTTTGCCACTTTAGGCTGGCGTATGATTTGTGTTTTTCCCTCAAACAAAACTTCTATTGTCAGGTTTTCGCTGTTTTTTTGGTCAAACATATTTGCCCAAAGTTCAGCTTTACCCGTATTGTCGGTACGGGCTTCCCAAATGAGGTCGTTACCGGATTTCAACACTACCTTTACGTCAGCAGCGGGATAATTTTGGTTATTGAGCAGCATAAGGGTGTAGCGGTTCCGAGGAAACATAGCATACATTTTTTGATATTCCTCTATTTCCCCGTCAGCCAAAAGATCAGTCCAATGGCGATTCCAGTTGTGCAGATCATTCCATTCTCCTGCGGTAAGGAGGCCGGCTCTTGGATCGGGTACTTTTCTCGTAATAATGCCTTCATCGGGAGGCATTGACTTCATCATCTTATCCTCCACAACAGAGGGCGCGGTAGTTACTTCATGGGCAAGGGCATCCATTTCCACCGCATACGTGGCAGGTTCCGGTCGGGGCGCATCATCTGTGGCAGATTTTTTGGCCCGATGATCCTCCATCGCGCGTTTTTCCCTTGGTGCGGAAGATTTCGGTAAGGGCCTTGTAGGCTTTGACGCTGCTGATTCCTCTCGCAAGGCTCCACTATATTGTGCATTAGGAACATAGTCGCGCACGACCATTGCGTCTAAGTCACTTTTATTGGGTTCCAATAAAATAAGCAATGCAGCATCATGGGATGATTTGACTTCTATTTTGGGGAATTTAAGCGTGATAAATCCTTTGTGAGCACATACCAAGGTATAGGTACCGGCGCTTAGGCGGGCGGAAAACTCACCGCGACGGTCCGTTATGGTTTCTGAAATTTTTTTATCTTTTTGGAAAAAACTGATCGTTGCGCCTTGAATCAGACTGTCCGTTGTGGCATTTTTTACGGTGCCTTTAAGTACCAATTTCGCGTTTTCAGGTTGAAATGAAAGGCCGACAAGGCCAATGAGGAATAAAATAATGCTGCTTTTTAACATGGGTTTGATCTGCATTTTAGAATGATGGCACAATGATGCAGCCAAACGTTTTTTTACATAAATTATTCAAATGGGCTTTATGTTTGTCCTCTGATATCAGTGCTGCCACCAATGGCCCGTAATCATATTTTAAAGTATCCAACAAAACCCTTCAATCAAGAATAAATGCCTAAAATAGCCGTACTTTTGGTTTTGACCTGTTTTACCACTTTGGTTCTCGGGCAAAATGCCACCGCGCCAAAAACAGTCCACAATACCGCTTTTGTATTGGGAGAAATAGTTGATATTCAATCAAATATACTATCCGAAAAACGCACATTAAACATATACCTTCCTGAAGGATACAACCCTCAGGACAGTACAAAATATCCTGTTATTTATCTCCTTGATGGTTCGGCAGATGAGGACTTTATACACATTGTTGGGTTGGTACAGTACAACAGTTTTGAGTGGATCAACATCGTACCAAAATCAATTGTGGTCGGCATTGCCAACGTTGACAGACGAAGAGATTTTTCATTTCCTTCAACCATTCCTTCTGATAAAAAAAACAATCCGACTTCGGGGCATTCTGACAAGTTTATTTCGTTTATAGCAACAGAGCTACAGCCTTACATAGATAACAAGTATAAAACCAATACATCAAAAACGATCATAGGGCAATCGTTAGGTGGGCTTTTGACAACAGAAATACTCCTAAAAAAACCAACACTTTTCAATACTTATATCATTGTCAGCCCAAGTTTGTGGTGGGATAATGGTTCGCTTTTACAACAGCATTCCGAAATATTAGAGCCAACTTTTACGCAGATAACTAACATATATATTGGCGTAGGCAAAGAGGGCCTCACCCCTACTACCCCTCCAAGGGTTATGGAGGTTGATGCAAATGTGCTGGCAGATAAAATTAGATTGACCAAAAGCGCATCAGTAAGGGTGTCATTTGACTATTTGCCACAAGAAAACCATGCAACCATAATGCACCAGGCCGTACTAAACGCATTCAGGCAATTAAATGTGATGAAAAAAAGCAAGCTTTAGGTTGCTAAATGCTGGTCATCCTGGCGCCACTCTTTCTTTTTTCGGTAGGCAATACCTTTAAAATGAGCCACTAAAGCATTATCCTGTTTGGTTATACGTATGGTATAATTGGAAATACTGTTGCCAAGGCTATCCTCTGTAGCCATTGCGGTCAGCACATCAGCTTCAAATACAGGTGCCAAATGTTCTATGCTACAATGGATGGACACTGCGTGCCTGC
>CAZIKN010000024.1:0-53761 GCA_964539805.1 uncultured Saprospiraceae bacterium | reverse complement strand
CAAGTTCAATGGAAAATGGAGAACGACCTATTTTGTGCTCAAAAGCCACATTTGGCCGTATTTTCATACTGTGATAAAACCCTCTGACGGATTGAAAATTTAATGCGTCGAACAAATTGATCTTCAACATATTATACTGTTCATCCTGACAGTGTAGGATATCACATAACCCACCATCTTGGGTTGCGGACTTTACTTTGGGTAAAAAAGCGGCCAATCCTATGGCAACGCGTTGATCAATACTAAATATTCTTTCTTGGTTCAAGAGAGAAGATGGTCCGGTAATGCCCGCACCTACGCTAATGTCAAAATAACCGTTTCGCATAAACCGCTGCTGCAAACCGTAACGCAAGGCAATTCGTTTGTTCTTCCATCCTGAAACATTATAGAAGTAGTTATTTATTATACCGGCTTCCAGCGCAAGGTATTTTCCGCCAAAATTATTAGCACCTCTTCCTGTCCTAATACGTTTTTTCATATCATGGTACCACCGGCTCTCTAAGGTAATAAAATTGGATTTATACCATATATCTTGGTTATTGAAATTACTTTTAGGCTGAAAGCCCAATGCCATGCCATAATAGGCACCTATTGAAAACGCAGGGAGTAATTTATATTCCACAGCAAGTCCCAAAGGTGTATTCCCATCACCAATAGCATTGAAACCAATTCGGTTATCATTGTTTAATATAGTTTGCGCCAAATTCATTTTAAACATTAATTTGCTTGGCACCTTGGTGCGAAAAGCACGATCAGACGGGGTTTCAATAATGGGTGCATTGTATTCGCCATTTTCCTGGCGCTGTGTCTGATAAACGGTATCTTTTTGCGCAGACAGCTTGGTTTGGAGGAGCAGCAGAATAATAATGCTGATATAATTTTTGATAGACATTTTATGAAAAATTTGATGGTTTACGATGTAATGATCAAAAGAATAGGAGTCAGATAGTGTTCTTAAGTTTTCCACTATTGTTCAATTTTGATGGTCCCAAACGAGGTTTCCACTTCAATGGTGGCTTTGTTGTTTTGTGCCGTGTAGGTGGCATTGCGCTCTTTGTCGGTGGAGCCGCTTTTGTCAAATTTATCGGGTACCTGAAGGCTACCGTAGCGTGTTTTTAAGCGATAATTATGGGTTATACTATCGGGGGTATGGAGCGTTACATCGGTCATTTGCCCGGCTATGCGCACATTGCCGGTTTCCTGATCCGTACTAATTTTTACTTTCCCATACTCAGCCTCAATAGCACAATCGCCCGTGGTATTTTGCAGGCTCACATCGGCGCGTTTGCCTTTTATGCCCACGGAGCCTTTCAGGTCACGGCCCTCCACGGGGCCGTGTTCGCTACTGATGTGCAATTCGCCGCCAAGGGATTGCAGCTCAAAGCGGCAGAAATAGCCGCTGAGTACGACCGCGCCATCCAGCCGTTCTAATTTAGCACGACCGAAGCTGTTGGAAAGGTTGACCGGACAAGACCTCGGCGTGCGGATCAGGATACGGGCTTTCATGTTGGATACAGGTGCGCGCTTGCCCGCTTTCACGCCTACGTAGCTGCGCAGGTAGATTTTTTTGCCAACTGTGCTGACGATGAATTGCCAGCTTTCCACGTCGGTCTGTGCGGTGTCTAAACTGGGGTGCTTGGCACTTAATTCAGCCTGTACGCTGATCAGGGCTGAATCCGAGGGTGTCACGGTGACATCGGCTTTTTCACCGTTCACGATGAGTTCCATTCCGGGTTTCCAGGGCAGCGTTTTTTCAATGTTTTTGCTGACGACTTGCAGGGTGGTTTGGGCTAAGGCATGGCCTAAGCCCCACCCTGTCATCAGCAGGATGATAAGCAATGTTTTTTTCATGTTTTTGTAATGTGTATCTGGATTTAAGTGACGTTGCAGATTAGCCCATTTGCCACTTATATCATCGTGATAAGTTGTTGTAAAATCTGATTTCGGGATCGTTCTATTTCAACCAATTGTGCAACCAATTCCGCTTCGTCGGCATAATTGCCCAGGGCGTTTTTGAGTTCGTCATGCGCACGGGTAAGTTCGTCAAGTTCGGCCTTGAGTTTTTTAAACTGTGGTTCCTCGCACACGGGCAGTGCTTCCTGGCAAAGTGATTCGATGATGCTGTAATGACTGTCATCGGATTGTTGACAAGCCATGATCAGGACATCATCCACCACTTCTGTCCGGTGTGTGCGTTTGGGCTGAGGATTGGAGCGGTTTGTTCTGTTTTTGTCTTTTGATGGTTTTGTAGCCGTTTGTTTCTGTGCTGGAGCAATTTGAGCAATCGGCTCGTTTGCCTTAAGCTGCTTAGGGGCTTCAGTTGGGGCCATTTGTGTTTCCACAGGAGCCTGCTTTTTTGATTGTTTTATCCCAAATCCGATGTATGAGACCAAAGCCAACAATAGTACCATAGCCAGCCATTTGAATGCGGGGCGGGTACTGGATTTGGGCTTTAGCTCTGGTGTGTCCGCTATTTGTATGGCCAATTCGTCCCACAAAGCGGATGGAGGTGTGTAGTTGGGCATTTCGCGCAGCGGAGTTTGAATCTTCTCTTCAAAATCCAATTGTTCCGCCAGGTCATACCATAACAAGTCAGGAGGCTCATATTCAGGCAGTTGTATAATGGCCTGAACCAAGTTTTGTTTGTTTTTTTCCATTTTAGTACATCAGTTGAGGTGAAAGCAATTCCCGAAGCCGTTTTTTTGCTGCAAACAATTGCGATTTGGAGGTACCTTCTGACACATGGAGCATTTCGGCGATCTCTTTGTGCGCATAACCTTCTACCTCTGCCAACACAAATATTGCCCGGGCGCCTTCGGGCAAACGTTGTATGGCCTGTTCCAACTGCATGGCATCAATGGGCGAACTGCCCCAATCCAACATGGCCTCACTCTGCTCTACTGACCACTCCTCAAAGGCCGCTTTTCGCCTGTTTACTTTCTGCAGCGCTGTGCGCACCACAATGGTCTTGATCCATGCCCCCAAGGTGCTCCGCTGTTCAAAATCCCCTACATGTTTGAACACCTGCATAAAAGCATCCTGGATGGCCTCGCCAGCCCATTCAAAATCACCCGTGATCCGATACGCTGTGGTGTACATCGCTTTGCAATAGCGGTCGTAAAGCGCTTTTTGCGCCCTTCGGTCGTTTTGCTGGCAAAGTGATATGAGTTGTTGATCTGTCACAGGCGAAAAGTAAGGTTTGTCATGTCTTTGCTTTAAGGAGGACAAGGAAAGGAAGAAAGGTTGGAATGGGTTGAAAATTTTTTTGGGGAAGGGGTTTACAAGCCGTTATTATTCTTAACTCATTCCACAGGAGCAATCATACCCATTTGATCTTGATGTCGCCACAATTCCTGAAATTCAGCACTATTTGCCCGCAAATGTTCCAGCGTTCCTTCGGCAATAATTTGCCCTTGGTGCATCACGCAGATATGGTCAAAATGGTGCAATAAGTGCAAGCGGTGAAGCGAGGACACAATGACTTTATCGGAAAATTCGGCAAAAAGGCGCTCATAGATCATTAGCTCCGTTTTGGGGTCAACACTGCTGGTTGGTTCGTCCATCAGTACCATATCACCGCTGCGAGCGGCTAAAATCCCACGGGCCAGGGCCAGGCGTTGCTTTTGCCCGCCCGACAGGTTCACTCCTTTTTCCTGGATATTGGAATCCAATCCTTTGGGCAATTGTGCGGCGACTTCACCGAAATGCGCCAAAGTACATACCGTTTCCAATTCTTCATCAGGAAAAGGCAGGCCGAGGGTAATATTATAACGGATGGTATTTTCAAAAATCTCGGGTTCCTGTGGGAACAGGGTCACCGTATCGGCTATGGCACCGCGATCAGTGGGCTGGCCATCCACCATAAAACTGGCACCCGGTTCAGGTGGATAAAGACCGCGCAACAAAGCCAACAAGGTGCTTTTGCCGCTGCCGCTTTCGCCCACCAATGCAATGCGCTGCCCTCGGCGCAGTTGCAGGGAAACGCTGCTGAGGCCAGGTGCCGGGCGCTCACTTATGATGTCGGTAACATCACGATGTGCATAGGAAAGGTTCTTGATGTCGAGTTGGCGCCAGTGCGCGGGCAGCGGCGCGGAGGGTTCAGGGCGGTGTTGCTGCTCATAAGCCTCGAGGATATAGCGGGCCGTTTGCACATCGGTATTATAGCGCACGATTTCGGTATATTGCCAGGCCACATCGTGAAAAACACTGGTAAAGCGCTGCACATAGCCCACTAATGTCACCAAGCCTCCGATCATAAATGGCAGGCCAGGTTGCCAGTTTTGCCAAATGTAGCCCAATACCATAACGGCATAGGTGAGGGCCACCAGCGTGTCAGCGATGAACCATTTCCATTCGTTGATGAGGATATTGCGCCGATAAGGTGGCAAAATGGCTGCTACTTTTTCCGATAAACTACCTTGCAGGCGGCCTTCCAGGCGCAAGGTAATGACGGTAAGAATATTGGACAAACTATCAAACAACCCCGATGACACCGCGTGCTCGCGTTCGTTGACCTCATCAAGCGTTTTGATAAAGGGTTTGTCAAATGTCAGGATGATGAAAACAGTCAACAAACCCAATCCTACGGCTATGGTGCCAAATAAAGGCGAAAACCACAACATAGCAGCAAAGGAAAAGGCGAATTTCAGCAGTGCATTGATATAGTTGAAACCACCCTGAAAAAAATGCTTCAGGGCCTCATAAGCCTTGCGCACCCGATTGATAGTGTCCCCGCTGTGATGATCCTGGTGCCATTTGACCGGAAGGCTCAACACTTTGCGGTACAGGTCATCCAAAAAATTCCCGCTCAGCCGGAAGGCTAATTTTTGCTCAACGATGCGAGCAGGGCCATGCAGCACCCAAAAGAAAAAATGTATGCCCAAATAAGCCGCCACATACCAGCCAGCCGATGTTAAGGCCTGCACTCCGTCACGTTGTAAGGCATTGATAAACCAGCCCCAGATGATGGGTTCAAGCGCAACAAGCACATTGCTGGCCAAAAAAAGGGTGTAAATAAGCACATATTGTTTGCGCTGGTCACGGGCGTAGTGCCACGCCGTGCGCATCATGGACCAATAAGGATTTGTCATGCTCTTTGAACCACTAAAGGGGGGCTAGGGTTCCGGGAAGAGCAAAAAAGTGGTACAGGGAACAGTGTCGGAATATTTGAGATAACGCATGCCACCCGGATAAATTAGGGAGGGGCAGGAAGATAGGTCTGCCGCCATAATTCAGGCAGCGGACCAAAAACAAAATTGCTCAAAGGGCGAATTTTTACTGAACTTTAGCAGCCATAAGTAAAACACAGCTTAGCAATTCTGTAGAGACTTAGGAACGGCACCGAAATAAAGTACCAATTTGATGCACATCTTCTGACCATACATTTCCTCTTTTTTGATTTGAATAGCTGGGCGTATGCTTCGCATGTTCACGCCCGAGAAGCAAGGTTTACGCTCATGCGCCAAAAAACAGAAAATCCTGTGCGCTGACATTTGTCGTCGGTATATGGCCAAAATCTGAAGCCTGAATTTGAATCTTTATCTCAGCACCGTTCCAATATTTTTTTGATTTGGTTAATATATCTTTATTGATTAAATTTGCAAGAAATTTTTACTAATCCACGAGAAGCAAAGGCACTTTCCTAGTAAGACTTTCACCTGAAACTGTTACAAAAACAGTTTCTTCAATACTTCTTTACTTATGTTAAAACATCTTATTTCAGCCGCACCATTGCCGCACAATCGAACAATCGCTCTTGTTTTTTTGCTCCTGTTATTTGGCATGCCCAATTATTACAGTTACGCACAGCAAGGAATTGATCCTGAATGTGACCCCAATTTCACTGTTTCAGTAAATGGCTGTACTGTGACCGCTACTTCAGCATCAAGTACAAATTATTTTTCTAAATGGATTTGGGGAGATGGCACATTCAATAACAGTACGGCCAGTACTATTACACATGATTACCCTCCAGCATGTAACAGCACCTATGAGATTACACGTGAAATTATCTGTATTGTTAATAATGTACAAGTTAAATATACTGCTTCCAATACAGTCACCATCAATGTGCCCACAGTCAGTGTCAGTGCGTCTGCTAGTACATTGACCCCGGGTTGTAATGAGGAAGTTACCATCTCGTACCAAATTTGTCTCACTGGTTGTAATCCTTTGAATAGCAATTTAACCTTCACGGCTCAATTGGACAACGGTTTGACATTTGTGGGCGGCGATTTCACCCTGGTTCAAGGAACACCGACACTAAATGTTCCTGCTGCTTCATTTACGGGCATTTTACCTTCTTGCATAACCAAAACGATCCGGGTCCGAAACAATGCCGGCAATAGTAGCCCCAAATCGGTCACCCTAACAAACACCACAGCTAATTGCAGTGCCATTGTTTCACCTGCAGCACTAACAACCACCCTAAGCCCTCAAGGCCCAAAATTGGTAACAACCAAAACTGTAACAGTAGTAAATGGCGTAGCGATATTTACTGTTACCGTAACCAATACGGGCAACTCGACTTTAAATGACATAGAAGTCAATGATGTCTTTCAATCTCCTATGATACCAACTTTTTACCCGTCTGGCTTTAGTTTAAATGGCAATGTGCTCAAGAAAAATATTGGCACACTGAATCCAGGTGCATCCTTTGTTGGTGAGTTCCGCTTTACCATTCCAGATGGTATATGTGGTGCTGACCTAAAGAACGAGGCTTTTGCTTATGTGCCAGCCTGCATGAGTCAATCCAATACCGCAACCGCCGTGGCGCAGTTTGGAATAGCCGGATTCACTTTGGTCGGATCAAACCCCGGCTCCATAAATACAGTATCCAGTATCCTATCACAATTGCCTGCATCCGGCCCGCACAGAGTACATGTTCAAGGCACTTTGTTTATTGATGTACCATTTGACATTCCTGCAAATTCAGAATACCTCATGGGTTCAGGGGCAGAGATCAGGGTGCAAAACAACGTATTGCTAACAGCTACAAATACGCTTTTTCATGCCTGTCATGATATGTGGGATGGGATAACCATAGAGGATGTAGGCAATATAAAACTTTCCGGTTGTACCGTTATGCACGCCCAATATGCCACTCATGTGGTTGGTGTCAGTAACCAGATTGAAATATCCAACACCACCTATGATTGCAATTATGTTGGTTTTTATGTCGCTCCAATAAATAGTACACGGAAAACAACGGGTTGGCTGCTTAATGGGAACAGCTTTATATGCACAGGTTCTTTGCGCCAGAACTATACAGATCAATTCCCCAAGCATATTTCAAGCACGAGCAATCTCGAAAACATTAACCCAAATGTCATTCCGTTTGCTTACGCCGGTATGGAGCTCTACGATGTACCATTTTTAAATATCAATAACTCAAGTAGCACCCGAACCCTATTTGAAAGATTAAATTTGGGTATTGTCGCTACCAGATCAAACGTAACTGCAACTCGTTGTGATTTTAGGGATGTTTTGCCTTACAACAGCTATTTCAATAGCGGAGCTGGCGTAACTGCCTTCTCCCCAATTGGATCTGATCATACCCTAATCATAGGCAATGGCACCATTGCACAAGCTTGCAATTTTATCAATTGCGATTACGGCATAAGGGTTTCCGGGTGTAATTTGGAGATGTTTTGGAACTTCTTGGGCACAATCAATCCTTTAGAGAAGATAAAAAATACGGCTATTTTCACGGCATCCTGTTCTGGTAAAAAGCAATATATAAGTGAAAACAGAATTTTCTCCAGAAGAAAGGGCATAGAATTGCTCAATTCGACCCTTAGCACAAGAAGTGCCATCATACATGCCAATCGGATATTTATTGATGAATTGCCCAGTTTAGAGCCCAATGCCAACAGTGCAGCAGTGCGGCTATCCAATATGCGCTCAACTTTTGGTGCCACCAATAACTCTGGCTTTCAGGTAATGGTGCGCGATAATCCTGTTATTGAGGTCAACAGAGGCTACAATGGTGTCGTGGTGCAGGGTGGTTATCAAAATTGGGTGGTACAAACGTTTAACTTCAGGATGCTAAACTTGGCGAAGAACCAAATTGGTATCCATATAAACGGCGGAGACCATCACGGCGTAATGAGCAATTATAGCATGGTTGGCCCGGGTACGAATGTGGCAGATGTATTTCCGTATGGCATATATATTGACAATTCCCCTTTTAACAAAGTATGCGGCAACAATGTCTCCAATTTTTTGGAGGATATACGAATTACCCGCAATTCAATGGATATGGATTTCGCCAAAAACAACATGGGGCCAGCAGGGTTAGGCTTACATTGTCCTCAGAAACTTAATGTGTACCCAATTTTTGGCAACCAAATACACAAAGGCAATATCTGGAGCGGCAATATTAATTATTCCTCGGGGCTTGGAGCAAGCCAAGATAGAAGACCTCCTTTTGTACCTAATTTATTTATAGTAAACACAAATGACAATTCTGGAGCCTGTGGCAACCCTGACTTTGAGCCAAAACAATATACGCCGCAAGGCTGGTTTATACCAGAAAATGAAGGATGTGTGGAATCGATCTGCTCCTGGCCTTTGCATCATGAGCCTGCGCCCTTGGATACCCTTATTATGACGGATAGTTTGGACTATGAGTTTTGGGCCAACGAGCAAAAGTACCAGGACAGGATAAATTTGTTGGACAAAATACAGCATAACCCAAGTATGGCAGGGGCTGGCTCTATGTATGCCAATTTTGCCAATAACGCTGCGAATGAAAATTTTGGGAAATTGCTGAACATTACCCGACAATTGGATGATCTTTACCAAATGGCTCCCCCAATGGCAACGCAGTATGAGGCCAACTACAATCTGATGGATAGTTTAAGCAGCCAGATATACCTTTTGCAAGGGCAACTGAGTGCGGTACTCAGTGTACAGGATTACATGGCCATACAGCAGCAATTGGATAATTTATGGCCGTTATATGCCCAAGCCCATCAAAACCAAAACTTGCTGTTGGCCAATTGGTATGCGCAAAAATCAACAACCGCACAATCCATTCTGGCCAACAATAATGCATTGAACAGCAATTTAGCGATTGAATTGAATGAAAAATGGCTCAATAGCATACAATTGAACCTGTTTATCAACAACAGCTATCATTTGTCAAGCGCACAGGCCGCTCAGGTTTTAGCGATTGCCGAACAATGTCCCGTGGCTGGCGGCAATGCGGTTTATCGGGCAAGGGGCTTATACGCAGCCTACCATCCGGATTATGTCTTTGCAAATGACTCCCTGCTGTGTGCTGGCTTGAGCGGCAGAAGCCATGAATCCAAAAGTTCTGCCAATGTGGAAAAGGCTTTTCGCCTAAGCCCCAATCCGAGCAACGGCATGCTCAGGATAGAATGCCCCAGTGTTGACAAGCCTGAGGGTACCATGATCGCAATCATTGGCATGGATGGGCGCGTGGTTCATCAGGAGCGAATCACCAATAATCAAGCCTGGATCAACCTTTCCCATATCCCTAAAGGCATTTATGTCTATCGCTTAATATCCCCTACTGCGGGCAACCAAACAGGCAAAATCATTCTGCACTAATTGTTTCATCAACATTCCGGCCACAAGCCCCACCTGTGGCCGGAACCCTTTCATGCCATGAAAAAAACGATATTACCTCTTTTATCCCTCCTTTTTCTGTCATCCTTATGCACTGCCCAACAACTCAAAGACCGTTGGCGGGATACACATTGGAAATTTGGATACAGATCTATCAGCACCGAAGACTCTTCCGATTTTGGCATCACCAACCTGTTTATTGACAGCATTGGCCTTAGGATGAAGTATCAGGCCAAAATACCCGTTAGCCCCTTTATCGGCAGTGCCAGCATGTGCGACAGCGCGGGGCGAATGATCTTCTACTCCAGCGGCTACAAGGTGGCCAACGGCCAAAATCAGGTCATGCTCAACGGTGACACCATAGGCTATGGCCGCTACTGGAGCGGCAAACTGGGACTGGGCATACCTTTCCCCAACACCGTCTTCGCGCTCCCCCAGCCGGGCAACGATTACCGCTACTATATCTTCTGCAGCAACGAGGATGTCAACTTCAGCACTGGCGTAAGGTGGATCAAAAACGTGCTGGTCTCGGTGGTGGACATGCGCCTTGACAACGGAAATGGCGCGGTGACCACCGTGGACAGCATACTCATCAACCAAAAAACGGACTACGGCAAGCTCACCGCCTGCCGGCACGCCAACGGGCGCGACTGGTGGATGCTCATCCCGGCCTTCGACAGCAACGTCTATTTCCGATTCCTCATTGACCCCACCGGAATCCACCAACTGCCGCCCCAGCAGATCGGAAAGGCAGAGTGGTCCGCCATCGGGCAGGCCTGCTTCTCCCCCGACGGCACCCGATATGCCCGGTTTAACGTCTTTGGCGATCAGTACGGCAACGACCTCTCCCTCTTTGACTTTGACCGGTGCACGGGCACACTGAGCAATTTAAAACGCTGGAATATCGTGGATGGCTCCTACTGCGGCGGCCTGGCCTTCTCCGCCAACTCGCGCTTCCTCTACATCCCCTCCTACCGCCTCATGTACCAGCTCGACCTACAGGACGCCGACCCCTGGGCGGGCCACCAGATCATCGGCTATTACGACGGGTTCTATGACGACACACCCAACCTGAAGGCCTTTTTTTACCAAGCCCAATTAGCCCCCAACGGCAAGATATACATCAACACCCCCAATGGTACGCGCTACCTGCACGTGGTGGAGTTCCCCGACAAAAAGGGCGAGGACTGTGTCTTCAGGCAGCACAGCCTGCGTCTCTTGTCCTGGAACGTGGCCCTGCCCAACTTCCCCTATTACCGCCTCGGCCCTGTGGACGGCTCCGCCTGCGACACGCTGGGCTACGACGACATCCTGCCGCCCCTAACGGTCAGCACCGAGGAGGCCATAACGGGGCCTCTGGGCCCTGTCAGCATCTGGCCCAACCCCTCAAGGGGCGAGATCACCGTGTCCCTGCCTCCCGAACTGGCCGAAAACTGCCACTTCGCACTGTTCGGGGCCTCCGGTGCCCTCCTGCTCCGCCGCGACGGCCTTCATGGCGACACGGTGCTGGACCTCTCCGCACTGCCCAAGGGGCTATACTTTTACAGGATATATGATGGGAAGGGCTTGGGGCAGTCGGGAAGGATTGTGCTGCATTGATTGTTTAGCATTAGACTTTCGGCGAATTGATTTGCAGGCATTTGGCCCCTGCTGACAAGCCCGCCCCCAAGGGGTCGGATAAACCCGCCCTTGATGGTCGGATAAACCTGCCCTTGATGGTCGGACAAGTCTTGTTATATTTAGACAGGATGAACAGGATAAACAGGATTTGAGGCGGCGGAGCCGCTTGTTTCCATCCTGTTTATCCTGAAATCCTGTCAAAAAAACAAAAAATCTTGTATAAAATGCTGAATTTCTACGCGCAGCAAGTCTTTTTAAATTCTGGCCACAGGACCACCCTGTGGCCAGAAACATCATACACCATGAAAAAAACGATATTACTCCTTTCCCTTTTTATTTCGTCTCTCTGCTCCGCGCAACAGATCAAAGACCGCTGGCGCGATGCGCACTGGAAGTTTGGATATGGCTCAATTAGCACCGAGGATTCATCTGCCTTCGGCATCACCAACTTGTTCATTGACAGCATTGGCCTTAGGATGAAGTACCAGGCCAAAATCCCCGTGAGTGCCTTTATCGGCAGTGCCAGCATGTGCGACAGCGCGGGGCGAATGATCTTCTACTCCAGCGGCTACAAGGTGGCCAACGGCCAAAATCAGGTCATGCTCAACGGTGACACCATAGGCTATGGCCGCTACTGGAGCGGCAAACTGGGACTGGGCATACCTTTCCCCAACACCGTCTTCGCGCTCCCCCAGCCGGGCAACGATTACCGCTACTATATCTTCTGCAGCAACGAGGATGTCAACTTCAGCACTGGCGTAAGGTGGATCAAAAACGTGCTGGTCTCGGTGGTGGACATGCGCCTTGACAACGGAAATGGCGCGGTGACCACCGTGGACAGCATACTCATCAACCAAAAAACGGACTACGGCAAGCTCACCGCCTGCCGGCACGCCAACGGGCGCGACTGGTGGATGCTCATCCCGGCCTTCGACAGCAACGTCTATTTCCGATTCCTCATTGACCCCACCGGAATCCACCAACTGCCGCCCCAGCAGATCGGAAAGGCAGAGTGGTCCGCCATCGGGCAGGCCTGCTTCTCCCCCGACGGCACCCGATATGCCCGGTTTAACGTCTTTGGCGATCAGTACGGCAACGACCTCTCCCTCTTTGACTTTGACCGGTGCACGGGCACACTGAGCAATTTAAAACGCTGGAATATCGTGGATGGCTCCTACTGCGGCGGCCTGGCCTTCTCCGCCAACTCGCGCTTCCTCTACATCCCCTCCTACCGCCTCATGTACCAGCTCGACCTACAGGACGCCGACCCCTGGGCGGGCCACCAGATCATCGGCTATTACGACGGGTTCTATGACGACACACCCAACCTGAAGGCCTTTTTTTACCAAGCCCAATTAGCCCCCAACGGCAAGATATACATCAACACCCCCAATGGTACGCGCTACCTGCACGTGGTGGAGTTCCCCGACAAAAAGGGCGAGGACTGTGTCTTCAGGCAGCACAGCCTGCGTCTCTTGTCCTGGAACGTGGCCCTGCCCAACTTCCCCTATTACCGCCTCGGCCCTGTGGACGGCTCCGCCTGCGACACGCTGGGCTACGACGACATCCTGCCGCCCCTAACGGTCAGCACCGAGGAGGCCATAACGGGGCCTCTGGGCCCTGTCAGCATCTGGCCCAACCCCTCAAGGGGCGAGATCACCGTGTCCCTGCCTCCCGAACTGGCCGAAAACTGCCACTTCGCACTGTTCGGGGCCTCCGGTGCCCTCCTGCTCCGCCGCGACGGCCTTCATGGCGACACGGTGCTGGACCTCTCCGCACTGCCCAAGGGGCTATACTTTTACAGGATATATGATGGGAAGGGCTTGGGGCAGTCGGGAAGGATTGTGCTGCATTAAATAATATGTTTTGAATCTGAGCGGAATAAAAAAAGCGCCACCCTATGCAGGGGCGCTCGTTTTGCAATGGATATAAAAATAGGGCCTGATACTACACCAGGCCCTACTCCTTATATCATTAAAACTTAAACACCGCGTCATCAATACCTCCGTTCACTTTGAAGTCGGAGAAAATCATCTTGACGGGCATAGGCAACATACCACTGATGCTTAAAGTATGCGCAATTTTAACACCATTGCCTACTTCTTTGTAGTCAGACAGGTCAATAGTGGTTACGGCCGGGTTGCCGTCGGGGCCGGGGCTGCTGCTGACCTCACGCACTTTGTAACCCGTTTTTACATCATAGTATTCTGTGGTCTTTTTGCCATCAGGGCGGGTGATTTCCAGCACATAAGCATCTGCGCCCTTGATATTTTCCATCCCCGTCAGGTTCAGTTTGTGGCCCATGGAGAGATAGCCAATTTCTTTGCAAATAGCGGCCTGTTCTTTCAGGTCATTAAGGCTTTCACCTTCTAATTCCTGGGTTTGGCCCATTTGTACGGCTGCGCCCTTTTGGCCATCGTACAATTGTTTGGAGACTTCCTGCCCCATCATGGTCATTACGATTGACAGTTTATTGCCTCCTTTTTGGGACATTTTTACCTTGATTTCCTGGCCCGGGCCGAGTGCCATGGCGGCATTGCCCTGCAGGTCCTTTATTTTTTCGATATTGGCTTTTCCGCCTACTGCATTGATGTAGTCCTGGATGACCTTATCCGCGGTCATGTCTTTAGGCACGCTTCCGCTCATATCCTTTACCTCATTACCATCGGCATCATACATATTTACTTTGCCATCCGGTGAAAAGGTTTTGAGTTTATCGGCTACCTCGGCTTTGTTGCCTACCACGAGCACGTGGGCATTATCAGGGCGGATGTACTTTTTGGACATTTCCAGCACATCATCAGCCGTAACGGCAGCCAGATTTTCTAAATATTTCTCATAATAATCGGCAGGCAGTTTGTAGCGTGCCGTGTTGAGGGCGAAGTTGGCTACTGTGCCAGGCTCCTCAAGGCTTTGGGAGAATTGGCCGGCCAATACATTTTTCACTACCTGTAACTCCGTTTGTGGTACTTTTTCGGTGCGCATGCGCTCCATTTCTTTCAACAATTCTACCACAACCGAGTCGGAAACCACATTGCGCACACTTGCTGACGCCTTGAACGAACCTACCAGAATATCAGGATTGAGTGATGACCGCGCGCCGTAGGTCCAGCCGTGGCCTTCGCGCAAGTTGGCATTGATGCGGCTATTGAAGTAGCCACCAAAAACAGCATTGGCTACACGGGCTTTGATGACATCCGGAGTGCCCGGCTTCAGGTCAACCGGATAAGTAATGTTAACCACGGACTGTACGGCACCGGGCTTGGCCACAAAATCCACCTGGCGTTTGGCGGGAGCCGAGGGCATTGCGTAATTGCTTTTGGGCACATCTCCTTTTTTCCATGAACCAAAGTATTTTTTGGCCCATTGTTCGGCTTGAACGCGGGTTGCATCGCCCGTGATGACAAAGTAAGCAATATTAGGCTTGAAAAAGGTATTGTAGTGCTTTTTCATCAGATCGGTATTGATCTTTGCCAAGCTTTGCTCGGTCATAAACTCGCCATACGGATGGTTTTTGCCATAATTCAGCAAAGCGGAAATGTCCCCTGCTATTTGGCCGGCATCGTCTTTTTTGGATGCAAGCCCGCTTTCGGAACGTTTTTTATCCTTGGCAAATTCTTCGTCGGGGAAGGTCGGATTGAGCAGTACATCGGACATTACGGCAAGAAGTTTGTCCGAGTGTTTGCTCAGGCAACCGCCACTGAGGCCATTGGCATCTGAGGAGAGGTAAGCGCCGAGGAAATCCACGTCAATGTCAATCTGCTCTTTTTTCTTTGTCGTTGTGCCTTTGGATAGCAGGCTGCCCATCATATCCAAAAAGCCGGCGGCTTCTTTTTCCATGACAGGGTCATAATCTACAAAGACACGAAAATCTGCCTTGGGCAATTTGTGGTTTTCCACCAAAATAACGGTGAGACCATTATCTAATTTGAAGGTTTCCGCTTTACCGATCTGGATTTTAGGTGCATCTCCGGCAGAGGGTGCTTTTTTGCGCACATCACCCGTTGGAATAGGTATTTTGGGGGACTTCATGGCCGTTTTGGCCTTGCTGTCTTTGCCTTTCTGCGCCATGGCCGGCGTCAGGGCCATGGCCAAAAAAGCGAGTATGACACTTAAAAATGTTAGTTTTTTCATTATTTTATTGAAACAATTTGAAAATGATTGGATGCGATGGTTTCACGTTTTTTTTTAGTTGGTTGATGAGGGTTGATAATTACTCATCGCTCATCGTTCATCATTCATAACTTCTCAAGGTCCTTTTGGTTTCGGTAACCAGTACAGCACCACGCGTGAATTTTTCTGGAAATACTGGTTGGCTACGCGGCGGATGTCCTCACGGGTCACTTTGCGGTAACGCTCCAGTTCGGTATTGATGAGGTTGGCATCGCCGAAGTACATTTCGTAGTTGGCAAGGCTTTCGGCTATACCGGCTACGCTGTTGTTGGAGGTGACAAAGTCATTTTCGATCTGATTGAGTACTTTTTGCATTTCCGCTTCCGTGACGAGTTCTTTTTGCACTTTTTCAATTTCCTCATCCATAGCCTTTTCGAGGTTGGCGGGGTCCTGGCCCATGTTGGCAATAGCATAGCATACGCTGGCGCCCGGGTCTTCAAGGCCAAGGGCAAACAGGCCAGCGAATACGGCAATCTGGCTGCCGTCCACGAGGCTTTTGTTCATACGGCTGCTTTCGCCCTGGCTGAGCAGGGTGCTGAGCATATTCACGGCATAAAAATCAGGGGTGCCCTGTGGCGGGATGTGGTAGGCCATTATGACGCCCGGCAATTGCACATTGTCATAAGCCGTGTCGCGCTTCATGGTAGTAATGGCGGGTTCTTTCACCTTTGGGCGGTATATTTCCCCTTTGCCACGAGGGATATCCTTAAAATATACATCTATCAACTGCTTGGTCTGCTCAATGTCAATATCGCCGGCGATGGACAGGATGGCATTGTCCGGGCGATAAAAATCTTTATAAAACTGTTTGTAATCATCTTCTTTTGCGGCATCCAAGTGTTCCATGGTGCCGATAGGCGTATTTTTGTAAGGGTGTACTTTGTAAAGGCGCTTAAGGGTCTCTTCTAATACGCGGCCATAGGGCTGATTGTCATAGCGCTGACGGCGTTCTTCTTTGACCACCTGGCGCTGTGTCTCAATGCCTATGTTTTCCACTTTTGCATGCAGCATACGCTCGCTTTCCAGCCAAAGGCCGAGTGCGAGCTGGTTGCTGGGCAGCACCTCATAATAATACGTGCGGTCAAAACTGGTGTTGGCATTGTTCATGCCGCCAGCGTTGTTGATGTAGTCGTCAAATTCACCACGTGCAATATTTTCAGATCCTTCAAAAAGCAAATGCTCAAAAAAGTGCGCAAAACCGGTGCGGTCCGGCTTTTCATTTTTTGAGCCTACATGGTACATAACGGATACGGCCACGATAGGGGTGGAGTGGTCTTCGTGGAGCAGAACTTTTATGCCGTTGGGCATATCGTATTCCACGAATTTGATGTTTTGAGCCATTGCCTGGCAAAGGCCAATAAGCATCAGGGCTGTCAAAATGGACAGTTTTTTCATGTTAAAATTGATGTGTGTTAAGATGGGAAAACGTTGGGAATAAACATAATGATGCCTTTGTATAGCAAAAGTTGTCTGCAGCATAAAAAGTCTTTGCACCAATGTCTTAATTGGGTGCGAAAATGGGCAAAATGCTGCGCAACGCTGCAATGTTTCGATAAATCTTTTTGGTTTGACGGTTAACAGCGGTTTTTTGCGTGAGTTCTATTCCCGATTTCAGCTTGCAGGCTCTTTAAGGCAGCAGTTTTCCGGCTCCGGTCGTTCATACTTAATGAAACACTTACTTTTTTCCTTGATGATCATCCTGTGGGCAAATGCAATGCTTTCGCAAACAACTTCCCGAAAGGGTGATCTGTATTTCTATTGGGGCTATAATCGGGCTTTTTTTTCAGAATCCAATATCTACCTGAAAGGGCCGGGATACGCGTTCACGCTATACGATGTAAAGGCTAAAGATCGCCCCACACCTGTAGGTAAAGTCTATTTTCGGCCCCAAACCATTTCCATACCGCAATATGTGTATCGCTTAGGTTACTTCTTGCGGGATCGTTGGCATCTTTCCTTTGGCTTAGATCATTTAAAATATGTGGTCACCGAAAACCAAAAAGTGGCGGTAAGTGGTGTCATTGATGCCAAGGTTTCTTCAAAGTACGGAGGGCAATATCTGTTTGACACCTTGGCTTTGACGGCAGATTTTGTTCGCTTTGAGCATACGGATGGCTTCAATATCGCATCGTTTGACTTAGAATACCTGCAGCCTTTGTTTGCCTTTGCCCAATACAAGCACCGGATCGGGTTAAATGTTGGCCTGGGCGGCATTTGGGTGGTGACGCGGACGGATTCGCGCATCCTTGGCGAGGGTATCAACAACAATTTCCATGTTTCGGGCTTTTCCGTGCAAGCCAAAACCGGCATCCGGTATGAGTTTGGGCGCAGGTTTTTTGCCCTGTTCGATCTGCGGGGGGGCATGGCGAGCCTTCCCTGGATACAGCTGCGCAACTGGGAGCCCTATTCGGCAGAGCAAAGCCTGTTTTTCTGGGAATATTATGGTGCCTTGGGGTGTAAATTTCATTTGAGGGGAGCCCATAGGGATTAACTCCCGCTTGACCCAAAATCAAAAAACGTCGGATTATGGCCTAATTTGCCCTTCCAATTGTTCACTATGGTACAGGAATTGCCATGAAAACCATAAGATAATACTCCTTAGATAATCTAATATATTATGCTTCGTCTTCTGTTTTTTTCAATATTTATCTCACTGACATCCAAAGCAGAAAGCAAACTTCTTTGTGAAATCTCTGCTAATGTGCCCATCCGAACACTTATTGAACAACCAGGATTGGGTGCAACGGAAACCGCCGCCGCCTTGCATTTGTGCATTTCGAATGATACCACTCCCACGGCGGGCAAGCACATAAAGCACCCATTGGAATTAGCCTTTGATCCAATGGCAATAAGTGCCTGCCAGCCCATTATCCTTCATTGCCCACTCGCCGATACTAGCCTTTGCGACAGCAGTAAAAACAATCCCTTGCTTTGGAAGCATACGGCGTGGTATGATGCTGTCCACAAAACGAACGATTTATTTGAAGCCCCTTTCGATCTGCCTTTTGTGGTGCTGGATACCTGTGATGCAGCCAAGCTGTTTGTTAGCTGTAAGTTGATGTTGGACCTGGATGCCAACGGAAAAGTTGAGACGGTTGTGGATATGGACAGCCTGCAACAACCCAACACCCTTGCTTTTGGCAATCTGTTGGCCGGAGTACCCGAGTTCAGGCCCTTTGACCAAAGACCCGTTGCGGACAGCCTTAAATATCGTTTTGCTTTGGAACGGCACCTCAAAGGTGACACCATAAGCGTTTGGCTGCGCTGGAATACCCTGAAAAACCCGGACCAATTCGTGCCGTTGCAATTGCCCGGCGGCCCTTTCGGATATATTATAGAATGGCGCTGTGAATCCAAATCAGGAGATGTGGAGCGTTGCCGCTACTATTTCAATATCAAGGATTGTGCTCCGCCCTCGCTGGCATGTAAAACCAACCTCAGTTTTGACGTAAGCCCAAACGGGAGAGCCAATGTGTGTGTCAGTGACTTGCTCGTTCAGGTAGCGGACAATGTTTCATCAGGTAATGACATACAACTCAGCGTCACCAAAGAAAGCAGCACGCAAATATTCCCTAATGATGCGCTTGGACGGCCCGTTGATTGCCTTTTATTTCTGTGTAAACAAGTGGGGGATTGGAAGCTAGCGCTATGGGCAAAAGATGCTGAAGGCAATACCATATCATGCCAGCCATTGATCAAGATAACAGACCAAAGCAACGGCTGCGAGGTGACTGAAAAATTCATGCTGTGCGTTGAAAATGCCTGTGATCAGCAGCCTGTTAAAGACGTGGATTTAATTACGTCTGTTGCTGGGAGCATCCCTCTTTTTAAAACTATTCCAACAGACTCAAGCGGATGCACCCGGCTGTTTAAGAAAGGGGTTACTTATTCCATAGATTCAACCAAAGAAACCATATTGGCAGGACCTGAATTTGCGCCCCTTTGCATCAGCAGTGCTGATGTAAATACTTTGCAGACGCATCTGTCGGGTATTCAGCCTTTTAGCGAACCCTGGCAATATATTGCTGCTGATGTCAATTTCGACAAAAAATTGGATATCAATGATTTGACGCTTTTGCAACAAATAGCCAAGGGGCAAAAAGAACCGATCAAGCCCTGGGTGTTTTACCCTTCAACTTATCAGTTTCCTACACCATCCAACCCTTTTGACCCTCCATTTCCACAAGGATATAAGATCAATATGAATTTTGGCCCCGCAAAATTTGACTATAAAGCCGTGCAAGTGGGCAATTTGGATTGCGCCTGCCTCACGACAGGCACAAATGACCTAAGTGCGAATGGCTTCATTGGCAGCCCTTACCCTAACCCCGGCACAGGCGGATTTAATATTCCATTACAATTGCCTGTCCAAGAGCATGTTGTGTTGCAAGTAATTGATGCCAATGGCCGCATCCTATATCAAGAAAGCAACGCAAGGCCTGCGGGTGAATCACAATTGGATGTCCCTGCCCAAACCCTGCCTACGGGTGTTCATCATTGGCGCGTCATGGTGGCCGCCAGTCAAAAAAGTGGAAAGGTGGTCGTGGTTAATTAGATGCCGGGCCTGACGACCGCAAGCGGAATGTGATAATGTGGATAATGGGATTTTAGCATTTACAGGATTTAGAGCATGTCTGGGATTTTCTGCTTGAGTCAAAAACGAGAGATTTTTTCAGCATTTTTATCGTTTTTGAAGGAGTGTAGCGGGGCTACACGACTGAAAAAAGGGTGAAAATGCTGAAAAAAGAGCCGTTTTGGGCCAAGCGGGAAAATCCCAGACATGCTCTTAACCCACAACCAAAAACTATCAACCATTCAGGTTTTTCCAAAATTCAATTTCTCTTTGCATCCCCGTTTTTTCATCTACAATAAAGTCCGATACCGAGGGGTATATTTTCAATTGTCCATCTTCCATAAAACCCAACATATCGCCCATCAAAACCGCTTCTTTTAAATCATGTGTGACAAAAACGGACGAAATATGATGTTGATGGGTTATTTTTTTAAAAAACACTTGCATGGTCGCTCTTGTTTCGACATCCAAAGCCCCAAATGGCTCATCTAAAAGCAATAATTTAGGTTCAAGAATCAAGGCCCGGCCGAAAGCCACCCTTTGTTTTTGACCACCACTTAATTGATGCGGCATTTTTAAGGATTGGTTGCTCAATTCTAATTCTTGAAGCATCAATTCTACTTTTTCTTTAATAACGGGAGTTGGTATTTTTCTTAAAGTTAAGCCAAAAGCAACGTTATTAAAGACGTTCAAATGCGGAAAGAGCAAAGGCTCCTGATACAGATATACGATATTCCGATTTTGAGGGGTTTTGTTATTGATATTTTCATGATCTAAAAAAATCGTTCCTTCAAAATCATCGAGCAACCCTGCTATTATTTTTAATAAAGTGGTCTTACCACAACCCGATTTTCCCAGAATACTCAGTGTTGTTCCTTCCAATAAGTCGAATGAACAACCCCTCAGTACCTCGGTACTCCCGAATGTTTTTATTAAATGATCTACTTTTAAAAACACTTAGTGAATGATGAATGATGAATGATGAGTGATGAATGATGAATGATGAGTGCTGAATGATGAGTGATGAATGATGAATGATGAGTGATGAGTGATGAATGAGTTTATTTTTCTCCGCTAAATGTCACTGCGTATAGCCCTTTTTTCTCTTTTTTAAAATCTTCTATTTCATCTATCGAAAAGAACTTTTCAAGTATCGAGTCGGGTATTTCAACAGGTCGTGCATGTTCAATTTTGACATTTCTAAAGCCGCCTTTTACCATAACATCAATATAATCCAGTTGCATAGAAATGCCATTAAAACAGCCTGTCAATGCTAAAATATCAGGAATCATATCCTTGGGAAACTCATATCTTGTTATCAAATCAGCGATACAAAACTTGCCATTTGGTTTTAAAACGCGATGAATTTCCTTAAAAACCTGCAATTTGTCCGTAATTAAACTAAAAACACCATTGCTGATAATGACATCAAATTGCTCCTGTTCAAAAGGCAATTCTGCCATATCACCCACTGTAAAATGCACATGAGCCAAGCCTTGTATTTGAGCATTTTGTTGCGCTCTTTCTATCAACTTTGGTGTAAGGTCAATGCCATAAACAGCACCATCTTCACCCACTGCTGCCGCCGCAATAAAACTATCAATGCCCGCTGCACAACCCAAATCCAAAACTTTTTGCCCCCTCATTATGTGCGCATATTTGACCGGAAAACCACAGCCTAATCCCAAATTTGCCCCTTCAAAATAGCCTTTTGTTGCTCGATACTCCGCTTCAATGGGAGCATAAATGGGCAGGCAGACGTTCTCGCGCCAAGCTTCTAAGCCTGTTTCGGCGGCTTGTTGAGCGATGCCATTGTAATCTTCTACAACCTTATTTTTAACATTAAATGCCGACATAATCTGATTTTAATATTTCAAATGCGCCTTCGGGTTTCACCCCAATCAGCCAATCCGTTAATTTATCGCAGTAATTATCCAAATGCGTAATTTGTTGTACGCCATGTTCCACAATTGGATCGAGCGTTGTGGCTAAGAGTGTGCCGCCGTAGTAGTCGGTTTGCCAGGTAACTACCTCGCTTTGAGTGGTTTTTTGGATAATTTGAGCGTGTTCGGGCACTTGTGTATAAACGCCATGATAGTGCCAAAACGCATGGCGGGGTTTCAAACCTGCATAAATTGGGTGGCTGAAATCCGTTTCTGAAACAGGTGGATTGTGCGGATCTTTAACCCACCAATAATTATTGACGGGGCGATCCTCCCAAGTGGCGTCAAGCCAATCCGTTGAACTATCACCTTCCACAAACACTTTTTTACCTGCTGCTAAAAAGGTATAAATCAACTCTTTTTTACGAGAAATGGCGCTTTGATTCGATTGAAAAGGAATAGCCAGCGCGTCCACTCCCCTCAGTGTATCTGCGTTTAAATCGTGAATATAGAGCAATTCATACAATTCACGATATTTTGTCGCCTTCGCAAAAGTGAATTGCGACCACACGCCATTGAAAATTAAACCTATTTTTTTAGTACTCATTTGACAAGTGATTTATGATGTTGAATTAAATGAATAAAGGCTTTGAAAAGGTCGGTCATTGCTTTATGTGCCTTATCGTCATCCGTTGTGGCATACGATAAATCGGCGGCGGGACCGCTTGCTGTCAGTATCATCAGCCCGTTTGTGCTGCTGTCATCAATGACCACCAAAGGCCTGCCCCAGGTATCTTCTATAAAAACGGAGGCGTTTGGCGCCGGCTCAATATAACCGCAGGCCCACCAACCGCTTATACCATTTGAATACGTTAAATCTTCTATATTAAAATGCTCCGATAAGCCAAAAGGGTCGTCTTTTATCTTATAGCGCACATCAATCGTCTTTTTCGTATTGTCCATAATCCAGCGATTGTTTGGAATCCAATTAGTAAACCAACCATCGCAACAAAGCAATGTACCACCATGATCTAAAAAGGCGCGGACTTTATCTTTGATACGATAAAAGGCGATGTGGTCTGTACCGTTTGGCGCAATTAGGACATCATAATCCGATAAATTGGGATTAAAGTTCTCATCAATTTCAATAACATCATATTGAATGGTATCGTTTGAGCGGTATAACAGGCTTAATCCCTCTATACCGTTGGAGATTAATAAGGCTTTTAACGGATTTTCTTTCATTTTTTTCTTATTTTTTATTTTAAATCGAATGGATTACAAATTTGCCGACTTTAAAAAGTTGTCAAATTTTGGCTTCATCATTCATCATTCATCATTCATCATTCATCATTCATCATCATTCATCATTACCATTTTATTGTTGATTAAAAACAAAGCGCCGATTCAACCACAACAAAACCAAAGGCGGAAAAACCAATAAACAACTTGCCAAAGCGGCAAAATAGATATTCGATTCACCAATAAATTGATAGGTTTTAATGGTTAATGTCTGTATTTTACCCAAACCAATAACCGAAGTCAGGCCATATTCAAACCACGAAATCATAAAAGTTTGAAAAAAGCAGATCAGTAAAATATTTTTTGACAAGGGTAAAACAACGCGCCAAAAGGCTTGTTGAGGCGAACCTCCGAGGGTTAAAACAACATTTTCCAAGCTTATCAACTCACGTGACCAATGATTGGCAAATAGTATCATAGCAAATGGAAATGTAATGATAAATTGCGCTAAAATCACCCCCTCTGGAGTACCCACTAAATTGAGTTTTATAAATAGAAAATTCATACAAAACGCATAGACCACAGGTGAAAAAGCATAAGGAAAGTAGGTAACCGTTAAAAACACGTTTTTAAAACGATGCGTTGAAATGGTTTTACCTGTAAAAAAACCAAAAACAGTTGCCAAAAACGCCACTATTGAAGACAGCCCAATTGACAAAATAAAACTCAAACCAACAGAAGTATCCGTTTTAAAAATATATTGCCAGGTCTCTGTACTCCACGCTTCTGGCAAAAGTAAAGGATACCGCCAATTCGTAGCCAACGAAAGTAGCAAAATATAGGCAAAAGGTGTATAAAAAACTAATGCCAATAGTATCCAAAGTGTTTTTTTCATGTTTTACAATGCCTCCTCCTTTGGGGAATATTTAAAGGGCACTTTTAAAGAAAAAGCCACTAAAATGATGATTAAAAGGGCATAAATCACGGTCATCACATAAGCCTGTGGTATATCTGCGAGATTGAATTTTCTGAATTTTTGACCTGTTAAAACGGATAGCATCATCGGAGATTGCCGCCCCAAAAGTAAAGGGATTTCATAACTACTCATCAAAACGATGAAAAGTAAAACGATATTCGGCCTTGATTTTTGTAATAAAACAGGTATCGTTACACGCCACCTAATCTGTTGTTCCCTTGCTCCCAGGGTTTTTGACACTTGAATTAAAGCATTGATATTATTTGTTCTATAAAAATTTAAAAATATCAATGTTAAAAAAGGGAAGCTCATTAATACTTGCGTGGCAACAACTCCAATATATAATTTATCATTCACCAATTCGGGAAAACTTTCCGCATTGGCTATTAAACCTATGTTATGAAAAAACCTTGACACCATGCCTGAACTGCCTAAAAACTGAAACGTCAAAAAAGCAGCAATTATAGGTGGAATACTGAGGGGGATATAAAAATGATGAATGATAAATGATGAATGATAAATGCGTTTTTGGTTGATAAAAATAGTGAAAAACAGCGCCAGAAAAATGGATATACTCAATGAAACAGTGGCTACCAAAAGGCTGGTCAAGAGGGAATAAACAAAACTCTCGGAACTTAATACGGCTTGCCAATGTGCCCAGCTGAATCCACTGCTCAATGCGCCAACTACACCAATAGAATATAAAAAAGCATAAAGCAGGCCCAACACCAAAGGAACAATGGTGAAGAACAGGAAGAATGTTATGGCAAAAACCTTTTTTAATTTCTGCAAATTCATCGAACGGATTTTACTCCTCTTTTTGGGAGGGGATGGGGGTGGCTTCAATGACATATTTTCTAAAATCATCCGCTAAACGAATCATATACTCCGCCACAGGTTCTTCCAAAGCCTTGTCCTGAATGTCGGAACGCTTCGGCGAATGGGTGCGTTCGGGTATGTTTTTAAACTTTTGTTGCCATTCCATTGGCAATTTCCCGATGTCCAACACCGTTCCGTCGCCCCATACCGAGGGGGCCATTTTTTGCCATTGCGCTTCGGGGGAAATCAAAAAATTGATGACCACCATGGCGCCCGCTTTATTTTTTGCACTCATTGGGATACCCATATAATGTGAATTCTGGATTGTTCCCGACTCAAAAACAAAGGACTTGGCTGATTTTGGAAAGATGTTTTGAAGGATTTTATTATCCACTTCGCCATCATTATTGGACATCGTAAAATCCAATTCACCATTTGCAAACATCTGGTGCACCGCAGCCAAACTTTCAGGAAATGTCTCGCCTTTACGCCAAAAATACTGCTTGTTGCGGTTGATATAATCCCATAATTGGGTTGACAATTCCGTGTATTTCTTTTCATCAAACGCCCCATCCAAACCATTTTTACTACCCGAGAGCGCAATCATCCACGATTTTAAAAGCGTCATGCCCGTAAATTCATTCGGAATGGTAAAACGGCTTGGATGTGCCTTCACATACGCTTCGAGGGCTTCCATACTGAGGGGAGGCTGTGGCGTGCGAATGGAATCATAAATAATGGCCATTTGCACATTGCCCCACGGACATTCATAGCCATCTGTCGGCTGTTGAAAATCATTTTTAATAAAAGGATTTTCAAAGTTAATATATTGGCTATTAGGCAGTTGCGAAACATAAGGACCATGAAGGGCATTGATTTGGCGCAACTGAAAAAACGTTTCGCCATTAATCCAGCACATGTCTATTGACGATTCGGTCTTATTCGCCTCTTTTTCAGCCAATAATGTTTTTACAATATCATTTCCCTGTCCCGCATTGATTTTGAGGTCAATACCGAAGCGGTTTTTCACTTCGGGAATGACATACGTTGCCATGTATTTGTTGATCAACGGGTCGCCTTGCCACATCATCAGTTGCACGGTTGAGCCTTTGGCTTGCGTTTCAATTTGTTGCCAGGAGGCGTTTTTTATGTCAAAACTCGCCTGTTTTGATGAATTTTGACAAGCATGTATAGAAAAAAACGCAATAAATAGAAAGAGTATTTTTTTCATATTGTAATAAAATTAAATTTGGCATAACCTAAATTATGCCAAATTTTATCGTTACTTAGTACATCAAATTTTTAAAATGAATACCGCAGGCTAAACTGAAACTGCCGTGGCGGAGCTGCATTTCTACGCACCAACAAACCATTGGAAGCGGGTCCCACCTGTATTTGATTGGATTGCGTAGCGTTGTTGAAATAGCCCGAATAGTTTTCAGCATTGAACAAATTAAAAACATCCGCTCTCAGGATCAAACCTGATTTTCCGATAGAAAAACGGTATTCTGCCGCAATATCAAAGGTGTTTGACCACGGAAGGCGGTCGCTATTTCGAGCCTCGCCTGGTTGACGGTCGCTGTTACCTTGATACGCATCAGCAAATGAACGTCCGTCACCATTGAGGTCGGTCGTGCCATATACTTTTGCATCGGGAATACGGTTAATCGGTTGCCCGCTTTGAATCAAAGATGCCATCGTAATGCTCAAATTTTTTACAGGGTAATAACTGACAATACCGTTCAAAACGTGGGTGCGGTCGTTGATGCTGACGGAATATTCCCGGTCAAAGTTATTGGCTTGTTCGGCACGAAAATTAATATCTTCGGTATTATTTTTCAGTTGCGAAAGCGTGTAAATCAAGCGATAGCTGATATTATCATCACCTTTATCTTTTTGTAAATTGAAACTCAAACCCTTATATTCAGATTTCCCATCTGTTTCAGTGACCACAACGGTGCGGGCCACACCCGTTAATTTTTCACCATTTACAGTAATAGAACCATCGGCTGCGACGGGCAAAGGACGGGTCAAATCGGCTTCTGCCTGTGTCCGGGCTTTATTGCCATTGGCTGTAATATCGTAAAAAGTGGGTGCATTCAAGTCGCGCAAGCGGAAAAGATTACCGCTTTTATTATACACAAAATCCACGTAAAACAAGTGCTTTTCACTAAATTGTTGCTGATACCCCAATGAAAACTGGTGCGTGTACGGATTTTGGTAACCATTGGGGTTCAAAATACGCCGCTCACCGCTGAATGCTTTTGCCCTTTGTTCTTGCAAACTGGCTGCTGAGGGTCCTTTTAAGTAAGACACATTGTTTGCCGAAGCACCCAAATTGCCATCAAAAGTGATCAAGTTCAAATCAGTTCCTTTGGGCAAAATCCCTTTGTCCACAAAGGCCTGTAATTGTTTTTTGTAGTCTGCTGAAGTTGTATTTTGTTGCAGGGCATCGCTGTAAATAGCGTATAAAATTTTGTCATAAATCAAACCATAACCACCGCGCAAACTACTATTACCGTTCAGTTTATAGTTGAAACTTAGGCGCGGTGCAATATTGTTGTAATCGCCTTTTGTCGAGCCGCCTTTCGATAAATTGTCATAATCATAACGCAAACCCAGTGAAACATTCAATTTATTGCTAACAGAAATAGCATCCTCTACGTAAACTGAAGCGATATTTTGTGTTGTGCCAAAAGAATTTGGGCGCAATTCAACACCGTAAAACAAGACTTCTGCATCAGCAGGAATATCATTAGGCGTAAGGTCCGCGCCCAAGTTTTTCGCTTTTAAAGCCGCCACTTGGGCATCCGTCAATTTGACGGTATAACTGCCATTGGGATTGCCGCCGCCGAACAAACTATGGTTCGCTGAAATGACTTCAACACCCGTTTTTAAGGTATGATTTCTAAGGTAAAAGGTCAGTTTCTCTTGCGCCTGGATGGTTTTTTCGTGGGAATCAAACAAATATCCCGGATGCCCGAGGATCGCAATGGTTTGTTCAGACGCATCTAAAACGGAGACATTGGGCGAAGCATCGTTGGCTGCCCGCGCGTAATTCCAACGGAAAGAACTGTACTGCACATTGGTTTCTGACTTGAAATTATCGCCCAGATACGTGTTTTTCGAGGCAATCAAGATGCTGTTTCGGTCTTGATAATTGGCAGTGGACGGAAATGACGCCCCGCCTTCCAAACCACCGCCCTGGCGCGCAACATTTACGATGCCGACATTGGCACGGATGGAAGATTTGAATTTTTCATTCCAAATATGGTCAAGTTTGCCCGACAAATAAGCAAAATTATTTCTGCCACGCACGGTTGTATTCACGCCCAAAGCCGGCGAAACAAGGTAATTATCTTTAATGTCTTGTGTGTATTCGGCATTGACATAGTAAAAAGTTTTATCTTTTGTCAAAGCACCGCCAAAACCCACACCGCCTTGATAGCGCTGAAAACCGTCTTTCACCTGATTGCCCGTCAAATCACGTAAAATAAAACGACTTGGCGCGTCAATACCTGCTCCTGGACGGGTAACAAAAAATGCTTCGGCGGTACGTTCATTACTGCCCGAACGCGAAGTGACATTCACAATACCACTTCCTGAATTGCCGTATTCGGATGAAAAATTATTGGTCAGGACATTGATGTTTTTAGCAAATCCAACGGGAATATTGAATTTCATGCCACCCAAAAAGCGCTCATTGTTGTCCATACCATCAATTAAGTAATTGGTAAACAAGGAATTGGTACCATTAATGGACACAGGCGGGGCCTCGGGATAAAAACCCGTTGCCTGTACGACATTGGGTAGGCGGTAGAGCAGACGGTTAATATCACGCCCTTCAGCGGGCAATTCCTCAATTTCTTTTTGTTTAAGTGACGAGGACACCTCAGCATTTCGAGCGTTGATTTTGGTAGAGCCCAAAACGACGAACTCCGACAATTGCTTTTCCATTTTGGGAATTAAGGGCAAGGCAACACTCGCATTTGTATTACTATTTAACACAATGTCCGTTTTTTGCCCTTCATAAAATTCGGGGGTTTCGGCAACCCAAACGGTATAAGTCCCTGACAATGACAAGCCCTTGAATTGGATTTTGCCTTGTTCGTTGGTTTCTTTTTCCATCGAAAAGCCAATCGCCTCATTTTTTAATAAAACGGTTATGTTGCTAAGGGGCGTGTTTTCTCGATATTTAAAAATGGAAACTTCGAGGTCAACTTGTGCGAAAACCGTGCTTGCCAACATCAGCAAGCCATATATAAGTGTTAATTTTTTCATCGAAATAAAAAATTGAAATTCAAAAAAAAAGTAGGATGCCCATACGGCGAGCGCATGGTGTAAAGCCTTGTTAAGAGCACTCTAAGAAAAAATATTGATCTACGGACCTAAAAATAAGCCTCAATCAGCAGGAAAAGATCAATCTCCGGACGGATGATCTCGCACCGCAATAAGTCTTTTAAAGCGGGGGCGCACGTAGCAACTTGAAATAGGCATAAAACCGGAAAGAATGGTTTGGGTTGTGGTAACAAAAATCATTGTTACAAAAAGCCCAAAGGCCTAAGAGCGACCTTTTTAACAATAAAGGAATGGAATTAAGGATATTGGCCCATTGTTCAGCAGAATCAAGGTCTGTTTTTTCACTTAGGCAGGTAGTTTTTAGGTTTTTTTGGGCTACAAAATTCAAAAGTTCCTCAAATACGGAGGGACTTTTCCACTCAATTTGTTGAAAAGCGGCAGCGTCAAAAGTCGTTTTTTGAAGCCCGATCAGATAAGCACCGCCGTCAGTTGTTTTGCCAAAAACGGTATCTATGCCTGAATTTAAGGCTTGTTGAGCGCTTAAAATATCTGTTTTTGAAAGCGACAAACAATCGTTGCCAATAGCAATAACATGGTCAAAACCTTTGTCAAAAATGGTTTCAAATGCATGGGCAAGGCGCTCGCCAAAACTATGGCCAACTTGTTTTTTTTCAGTAAAGAAGAAATAAGGAATTTTGGTACTTTTAACAACACGATGCGTACTTTTTATCATTAAATGCGCCACCGGTTCGGCTTTTCGGGGGTTGAAAACCAATTTTTTCTCTTTTGCTTCCGCCTGTGCCGAGCGACTGAAAATGAGTATCGCAGTATTGTTGTATAGTGCTGTCAAAATTCAAATATTTAAGTTTTTCTATTTAAATATTAGTTTTTCTATTTTTATTTAAGAACAAGATAATAAGAGTAGAATCACCGCAAAGGTATTTTTATTCCGGCGAAGAACAACCGGACCTCTTTATTTTGTCCGTACGGAGACAATATACGAGGATAGGAGGCATATGGTTTTGTTGAAACGGTATTTTTACAAAAAATCAGTTATTGCTCCAATGTATAGCGGGGCTACACTCCTTCAAAAACGATAAAAATGCTGAAAAAAGAGCCGTTTTGGGCCCCAGACATGCTCTTAGCGTTAGCAGTAGTTTATTGTTCATCAGTTTTTCCATAATATTTGACGAGGTCTGCAAAATCGTATATCTGTTTCCAATACGCTGCTAAACTATTGGGCTTTTGTAAGCGTATTTATAAATATCCATATATTCCTTAAATGCCCAGCCAGGATTATAGTTAAACATTAATTGTCTTGCCAAATTCTCATCATAAGTTTCTGCGGTCACTAAACTATCTAATAATTTTTGGTCTTCACAGGCTCCGAATTCCATACCGATAGTAAATATTCCTTCTTTATAAAGTTGGGGTATTAAACTTCCTAAAAAATCAAGATTTTCTTTAACTCTATGATCTTCAGCAAGGAGGATAACGTCAGCCTTTGTGAATTTATTAAGAACATAATGCTGAGGAGAAATATTATTGTCATTCAGATATTGCAGTGAAGCATCAACAAATGACTGTTGACCCAACAATACAGATGCCAGTAAGAAGATATTGATAAAGAGTAAAAAGTTTTTTTGCATATTGGTGTATTTTAAGAGCATGTCCGGGATAAGTTACGATTTACTGGTGGTACACTTTTGGTGATTAGGGACACTGAAGGAAAAGGTTAGCGAATCACGTTGCTTGGGCCGCACGGGGCGAAGCCGCCGCGCGAGCGCATGGTGGGTTAGCTTGGCGTGAGCGGGGTGATTCAAAACCACTTTGTGTTGACTATAAGTAAAAAATCCCGGCACTGCTCCCACCGCTACTAGTCTAAAACTTATAATTATATCCCAATCTATACACTTGTGTTTCGTAATAATTGGTACTGTTCAGCACAAAGTCCGTACCGTCAACCCTTGTCTTAATATTAAGTGTATTAAAAAGGTCGGTAGCATTAAATATCAATTCACCTTTGCCTTTCTGAATATTTTTTTTCATGCCTAAATCAGTGGTAAACCGACTATAAATCTTTCCTTGCGGAATGATGTCAGGCGCAAAATACATATTAGTTAATTGTAGTTCAACACTTTGAGGCAGTTGTGCTTTGAAGTTCAATTTTACATTGCCTGAAACAATTTCTTGTTTTGCTGATGAATAATTTGATGGTGTTGGGTATTGGTTAATGACAGAAAAGGCTTCAATGATGTTTTTATAGACATTAGCATTGGCATTTATGGCTATTTTTTTTGAAAAACTATGCTGAAACACCAATTCCAGGCCCGAATTGTAACTTATGCCCGCATTTTGAAACACGTTGTACAGTAAAACACTATTCGGTGTTTTGGTTGCAATACGGGTAATTGTGCCATCGGTAATTCGATGATAAAGTGCAACGAACAGGCTGCTATGCGCTAAGATGTTTTTATAACCCACCTCAAAAGAATTGGTAAATTGCGGTTTTAGGGCTGGATTACCAACCTTTATCAATTCAGGTTCATCATATTTTGGGAAAATACGAATATCTACCTCATTAGGCCTGTCCACACGCCGATTATAGAAAAGCGATATTTTGTTTTTGTCATTCAATTTATACGTAAGCCGAAGATTGGGAAAGGGTTGTGTATAGGCATATCCGTCACTTTTATAGGTATTGTGGTTAGGGTTGACTTGATAATCTACGTTTACATACTCCATGCGTAGCCCCGCTTCGATGTCATACCGTGGGGTTTCATACGTATAATTGCCGTACAAAGCAGGAATAGTTTCATAATAATTAGCCCAGCCGCCGGCGTTGCTATCAATGGGTGAATTGATGCCCGGAAAAAACTGCATATTCACAGGGATAGAACGCCGCCTAAACTTTAAGCCTGTTTCAAATTTTCCGTGTTTATTGGGTTTCACGTAATCCAATCCAAAATCGTGTATATATTCATCTGAAAGCAGTTTGAAGGCATCTTCACCGACGAAGTTGGGCAGTGTATTGGTAAAAAAGTATTTTTCATCTTCCCTGTGAAAGGAATAATTATAGTTAATATTAAGGGTATGCCCTGCTTGTTTAAATTTATGCGCAAAAACAGCATTTGCTGCTGCCGTATATTTTACTTCATCTTCAATAAATTGCCAGAGGCGATAACGGTTTGAGAAATCTTGTAAAAAATAAGGAATATCCCCTCGGTCATCAATGATTTCTTGGCTGTAAAAACCCGAAATCGTCAAACTATTGGCTTCATTAAAGTTGTAATCAAAGCCTGTTTTCAAACTTGGAAGACTGGTGGTTCTATTGCGTTTGACTTGTTGCAGAATAATTGCGTTATCTTGGTACGTGCGGGTTGAAAATTCATTTTTATTCAATGTTTGCGTATATAACCAGTCTCCTTGAAAAAACAGATTGCTTTTCTCTTTCTTGAAATTTAGCGCAAGGGACGGATTTATTTTAGGTGTATTCTGAAATTGAGGGCGAATAGTAGGCAAATTCTCTTTTTTCTCCCACAAAGCGCCTAAACCAAACGCAAAACCCGCCTTGCCATGCCAGCCCTGCTGACTGTTTTTTTTAAAAATAATGTTGATAATTCCGGCATTGCCATTGGCTTCATATTTTGCAGAGGGATTGTTGATGATTTCTATCCTTTCAATAGCAGAGGCAGGGATATTATCCAAGCCCTTTTGACTATCGAAGCCCGTTAAAGCGGTTTGTTGTCCATCAACCAAAATCATCACTTTATCACTACCCCTCAGTAAAACCTTACCCTCTTGCGAAACCGTCACACTTGGCAAGTTGCTGATGGCCTGTAAGACAGAACCGCCACTTTGAGACAGATTATCTGTCAGGTTATAGGTCTTTTTATCCATTTTACTGCTAATCTCATCTTGTTTTGCAGCAACAACTACTTCTCCCAGTGTTTGAACACTTGGACTTATTGCTATAGAACCAATGTCCAAATAATCGCTCAATTGCCCTATCAAAACAGCTTGATAATGTGTTTGATAGCCCACGAAAGAAATTTCAATCAAATAACTGCCCTGCGTAAGGTTCGGAAGTGTAAATACGCCTGATTCATCACTAATTGTACCTTTTACAAAAATACTGTCTGCTTGTTTTTTTAGGACGACGCTAACATAGGCTAAGGTTTCTTTGCTCAGTTTGTCTTGTACTTTTCCAGAAAGTGTTACATTCTTAATTTGGGCTGATACGGCAATTGGTATCAAACAAAATAACAATAAAGTTATCAATCGCTGCATAAATATGATTTTGTTATAGTCTTGGGTTTATCCTATTAAGAGCATGTCTGGGATGTGCGACGCAGGCTGTTAAAAAAAACACTGCCCCCATTTCAGGCCCGTAATTTCCCACCTGCCAATCCCGGACTGCCCAAAAAAGTGGCGCATAAGCGCTTACCACTGCGCAAATATAGCCATCCTGTTGTGTGTGTGTATCCATGCCGTAGATAATATCCCGGGTTTTGTCACAGGCCGATCAGGTCGTCCCAGCACAGGTATTGGCGCTCCTGCCGCGGTATTCCGGTAATATGTCCCATACGCGGTATTTTTTGTGCCGGCAAATAGGAAAATTTTTTTGATGGTGTGAAAGGTTTTTAGGGGCAGCTGGGGAGGTTTTTTAACGGTCTGACGATGGCATGGGCTACGTGGCCGCGCTTAGTCGGCCATGTGAGACCATGCAAAGATGGGCGGTTTTATTTACCTGATTGATAGTCAACAATTTGAGCAATTCGTTCCTCTGTCGTTTTTAGATATTTTGCTATTGTTTTCAGTGGAACACCATCTTTATGCATCTCAAAGATAACTTCTACTTCTTTCTTTTCTTCTCCTTTTAGTTCGGCTTTTTCTAATCTTGCGCGTTCGTCCTCTTCTCTCATAAAAGCATACTCGTAGGCATCTAACTCTTCCTGTGTCCAAGTCTGAACATTGGCTTCTTCATATGCCGATTTTAATCCTTCATCATTGATATTGTCTGGTACAACTTCAAGATTTTCAGCGTTTTTAATGAAATAAACCCATTTCTCAGTCAAAGTCTCCAATTCATGAAGTTCTTTATTGAATTTAGGCAGCTCAATAAAATTAAACTCCATATCCTTTATCGTCTGCTCGCCAGTTTCTACGTCTCGGATTTGGTTCCGGCTAATATAGTTTTTGTTCTCGGTATGCTCAAAGTCAAGTATCCCAATGAATATGACAGGGCGTAACTTTCGGTAGAAATCTGCCCGCTTGATTTGGTCGCTGTAACTTTTAGATGAGTAAAAAAGCACCCGCTTCTCGAAACCGTCAAGGTCTCCGACCTGCATTTCCACGATGTATGTCCTTTCAAGTTGGTCAGTCGCCTTTACATCAATTATAGTAACTTTACCACCTTTAAGTTTAGGCAGTTGATACGGATTGAGTATTGTTACTTCCTTAATTCTCTGGTTGCCGTGAAAATCAAGCACGGCGTTAAGAAAAGAAATGAGTGTTTCTTTCCGGTTTTCATTGCCGAAAATCTTGCGGAACGCAATATCGTTCTTTACATCTACAAATTTCATTTTCAATAATTTGAGGTAAAGGTATGAAAAAAGCCTGAATTCGGAGATCATTTCGTACCTCTGTCTATAATCTTATCCCCCTGGAAGCGGTATGTGCCACTTTGAGAATAGACATCGTTAAAAATTTCGCTTTGGGTAAAATAAGTTTTGTCTTCATAGAAAGTGAAAGATAACGATTTTACAACACTCATTTTTTCCTTTTGAAATTTTCAGGTATTTGGCCATAGTTGATGTCGGAACACCGTCCGTATTCATTTCAATTACTGCTTCGGCTACTTTTTCGTCTTTCCCCATTTGGACATCCAATTGCGTTTGCCCGTCCGGGCTTTGGTAGATGATGATTTGGCTCATATTTTTATATTGGATACGTCTATTTTGCCTGACATGAGTTTGGGCAATAAAACGTCACGGGTATCTTTTAAAGTTCGTTTTCTGCAATGTTGTACTGATTTTTTTGAACAATGGAAAAACTATGCTATGGTATTCCTGAACCAATTCAATGTCTTTTTTTCCATCTTTGCGCAAAGTTAATGGAATTTTGTGTGCAGAAAAACGAGACCATGTCATTTACCGGTGGTACACTTTTTGTGCAAATGGTGGTACACTTTTGATGATTGGTGCCCCCTGCCCACACGCCTATGGATCGTGGGCAGGGGACGACGGCTTCGTTCAACAAAGGCCGAATGGCAAGGCTCGATTCCTCGCTTGACGTTCAGCCTTTAAAGTTCGATGAATTTTATTTATTACCTCTCACTGCCTTGACTTCATCAATTGAAAGTCCTGTTGCTTGGGCAACTTGTTCGTCAGGGAAGTTCATCTTAATCAGGTTTTTGGCAATTTCTCTCCCCGTTTTCAACCTTTCATCTTCCCGAAATTTATCTTCTACTTTTTTAGCGGCTTCTTCTGCTTCGATTTTCATGGTTTCGGCATAACTCGCTTCATCGTGCAGCCGCTCCAAAAACTTATCGTATTTTTTACGTTCGCCGTCGGGTAGGTTCATGACATTTAGTTTCTCCCGGACTTCTTGCATTCCTTTTGCTCTGAACTCGTCCAACACTTCACTATTCTTGAAAAAGTAAATCCACTCGTCCAACGTGTCTTTCACGATGTCGTTAAATTTGGTCGTCCTTATCAAATAATATTCAGGATAGGCTTGGTGAATAGTCGGCTTGCCGAGCAACTTTTTCTGCGCTGTCGTCAGTTGCAGTTCGGTTTTCGTGTGCAATCCTTTGAATTTTGTCTGTCCCACATAAACGTAATCTTCGCCTTTGCCCAAGTCGAAGTACACGATGCTCACGGCGATTACCTTTTTTATCTCCCCGTACTTTGCTCCGACAGGAAGATATTCCGTGATTGCTTTCGACGTGGCAAAAAGCATCCGCATCAGGTAGTCCAACTCCCTCGTGTTCTGGATTTCGATGATGATGTGTTCGCCTTTCGAGTTCTCTGCGAACAAGTCAACTCGGTTGAACTTGTCATCTTCCTCCTCTTGGTTGCTCTCGCTTTCCAAAAGTCCTTCGATTTTCACGTCCTCGCCCAAAAGTTCGGAAAGGAAGCCTTCGAGGATGCCGAAGTTCTTCTTGTCTCGCAGCATTTTCTTGGCTGCCCAATCAAATCGGATATGCTTCTTTGTCATTTTGCAGAATTTCAGGCAAAATTACCATCTTTTACGGTCATTAAACTACTTTTTAACAAAGTCAATTGAGTACATTGTCCCAAATTCTTTTTCTTTCAAAGAACCAGTTAATTGACGACAGTCAGAAAACAAAAGTATTTCGCCACTAAAACCGCCTTTAATCGCACTAATTTTGTATCCTCCTTTGTATCCGTGTAATACTGCTGTGCCTGAAAGTGATTCGCCGTCAAACTCACCCGTAAACTCAATTTTATCGCCTGATTTGTTATAGAATCTAATAAACCGATTGTTTTCATCGCCTTTTTTTTGAAAAACAGCATTGTCGATGTTACATTTTGATTTCACTTCATCAGTTGAATTTTCTTTAATGGGCAATTGTTCCTGACCATTACTTAATTCACGTTCTAATCTTGTAACTTGATTTTTAAGTTGGGCAATCCTGTTATTATCTTCATCGTCGCATGAAAAGAAGACGGTGATTAGGAATAGAAATAGAGTACTTATTCTCATTTTTTTATTCTTTTAGTTTCATCGAACGCAGGCTGTTAAAAAACCCCCACTACCCCAATTTTCAGGCCCGTAATTCTCCCCCACAGGCTGCCATTGCCCCCCTGCCAATCCCGGACATGCTCTTAAATTCTAATACAAATAATTGTTCGTGCCATTTTATATATCCCTTATTTCATCTTCTGATAAATCCGTGAGTTCGGCAATGGTTTTATTATCCATTCCCTTGTGTTTCATCTGCCTCGCTATTTTTAGTTGTTTATCTTTTATTGCTTTTGCAAGCCGCAACTTCTCCTCGGTCTCTCGCAAACCGGCATAATCGTAAGCCTCCAATTCTTCCGGCGACCAAGTTTGGATATTTGCTTCTTCAAACGCTGCCTTCAATCCAGGGTCGTCCATGCCCTCCGGGATTACTTCAAGGTTCTCCGCTTCTTTGATAAAAAATACCCACTTCTCGACAAGCGTTTTTAGGTCTTTTCGCTGCACTTTGAATTTTGGTAGTTCAATAAAGTTAAACTCCATGTCCTCCACTATCCGCTCGCCCGTCTCCACATCAAGTATTCGGTGGCGGCTGATGTACTTGGGATTTTTTGACAACTCGAAGTCCAAAATGCCCACAAAAATTGTTGGGTTAAGCCTGTCGTAAAACTCACCCCGGTCAATCTGGCTGACATAGCCCTGCGAAGTGTAGTACAATACCCGCTTGCTGAACCCCAATGCATCAGCCACCTGCATCTCGACGATGAACTCACGACCGCTTTGGTCTCGTGCTTTTACGTCAATTATGGTTGCCTTCCCGTCTCTGAATTTTGGAAGTTGGTATGGGTTCAGAATAGTTACATTTGCGATTCTATGTTTTTCCTCAAAGTCAAGGATAGCATTCAAAAAAGAAATCATGACTTCCTTTTTGTTCTCATTTCCAAAGATTTTGCGAAAGGCGATGTCGTTCTTAACGTCTGCCAATTTCATATCAAACAATTTGATGCAAAGATACAGAAAACCTAGTCGTTCGGGATGATCCTTGCATTTTAAAGCCCAAAAATAGTCATGGAGAGTGTTCAAAATGCATTAGCAAAATCATCTGCTATCATTTTCGCTTGTACGCTTTCTTTCTTGTCCCAATCATGGTATTGCCGCTCCATGTCGGTGCCATGAAGCAGCTCATAACATAGCCCTGTACCAAATAGTCTTTCAGCCGCTGGGTAGCCCATTGGCGGAACTGGGTGCCGCGTTTGGAGTTTACACGGTAGCCTACAGATAGAATAGCATCCAAGTTGTAAAATTTGACATTCCGTTTTACATCCCGCTTGCCTTCTTGCTGAACTACCGAGAAAAACTCGGTAGTTGCCCCTTCTTCTAATTCTTCTTCAGCAAATATATTTTTCAAGTGCAAACCAATGGTATCACTGTCTTGTCAAACAGTTCCGCCATTTGCCGCTGCGAAAGTCATACAGTATCCGAAGACATCCGCACCTCTATTTGGCGCTTATTCGTTTCAAAAATTTCGATTTTGTTTTCCATAGCGTTTATAATTTTATGTTGTTGACGTCTATTTCGCCTGACATGAGTTTGGGCAAGAGACTGTCGCGGAGGGCTTTTAGGGCTTGGGTTTGTTGTTCATTGGCTATGATTTTATCAAAAGATAGTGGTCACTGAACTGTGTCTAAAGCGTAGAAGGTAATTATTAACCCTTGAGGATGTGTGCTTTAGTGTGTATGAATTTTTTGCAGACACAGTTGAGTAAATACTCTCAGGTATGTATTATTGGCACTCCTGCCGCAGTATTCCGGTAATATGTCCCATACGCGGTATTTTTTGTGCCGGCAAATATGAAGATTTTTTTGATGGTGTGCAAGGTTTTTAGGGGCAGGTGGGGAGGTTTTTTAACGGTCTGACGTTTGCTTCCTTGCATACCGTCGCGTTTAGCGAGCGGTATGCAAGGAAGCATAGTTATACCATTTATTTATTCTGCCCAGTTTCGTTTAGTTCTTTTTTAAAAACCAGATACACTCTTTTCATAACCATTAGAAAAGTTAGTAAAAACTCAGCCAAAAGAAAAAAAGAAACAATGTTGATAGCTGCTTTAACTTTATCATTTAAGGTCTCAACAAACCCAAAAAGCATTATGAATATGGCGGCAAAAGAAATTATTATTGAAAATGATATATTAGCAGTAAGTTCTTTTACTATTATTTGTTTTATTTCTTTTGATTCTTGTTTTCTCGCAACATCTAACAAAATGATAAGAGCGTTAAAAAGTAAACCAACAAAAATTGAAAGACTACCGACTATTGTCTCGATGGAATCTTTATCAACCCTTAATCCTCCGTAATAAAAAAAAGATGCAATTATCATTGGTAGCACCAAAAATGTCAAATAGTCATCAAACCCGGGACGGTTTGTGTTTGCATTTACAAGAGTTTTAAAATGGTCTTGTAAAATTTCTTTGACACTAATCTTGAACATTTTGCCTGTTTGGTATTATTTCATTACGAATGTGAGTAAAAAAGTCTAAACAATAGTCACGCATAGACTCTTTTGTTGGCAAATTTGTTAAGGGGTCTCTTGTAATACTTTCATCGTTAACGTAATAGTAAGGTTGAAGTTGAAAGGATTGTGACTTCTTTGCTGTTGCTTTCTTGCCATTAAATTCGTACTCTACTAATAAATCATGAGTGCCGTCCATGCCGATTTGTTCTAAAACAGGTGTTGTAAAAAACTGAGGCTCCCCTGCAACTATATCTCTCACTGCATCACCTAACCGTCCCTCGATTGCAGCTTTAATATTATTTGAATATCCTTTCAGGCCGCTAACTTTTACTTCAATTATTACTGGTGAATCAATGAAATTAACTCCCAAAATATCATTCGCACGATCTGGTGAAAGATGTTGTTTCCTTAAAGTGATTTTATTTATTTCTCCACTTTCTTTCATTTGCTGGACGGTTTCCTTTGGCACAAATTTATCAATTTCGATGAATCTATCATCAATTTTATCGGTAAAATATTTTTTAACAAGTCGAACAAATGTGTCTGAAATTGAGTCAGTTGATAATCCTTGTACAATCATGAACCCCAAATTGCTGTCTGTCGGAACCCACAATAGAAAAAAATATTCAATTGAGTCAACGTGTTCAGGAGTAACTCGGAATACTTCATCCTCAGGATTGTTCCTGTCGAGTATTTGCCGCCCTACACCAGATTTCCCAGCCTTCATGAATCCATAAATTATTCTTCTTTCACTTGCGAATGTTACTTCACCTGGTGGTGGATAGATAACTGTTTCATTACCAGATATGCCTGCAAATGTTCCATCAAAACTGGTAATGAAGTGGTCAAACATTTCTTTAAAATCCAGTTGCCGTTTATCCTCCCCTTCGATAAATGTTAAATCTGTCAAGCCAAAATACTCGGCTCTGCCATTTCTACTTTTTCGGCTACGAACTTTAATAGTATAACAATCAAGTTTTACTTCGTGAGGCATAATTTTTATTTGTTTTTAGTACCCTAATAAATCTAATTTATCATCAAGTGAGTGAAAGTTAGAGCCGACCGAGACTTTTAATTCATTTGAAGCATGCCCCCAAAAGAAAACATGAACTTCAAAACCTGCATTTCTTAAAGATTCGATAGCAGGGACAAAGTCAGCATCGCCAGCAACCAAAACTATTTTATCATTTTGTTTATTCACTTTTTGGAAGGCATCACTCATCATCTCTGTTATAATACTCGTGTCAACTTTTTTTTCTTTGTTTGCAAAATTTCTGTCAAAGATATTTGTGGTAAATCCATTTTGATTTGCCATTTTCCAGACACTATCGTTCGCAGGTGGTTTAGAGCCAAACAAAGATGCCGAGGCAATTGAATCGCCAAGTTCCGAGCCCACGTATTTGTGCAAATTTCCAAAGTCTAATCTCCATGAATTATCAAAAACTTGATTATTCATGGCATCATAAATATTTTTGCTCAACCCTTTTTTTACGGCACTTGCGCGTTTTCCCTCAATGAAGAGGTTAGAATTGTCAACATATAAGTAAATTGCCATTTATTAATTATTTTTTTATGGTCGTATCTAACTACCAAAATAGCCGTTGAAAATCAATGACTTAGATTTGGTCGTTAGTGCACGCTTTTACCGTTTTTACGGTATGCTAATTTGGTATAACGTGACCACTGACGACGTGCCGACGTTTAGGAGGCATGATAGACAGTGGATTGTTCGACGATTTTATTATATTTTTTGTTTTAATTGCCTATAATTGTCTAAAATTTGTCTCATTATCATATTGACCGCTACTCCAGTACCGTACTCATAAGTAATAAAATCTTTTAAGTTCATTTGATGCTCTTTTGACAAATTGTAAAGTAGTATTTCTTGTCTAAATGCAACTGGTGGGTGGGTGCGAAAAGATAAATCAATATTCCTAAAATTAATGAGATAATCCTGATAATATGTAAGTAATCCAAACATTATTGCAAGCGAAGCATAAAAGTTCATCCTTTCCTCCGAATTTTTACACATTTGTATACACCCGAGGGCAGACATTGTATCAGCACTAATTTCGTTTGACCAATGATAGCAAACTTCTTCATCACTCAAATAATCATATGCAATATAAATACTATTTTCATCTATGAAATTCCCTTCTTTCAAGAAATTATTTAAATGAGAAAATGTTTGCCCTATAATATTGTCTTTATATTCAATATTGAATCTTTCAAAATTCCAGTGTGAGGTTTCATGCCATATGAGAAACCGCATCATATTCTCAAAAAAGAAAAAATTACTAACTTTAGAAAACTCATTTATATTCCAAACATTTTTTCTTAGGGAACTATTGTCCACATTTTGCCAAGTTTTAAATAGTTCCCCGACTTCACTTGAAATACTTACTGGAATATTTTTTATTATTTTATCTAATTGTGAAAGATTTATAGTTTTATTATTAGTAATTAGTGCTTGTATAAAATCCGTAATTTTCGGAATACTCATTATACTTAAAATAGAAAAAAGATTTACTCCAATTTCATTAGTTTTTGGACGAACAAAAGCATTAAAAATAGGAGTTGAAGCAATTTTCCATTTTACTTCATTCATTTGAGACTTTAACTCATTTGGAGAAATTGAATAGTAGTGAGTTGGATAAGTTTGGAAATCATTTATTAACAATTCGAATAAATTTTTCAATGATTTTATACCAACACTTGATACATCATTAGATAGAGAACCTTCGAGGGATATTGATGCAGGCATAATTAACTCTTTTGACGTTTTAGAGTTACTGTAATTCCAGAAGTAAGATTGGAATTGATTTCACCAACTAATGAAACTTTGCCTCCACTACTGACATTTAAGACAAGAGATATTGTATCAATATCAAACTTGTTATTTTTCAGTTCAATATTATTAAATAAATCGACAAGGTCACTTAATACTATCTGTATATTTTGCTCCAACACTTTAACTTGGACAGCACTAATTTTCCCAATTGTTTGTTTTACGCCCGGAAACATATTGGTTTGTTCTTCAAGTGTTTCGGAATGAGCCGAAAAAACGGGAATAGTTTTATTTTTTTCCATTTTTGTGATTTTATTAATGTTTTACGCCTTCAAAGATAAAATTAAATTGTGATTGTACCAAATGTTGGGTAAAAAAATCAATTTAGTGGATTGTTAGAAACCTTAATGTAGTCATTGTCTTTTATTTCAACGACTATTTGAGTCAAATCAATTAAGGAGTTTTTTAAAATGCTTAGCCGTTATATTGCTTTTATCAATTTGTTAACTCCATCCTTAAATTCTTTAGTATTCATAATGTCTGCAAGAAGACCATTCATAGTAGTTGTGCTAATATTGGCAAATATCTGAGAAACAACTTTCGTATTTATAACTTTAAATTCTCCACTCAATTCATTTCCAATCTCAGTTGATACTTTTTCGCTCAGTTTTTCCGGTAATATATAAACTTCTCTTGCAATAAACGCTACCAGTATTGGTATCAATATCCAAGCTATTACGGCACCTCCAGAGACTATGCCTATTTTCGCTCCAACAAGAACTATAATTGCCGCCAATATTTTCGCTGCCACAGCTTTTTTGATGAGCGCAACCAACATTCCTTTTGCGGCAGCAGTACTTAATACTTTTATTACTAACATTTTGATTTGAAATCCAAAATGTGTAACAATAAAAGTTGTAATTGTTTTAATTATCGGAACAGAGGCTGCATATGAAACTATTTTGGTTGTTGTGTCGCCTATAGATTTAGCCGCAGAATCTACAAGGCTAATATTATTGCCATCGTGTATTCCTGCAATTAATAGAGCTGCGATCTTATTTTTTACTGTTACTGGAACAGTACCTGTCATAGATTTAGATAGGTTATCTGTAAAAATTTTTTGAAAGGCTTTGTCCTCGATTATTTTTTTTAGTAGTGCCTTTGATAGTAAATCCGAGTTGTCTGAATAAAATTTTTCATATTCTTTCACTACTATATTCACCACATCATCAGTCAAGGCTGAATCTAATTGTCTGCCATTATAATCTTTTTTTCTGCAAAATGCAATAAGTCGCGGCAAATAACCCTCAACAAAATCTTTAGGATACCATTTGGAATGAATACTACCATCTTTATTCCGTTCAACTATAGTCAGGCATTTTTCTATTGACTGATTGGCTACAAATTGTCGAACTTCATATTGAACGCTGCCAAGAAAGGCATATTTTTTGTCCTCAAGAGAGTTCACTACATCTGTTATGGCTTTGGATGCATCCATAATGATTTTATTTATATTTTTAAGATGAATTATTTTACACAGCAACAGAATTGCTAAAATTGAATTACAATATTCCCGTTCCCCATACAAACATTACACATAATACGACCTGTTCCCACACATATATTACATGTTATTAATGTTGGCTCATTATTACTGTAGGCATATGTTTTTTTTTTGGATTCAATACTTTTCCGCTGCCTCGACAACTACGACATTCAATTGTTCCTCTTGTATTGCAAGAAGGACAAGGTTTCGTTACGAAATTGCTCATATTGTATTTTGTTTAATTGCGTCGAACGGTTGTACTTGCGCCTGTGCTGCCCTGCGTGGGTTTGTGTTTAGCTTTTGGGCAGCATGGACGCAAGTACGTTGTTCAGCGCATTTTTTTTTATATGTCAAAGATTGACTGCTCAAATTTAGTAATTGATTGTGATTTATACGCTTCCGCCTCTTGTTTTTTCCGCTTTATTTCTTCTCGCATTGCGTTTACTTTTTCCATTATTTCGGCTTGAATACTGAGGGGGGGTATCACAACTTCATAATTATAAACCATATCAGCGTTTAAGTTAGGTTGATTGTTTCCACTTGCCAAATCCCTTAATCTATGATATTCGTTTTGTAAGTACAACCATAAATAATCTGTTTCTACTTGGCTGTTATCAATATCATACATAACTGCACATGCTTGGTTTGTTGTCGCTGGAACACCTAATTTGGCGGTTCTGCCTCTTGTCAATCCCTGTCCGTACATTGCCATTAATAAACTTCCTGCTGGGTACATTTTTGCACTACTATTTACAACGGCTTCTTTTGTTATTTTTTCTTCCGTATCTGTGATGATTTCGTTTCTTACTTCGGTTGTTTTGACCCAAAGTGTATCGCCTTCGTAATATTCGGGTTGTTTTCTTGATGGTGTGCCACCACTACCGACTTTACAAATATCACCTAATTTTTTTATTTCATATTTTTCTCGTTTTATTTCCGTTAAGTTCAAAACAAAATCAAAACCCCACTTGGCTATATTCTTAAATCGTACAAATTGAAGTCCTTTATTCGCTTTTCTTCTTATTTCGGTAATGCCTAACGCATTATCAATATATTCATGTATTCCTTCTTCGATTTGTTGAATATCGTAATTTAGTATCTCAACTTCGCTTTGTGAGTCTTTAAATGAGTTTATTATTTCGGTTTGTTCTTCAAGTGTTGGTAATGGAATTTTAATTTCACCTATTTGTTCAGAAGTAAATTCATTTTTGATACCATTACTTTTAATTGCAAGTAGTGCATTTAAAAAAGCATTGCTTCGCAAAACTAAAATTAAATATTCTGTTTCGATTTTTTCCGATTTTATAGTATATGGCTGATAATGGGTAGAACAAACAAGTTCGTCATATTCATTTATAGCAACTGCGCCTTGATGAAAATTTATTTTAGAAACAATAATTTCATTCTTATAGGATAAATACAAGTCCATGCCCGTCTCATTTGTTTCTCGTAATTCTAAATTTCCATATTTAAACCCAATTTTTTGAACAACAGGTATAGACCCGTCATATTCATCTTTTTTTATCAATCTTTTCATTGGTTGCAAAATATCTTTAAGTTTAACCAAAGGATAAGTAGATTTGATACTACCGTCCATTAAATAAAGATTTATTTGCCAAGAGGAAATTTGTTTAAACCTTAAAAATTTTAGATGTTTATAATTAACCATTGATAACCTCCTCTTTTCCATTGGTGATACGATATAGTTTTTTCTTTTTCTCATCGTATCTGTATTCAATCTGCAAACTGTGCGGTTGCCAAAGGTTGTTATCTGTTCGGTAAGGGTTAAATTCCTGTACTACCTCGTCTAAATCGTTGGTCGTGGCTGCGCCTGTACTTGTAATACCTGCTTTTTCTACCTGCGTAACAGGAATTTCATAATCAAAACGCTCTTTTACAAGGGCTTTTATCTCAATCGTTTTTTGGATTGCTATTTCTGCCAATTGTTTTTTGCACGCTGCTTTTGCTTCTTTTAACGTTTCACGCAATTCTTTTTTCCGTTCTTTGTCGGTTTCGGCTTCTATTTCCGCTTCCAAGTCTTTTACAGGTTTTTCGGCTGCTTCTACTGAGGGGGTATATTTTTCGTCTGTTTCTTCGGTGGCTTTTTGAACAGTTGCGTTATATTCGGCTTCTTCTATTTCTGTGAATTTGCGTAAAAAGACCAAACTTGGTTTTACAGTTGCCCCTGCTGCTACAAAAACATCTTGTGGAATACTGACAATCAATAAAATCTTTGCTCTGCCTTCAAAATATTCTCTGACGTTTTGTAATTGGCTATTATTTAAAAAGCCTTCGGGTAAAACGATACCTAAACGCCCACCTGCTTTTAAAAGATTAAGGCAACGGTCGGCAAACATGACCTCTTTAAGTGTGCTAAAATCACTGACATCAAAATGATTAACCAAATAATATTGCTCATCATCTTGTGTCAAATGTTGGAAATTTGGGTGTATAACATCTTTTGCAACTCGGCTACCAAAAGGCGGATTTGTCAAAATCACATCAAATTTGCTGTCCGAAATGCCGTTTATATTTGCTAATCCGTCGTGTTGATGTACGCCACCGTGTCCGTCACCGTGCATAATCATATTCATTTTAGCCATTCGTGCGCTTCGGGCTTCTTTATCAGTGCCATAAATACAATCAAAGGACAATTTATGTAAGCGAGTATCTTGTTTTTTATTGTCAAGGTCTTGATTAATGGCAGTAAAAACGGCTTCTATTTCATCATTTACTTGATTTTCAATTTTTTGATAATCTGCTTCGCTCAAAGTTTCCAAACCTTGCAAACGTTTTAAAAGTTGGTTTTTGATAGCCGTTTTTGAGGTTTCAATATCTTTTTCGATTTTATCTTTTATATATTCAAAGGCATAAATCAAAAAGCCACCACTACCACAACAAGGGTCGCAAATCATTTCGCCCTCTTGTGGGTCAAGTATTTCAGTAATAAACTTTACAATGGTTCGGGGTGTAAAGAATTGTCCTAACCCTTTACCTCTAAAAGTTTTGCTCAAAAATTCCTCAAAAGCAATGCCTTTTACATCATCATCTGTATCAGATAGGTTATAGGCTTCTAACTCTTTGACAACTTTTAAAAAAGTATTTCGACCTATTTTAATACGGTCGTTGGATTCAAACAATTTTTCGTTTGCGTACCTATCTTTTGTATCGTCAAACCAATAATCTAAATATGTTTCGCTTTCATTTTTAGGATTTTCCCTTACTCTTTTTGGTTTAATCCGTTCATTATACCATTTTTCTTCACGTTCAAATAGTTTTTTGCTAAAAATCTCCTCCTCGCCAACACTTCTATTTCTTTCATAATTGATTTTCATAAATAGAATTTTGCTAATTTCGTCAAAGGCTGCTTCGGGTGCAAGTGATTCATCATCTCTAAAAATATTATGACATTTGAGCAAAAGGGTTTGAAATTCCGTTTTTGAAAACGTTTTTTTCTGTGCTAAAATGGCTTTAATTTTTGCTTCGTTACTAATGTCTTTGGCGTGTGGAATATCAATAATTTCTACTAAAAATTCATCGGGTGTTTTTTCTTCATCTGTTTTGAATATTTTTATCTCTTTCAGATTGAGACAAACTAAGAATTGCGCTCTTGTCCAAGACGCATAATTTGCGCCTTGAAAAAAGTCACCTCGTTGTAATTTTACATTCTCGGCTTTGCACTCAACAACGATAATAGCGTGTTTTTTATCGTTTTTCTCTTGTTCACTTTTCCATATCACAATATCGGCTCTTGCTTTCCCTTGTCCTCTAAGCGAATTATTAACTTTTACCTCTTGTGCCATTTGTTTTAGGTCGTACCCATATTCATTTACTAAGGTACAAACATAGGTCTGCCTTACCTTTTCTTCGGGTGTCAAAATAAGCCAATCATTTTTGAGTGGTGCAAATATTTTATTCTTCTTTTCGTCAATTTGTATCTCTAACATAGAGTAAAAGTCACTTTGGTTAAAAATGGCAAAGATATAAAAAAAGGCGGCTTTGCCGCCTTTGGGCGGGTGCAGCCCGCCGTTTTTTTTCTTTGTCTTGTTTGGTCGTGAGGTTTAGTTTTTCATTTATTTTATTCGTTATTTTATTGTTTATTCGGTTCTCTTTAATTGCGCTGAACATTTCCACTGCCGATGTGCCGACGCTTAGGAGGCATGGTAGGTAGTGGATTGTTCTCGATTTTGTCCAATATTAGTTTTTGAAGTGATGTGCATACTACTGATTTTTAGAATTATTTGTCTGGGTAATAAAGTGTCCAAGAACTAAATAGTACCGAAAACAAAGAAATAGGAACCCAATCAAAAGAAGCACCCGGTAAATAAGAATTGAGGTAAAAAATACTGCATTTGCTAGATAGGCTAGTGATACTATTATACTCATGCCTACAATTGATAAAGAGATTTTCTTATAAAAAAATACTATTCCCCCTGTAAATACCCCCCAAATTACATGTAATAAAAGTCCAAGTGATAATATGAAACCCAAATAACTACAAACCTGAATGTCATTTTTGATATCGGAAAGAACCAAAGGTAAAACAGCAATAATCAATATTACAACTGCTTGAAGCAACATCAAGTTTAAGTGCTTCAAATCTTCGGGTGATTCACGAAAATCACGAATTGATTCGACAGCACGAGCGGCAGCAAATAAAGCGAATGCAAAAGATGCAATCAATACGAAAAAATTTTGCGATGATCCAGTTAGAATATCCATTAATTATAAATGATTTTTTTTAGCAAGTTTTTCAGCAAAAATTTGTACATCACCAGGTGTCCAAATTAACTCATGGGCAACTATATCAAGTATTAATACCGCAGGTAGAAAACTGGATAGTTTTCCTACGTTTTTGCGCTTAGGGCACATTAAATGATACTCGTCAAAAAAATCCCATCCACGTTCAATCAATCTTGTATGGTTATGACCCGGTGCAAACGGAGTTCTTTTTGTAATTGAACTGGCGAGTTGACTGATACTCTTAAAACGTATGAATTTTTCAGATGCTCCACAGCATAATAATTCCATTGCAACAGTGCAACAATTATGCGTTGCTAACTTGTAACGAAGTGCTTTTTTTTCGTACTCTTGATGGTATTGATTTATTTTATTGTTCATTGCTACACTATCAAGCCAGTTGATTTCAATAATTTTAGTTGGTTTTTTGTGCTTTTCTAAATCTTCAGAATACGTGCCTAATCTACCAAGAACTCCTATTACATCTTTAGTCCAATTTTTAAGATTTTCAGAAATACCAGTGCCATTTGAATGGGTCGGATGAAAACTCATGTAGTATTTATCTGTTGCTACTGAAACATGGCCAGTGGAGTCGAACTCTCCCCAAAAATATACTTTTGTGATTGTCATGTTGTTGTTATTAAAAAGTGTTTTTTAATATTTTTTATTGTCGAGAACTCTGGTTTGCCGTCAACTCCCCCAATACCCCAAGTTGACGGCAAAACCATTTTGTCACTAACCTAAACCAACGGTGAAATGATTTAATCGTTACTCCAGGCAACGGTGAAATAGGATTGCCGTCAACTCCATTTGCCCGAAAAAGCACTGGCGCAGCCGACAGCAAAGAGCCGTCGGCTGCGCCAGCACGAAGGAAATTGGGCTTACATGAGTTAAAGGACGGCATCATTATGGGTTTGCGTTATTTACGGGGGTAAATATAAGGCATCTTTTTTTTCTGCCAAATCAATGACATCATTTTTTATGGCTCGCGGTATGGCACGGTGAACTGTTGTCAGCTTGCACCATGCTCTGGAGCACAAATAAAACGAACCGGGCCATTTTCAACACGACCCATTGCGTAAAAAAAACAACCCGGGTCGTTTTCAACACGACCGATTGCGTAAAAAAAATGAATCGGGTCGTTTTCAACACGACCGATTGCGTAAAAAAAACAACCCGGGTCGTTTTCAACACGACCGATTGCGTAAAAAAAATGACCCGGGTCATTTCCAACACGACCGATTGCGTAAAAAACATGAACCGGATCGTTTTCAACACGACCCATTGCGTAAAAAAAATGAAACGGGTCGTTTTCAACACGACCGATTGCGTAAAAAAAATGACCCGGGTCATTTTCAAAACGACCGATTGCGTAAAAAAAACGACCCGGGCCGTTTTCAACACGACCGATTGCGTAAAAAAAACGAACCGGGTCGTTTTCAACACGACCAATTGCGTAAAAAAAATGATCCGGGTCATTTCCAACACGACCGATTGCGTAAAAAAACGACCCGGGCCGACTACAGTCGCTGAAGCCTTTAGAGAGCATGTCCGGGATTTTCCCTCACCAATACTTCAGCCCTGACAAAATCCAATTTGATTTCCGCAGCCTTGACATCCGGTCGGGAGACCGCCAGCGGATGCCACTTCTACTTCACCACTACCGGGAACACGATGTTAAAATCTTCATCACCGCCCGGAGCGCTGGTGTTGTCCTTGTTGCTTGGCTCGTGGAACAATTTGATGTTCAGGGTGCCTGTGGAGGCTGCCGCTGTGGTCCATTTTGTTTTCAGGCCAAAGTTTTTGCCGTTTCCGTCTTTGTCGTCGTAGGCCACGGTCAGGTTGGCTTTGTCCACGGTGTAGGTAAACAGGTGGTCATTGCTTTCGGCCACGATCTCGGTCGTGATGTTGTTTTCCGGCGTGACACTTCTGTCCAACACGGTGATTTCACAGGCGATATTGGCGGCATTGGCTGGCAGCTCAATGGACTCTATGACGGGCGCGTTACCGCCGTCGCCATCGGCATCATTCCAGGTGAATGTTTTGCTGATGCCTGTGCCCGTCAGTTTTACCTGAACGGTTGTGATAACTTCGCTTTCCGAGTGATCGTGTTTGTCGCAACCGACAGCGGCTATGGACAAAAAAGCTAAAAAAACGATGAGGTTTTTGATCGAAAATTTAAAAATTGACATAATAAAAAGTTTAGTTTAAAGTGAATCATTGAAAGTGACTTTGAGCCGCACACCGAGGTTAAAGCCTGGTTCATCCGCATAAAAGCGGAAAAAATTCAGGTATTCGCGGTAGCGGACATTGCCGATGTTGCGCAATAGAAGACCGAGTTCAAGTTGTTTTTTTCCCAAAGGCAAATAACAGCTGGCATCTGCATTCAGGGTGGTGAAGCCAGCTGGCGCGGGTTTGAGTAATCCTTCAAGGGGCAGGCGGGACTGCCGGAGGCTGGTACTGGCAAACAGGCGCAGCGTAAGGCCACGCTGGTCTGTTTTTTTTTCAGGGTCAGAGCCAATGGTTTTCCCTTGCCAGCGCAGGCCATACTGAAAGCGGTCGGGCGGCATGAGCGGTAGCCAGGCGTGGGCATTTGGCTTGCCGGGGTTTTCGGTGGTCAAGCGAAATGCGCGCAGTATGGAGGCATTGGTCTCCAGCAGCAGTCGGGGCATAAGGGGTAACTCCAATTGGCCCTCAAAACCCTGTAACACAGCGCGTTGTGTTTGGGTATGTACATATTCCGGGAATGATCCGCGCACGGTCAGCACCTTTTGGCCGCTGGGGTTGAGGTAAATAAAATCATAAATGGTGTTGCGAAACACGCTGAGGCTAAGCAGGATATTTCGCTTTTGATAACTCATGGTCAGGTTGTTGTTCCATGCCTTTTCGTTGACCATATTGGATTGCCCACTGCGGTAGTTGGCCAAGAGAAAATCCACCCCTCGGGCAAAAAGCTCATTCACATGCGGAGGTCTCATGGCCAATCCGCTGTTGAAGGCAAAGCGCAGCCGGGTGTTCACGTGATAGATCCAACCAACATTGCCCGAGAAAGTCGCGAAATGAACTGCGGTATCCAAATTTTGCAGGCTTCCGCTCGTTTGGGCCGCAGTTTGCCGATAATCTGCCCGCATGCCAAACTCAAATTCCCAGGGCAGGGGATGGCGCCGCCACCTTTCATGCCACCAAACTGAAGTACCAAATGATTGATAATCCGGTATGAATCCGCCGCGCCCAACCTGATTGAAGGCATGCATCAGCTGTGCGCCTACCCCACCCTGCCAATGCCGGATGGGGAAATGCTCCAACATGGCATCGCTGGTGTTGTGCAGCAGGCTAAAGGTCACCTGAGGTCTTTCAGCCGCTGTGCCCGTTTTTCGCACCACATCGTACTCCTGCCTGTAATTGTACTGCACATAATGTTGGAGGCTGAGCTTCCAGATGTCGGAAATACGCCATACCGCCTTGTATTTCAGGGTATTGTGCTGAACTGCCTGATATGGGCGGTTTATGCGGTAAGTGAAAAAGTTGGGATTGTTGCGCGGCGTATCACTGGCTATGGCCAAGTCAACATCACTAAGGCTGCCTACATGCCCGGCGCGCAGGACGGCTATTTTTTGGTTAAAGGTGCTGGCTATGAGCTCGTGCGACCACCGTTTTTTTTGCCAGGAGGCAATGGCACTGAGGTTGAATTCCTGTTGACCGCTGTTGCCCAGCCAATAATCAGGCGCTTTGAGGTTGCCCAATCGCTTGGCAGTGCCTTGCACGCGAAAGCTTGCCTTTTTTTCAGGCAAATGCCAATCCATCTGTCCAGCCAGTATGCCGCCCCGGCCATTGCTAAAGTACTGAGTGGTGAACCAGCCGCCCAAGCCCGCCTGAGCGCGCAAGGGCGCGTGCTCCATGACCACCGCACCGGCAAGGGCACTGACGCCGTATCGCACGCCGGCCGCGCCCTTGACCACCGATATTTGATCCACGGCAAAGGGATCTATTTCCGGCGCATGCTCAAGCCCCCACTGTTGGCCTTCCAATACCACCCCATTGATCACCAAGGCTACGCGGTTGGAGTGCAGGCCCTGTATGACGGGTTTGGCAATGGTAGCGCCGGTGCTCAACAAAGAGACGCCCGGCAAGCGGCGCAGCGACTCACCGAGGTTCAAGCCACGCCCGGCGGCCAAGTCTAATGCATCCACTTTGGAATGGGCCTGGGTGGGTTCGGCAACTATGGCTTTTTCACGCACCAACACTTCTTTCAGGTCATGGTAATGGGACAATGCGAAACTCAGTTCCGTATTTTCTGTGAGTTTGATGATCTGGGTAAAATGTTCACATTGCAAATGCCTGATTTCCACGGTATAAACCGAGTCTTCACACAGGTCATTAAGGACAAATCGGCCTGATTCATCTGTGTTGGCACCGCGTTTTATTTCCCGAATATACACCGTGGCCCAAGGCAATACCTCGCCATTTTCGCGTTCAATGACCTTGCCCCTCATGGCCAAATGACAATGTTGCGCGGCAGCGCTTTGTATGCAGCTCAAGCTTAGCATACAAAGCATACTGATTTTATTCAATAGCATAAAAAAGATGGGATGACATGCCTACGTCTTAGAGCATGAAATTAGCCCAAGGGGCCATTTATGGCTTATGGGCAAAGAAGAAACTGACGGGAAAGGAAACGTTTACGCTACGGGCGGCCCCCTGCTGGGAGCGGCCTCCAAGGCTGCATGGCACAGCGCCGGGGCTTCATGGATGGGCCTTGTTATGGTAGTTGGGATGGCCTCAAACAGCGTAGTTTGGGCAGCTGCCGGACTAAAGGAGCAGGCCTGAAAGACAAACTCGCACAGGCTGCAGTCGCCCGGAGCAAAACGCTCATCGTGTATGTGCGTGCCCTTGCCTTCTTTTTCTGTGCTGCAATGCAGGCGTTCGTGTTCATGGCATTCATGAAAAAACAGGCCGTGCGCAGCACGCAGTGCAGTGCTGAGCAATAGCGAAAACAGCAGGAATGCTGCTAATAAGGGCCTTATTTTAAATAATGTGGTCAAGAATGCGGTGCTGCGTATGCCGAATACCTGTCAAGGTTTCAGCCTGCAAATGTACATATTCTTTTTTGATTTGTACTTTATGTGTAACATTGCGCCACAACGAATTGTTCAACACATGAATGCACCACAACAAGCGAAACGCAACCCTTACCTGATTCCTTTTGCCTTGGTCTGTAGCCTGTTCTTTTTATGGGGCATAGCCAACAGCCTGAACGGCACCCTCATCCGTCATTTTAAATTTGCCCTCA
>CAZIKN010000023.1:0-54765 GCA_964539805.1 uncultured Saprospiraceae bacterium | reverse complement strand
CCGGGACATCCCCTTGGAAACTGGCTGGAACTGGTTCTCTTTCAACCTCGCCCTGCCCGACTTCAACGTCAACCCTGCGCTGGCTTCGCTGAAAGACCCTGCGGCGGACCTCGTGAAGTCCAAAACGGCTTTTGCTTTGTACAGCAACAGCTGGTTTGGTTCGCTTTCGGGTTTCAACAACCGCGAGATGTACCAGTACCGAGCAGATAAACCGGATACCATCATCGCCTTAGGTGCACTTATTGATCCGGCTTCTATACAAATTCCTATTGTAGCGGGCTGGAACTGGATCAGTTATATCCCCAATTACGCCCTCACGCCCAATCAGGCCCTTGACGGCTTGACCCCGCTCAACGGCGATATCCTCAAGGGACAAACTGCGTTTGCCCAGTATCTGGCAGGTTTTGGCTGGTTTGGCTCCATGGCCTTTATGGAAGCACCAAAGGGCTACCAGCTGAAGATCAGCAACCCTGGCACCTTAGTATATCCGCCTCAGCCACAGAACAGGGGGCCGCAGCTGTCGGCTGCTGATCCCAAAATGCCATTGCACTGGAAAGTGGATGCTTCCCGTTATGAGCACTCCATGACCTTAGTGGGCATGATCGCAGCTGGCGGTGCCAACACCACGCTGCAAAGCCACGAGATTGGGGCTTTTGTCGGCAATGAACTTCGCGGTTCTGCTCAGGCGATCTACGTTGAACCTTTGGGCAAATACATGTTCTTCCTGACCACTTTCGCCAATGTTTCTGGCGAGCAGGTACAGTTCAAACTGTATGATGCCACCACGGGCACCATTGCGGATTTGAAGGAAAAAATGTTCTTCGTACCTGACCTGCACCAGGGCGAAATGGAGGCACCGGTTCCCTTCTCCCTGAAGAGCAGTGGAATTGGAGATATTGCCGAAACGATCTCGCTGTCGGTCAACCCCAATCCTTTCCACGAGTCAACCACCCTGTGGTATGAATCAGGTAGTGCACAGGAAGTGCGCATCATCGTGACCGATGCGGCGGGCCGTATGATCCTGGCTCAGGATGTTCAGGCTGCGGCTGGTCTTAATTCTTTCCGTTGGGATGCCAGCGATGCCAATGCCGGAGTGTACTTCGTACGTTTGGATATGGCTGAGGGAACAGCGGTCAGGAAAGTAGTTAGGGAGTAACTTTTGTGGCGTATGTGGGTGTTTCATAAGTTTGTGGCCAACATGGCTTATGGGACACCCACTTCATTTCCCCTTTTATTTCCCATTACATTTTCATGAGATGAAGAAAATATACCATTATATCATTTGTGTTCTGCTGTTGTCAGCGGGGCGCATACATGCCCAACCCGGCTCCTGGTCGGTTGATGCTTCAAAGTATCAGTACAACATGACCGTTCTGGCGGAGTTGTACCTGGATGGCGTGCCGCTTACCCGCCTGGATAATCAGGTGGGCGTTTTTTACAATGAAATGCTGCGTGGGTATTCTGCGGCCTACCCGGTGCAAGGAAAGGCCCTGTTTTTTTTGACCCTTTATTCCAATCAGTACAAGGACGAGGTATGTTATTTTAAGGTTTTTGTAGGTGCCACCCAAAAGGTGTACGAGTCGGGAGATCAAATTACCTTCCGCCACAACCGACGCCTTGGGGAAACCCAGCCTGTTCCCATCCATTTGACCTTGTCCGAAAAGCCCGTGATTTATTCCCTGCCCGATGTCCGGTACGAGGCAAATTCTTGTGCGGATGTTTTGGATGTGCAAGCATCTGACAACACGGATAGTGAAGGCAATGGCTTGGTGTACAGCATTAGCGGGGGCGCGGATCAAAGCAAGTTCAGCATTAACCCTCAAACAGGGGTATTGTCATGGGACAACTTTTCGCCAGATTTCAACGTGCCTGGCGATGCCAATTCAGACAACCGCTATGAGGTGCAGGTTCGTGTTGAGGATTCTTCACCATCACCGCTGTCGAATGTTCAAGACATTGTGGTAGAAGTGGTGGACAATACTCCGCCTGATCCTTTGATCTGCCCTGCCAACAAAACGGTGAATACTACGGACGATGGAGCGGGCACTTGCACCACCACAGTTGCAGGCCTTTTGGTAGGCGGTGCTGGGTCGCTTTGTGGCGTCAGCACCTTGAATTACCAACTGAGCGGGGCGACTGTTGCAAGCGGCACGGGTCAGTTGCCCGTCAATCAGGCCTTTTCCAAAGGGACGACCACGGTACAGTTTTCCCGCCCGGGAGCAATCGTTGGGAACTGTTCTTTTACCGTATTGGTGAAAGACAATGAAAAGCCCCAGATTGGCTGCCCTGCCGACCAGACGGTGTCAGCGGATGGCAATTGCAGCGGTACGATCGGAATACGCGCATTGGATTCAAAATCAGACAATTGCACCGGAACGGTAAACGAGGCGCAAAGCCCCGATGCTGGCACAGCACTGAACGGCCACAACGATACCAAAACGGTGACGCTTACGGCCACTGATGTCGCAGGCAACAGCACAACCTGTTCTTTTACCGTGACGCTTAAGGATGTGACAAAACCGATCATCAATTGCCCTGCTGATCAGACGGTGGCGGCGGATGGCAATTGCAGCGGTACGATAGGTGCATACGCCCTGTTGTCAAAATCGGATAATTGCAGCACGGTGATCACAGAGGGGCAAAGTCCTGCGGCCAGTACCTCCCTGAACGGCCACAACGATGCCGAAACGGTTACGCTTACGGCCACCGATGCCGTGGGCAACAGCACGACCTGCTCCTTTACCGTGACGCTCAAGGATGTGGCAAAACCGATCATCAACTGCCCTGCCGATCAGACGGTGGCGGCGGATGGCAATTGCAGTGGTACGATAGGCGTACGCACATTGGCTTCAAAATCAGACAATTGCAACGGTACGGTAAACGAGGAGCAAAGCCCTGCAGCCAGCACCCCGCTGAACGGCCATAACGATGCCGAAACGGTGACGCTTACGGCCACGGATGCCGTGGGTAACAGCACGACCTGTTCCTTTACCGTGACGCTCAAAGATGTGGCCAAGCCGAGCATTACTTGCCCTGCCGACCAGACCGTGGCGGCGGATGGCAATTGTGGTGGTACGGTAGGGGCGTACGCCCTGTTGTCAAAATCGGACAATTGCAGCACCGTGATCACAGAGGAGCAAAGCCCTGCGGCCAGCACCCCGCTGAACGGTCACAACGATGCCGAAACGGTAACGCTTACCGCCACCGATGTCGTCGGCAACAGCACGACCTGTTCCTTTACGGTAACGCTCAAGGATGGGATAAAACCGAGCATTACTTGCCCTGCTGATGTGTCGGTTGCCTCCGGCCCATTTTGCACAGCTATTGTTGGTGCACGCGCATTGGCTTCAAAATCAGATAATTGCAGCGGTTTGATTACGGAAGAGCAAAGCCCTGCGGCTAATACCGTGTTGGATGGTCACAATGATTTCAGGATTGTTACCCTGACCGCAACGGATGCAGCGGGCAACAGCCAGACCTGCACCTTCAAGGTAACCGCCAGGGATGATACGCCGCCCGGCATTGCCTGCCCCGCTAACCGCACCGTAAACACCGATGCCGGACAGTGCAGCAGTGTGCAGACGTACAGCGTAACGGCTACCGAAAACTGTAGCTTTACCCTCACACAAACCAACGGCCTCGCTAGTGGTTCAGCCTTCCCGCTGGGCCTGAACGTAGTCAATTGGCGTGTGACGGATGTGGCAGGCAATTCCACTATATGCTCCTTTAGTATTACCGTAACGGATAAACAGGCTCCTGCTATCGGCTGCCCAAACAACATTACGGTCAATGCCAGCACGGGACAATGCACGGCCGTGGTCAATTATTCGGTCAGCGGCTCTGACAACTGCTCCGGCTGGTCACTGAGCCGTACCAGCGGCCTGCAAAGTGGTGCGCAATTCCCGACGGGCACTACCACAGTGACCTGGCGAAACACGGACACGGGCCAGAATAGTACAAGTTGTTCCTTTACCGTTACGGTGCAGGAAACCCAGTTGCCAACGATCAGTTGCCCGGCGAACATCACCGCCAACGCGGCAACCGGCTTATGTACCGCCAATGTCACTTATGCCACACCGACGGCCTCCGACAACTGCACTACCGTATTCGTTAATTATGTCAGCGGCGGGCAGAGCGGCACGGCCTTCAACAAAGGGCTAAACACCATCATCTGGCGGGCCACAGACCAGGCCAACAACAGTACGACATGCAGTTTCAGCATCACGGTGAACGATACGCAGTTGCCCGGCATCAGTTGCCCGGTCAATATCACAGCCAATACCGCGACCACCAGTTGCACGGCTAACGTGACTTTTGGCAATGCCACGGCCACGGACAACTGTTCACCAGTGCCTACCGTAACCCAGATCAGTGGCGAACCCAGTGGATCGTCCTTTGCGAAGGGGACCCATACCCTTGCTTTTAGGGCAACAGATGGGGTCGGCTTGACCAGAACCTGTACTTTTCGGATTACAGTGGTAGATAATGTAAGGCCAACCATCAATTGCCCGACACCTATTGTAAAGAATACGGATAACAATCTGTGTACAGCAGTAGTTAATTACACGGTGACCGGAGCGGACAATTGCGGATCGGTGAGTGTGACCCGCCTGAGTGGTTTGAATACCGGGTCGGCCTTCCCGAGGGGCACCAATTCGGTGATCTGGCGCGCCACAGACATAGCGGGCAACAGCACCTTGTGTTCCTTTACCGTCACGGTGAATGATGCGCAACTGCCCGGTATCAGCTGTCCGGCCAATATTAATACCACCACCGCAGCAGGTCAATGCAATAAAGTGGTGTTTTACACCAATCCGACAGCCACAGACAATTGTACGAGCAGCAGCGCCAATCTGTTTAGTGGTTTGGCCAGTGGTTCAGTGTTCCTCAAGGGCACCAACATCATCGTGTGGCGTGCTATTGACAATTCAGCCAATACCAGCACCTGCTCTTTTACGGTGACCGTTGTGGACAATGAGTTGCCCTTGATCACATGCCCTCCATCTCTAACCGTAACTGGCAGCGGCAGCCCTTGTGGATACCCGTCGAATCAGTTGTCCAACCCATCGGCATCAGACAATTGCGCGGTGACGAGCCTGACAAGCAATGCTCCGGCAAGCCTGCCCGCAGGCCCTACGGTGCTAACCTGGACGGCCAAAGACGCGGCAAACAACCTCAGAACCTGTTCGCTCACCGTGACGGTAAACTGCGGTACTAGCGCGATGTATGAGGTAGGAAGTAGGAAGGATGAAGAGAGGGATGAGGTAGGAAGGATGAAGGATGAAGCCGAGCGAGAGTCCACCCATAACTCATCACTCCGTTTTTCTCCTAATCCGGCCAGCGACGTGGTGGTCATCACGCTGTCAAATCAACAAATCAACAGTACATCAAATCAACAATTGGTCATCCACGACGCTCTCGGCCGAGTGGTTTGGCATAGGGTACTGATAGCGGGAACAGAGCAGATTGTCATAGACCTCACGGAAGGCGTGTTTGCCGAGGGCCACTATCAAGTGAACCTGCGCACAGATAGCACCGTGATCACCAAGCCATTGGTGGTGTCAAGAAGATAAAACGAGACCGCCTGCCTGAACCAACAGGTGGATGAAATGGAAATGCCGGCTCCCCGGATGCGGGGGGCCGCATTTCGGCAAGTTGAAACAAACATTGAATTGTATGAAGCGGCGTAGCGGTAATCGTAACGCCGCTTTTTTTGTGTCAGGGAAAGTTTTGGGTACTCACTGAATCATACTTCTCCTGCATGGACACAGGGTCTGGCTTTAATGCAGAGAGGCCCCAACCATTCGTCAGGGCAGGCAAATCAGCAAATTCATTCACTGGTCATTCTGAATTCCACCTTAGGGAAATTTTCTTGTACCGTTTGTAAAATCCAGGCAGTTTCGGCAAGGAAAACCAGGTTGCCGTCAACATCTTTGGCAATATCGCGTTTGCGCCGGTCCAAGAAATCAGCCAATATTTTGGGGTCATCACAGTGGATCCAACAGGCTTTGTGCAGGCTGACAGGCTCATAGCGGCATTTTGCATTGTATTCGCTTTCCAAACGGTGCTGGATTACTTCAAATTGAAGTTGGCCAACCGTACCTATGATACGCCTGCCATCACTCTGACGGGTAAACATTTGTGCTACCCCTTCGTCCATCAACTGGTCCAAGCCTTTGGCAAATTGTTTTTGTTTGAGCGGATCAGCGTTTTCCACATATCGAAATTGTTCGGGGGAAAAGGACGGAATCCCTTTAAAATGCAGCAATTCTCCTTCCGTCAGGGTATCCCCGATCTTAAAATTACCACTATCGTAAAGGCCAACCACATCACCAGGATAGGCTTCTTCCAGCAAGGTTTTGCGAGAGGCCATGAACATGGTTGGATTGGGGAATTTCATATCCCGGCCCAAACGGATATGGCGATAGTTTTTGTTGCGTTCAAATCTGCCCGAACAGATGCGGAGAAATGCAATGCGGTCGCGGTGCTTGGGATCCATATTGGCAAAAATCTTAAACACGAAGCCGCTCATTTTTTCCTCCTCGGGCTTTACCAATCGCTCTTCCGTCTGACGGGAGAGTGGGGTAGGGGCAATTTCCACAAAACAATCCAGCATTTCCTTTACCCCAAAATTGTTTACGGCAGAACCGAAAAAAATTGGGCAGATGTTGCCGTTCAGGTAATCTGTTTTTTCAAATTTAGGATAAACGGTTTCCACAACCTCTACCTCACTGCGCAATTCGCGAGCGGCACTTTCGCCAATGTGTCTTTCTAAGTCAGGATGGGCAAGGTCTTCAAAAACAATGATGTCCTCTTCCTCCTGCTTGCCATGAGGGTTAAACAGCACCAATTTCTTTTCGTACAGGTTATAAACGCCTTTAAAACGCTGTCCCATGCCAATGGGCCAGGACAAGGGGCAGATTTTGACGTTCAATTTTTGCTCAATTTCATCCAAAAGATCAAAAGCATCCTTGCCCTCGCGGTCCATTTTATTGACAAAAAAGATGATGGGCGTAGCGCGCATACGGCACACCTTGGTCAGTTTTTCCGTTTGTTTTTCCACCCCGTTGGCTACGTCCACTACTACAATAGCAGAGTCAACCGCAGTCAGGGTGCGGTAGGTGTCTTCGGCAAAATCTTCGTGGCCGGGAGTGTCTAAGATATTGATTTGCAGGTCTCTGTATTCAAATCCCATGACCGAGGTGCTGACCGAGATGCCACGCTGGCGCTCGATTTCCATAAAATCGGAAACCGTGCTTTTTTTGATTTTGTTGCTTTTTACGGCACCAGCAGTCTGTATGGCACCTCCGAAGAGCAGCAGTTTTTCGGTAAGGGTGGTTTTGCCGGCATCCGGGTGCGCCACAATGGCAAAGGTGCGCCTGCGGTGAAGTTCTGTGAGGTAGTTGGACATATTTTGTCGCTTGAAAAATTTTGGGGTGCAAAGGTAGAAATAGAGATTGGAGAAATTTCACAATCTTTGCCCCAAGATGAATGCGCCTATCCGTCTCTTTTTTTCCCTCCATGTTCTGGACGCCGGCTTTGCCGATGGCCTGAAGAAACAGCTCAATGCCGTTTTCACGGGCCGAAAATTGGAAATCCACGACCGCAACAGCCCTTATCCCGGCCTCGACAATGCTTTGGGGGGAGAAGCCTGGCTGCGTTGGGCCGATGTTTGTGTGGTATTTCTCTCCTCTGATTACCTGGGAGTGGAAAACAGTTGGGAGTGGGAAATGGCCAAACGCCTCGAACGCGAGCGCCGGCCATCCCTTCAGGTTTTGGTTGTGTATTGCCGAACTACAAACATCCCCACTGATTTTCAGGCTTTTGCGATTGCTCCAGGAGCAAATGATCCGATTCAACAGCCTGAAATAGACCGCGACCGCCAGTTGTACCGCGTAGCACACCGCGTATTTCAAATGGTGCAGCAAGGCCCGGCCCGAGATCCTTCCGCATGGTCAGACGATGATTTCCCGGCCTCCGTGGATTTTTTGAGGGAAAAATTGTTGGCAGAATCATCCCGGGCCAATTTATTGCCGCAATTGGCTTTACTCAAAAAAATAGCTGACGAAGCCAGCCTCAAAAAAGCCGTGTATGAAATGGAGGATTTGTTTGCCGAAACGCTGCGACAAGGCAAATTAGCCAAAATTTCACTTGCCGAGTTTTTGCAGCGAAATGATACCGTACGAACTGATTTTCAATATATTGCAACACATTTAAAAGAGGAGCAGCTCATCCGGAAATGGCGTGCCGCCTTAATGCAAAGCACACATAGCAGCCCTGAACCAGTTGCCTTGTTTATTCCTACGGATGAAATTTCAATCCCGGAAACCGTCAATATGCCCATACAACAAGAGGCGGATGAAGTGGCTGCACTGACCCATCAGCAGACAGCTGATTTCAGGAGGGAGTTGTTGTTGGCGCAAGATGCACTAAGCGTGGAAAATTATGTGGGAGCATTTCGGCACTGTGAACAAGTGCGCACCCGAATTGACCCACAATCAGCACAGTTATACGAATACCTCCTGCTTACTTTTCTGCTATTGGAAACAGCCGATCGAATTGCCTGGGATGCAGTGGATGATGAACGCCGCCGTCTCTTGAATCATATCGTGTTGTATGCCAATCGTTTACATGAGTATCTGGATTTGGGCAAATGCCCGACACTTACCGGTACCTACAACCTTAAAGCCACGGCAGAAGAACTGAGCAATGCCCTATGCCGTATTTATGACCGCCTTCCCAATGATTACACACTGGACACTGGTAAACGAGCAGATGAAATGCCGGATAACAGGGCCATCGTTGCGCGTTGCAGGGAAGCGGGTGAAATCATATTCCGTTCCGTACACCCTTACACGGGCTTTATGGAAACCTTGGTGCTGGAACTTTGCGGAGGTGGTAAATACGATTGGGTCGAGCGTGTGGAGGTAATGGGCAATGATTTTATCTTCGTTTCCAAGTCCAATTTTGAAATTGAAACTAATGCAGCCGAACTGATCAACCTGCTCAGCACGGCCACGCGCGACCGCGCAAGCGTGGAGCAACGTTTGAGTGATGAACTGTACATCAGGTTGACCGCCAAACGAAAACGCTTGCATCGCTTCCTCGAGGCAGAGCATAAAGCGCAGCGCCAGTTCAATGATCCGCGCAGCTCGGTCATCCGTTTTGTGCAGTCCTGCCTGCTGGGGCATACCTTATTTCACCATACAAAGGACAAAGGTCAACGTTTTTTGCGTATGGCCTTGGAATACCTGATGCCCAATTTAGTGGTGCAGCCTGCGCCGGAAGCGGCTACCAAAGTGCGCTGGTTTACCTTGAATGATTATGGTGATGTGATGCCTCACCCCGATTGTGCTTCTTATCGTTTTGATGGCTTGGCCATTGTGGAAAAAATCATACAGGATCACAGCGGCTCTGCTGCATGGCTTCAGGTTCAACCCAACCTGAAACGCCAAACCTATCTTCAGTATGTAGCAGATATCAAGGAGGAATGGCAGGCTATACGCGAGGGCCTTCAATGGAACGATTTCCGGCGAATGCCCGAGTTGGAGGCCAGGTTGCGCCTGATTGCCGTCATGCGCCAACAGGCTATTGCTTTTCTCGCCTATCCCGATGAGGGACAAGCTTACCTTAATGATGGCATACAAGAACTTATCGGTTCAGGGCTTTTGCAATGGCTTTACCTTGACCCTCATGAATTGAAAAGCCTGCCAGATAATCAAAAGTTGGGCTTTGATGCCCTGGCAGCACTAAAGTGGCGTACCGACCGATCCGTTTCGGATACGGAAATGAGCTTGCGCGAACAAATTACGGGCAATATTTTTCTCAAAAGCATTTTGCCCCAATACCAAAAAATAAAAAAAGGCCATGAGGAACAGCGCCGGCAAACCATTATGCTGCTGCTCCAGGCCTTGGCGGCTTATCGGTATCATGCAAAGCTCAGCTACCTTGATTTCGTGTTTCAGGAACTGACAGAAGAGCAAAAATTCAAATGGATCAATATTGGCGAGGACGGGCATGCCAAACCTATGCTGGAAGAAAACCCTGATGCTGTTTTTAATCCAATTCAGGTTTTAAACGAATTGGCAAAACAGGATTTTTCACGCTTTAGGCCTTATTCGGCAAGGGAGCGCATTGCAGAACATCGCATGCATGATCTATTAGAGCGTTATTGGTTGGAAATCAGCGAGTTCAGGCATGAAAACCGACGGCCGGAAAGGGAGCATGCCATTGATATAATCCGCAAAATACGAGGGGTTTTTCTGTATTTCCCCAAAGAATCATATCTTGATTTGCCCATTCGCGAATTGAGCGATAAGGGGCGAATCCGCTGGCGGGCCAACTTCTTGGGCTGGATACCGACCAAAGAGAACCATTATGAAAACAAATTTTATCATTTTAATTATCGCTGGGAATTACACCAGTTCAAACAACTGCTTGCCCAACACTACATTTACACAGAAAAGGTGCTGCGAGACACAGGAGAGTTGTGACAATATTGTGACATAAATACTCTCGACCTTTCCCTTTTACAGCTCGTCTATTGGAGCAAATAAAACGCTGTATGCTTACTACCCGTTACCGTCTGCTGTTGTGTGTCCTTTTATGTGTCTTGTTTTTTTCCGCATGTGAAAAGAATGAATTTATCTTTTTTGATGGCAATGGCAAGAAACCGGTTTATCTGCCATTTTCGGCGTTGGCTGACATTAAAAATGAAGCCCCAAGGCCAATTGAAAACGCTGGTACTATTTTCCTGAAAGATACCCTTTTTTTCCTGTTGGATCAACATAAAGGCATTCATGTCTTCAGTTTTAAGGATAGCCTCAATACCAGAAATCTTACCTTTATCAAAATTCCGGCAGTTACGGATTTCACCGTCAGTGGCAGTTTTATTTATGCCGATAGCTGGAAAGACTTGGTAACCATTGATATAGGTAACCTGATGAAGGTACGGGAGGTCAGCCGAATAGGCAACACCATTCAGCCTCAACTGTACCCGCCTTTGTTTAATGGCCCTTTTGAGTGCGTGGATGAATCCAAAGGAGCAGTAGTGGGTTGGGAAGATGCTTATTTGGACAATGTAAAATGCCGCACTTTTTGAATGCACTAAAAAACTATAAATCCCTTAATGATGAAAAAAATTATCACCCTTTTTCTCCTCGCAACCATTGCTTTTTCCTGTGCCAAAGATGCCTCGTCAGCCTTGGAACAAACGGGTAAATCCGGCTCAGTTACGCGATTTGCAGTACTCAACAATTATATGTATGTGTTGAATATGAATGAAGTGCAGACCTATGATATTACCAATAAGGACAAACCTTCATTGGTGCATGTGCTCAAAACAGAATATGGCTTGGAAACCATTACCATTTATGACAACACGGTATATCTTGGCAGTACTACTGCGCTGTATATCTTAGACATTATCACTAACCCGGCAGCTCCAGCCGTATTGGCAAAATCCGATCGGGCAGAAACATTTGGCTTCACAGGTTGCGATCCGGTGGTGGTAAAGGATAATTATGCATACTCTACGGTCAAAATCATTGTCAATATATGTGGCAATATATCCGCCGAAAGTGCTTTGTTGGTCTATGATGTGACCAACAAAACCAAGCCCGAGGCTATTGGGCAGTTTGCAATGAACCTCCCCAATGGCTTGGCGTACAAAGATAACTTTCTTTTTGTTTGTGATGAAGGCGAGGATAAATTGGTGGTTTTTGACATTTCAATACCTGAAAAAACAACGAAATTGGACCTGCAAATCCCGGTGATTGACCCAATTGACTTGATTGTTAATGGCAATCAGATGATTGTCTCCTGTAAAAAGGAGTTCCAGGTGTTTGACATCAGTGATGTACAAAAGACAAAACGCATCGCCCAAATTGCCAAATAAATGCGCCTTATTCTCTTGATTGTTTTCGGCCTACCCTTAGGTATTTTGGCACAAAAGCCTCCTATTACGCTTAAAACCAACCCGTTGGAATGGATAAACCCGTTTAAGCAGACCTTTAGCCTGCATACGGATTTGCCATTTAAGGACAACTTTGGCCTTGAGCTTGGTCTGGGTTATGTATTTGATGCACCCAGTTTTGCTTCGGACAAAGGCGAATCTTATCGCGGCCCAAGGGCAAGAGCAAGTCTTAAAACCTATTTCAACAAAACGGAAGCCTCAAATTCATACGTTGCCCTGACCGCCAAGGGCAGTATGGTGAAACATGCGTTTTTTGATCCCGTTTTGCGCCAGGGCGGCCAATATGAGGAACTGTTGTACCGCAAACGATCGGTCAATATGGTCGCCTTGGGTATTATGGTAGGCTCACAAGAATTTATCGGAGCTCAAAAACGGGTGTTTATTGAACCTTATGTTGGCTTGGGGGTAAGGTGGACAGAGGTGAATCTCAGTGCTTTGACACCTGATGCAGAAAGTTTGGATGAGCGTGAATGGGGTATAGGTCTGACTGAGCCGGGTACGCATTTTACCCCTGATATTATCTTCGGCATTCACGTGGGCATTTCACTTGCGAAGTAAGAATTTGTGAAAAAATCTGTGAAAGTCCCTGTGAAATAAACACCGCAAGGAGCGGACAAATTAACTTCGCGCCCTAAAATGATCAAAACACACATGGCTCGAACAAAACGTGCGCAAGCCTTATTGCAATTTGCCCTTCTGGGGGGCATCCTGTTATTTATCAATATTCTGGCAAACTACAGCTATACCCATTTTGACCTGACAGAAGAAAAACGCTATACCCTGACACAGCCTACCCGTGATCTGATGCGCAATTTGAAGGACCGCATTTATGTGGAAGTGCTTTTGGATGGTGAGTTTCCCGCCGGCTTCAAGCGGCTCCAAACGGCAACACGGGAATTGCTGGATGATTTCCGCTCCGAAACCGGCTATCTGGATTATAAATTCGAGGATCCGCTGGCTGGTACGCCCGATGCGGTTAAATCAAGGCAAGAAGCGCTGCGCCAGGATGGCATCATGCCCACAAGCCTACGCCTGAGCGAACAAGGCGGTGCAAGTCAAAAACTGATCTATCCAACCGCCATTGTGCATTATGGCACCACATCTGTACCGGTTAACCTTTTGGAGAACAATTCACCGACCTTGATGCCGGATGAGGTTATCAACAATTCCGTCTCGCTACTGGAATACAAAATGGCCAATGCCATAAAAAAAGTATTGACCAATACAAAGCCCTACATCTTTTTCTCCACAGGCCACGGTGAGCTCAATGGACTGCAAACCAAGGACTTGGAACGCGGTTTGAGGCAGTTCTACGCTGTGGGCAGGATCAATTTTGATTCCGTGGGCAGCCTTACCCCAAAAAATTGTGCTTTATTGGTGGTCGCTAAGCCGCGTTTTGCATTTTCAGAAAAAGATAAATTTAAAATAGACCAATATGTGATGAATGGCGGGCGCGTACTTTGGTTGATTGATCGCCTTGGGGCTGATCTGGACAGCCTGCGCGCTGTCGGTGCACGATATTTACCCCTGGATTATCCTTTGGCCATTGAAGATATGTTGTTCAAGTATGGTGTGCGTATTCAGCCCGATCTTGTGCTTGATCTGGAATGCACCAAAATCCCCTTACAGGTGGGGGTTACCGGCGCAGGGCCGCAATTTGAGCTTTTCCCTTGGTATTATCACCCTGCTGTGCTGCCAACCGGCAAACATCCGATTGTAAAAAACTTGGACCGTGTGGAGTTGAAGTTTTGCTCCACAATTGATACTATACGTACCAAAACTCCGGTTAAAAAAACGCCCCTTATTCGGACCAGTCGCTATAGTCGCTTGGTTTTCAGTCCGATAGATCTTAATTTTAATATTGTAAGGGAGCAGCCAGACCCCAAAAACTTTGACAAAGGATCTCAGGTGGTTGGCGTTTTACTGGAGGGTATTTTCCCGTCAAACTATGAAAACAGGGTGTCGGACGAGATGATGGCAGGCTTGTCAAGGATTGGGGTGAACTACAAAGCCCAGAGCGAGCCTACACGTATGTTGGTCATCAGCGATGGCGATGTTGCTGCCAATATTGTCCGCGACACGGCAAGTAAGGAGTATTTGCCTTTGGGTTTTAACCGCTTTGAAAAGAATACTTATGCCAATAGGGACTTATTGTTAAATGCAATAGAATATCTTATTGAACCTCAAGGCGTTATTGAGGCAAGAAGCAAGGAAGTCAAGCTCAGGCTCTTGGATACGGTAAGGGCAAAGGCTGAAAAAAAGCAATGGCAATTGTTGAATGTTGGCTTACCGCTTGTGTTGTTGGCCTTGTTTGCCATCCTGTTCTTGAGGCTTCGCAAACGGCGATATGGCGTTTAAGGGCATTTGTAATCAGTCATCAAACCCGCTGCGCTTGGCTTCTAACCACTCCACTTCAACAATGGGCTTGTGAAGCAGTTCATCCAATTCCTTTAGTTGGATATTGATGTCCGCTTTAGGATTCAAAGCCTTTTTTTTCTTGATAGCCAACAATTTACGAACGGCCTTGTAAAAATTCAGCCGTTCTTCACGGCGGGTATCAGGTAGGTTTTTTGCCCTTTCAATGCGCACTTGTGTAGCCCTGAACATATTGTGCCCGTAGTCGTCATCTTCAAGAGTCTCTAATTCGTAACGCAGTTTGACATCCGTAGTGGCTGCAATGGAGTACAAATAGATATCGTCTGTTTCCCCGTATTCAATGTAGTGCGGCAAATATCGGGTGGCATCCTTAAGACGCCCTTCCGTAATGCGCAAGATGGCCCAGTAAATATCGGCCAGCAGCGCCGGGTTGTCAGATCTTGAAATATTGTTGTCAAATTCATTCAAAAAGTTATTGGCCCAATCGGTTTGACCGAGTTTCAGCGCCACTTGCAACATGTTGCGAAAGACACTTTGTTTGACTGGCTCGCCACGTTCCCGAAGGGCTATGGCTTGTTCGCGGTGCATTTGGTGCAGCCGCTCCAATGTGGCCCTATCCTTGCTTTGTGCATAACGCTTAACCCAATGGCTGCGAATCAGGGTTTTAAAATCCTCCATCCTGTCGCGCGGCAGGGCTTCTGCTTGTTGGTTGAGCAAGTCATTCAGGGTCATGGCTTCAAGGTCAGCCTTTTGAGGGTCCTGCTGGGTTTGAAAGGACATGAGTGAGCAGTACAATAGAATACTTGGCGTGAAGCTGTAGCCTCTTTCACGCACCAAATCCACAATCTGCATCATTAACTGCAAATTTTCATGATAGTGCTGATCCTCCTGGGTGCCGGGTTCAAAGGGTTTGATGATCTGATGCCTGTGGGCGAGTCGGCTCATCAGGTCTAATTTGCTCAATAGGTAAAAGCGGTCCAGTTCTTCAATAGCGGACAATAAGTTGTCATCACCTTCTAAGTCTTCATCTATACTTTCAAAAATTGTTTTTTCATATTCTAAAAGGTAGCGATAGTAATGATAGTCACTAAATTCATAGTTTTCATAACGATCAAACTTCTGGGGCTTGGATAAGGATTCTTTTATTTCAGTGTAAATATTTTGGAAAAAATGCTCTGGTTTTCGTATTTTTTTCCCCTTTTGCGCTGGTTTCTTTTCCGGGCTTGGCTCGGTGGCGTGTTGGTTTTTTTGGTGCAGGCGTTCACTGTAAAAACGCAGCATGGACAATTGCTGCCTTGCGTGATTGAGCAATTTTATAGGGTTGGATTCGGTATCCTCCTTTGCATTTTTTCGGGCAGTTTGGCCGCCTCTAACGGCGGTGTAACGAAAGTTGATAAACTGGCGAACGACATGCATCAAATGCGACATGGCCCGGGTGACATCAAATTCGGGGTCTTTCCGATTGGGAAACAACAACAGCCCGGCCTCTTTTTTATCCAAATCCTGCGCATCAAAAACGGGATAATACATTTTAATATGCTCAAAGAGGCGACGGGCATCCTCAAAGTGATGCTTATCCTGAAAAATAGGCGACGCCACAAACAAGTGGAGCATTTCAAGCTCCTCTTGTTCAAGCAGTTGTAGGGTTCGGATGAGCTGACTGTCTTTCATGTGACTAAGGTGATTTTGTGCTTACTTGCTCATTTGTGCATCCACTACCGCCAATGCGATCATATTGACGATTTCGCGGGTGGTGCTGCCCAATTGCAAGAGGTGGATGGGTTTTTTGAGGCCAAGCAGAACGGGCCCCATTTTCTCAATATCTGATAGTTCTTTCACTAAATTATAGGCAATGTTAGAGGAAGAAAGGTTGGGGAAAATCAAGGTATTGGCTTTGCCGTTGGCCAAATCACTGAACGGATGGTTCTCGTGCATCAGATCCGTATTGAAAGCCAGGTGTGCCTGCATTTCTCCATCTATCACCATTTTCGGGTGCTTTTCTCTCAAAATCTCTGTAGCCTGTCGCATTTTCAGCGCATCCTCGCCATCAGCGCTGCCAAAATTGGAGTAAGAAAGCAGGGCAATACGCGGCTTGATATTGAAGCGCTCTACCTCTTTTGCGGACAATTCGGTTATCTCAACAATGTCTTCTACGCTTGGATTGTAATTTACCGTGGTATCGGCGAGGAACAAAGGCCCAAAGCGGCTCATCAGGATGAACATACCGCAAACCTTGCGCACACCAGTTTGGCGGCCCAGTATTTGAAGCGCCGGCCTTAAGCTTTCCGCATAATTGCGCGTCATGCCGCCCACCATGGCATCAGCCTCACCAGTTTCCACCATCATGCAGCCGAAATAGTTGCGACGGCGTACCATATCATGGGCTTCTGCCTTGTTGTAGCCCCTGCGCTTTCTTTTGTCAAAGAAGAGATCGCCATAACGAAGTATTCTTTCCCTGTCGCTTTCGTGTTGAGGCGACATGGGGTCAATGATTTCTACTTGCGCAAGATCAAGGTGGTTATCGTGAATGAGCTGTTTGATTTTTTTGACATTGCCCAGCAAAATAGGTGTGGCAATGCCTTCCTCTTTGACTTGTTGTGCGGCTTTAAGCACCATTGGATTTTCTGCATCGGCCAGTACAACGCGCTTGGGGCTTTGTTTGGCCTTGGTCATGATCGCCTTGGTCAGCGTATTGTCCTGGCCCAGACGCCTTGACAGCTGGGCCTCATATACATCCCAATCGGTGATGGGAAATTTGGCCACCCCTGTGTCCATTGCTGCCTTGGCAACTGCCGGAGCTACCGTCGTCAATAGGCGAGGATCAACGGGCTTGGGAATGATATACTCCCGGCCATATACCATATTGTCTTTGCCGTATGCTAAGTTTACGATGTCAGGCACGGGCTTTTTGGCCAATTCGGACAGCGCCCGAACGGCAGCCAACTTCATTTCTTCATTGATCACTTTTGAACGCACATCCAGCGCGCCACGGAATATAAAGGGGAAGCCCAGTACATTATTGACCTGATTGGGATAATCACTACGCCCGGTGGCCACAATAATATCCTTTCGGGCAGCCTTTGCTTCTTCGTAAGCAATTTCGGGGGTCGGGTTGGCCATAGCAAATACGATGCAATCCGGGGCCATGGATTGTACCATATCTTTGGTCAGGATATTGCCTTTGGATAACCCAATAAACACATCAGCGCCTACCAGGGCGTCAGAGAGCGTAGTAGTTGCTGGCAGTTTGTCATTGGCAAACTCGCTTTTTTTTCCATCTAAATTAGTACGGCTTGGGTGGATCAGGCCCTTTGAGTCAAACATAAAAATATGCTGCTTTTGCGCCCCCAACGAATGGTATAGTTTCGTGCAGGAAATGGCCGAGGCGCCTGCACCATTAATGACTAATTTAACCTTGGAAATATCCTTTCCAACCAATTCCAAGGCATTTAGCAAGGCAGCGGAACTGATAATGGCTGTGCCGTGCTGATCATCGTGCATTACGGGTATGTTCAACTCCGCTTTAAGCCGCTCTTCAATTTCAAAACATTCCGGTGCTGAAATGTCTTCCAGGTTGACACCCCCAAAAGTTGGTTCAAGAATTTTTACCGTACGGACAAATTCATCCACGTTTTTGGTATCCAACTCAATATCAAATACATCAATATCGGCATAAATTTTAAATAAAAGCCCCTTTCCTTCCATGACCGGCTTTCCGGCAGCCGGGCCAATATCGCCCAATCCAAGTACTGCAGTACCGTTGGAAATGACAGCCACCAGATTACCTTTAGCCGTGTATTTGTACACATCTTCGGGATCAGCAGCTATTGCGAGGCAGGGTTCGGCTACGCCTGGCGAGTAAGCGAGTGTCAGGTCGCGCTGTGTGGCAGTTTCTTTTGAAGGGATAACTTCAATTTTACCTGGGCGGCCCTTGGCATGGTAAAGCAGGGCTTCTTCTTTCAATGTTTTTTTTGTGCTCATCGTGCTTGTATAGTCGAGGCAAAGTGGTTTTTAATGATTCGCGTCTGTAAATCTTTGGAAATCAGGTAAATCAATCCTAATTATTCTAATAACCACTTAAATCATGGTATATATTCGGGCCGCGAAGGTATTTGAATATCGCATGAAAACAAAAATGGCAGCCAAAATGGCTGCCATTTTTAGTTTATAACCGATGAATGTTATCTTTTTAACCCTTTTTGTACTTCTCAATGGCTTCCAATATCTTTTCCTTTCTGTTTTCCGGGTCAGGGTGGGTACTTTGAAATTCGGGTACGCGATTGCCACCGGCTGCCTGCTTGAGTATTTCCATGACATCAACGAGCTCTTCCGGATTGTAACCCGCCTGCATCATAAATCGAACGCCCAAGTCATCGCTTTGCAGTTCTTGATCGCGCCCGTACTTCATTTGCAACATATTGGAAACCATTTGTGCCAAATAGCCTCCGTTGGGGTTGGACGGGTCATAGGTGGCCATGGTCACCGCGCCAGTAAGTCCTTGTGCCAATTCCATTTGCGCCAATTTTTCAGCGCTGTGACGCGCTACAACGTGACCTATTTCATGGCCCAAAACACCGGCTAATTGATCTTCATTTTCCAGGCGGCTCAAGAGGGCAGCGGTGATAAATATTTGCCCACCCGGCAACGCAAAAGCATTGATGGTCTGTTGGTCGGCAAGCAAGTGAAAGTTAAACTGGCCGTTATAAACGGTACGGGCAGCTTCTGAACTGCGCACCAATTTATCCCCAACTTCCCTGACCTTGGCATCGTACTGCGTTCCTTTTACTTCTCCGCCCATTTCAGCGATCATTTGCGGGGCGCTTTGAAGGCCCATGGCAATTTCCTGCTCATGTGACATGCTGATATGCTGTTTTTCTCCCGTGATCTCATTAAATGAACTGTTGCCGTAATAACGGAAAAGGGCCATTCCGGCCATCACAAGTGCTATAAGCAGGGTTGGTGGTATGCGAAAACCACCACTGCGTTGGTTACCGAACATAGGGTTGGAATTTGTTGGAAATCAATGATGTAAACAAATAGGTAAAGACAGGCTATCCCTTACATATTATCGGGGATAAATTTGCTTAAATCCTCTGGGTATTCTCTTTTGAACTCTAATTTGAGCAAGTCGTAGGTGGTCACAATGCCTTTTAGTGCGCGCCTTTCATCCACGATTGGTATGGCATGAAACAAATGTGCCATCAACACTTCTGCGGCAGCACCGATGTGGTCATCCGGACTTAAGGTGGCCAATTTTTTGGTCATGACATGCTCAATGGGCATGCTATTGTATTCCTCTGCGGATTTTCCCAATTTGAAAATATCCCATGAGGTAACCATGCCAACCAATATTTCACCCTCTACAATTGGCAGGTGATGTACTTTTTTTTCCAAAAAAATCTCCCGCGCTTGGCCTAATGTATCCATGGGGCCAAGTGTAATGGGTGAGGGAGTCATGATCGAGCTGATAGGTTCGTTTAGCATATTAAATATTGGAGGAAAAAATTAAAATGATCCGTCAAAAGTAGGATGCTCTTTTTAAAAAAACATTTGTCCGCGATTTTTTTTTTGAAATGCTGGAATCTGACCCTATTGAATCCCTCATTTGATCTTATTGACCCAATTCTTTTGCCCGTTTGAATGCGGCTTCCGCGCCTGCGATAATATCATCAAAGAGCGTAGTTTCTTGGAAAACCCTGAGCGCTGCTTCGGTAGTTCCGCCTTTGCTTGCAACACGTTTTATCCATTCATTACAGGAGAAATTAGAATTGTTGTAAAGACCAACAGCACCGGTAAATGTCTGGCTAACAAGTAGTTCAGCTTCTGAATCGGAAAAGCCCATTTGCCGGGCTGCCGATATCATAGCATTCATAAAGTAATAGACATAAGCAGGCCCGGAACCTGATATGGCCGTTGCCGCATCAATCATCTCTTCTTTTTCCACGTAGATGGTTTTGCCGGTGGTATTCAAGAGATTTTGGACCATGACCAACTCAATACGGGTGACAGGATCAGTAGAGGTGAAGGCCGTGACGCCTGCGCCTATTTGTGCCGGGAGGTTTGGCATGGCCCTGATCACTTTTTCACCGCCCAATGCCGTGGCGATGGTATGTAGTTTCACCCCGGCCATAATGCTCAAAAAAACCTGACCAGGCTCCGTTAGTTCTTTGATTTGACCAAACAGCGTAGGGGAGTCCTGAGGTTTTACGGCAAAAATAAGCAGGTCCGCCTCCGGCACACATAGCCTGGGATCGCTGAAAAAACGCCCCTCATGGTGTTGGCTCAAATGATTTGCCTTTTCATAGTTCCGGCACAAAATCATTAATTGATCAGGGGTAACGATACGGCTGCGCAAAAAACTTTGGGCATAGGTCAAGCCCATGTTTCCGCTTCCTAATATAAGAATTTTCATGTCAAAATGATAAGGTTGTTTCTTGAACGTTCTAAAGGCTCATTATCCATCATGGCTTCTTCCAAAGCTTTTATATATTGGGGCAATATAATATCGTTTGAAAATTCCCTTTCCGCCTTTATCCTGCTGTTCCGGCCCATTTCTTTAATTTTTTCAACGCTATAGCTTGCCATTTTTAGCATACATGCCATTAAAGCCCCAACATTGCCAGCTGGAAAAATCAGGCCATTTTGCTCTTCGTCAACGGTTGGGTAACAACCTGGCCGATCACTTGTAATGATGGGCTTGGCCAATGCGAGAGCCTCAAGAAGCACCCTGGAAAGGCCTTCTCGATAAGAAGGCAAAACAATGGCTGTGGCTTTATGGATAAATGGACGTACATCATCCGTACTGCCCAGGTATTCAATGTGCCTTTGTTCAATCCAATGATTCAGTTCTGAGGCGCTGATGGAGAGTGGGTTTCCGGGGTCTATCTTGCCTAATATTTGGCAACGGATCATAGGATGGTGTTTTTTTATCTGTTCGGCGGCTGCTACAAAATCACGTACTCCCTTATCTATCAATAATCTCCCGACATATAAATATATTTTGTGGCCCTGTTCCTGGTTAGCGGCTCCATTAGGCGAAAAATATTGTGTATCAATGCCAATCCCTTTGATGATCTGTGTTTTCTCTATTCGGACAATCCTTTTTTTTATAAATAAATATTGGTTTTCCGGGTTGAGAAAAATAGTTTTTTGGCCCAGGTGAAAGGCCAAACGAAGTAGCCCGAAACCAATTTGCTTAAGCCACGAATTGGCTGATGCCAAATAGCCTAATCCTTCGTATGTGGTAACAATACGGGTATTGGGAAAAAAAAGAGCCGCAAAATGGCCAAATAATATTGGTTTGATCGTGTAAACAAGTAAAAGGTCGGGTTTTTCACGCCTCAGCAGCTTCCATATCTCAATAAATCCAAGTATATTTTTCAATGGAGCAATGCCTTTACGGGTTAAGTGAACCAATGGCACATACCTTGCTGCTACAGCCTCGATGAGTTTGCCCTGATAGTTGTCTGCCGGTGCTGCGCAAAGTACTTCACACTGTTGGTTGTTCAGTGCCCGGATCAGGCCAATCCTGAAATTCCATAGATTCCAGGCAGAATTAGCGATCAGCAGGATTTTTTTACCTTTTAAGTTGTTCAAGGACAATAAAAAATGCTCCGAATAGGGTTTGAACCTTAAATTCGGAGCATTTCGTGCTTGTAAAAGGATTGGTTTGACAAACTAAAACTAAGCGGTGGCCATCAAACGGCCTTTTGATGTGTCCGCATAGGATTCTGGGCCATTGACTAATGCACGGACTTGATCCGGGGCATAGTTACCTCTGGCATAGTTGTAAATTTCCATGGCTTGGTCGCGCGTGATGGATGGAAATTCATCCAAAAATTCGTTTACGCTGACTCCTATGCGCATGTAATCATAAAATGTTTCTACCCTAACTCGTGTACCACTAAATACGGGTGCTCCATCTTGGATGTCGGGGTGTACAGTGATTGAATTGAAACGGTTCATCTGTACTGCTGCGGTTAAAGTGTGATGTAAATAATGTGTGGGATTAAATATGGAGACATTTCCAAACAGTTTCTTAACAGACGCGAAAGTATGGAATGTTTGCATTTCGAAAAATTTTCTGAAATAATTTTTTTCAAAAAACCGAAAACTAAACATTCTGACCTTAATTATGCATAAATCTACCATAAAATAAGTAGTTCGCGCCACTTAAGTACATTCTATCCCCACGATATTTAAACCAGACTATCCCCGAATTTTTCTCGCACCAATGCGGTAACCTGTTTTATTTCCTGCTCTTTCGACTTAGGGTAAATGAGTAGCACATCCCCTTCATCTACAACAATATAATCGCTCAATTCTTTTAAAACGACCACTTTGCCTTTGGGCGCGCGGATAAGGCAGCTGTCCGAGTCAATGGCCAATATACGATCACCCTGGAGCACATTGTCGTGTTCGTCCTTGGGGCATTCTTCATACAGACTTGCCCAGGTACCCAAGTCGCTCCATCCAAATTCAGAAGGCAAGGTGTAAACATTTTGGGCATTTTCCATAATGGCAAAATCCACGGAAATGTTTGGGGTTTTGGGGTAGTTGCTGTTGATGAATGCTTGTTCTTCTACCGTGTTGTACACTGTTTTGCCTTTCTCCAGTATAGCGTAAATCTCCGGAGCATGTTTTTGATAGGCTGAAAGGATTGAGCTGACATTCCAGATAAATATCCCGGCATTCCAGAGGTACTCACCGGAGGCCACATATTGTTGAGCAGTGGCCGCATTAGGTTTTTCTGCGAAGCGGAGTACTTTACTTACTCCGGAGGTCACTTCATCGCCACATTGTATGTACCCATATCCTGTATCTGGCCTTGATGGCTGTAGTCCCAGAGTAATCAAAGCATCGTTTTGAGATGCAAATTTAAGTGCTTGGCTTATTTTGTCTTGGAAAGCCTGTTCTTTCAGCACGATATGATCGCTTGGGGCAATTACAAAATTGGCTTTGGGATCAAGGGCGGCAATCTTGAAAGCCGTCCAGGCAACACAAGGGGCCGTATTGTTTCGGCTCGGCTCACAAAGTATTTGATTGTCCGTCAATTCAGGTATTTGTTCCAAAATGAGCTGCTTGTAGGCTGCATTGGTGACAATAAAGATATTGGACGCGGGGCAAATGGGCAGAAAGCGCTCAAATGTAAGGCGCAAAAGACTTTTGCCAACGCCGAGCATGTCCAAAAACTGCTTGGGGCGAGCTTCTCGGCTGCCTGGCCAGAAGCGACTGCCAACCCCTCCGGCCATAATGGCAACGTAGTTATGAGTGCTTGAATTCAAAATAGTATAAGGTAATGAACTACAGTAAATGTTTGTGGTTTATGGATAGGAGCAGAAAATCCCAAACATGCTCTAAGCATTTTCGTTTATTTCAGCGTAATTGAGCAAATCCATGTATTCCCATTCCCGGTATGCCAGCATATAAACTTTCTCTTGTGTGGCAAATTTGACCAATTCATCAGGAAATCTTAAGCTGGCAAATACGGGTACAAGTTGAAGGGCCTCAAATTCGGGAAACAGCTGACGAAACCGTGGAATCACAGTTGTTTTAAATTCTATAATTTGTTCTTTCTTGGGATTACTTTTGGTTTCAACCAAAAATACTCTTGTATTTGATGCAGCAATGACATCAAATTCACCTTGAAGGTTAAGATTCTTATCCTTCTTTTTTGTATTTATTGTGATGTAAGTGACTTCCTCATTGAAAAATTTGGACATGACGGGCCTAACCGCAGGCGAGACAATATCTTCTACGATGGTACCCATTTTGTTGGCTAAGTCACCCCATTGCCTGTTCATTTCTGCCCGCACACGAAGCGAATCGTCCTTAAAATCTTTCATCTCGTCCTTAAAATCTTTCATCTCATCCTTGAACTCCTTCATCTCGTCCTTGAACTCCTTCATCTCGCGTTGCAAAATGTGGAGGGAGCGGCCTGTTTGGATAATGAACTGGGAGAGGGCTGCTTCTACCGAGGATAATCTCACATCAATTTCTTCTTCAAAAAGCATGGGAAACTTGATTTTTTTGCAAATTTAGGGAAAATAATTTAATTAGTAACGATAAAATAATTAAGTGTATATCTGGTGCTGCGTGACTGAAAAAAGGGCGAAATGAGCAGATTATACAATTTAATATTATAGTTTGTATTTAATGTTCTGATATACGGATTGAATGCCTTCATCTAAATTTATTTTTGCTCTCCATCCGTATGAATTCAACTTACTGACATCCATGAGCTTGCGCGGGGTGCCATCCGGCTTGCTAAGGTCGTGCTCAATGCGGCCCTCAAAACCAACTATGCGGGCGACCATTTGTGCCAGTTCGAGTATAGAAATATCGTGACCTACGCCAATATTGACCAATCCGGGTTCGTCATAATGTTTCATGAGAAAAAAGCAGGCATCTGCAAGGTCGTCCACATGCAAAAACTCGCGGCGCGGGGTTCCGGTTCCCCAAATAGTAACAGTTTCCAAACCATCGCGTTTCGCTTCATGAAAGCGGCGAATCAGGGCCGGTAACACGTGGCTGTTTTGTGGGTGATAATTGTCGTTAGGGCCATACAAATTGGTAGGCATTACGCTTATGAAATTGCAGCCATACTGTGAGCGATAGGCATCGCAAAGTTTGATGCCTGCAATTTTGGCGATGGCGTAAGGCTCATTTGTCGGTTCCAGAAGCCCTGTCAGCAGGGCATCCTCGCGCAGCGGCTGAGGGGCCAATTTAGGGTAAATACAAGAGGAGCCTAAAAACATGAGTTTCTTGACTCCGTTGCGCCAGGCAGCATCTATGACATTAGCCTCAATCATCAGGTTGTCATATAAAAACTCTGCCTTGTAAATATCATTGGCCAAGATACCGCCCACTTTGGCTGCTGCCAAAAAGACATATTCCGGTTTTTCCCGCCTGAAAAACTCATTAACTTCCAACTGATTGCGTAAATCAAGTTGTCGAGAATCAGCAAGCGCAAAATCTGAAAAGCCTTCCTGTTCCAGTTTGCGCAAAATGGCAGAGCCTACCATGCCTCGATGGCCCGCGATGTAAATTTTACCTTTAGTATCCACTTATTATTGCTCTTTTAAGGTCACTTGCTACCATTTCTTTTACCATTTCCTCCAAAGAATATTTGGGTGCCCAACCCAGCAGGGTGCGTGCTTTCGTGCTATCGCCAATCAATAAGTCCACTTCCGCAGGGCGAAAATAACGCGGATCAATGGCCACGACTTCTTGACCAACTTTGAATTGGAAGGCATCGTTCTGAGTACTGGTGACTACCCCTTTTTCCTCCACCCCTTTTCCTTCAAAAGCCAATTCCACCCCCACCTCCCGGAAAGCCAGGCGGACAAAATCGCGGATAGAGGTTGTGCGGCCAGTTGCTAAGACAAAATCGTCTGCCTTGTCGTGCTGCATGATGAGGTACATGCCCTCCACATAGTCCCTGGCATGCCCCCAGTCCCTTTGCGCATCCAAGTTGCCCAGATAGAGTTTGGGGTCAATACCATGTGCTATTCTTGCCACAGCCCTTGTGATCTTGCGGGTCACAAAGGTTTCTCCACGGATGGGCGACTCGTGGTTGAATAAGATGCCATTAGAGGCAAACATACTGTATGATTCACGATAATTGACTGTGATCCAATAGCCATACAATTTTGCTACCCCGTATGGTGAGCGCGGATAGAAAGGCGTTTTTTCTGATTGAGGCACTTCCTGTACCAAGCCATAGAGCTCAGAAGTGGATGCCTGATAGAATTTTGTCTTTTTTTCCAAACCCAAAATCCTGATGGATTCCAAAATGCGTAAAACACCAAGGGCATCACCATTGGCCGTATATTCGGGTGTCTCAAAACTAACCTGTACATGGCTTTGCGCACCAAGGTTATAGACCTCGTCCGGTTGCACCTCCTGCATGATCCGAATAAGATTAGTGGCATCCGTCAGGTCGCCATAATGCAGGATGAAATTGCGATTGTCTATGTGCGGATCTTGGTAAAGGTGATCAATCCTCTCCGTATTAAAAGAGGATGAACGGCGCTTGATGCCGTGTACAATGTAACCTTTTTTCAATAACAATTCAGCCAAATAGGCACCATCCTGACCGGTAATCCCGGTTATTAATGCTTTTTTCAAAATTTATTTTTCGATTTGAAATAGTTGATTGGGTGTCAATCCGCACCTGTATTCTTTGCAAAGTTAAGGTCTTTTGCCAAAACCGCCGCAATTCTTTGGCCGGACTGACCATCCCAAAATGGTGGAATACGGCCTTTTTTGACTTTCCCCTTGAAAATTGCCGCTACATGCCCTGCAACCGTCTTTGGATCAAGGTCTTCTACCAATATATTGGTGCCGATGGTTGTAGTCACCGGGCGCTCCGTACTGCTGCGAAAGGTAATACAAGGCAGTTGCAGATAGGTGCTTTCCTCCTGTACGCCGCCTGAATCCGTGATGACTAATGCGGCGTGGTCCAGTAGGCATAAAAAAGCCATATAGTCTTGAGGGCTAATGATTTGCAAATTGTTTATTTCCTTAATTCGATCGGTTAAACCTAATTTTTCCAAACCAAGTTTTGTTCGGGGGTGCAGCGGTAATACAATTGGCAGCGGCGCAGCCCCGATCCCAAGGGCTGATATTTCTTCAAAAACGGCAATCAGGCGCTCCCAGCCCGTTAGACTATCCACATTTGACGGGCGATGCATGGTGCAAAGCACATAGTTTTTGGCCTTAAGGCCGAGCCTTTGCAGGATACTGTTTTGAGCGGCTTCTTTTCGGTGGGTTATCAGGGTGTCAATCATACAATTGCCCACGAAATGGATTTTTTCAAGCGAAATTCCTTCCCTTTTGAGGTTTTCCGTAGCAGATACTTCGGTGGTAAAAAGATAGTCCGAAATAGCATCCGTCAAGATGCGGTTGATCTCTTCCGGCATACTACGGTCGCCACTGCGCAGGCCTGCTTCCACATGCGCCAGGCGTATATTGTTCTGCACAGCACACAGTGCACAGGCCAAAGTAGAGTTGACATCACCTGTAACGATCACGATATTGGGCTTTTCCTTTGTCAGCACCTGCTCAAAGGCTACCATGATTTGTGCTGTCTGCCAAGTGTTGCTACCGCCCGAAATACCCAAATGGTAGAACGGTTGAGGCAGATGGAGTTGCTGGAAAAATATGTCGCTCATATTGGTGTCATAATGTTGGCCAGTATGTACGATTTTGACGCTAACAGGACTATATTGCTGAAATGCCCTGTAAATTGGTGCAATTTTGACAAAATTAGGACGCGTGCCGACCACACAAAGGACTCGCATGATCTGTTACAGGAATTGCCTGATTTTTGACAATGGCTTCATATAAAAAGTATAGAAACGGGGCTTTAATCCATTGATCCGCCAAGCTTCACGGTCCTCTCTGTTTGCCCTCAATCGGTTGGCAACAGTGCCGTTGCTGACCCCTCCAGTACGCATGCGCACAATGACATCCTCCAAATAGCAGACAGATATCCCGTTTTTGAACAAAAAGCGAAGCATAAGTTCGTAATCCGCTGAGGTGCGCAGGCGGGTATCAAACAAGCCCAACCTTTCATAAATTTCTCGCCGAACGAAAAAAGTAGGGTGAGGAGGCATCCATCCAAAATAAAAATGGTTGGGGTCATAATTTCCTGATTTCCAATTTCTTACTACTTTTTCGGGCGCATTGGGATTTACATATTCCAAATCGGCATAGCAGCTTTCGGTACCGGATCGCTCCATGGTTTCCATTACCTTTTGAAGTACCATAGGGTGTGTGTAGAAATCATCGGAATTTAATATGCCTATCAGGTCGCCCGTTGCCTTTCGTATGCCTTTATTCATGGCATCATATATACCTGCATCTGGCTCTGATACAACATGGCTGACGTGCGGAAACTCATTTACAATAGAAATAGTTTGATCTTTTGAGGCTCCATCTATAATAATATGCTCTATAGACGGCCATGTTTGACATGCTACGCTGGATAATGTATCGGCAATAGTGCGCGCACTATTGAATGTTGGTGTTATGATAGAAATTTTCACGATCTCCTGATGACACAATTGCCTAAAACCAACATATCCATCTGAGTGCGCAGGTAGCATTCCAATGCGTGTTCAGCTGTGTTTACGATAGGCTCATTTTCGTTAAATGAAGTATTGAGCAGAATCGGCACTCCCGTTTTTTCCATAAATCGCCGGATCAATTCATGGTATCTCGGATTATCCTGACGATCAACGGTTTGTAAGCGACCTGTGCCATCCACATGGGTCACGGCGGGAATGGCACTGCGCTTGTCCGGCTTGATCAAAAACACCCGTTCCATAAAAGGTACATCGGCCTCGGTTTCAAAATAATCCTGTACATATTCCCGTAAAATACTGGGGGCAAAGGGCCTGAAACTCTCCCTCCGCTTGATCTTGGCGTTGAGCAAATCCTTGGCATCCGAACGCCGGGGGTCGGCTATGATAGAACGATTGCCCAAAGCCCGAGGGCCAAACTCTGCCCGCCCTTGAAACCAGCCTACAACACCGGGCTTGATCAGGCATTCAACTACAACATCATATAAATTTTCCTCACTAAAACGCTGATAATCAATATGCCTTTCTTGTAAAAAGGCCTCTATCTCATCATCTGTAAAATGGGCGCCAGTGTATGCCTGATGCCTAAATGGCTGGCGTGGCTGATCCAAATTGTGATGTAAATGATATAGGCCAGCACCGATGGAAGTGCCCGCATCATGGCCCGCTGGTGGTACAAAAAGCGATTCGAAAGGGGTGTTTTGAATCAATTTGCCATTGGCAACCGAATTTTGGGCTACCCCTCCGGCAAGACAGAGTGCCTTTAGCCCGGTCTTGTGCTGCAAATCCGTTGCAATATGGAAAATAGTTTCCTCGCACACGCGCTGGACGGAGGCAGCAATGTTTTTATGGTGTTCCTCCAAGGGCATGTCCTTGCTGCGGGCCGGGCCGAATTTTTCAACAAATGCCGAGGAAAACAGGGCTTCCACATGCGGAATACCGCTTTCCCAGTTCATGCTTACGCCTTCTTTAAAATGCCGGAAGTATCGCGGATTTAGTTCAAACAATCCATTATCTTTTAATAGAATAACATCGCGTACCTCTTCCAGCAACACCGGTTTGCCATAGGGTGCCAGACCCATCACTTTGTATTCATCACCATAATGAGGAAAGCCCAAATACTGCGTAAATGCCGTATAGAACACACCCAATGAATTAGGATAAGAGACGGAATCCAATATTGCTATCTTGTTGCCTCTGCCGACACCCCGCATCGTGCTGCTGAAATCGCCAAAACCATCAATAGAGAGTAAGGCCGCTTCCTCATAAGGTGAAACATGAAAGGCCGAGGCCAGGTGTGCCCTGTGATGCTCCACGAATATTGTTTCTGCTTTTATTCGTGCAGGGTCAGCGCCCAATGCTAAGCAAATATCCTCTGCTATATGCTTGATTTTTAGGGCATTACCTGCTCTGTTTCGAACAGCCCGGAATGCTGTTCCACTTTTAAGCGCATACAAAACCTTGTGCCAAAACTTAGCCTTTGGATCACGCGAAACGGCAATAAAATCAAGCTCTTCTATAGTAACACCAGCCTCATCCAAACAAAACCTGATGGCTTCTGTTGGTAGCCCCGCCCAGTGTTTGATGCGGCGGATGCGCTCTTCCTCTGTGGCCGCCAGCAACACGCCATTTTTAAAAATAGCGGCAGAAGCATCGCCGTGATATGCATTAATACCTAAAATGTACAAGATCTAAAGTGATTTTGAAGAATTATTGCGGCAATTTGACGTCATAGTCTTCGGTCAAGACAGCCATGATTGATTTGCCTTTTTGCCTGGCCAAATGCTTGATTTGAAATATTTTGGCATCTACCAAAAATTGAAACCAAAAGCCCTGCAACAAGTGCCATACCAAGCCCCTTCGCCCTTCCAAAAAACCGCCGCGTATAATGTAACGATAGAAAAAATATAAAAAAGGGCGTAAAAACAAGGGCAATCGCATGTAGAGCGCTTTGTACCATTTCTTTTTATTTCCAACCACATATTCATTATCGTGTTCTTGGCCCAAAAAATGGTATGCTCTATTCAAACGATCAATGGCCTCACGAGTAGCGTAATTGTTGTGTTTTGTTGTCCACCAACTGAGGTTGTTAAGGTTGTGGTCGGCCATGTCATGCTCCAGCATCATGGTGTTGCCATGGTACAGGCGGATATGTTCGTCCATCCATTTTTGTTCTACATAAGCAGTCCCGGTTCTCCAGATACGCAATAAATACATTGGATAATAGCCCCTTTTGATCCATTGATCCATAAAATAGACGCGTCTGTTTATCATTAGGCCATTTACTTTATCCTCTATTTGTTTGAATTTTGTAATTATTTCTTCAACCAATTCAGGCAAGAAATATTCGTCAGCATCCAATTTGGCAACCCAATCTGTATGGATTGGAATGTTGTCTAAAGCCCATTGAAATTGTTGGGCCTGATGTAAAAACGGGTTTTGGAACACTTCAGCCCCTAATTCTTGTGCGATTCGCAAGGTATTGTCCGTTGAATAAGAATCAACGATAATAATCCTTTGTGCTATCGGTTTGACGCTGTTGATACAACGGGAGATATGTATCGCTTCGTTGTAGGTGAGGATGATGGCGGTGAGGGATAAGGGCACAATATTCAATCAACTTTTTTTGCGTATATATTTATCATTGATCCATAATTTGCTAAATCAATAATAGTAAGTATAGAACTGCCCAAAGCCGAAATTATCAATCGAATAATGAATGGCACTTTATATTTTTTCAATATTTTATGAAATGGAATTCTTGATTTTGTTTCTGTTTTTACTACCTCAAATCCATTCTTTGACAATAATTGACTCAATGAGGCAATAGTAAAATAGTTTAAGTGATACGGAGGGATAATAAATGGCTCTTTATTTTGCATTATTTTTCTGAAAATACTGCCAAAATTTGGTAGTGCAATGATAAATAGCCCATTGGGGTTCAGTATTTCATAAGATTTTTGCATCCAAAGTTCAGGTTCCCGTACATGCTCAAGTACTTGGCTCATCAAAATATGGCTATATTTTTTGGGACTTACAAAGTCTTCAAACAACCCATCAAATGGGGCAAAACCATTTAATTCATAAAATATTTTCCTTTCCAATTTTGCATTCTCTATTGCATCAACCTCAAACCAGGCATCTGAAAAATATTTTGAAAAAAAACCGTAACCAGCACCGACATCCAATAGGGATTTATCACTATTGCCACTTCTTAATTTCAATGTATTTTTTACAAACCGCTCAGCATCAACAATAGAGTTTGGATATTCTTTTTCTTGTGACCAAATGGAATGTAAATTGATATCTTGATGCTTTATGGTTTCGCTATCATGCCCCGAAATTTGATATATTTCCCTGATCTTTTCCGAGGAAACTATAGGCCTTACTTGTCCATGGCCGCATTTGGGGCATTGAAAAATGCTATACCCATCTTTTTTATGCCACAAATGGGTTTGGGTACTACAAATAGAACAAAGATACGTCTCTATCATTCTGATAGCCTATTGTTAATCAAACTCTTATAAGTCTTTTCCCATTTCCCCACATTCCCTTCAATATCAAACTTTTCTAGCACCAGCCGGTAGGCATTTTCACGATAAACGATGTATTCTGTTTCCGACAAAGATAAAGCCTGATCTATGGCCTTTGCCAAGTTTTCAGGCGAATTGTCAGCCCAAAAACCGGCTTTTTCGGATTCAAGCATTGCCCAGGGCGAGCCTTTGGAAGCGATGACCGGAGTGCCCTGTGCCAATGATTCTATGACCACATTGCCGAAGTTCTCAGTATGTGAAGGCATTATACTGAAATAAGCATTTGCATAATGTTGTTCTTTGTCATCATCTTCTATATGGCCAATGAAAAATATCTTGTTTTTAAGATCAAGGCTATTTACCTGATATTGTAATTTTTTTCCGTATTCGTTATTATGATCGCCTGCTATAATGAATTGGCATTGATGCGTCAATAGGGGAATGGCTGCAATTAAGTTTTCAAGGGCTTTTTTGGGGTGTATTCGGCCAACACAAAGGATAAAACGATCTTTTCTTTTCCTTTCCATGCGCTTGGGAATAAGCATATAATTGGGTATTTCACAATACCTGGCTTTGAGGCCCATTATCGCCTTTATCCGCCTGCTTTCATCGTTGCTTGTGCTGTGAAACACAACCCTTTTACATAAGAACTGACGAATCAAATACAACAGGGGCCGTTTTTTCCAACTATTATAGACCAATGCCAAGACATCCAATTCCCCCCTTGGAGACCAGATAAGCGGCTTATTGTACCATACGGCAAAAAATGCCAAAATAAAGGACGGAGGATAAAAAATGGATGTCAGGTGAATACAATCATGTTTTTTGATCTGTTGCATGGCCGTCCAAATCAAGCGAAACGGCAACTGATGCAAAGCTTCCCTCCAATAAATTACCTTGCCATAATCCGTTGATAACCAGTTGTTTGTTTTGGTTTTCCCATGAGTCATTACATCTGTTGTGACAATCGTTATGTCATATCCTCGTGCGGTCAGGGCTTTAGCCATCCAGTATATGGTATTGCTCGGCCCACCTTGTTGAGAGGGGTAGAGGCTGCCTATGGGAAACAGGATTTTCAAGACAAAGAAAAAGAAGTGAAATCCAGTCGCTTTTTGAATAAAATAACTTCTTCTTTTTGCTTAAATTCGATATCAAAAGCATCAAAAACAACTTCCCTGCCAAGTAGCAGGTCTTCGGAACTTTCATCCAGAAACCACCCAACAGGAATTTCAAAGGACAGGCCCTCTATCTCAACATCTATATAACGAATTACATAGGAAATTGTACCGCCAACGCCTTGATCTTTTTGAGGCCTTTCATCTTCAAATGTTTTGAAACCCAGTTCTTTACCCACTTTGTTTGAAATTGTTAAAAAATTTGCCCCGGAATCAACAAGCATATCCAAAACCATTTCATTGCCTTTGTACTTTACCTTTACGGATTGGATTGGTTCCCATAACTCGTTTCTCAAAGCACGAAAACGAATTGGTAATAGTTTAGGTAAACCACTATACGTATATGGATGCAAATATTTAAGAATATACTTTTTTTCTTTTTGTTTAGCAATATTGATCACCTCCGACACGTCTTCGTGGTGTGCTAATATACCCTCGGTTCCGTTATAGGCGATCCACTGTCCTTTGTATTTGCGCAACATTGTACGATTAGCTTTTATCCATTGATGCGCTAATTGTTCGAAAGTCAATTCCATACTTTTTTTTACAAAAATACGGGAATTATCCCAATTCATCAAAATTCATGGCAAGCCAATGCTCCAATACAGCCAATTCCAGCACGGCCATCCAGCCCTTATTATCTGAATTTTGATAAAACTGCCGGCTAACGCGTTGAATTTCAGTCTCGTTAAACTCAGGCCGTTGTGCTATTTTTTTTATATTTCCTTCACACCAGTTGCGAAGTTCCCCCTTGAGCCAAAGTGGCCAGGGCAAAGAGAACCCTTTTTTGGGCCGATGCACGATGTCGTCTGGCAGCAAGGGGGAAAGCGATTCCACCAGCAGGCTCTTAGGGTACTTGGGATATTTGAGCGCGTCAGGTACTTGCAGCACGTATTCTATCAGTTCATGGTCAAAAAAAGGCTCACGTACCTCCAACGCATGGGTCATGCTCATCTGATCGGTATCCTTTAGCAGAACATATTGGGTATAACCGCTCAGTTCAGCGGCCGAATATTGGCTCAACAGGGGCAAGTGTTTCCAGCGTTCACAGGCTGATTGCAAGAAATCTACTTCAACAAATGTATTATCCCGCAACAATGAACGCGCCTGTTGAAATGAAAAAACCTGGCGCAATGACGGGTAAATATTGTCTATATTGGGTTTGTCAATTGCCAATAGGTTTGCAATGCGTTGATAAGGAGCATGTTGGCTAAAACGCATAAGAGATGCGCCCAAATCTCGCATCGGTACAGGCAGTTTCCAAAGCCAATGTTTTTGCAACCAAAGCCAGCGTTTGAACCCGGCGTATCCGGCAAACAGCTCATCACCCCCTATGCCAGACAAGGCCACCTTTATGCCTTTCTTTTGCGTGATCTTAGATACCAAATACGTATTGAATCCATCGCCGCTTGGGTTGTCCATGGCCAATAAGGCTTCTTTAAAATGATCCAAAAAATCGCGGGCCTTTATGTTAAGTTGTGTGTGGCGTGTGTTAAAACGTTTGGCGATCATATCGGAATAGATTGATTCGTCATATTCTGGCTCTTCAAAAGTGATAGAAAAAGTATTGATGGGCTGCGCGGATTGTTCGGCCATCAAGGCTACTATCGCGCTGCTGTCAATGCCCCCTGACAAAAAAGCACTGACAGGCACATCACTTACCATGCGCCTTTGCACAGCATCATGCAACAGCCCGCGTATGCGTTTGTGCACATGTGCGGGGTCATTTTTATCCTCTTCGTCCTGTGCTTCGCCAAGTTGCCAATAGGCATTACTGTACCATCTGCCTTTTTGATGTACGCCATAATGCCCTGCTGGAAGGCTTTTTATGCCTTGCACGATGCTTTGCGCGCCAAACACGGACTGATATTGCAAATAACTGCACAACGCACTGTTGTCCAATTGTTTGTGCACCAAATTTGATGCAAGTATTGAGCGTATTTCCGAGGCAAAAATGAAATATTGCCCAATCTTCGCATAATAAAGCGGCTTTACGCCCAAACGATCGCGCACTAAGATAAGATGCTGTTCTGCCTTGTCCCAAAGCGCAAATGCAAACATGCCGTTGAGCTGCGCAAGACAATCAATACCCCATTTTTGATACGCGGCCAGTATCGTTTCCGAATCGGATTGGGTTTGAAACGGATAATCGGGAAGCATGGCCCGTACGGCTTTATAATTATAGATTTCACCATTGAAAACAATTACATAACGGCCTGAAACATCCGTCATGGGCTGATTAGCCGCTTCTGAAAGATCAATGATGGGCAATCGCCGATGGCCCAAGGCAATGTGTTCGTCAAGGTAGATGCCTTGGGCGTCGGGGCCTCGATGCGCTATGCGCGCAGTCATTTTTTCTATGACTTCCTTTTTGGGGTGTGCGCTAAGTATGCCGCTAATGCCGCACATGTGTCTGTTGATTTTCGTTTGCCATGCGCTGATAGAGATCAAAATACATCATGGCAATGATCTGTGGATCGAAACGCTTGACATTTTCAAAACCTGCAGAGATGAGTCCCTGGCGATAAGTGTCATCTTCTATGAGATTTAACAGTCCGCTTTTTATATCTTCTATTGAAAACGGGTCAACTAAACAGGCGGCATCACCGGCTACTTCAGGCATTGAGGTAACGTTGGCGGTCAATACGGCTCGACCTACTTTTTGGGCTTCCAAAATGGGCATTCCAAAGCCCTCAAGGGTAGACGGGAATACAAGGATATCCGCATTGACGTATTCCTGTACCATTTCTTCATCGCTGAGTTGGTATTTGTTTTCATAGTCAATCTTGTGTTTTGCCAGCAGTGCGGTTTCTTCTGGGGATAATCTGCCTATTATTGTCAGTTTTACCTCAAGGCCATCAATGGCTGCCACTATCCGTTCAAAGTTTTTATTGGGCGCCCGCCCGATTTGCAATAAATTTGGCTTTTGTTTGTTGAATATCTTTGGACTTGCTTTGAATCGCTCATTGATGGCCACAGGTACTACAAAAATCTTTTCAGGGTCACAATTGGTATATTTGATTACGTCCTGTTTGGTATATTCCGAAATCGTGGTGATGTATTTCGATTTTTTAACGGGTATGCTTAGCCAAAACAATTTTAAGATAAAAGCAGTAAGCCCATGCCTATTGTACATAAAACCGCAGTCAAGCACGGTGAGCAGCGTACGTTTTTTTTGCATGAATGTGGCAAGAAAATGTATGTCGCCAGTAATGTGGTTTATTTCGCCTTGACGAAATATAACTTCTATGGCATTGAATAAGCGTTTAAAAATGCCCCGACTATAAAAGGTACTGAGGTGCGTTTTGGCAATAATCAGGTTCTTTAATCGCTCCCTTACATCATCAAAAACGAATTCTACACTATAGTTAGACTCGGGTATTCGCTTGCGCTGAAAAAAATTGACTTTAATTTTCATGTATTGTTGCGCTGTTCTTCCTCTATAAGCAAGTCAAGAACGTCAAAAAAAGACATCTTGTAATTCCAATTCAACTCGACGTTTGCTTTGTATGGCATGCCATACATGTCTGTTATTTCGGTAGGACGATATAATTTTGGACTGACCAATATTTTATCCTCAGAAATGCCCAAACGTTCGAAAACATGCAATATGATGGCTCTGAGCTGAACAGATTTGCCTGAACAAATCAAATAGTCATTTGGGGTTTCTTTCTCCATCATCAACATTATGGCTTCAACGTATTTTGGCGCGTACCCAAAATCGCGTTTCACCTCTATATTGCCCACTTCTATATGTGGCTGCCTCCCTTTTTTTATGTTTATAGCACTTTGTATTACTTTTTTGGTGAAAAAAGTAGGTTCGCGCAAATAAGAATCGTGGTTGAATAGTACTCCGCAACAGGCAAAAAGTTGATATGCTTCTCTGTAATTCACGGTTATCCAATGCGCTGATGCCTTTGAAATGGCATAAGGGCTGAGCGGATGCATCACGGTTTGCTCATTTACGGGCAGGTTGGGCACCATACCGTACATTTCACTGCTTGAAGCCTGATAAAAACGCAACCTGGGGTTGATCAAGCGAATGGCCTCCAATAGATTCAATACCGAAATCACATTGAAGTGTATGGTATCGTTTGGCGTGGCAAATGACTGTGCCACAGAGCTTTGCGCGGCCAGATTATAGATGACTTCCGGTGCGCACGATTCAATGATGCTGATGACATTGCTTTTTTGTGTCAAATCACAGGGCATCAATTCTATTTCTGATGCAATGCCTAAATACTCAATCCCTTTTGTGTTCGCTTCATGGTTGTGCCGCGTAAGCCCGACAACCCTGTAACCGTGCTCAAGCAAAATCTTGCTCAAATAGGCTCCGTCCTGCCCTGTAATTCCGGTTATCAATGCTGTTTTTTGTGCCATTTGCTGTGTATTAAATTTTTACCCTCATTATCCTACAAAACCAAAATATAAATGCCGTGAACATACCAGCTTTTATCAGGGAGCCTAAGGTAGTGAGTAAGTCCGTTTCTGCACCCACCGACCCAACAAACAACAGAGGCAGCCAAGCAATAAGGGATGGATAGGTTGCGCTGAGGTACAGACAGTAACGGAACGCCCAGTTGAATACCAAACCATAGAAAAATATATAGATAATGGCCCCCGTTTTGCCAAAATTAACATACGCTTCGCCCAATGGGGAGAGGTTGAAACTGTATTCCACATCATCGGCCCCAAGAAATCGCATCACATTTTCCTTGCCGCCGGCCTGTGGCTTGTTGGGCCAGATGATGCGCGGCACCACGGCTGCCGCCACTGAGGTGGCAATAGTTTCCCCATTGGCATACGGCTCGCGTTTGGGCACATAGTTCATTACGCTCGCAATCAGCAGCCCCTGATTGGCCCTGCTGGATATTTCAAACATGGACTTGTTGTCCATCATTTTTGCGGGATTGCTTATCCGGTCCGCAATAAGGCCAAAAAACAGCCCGAAATCTGTGTTGCGCACCATGCCTTCGTCCCAGGTGGATTTTCGGTATTCATGCTTAATGGATTGTATCAATAAAATGCCCATCAAACCAAAGGCAAAAACGGCTATTTTCTTTGATAAGGGGGCGGGATATTGCATGAAGTGCATAATCAGGTACATGACACTCCAAAACACGATTTCGCCGTACATGCCTGTCATGGCTGCGTTGAGGAACATGATGGACAGCACGGCAGCCAATATCAGGCCCTTGTGCCGGCTTTTAGGAGAAAACAAGACATAAAAAACCCCGACATACAACAATTGAGAAAAAAAAGCGAATGTGCCACGTATGAGCGTGGGCAAATAGGGAATAAAGAAAAACACCGATGCGCCTATCAGTGACATCCATAGTCCGATATTTCCTTTGTCGGCAAGGTAATGCCGGGTTCTTTCCACTATTGCAGCATGGGTTGGCAGCGGATGCCGATTGACAGGAAAAGTCAAACCCAGATAGAGCATCAGCGTGCCTGGCAATACAAATGCAAAATACTCGTCGGTAGAGATGGTCATAAACGTTTTCCACAAAAAGGCCAGTTCATTGTGCTTGTTGAACACCTCATAAGTGATAACAGCGCTCAACAACCATTGAACGGCAGCCAAAACCATCATGAGTTCAAGGATGAGTATTCTTTTGCCGAGGTGGGCTACAAAGTTGTTGATCCCAGAGAGCGTTAAGCCTAAGGATATGGATTCCGGCCAGGAAAAACCCCATTGAAACACGCAAAACAGGCTCGCCAAAAAAGAAATCAATACGTTGCCAATTAATGACATACACTTATTCGTTTTTTTTGAATACTGCCATTTGTTTTAGTATTTCAATTGGTGTTTCCTTCAACACTTCAGCACTTTTTTGAAACACTATTAACGCAAAGGCAATATCGGTAAGCAACAATATGATCGGGATAATTAATAAACCATAACTTTTAAGCAAAAAAAAAAGGAAGCGGCCAAAGTGATCATACTGATTATTATGTACGGGCGCGTTAGTCCAACATGCTGATTGCAGCCAAGCAACATGTTCCAACTGCCCAACCATATACTATTGAATAAGATATAAGCCAGATAAAGGCTAAAAAATGGCTCATCTATATCTATAGCACCTTTAGTCCAAACAGACATTATCCACGCTCCTGTTATTTGGAGGCCGGCGACTGCTATCAAAGTCAAAAAAAAATTGGCTTGAATGCTGCTTGTGTGCAAGCGCCTTGCGGTATGTAAATCGCCATTGCCAATACTGATGGAAAATTCAGAAAACACCGAAAGATTGATGGAGCCAATGATTTGTTTTGCAAAATTGCACAAGGTTCTAATCGTGGAAAACACAACCACTTGTGCGGCCCCCAGCGTTATACCAATAATAGTGACAAGCCCTTGTGTAACAGCCATTTGGCCCCAGTAAACAGTAATCATGGATAAAGATGGTTTTGCCAGAGGCCGAATAATCTTCCAATTCCAACGAATAGGAAACAAACTTAGCCAGGGAGCCTTTTTTTTTACATCACGCCAAACTACCATCAGGGACACCCATCGAAGGGTCATCATGGCGGTCGCTATGAGCAAAGCCTTGCAACCTAACATAATGAGTGCTATAATGGCAATAAATTCGGCAAACCGAAACAAATTGTTAAGCATCTGACCTCTTCCGTAATAGCCGACCACCCTGTATATGCCAAGAGGCAAGCCGAGCACAATGGCGCCCATCACATAAGCAGTTAGCAATATAAAGGTGAGGCTGCTTTCATGGGGCGTAAATGATTGCAAACCAAGCCAATGATGCCATGGAAAGACCAACGCACCCAATACAAACAATACACTTAACAAGCCCCCGAACAAGGCTACAGTCCAGAAAACGGCCCCGAAGGTTTGGGCTGCTTTGTCTCTATGGCCAACTGCCACGTTCATGGCCATTTCTGTTGTGGCCACTGTGCCCAAACCCAAATCACTCATGGCCAAAAAGCTCGGGATGCTGAAAAGCAGGAGCCATTCCCCATAATATTGAGTACCCCAATGACTTAGATACACAGGGATGCCCAGCAATTGTACAGCCACGGTCAGCAATTGACCGAGCAGGTTGGCAGAAATACCGGAAATGATGCGTTTTTTTATGCCGCCGTCTCTCAAATTAAAGATTTAATATTGTTAACATAGCGATTGCCGTAATCATTCCAGGTGTGGGCATGGCGAACAGATTCGGCTGCCCGTTTTTTCACAACAGACAATTCTTCCGGATGGGAAAACGCCCATTCTATTTTTTCTGCTATCACTTGAGCATCCCTAACTGGCACAATGAACCCGTTTTTACCGTTTACTATCAAATCTTCCCCTCCTGTATTGGTGCTGGCTATCACAGGCACTCCGCAGCCCATCATTTGAGGAATAACCATGCTCAAACCCTCTTCAAGGGATGGCTGTACTGCGATGTCGCATTGTTGAATAAAATCTGGTAAATCATAATGACCGATATGGCCCCAAAATTTCCAATTTGTTTGTTTGTACACTTGAATATCCTTGTTTAGTTCAGGGTCAATACTTCCTATAAACCACACTTCAAATTGGTTAAAGGGTATCTGAATGCTCCTCAGCGCTTCAAACAGGTAAATCAAGCCTTTTCTGCGGAGCAGGCTGCCTAAGTACAAGATTCTAAAGGGTTTGCCCGGCTCTATTTTTTTATTGGTATTTGATTGAAATATTTGTGATGCCCCATATTGATTGAGCAAAAGTTTATCAGGCGATACACCTTTTTCTATAAATGTTTTTTTTACAAAATTTGACGGTATAGAGATGTAATCACATAAATCATATTCCAACAATTCTTTTTCTATAACCCTTTTGTCAATATGATAATCAAGTCCAGTATTGGTATGTGTAGTCTTTAATATTTCATCCTGGAACAAGATATGGGATGAGCCGCGTTCCAGTATGGTCAATTTGCCTGCTTTTTTTGCCGCACGCAGGCTGTGCAATGCCATGCCACTCCAGGCTATAAATACCTCATAATCATTAATTTCCTGTAATTTGGATGCAACCCATTGATCAAAAAAGTCATTCCAACGGAAAGGGGCATTGAACAATTTAATGCACAGAGCGATGGAAATATTAGTCGCAATATTATCTGGGGAAATAACTTCCTTATCAATTCTTCCTGCAAACCTGCGCATCCATGTATTTTTTTGCCACGCATAGGTGGTAAAAAAAGTGTGCAGCAATTGGTGCCGCTGCAATTGTTCTGCCAATGCAAATGCGTGAAACTTAGTGCTGCATGAAACTATTGTTTTTGGGATGCCTTGCTGACTCATACCTTTACGCTTTGTATCGCTTTGGGAAAACAATCACCAATAATTCCTCGCCTGACAGATTGCCAATACAATGCGATTTTTTATCCCAACTTTCCAAAAGCGCAAGGTCAAAAGGGGAAGTGGTGATAAACAATGGGTGGTTGATATAAATATGTATAAAAAATTGCGCATTGAGATAGTTTGGGTGCACCTGTCCCCAACACAAGTGGAATGCCTCCGGATTGTTTTTGCGATAATCCGGGCTGCCATTCGGGCATATTGTAATAATGGCTCCGTCAGAGTGGATTAATTCTTTACCCTTTTTTAGCATTTCAGAAACTACAGGTACGTGTTCAATGACATGAGAACTAAAAAAGACATCGTTGTTGTCAGTCAATTTTGCGGTGTCGGTATATATTTCTATGCCCAAATTTCTGCCAAAATGAGCACGCGGGGCTGAGATTTCATAGCTTTGAACCCTAGCGCCAAAATCTGATAACTGCCAAGACAAATAACCCCAGGATGCTCCATAGTCAACAATAGAAATACTCTCAATTTTATGAAATAATGACGTTATTATGTGTTTTATGCGCGTTGCATTTTTGGGATTGTGCTTGTCTGAAACGATTGATTTTTTTAATTTTTCCAAGTCATCAGCACCTTCCGGTAAAAAAGTGGTAATTCCGTCCGCTTGCTCATATTCATTTTGATAAAATTTCTTGTTTTCAATCGTTGATTCAATAGGGTGCCTGTAATACAAATGGCAATCAAGGCATTCAAAAAGACGCAAAATCCCATATTTCCTATCTATCAAGACATGTTTTTGGGATTGGCAGGATGGGCATCTAACAGGCTCAGCGAAACGAAGTGCCGATGAAATAAAATAGTTGATTTTTGAACTAAGCATGCTGATTAAGATGGTGTTTAGTCAAATGATCCGCTAACCTGAAAGCCAAAGCCAAACTGCTCAGTCCAGTATTGGCATAGCCTGATGTTGGCATGACACAGGCACCGCAGGCATACACATTCATTGTATCATGAATTTTTAAGTTACTGTCAGTTACGCTGTTATATTTGTTTTCGCCCATAATAACTCCGCCCGCTTGATGGTATATGTCAGTTGCGTGCATCGTCCAATTTTCTGTATTGTTCACCCAGTCTTCTAGCACCAAGCGTCCCAATCCTTCCCGTTCAAGGTATTCGCCTAACAGCCTGCAAAATTTTCGGATTGCTGTGATCTCGCGCCCGTCTATCTGCCAATTCAGCACAAGCTTTGGCAATTTGTTTGCCTCATTAGCATTATTTACCTCTATTGTTATTGTTGATGATGCTATACTTATTTGTTGTGTTTGCAGGCACAATGAGACTGTGCTGTTGAAAGGCACATAAATTCTGTTGTCTTTCATATAACGATAAACGAGGGGCATCACTTGCGGAATAGCCCTGACTGCCTGTAAGAATAATTTTGCTTTGGCAGTCCATGATATTTTTTGGTGTGAACGGCCCGTGACCGCACGCACAAATTGCTTAAAATTATCGAGGTGTTGGCCAATATCACTGCCAAAAGAAAAATATCCGGAAACGCCCAAATATTCAGATCGGTCAGGGGCAGTGAGCAATCGTATTTTGGGTTGTAGTTTATTGCCTGACTTTATTTTATTTGAAAAGGTATGAAAAAAATGCTTGCTCGGCTTTTCTACCCTGCCGACTTTGAGGTTTAGGTGGTCCTGAAAATACTTTCCGATAGCCTTGTGGCTTGAGAGCGGATTAAGGCTGCATGATGCTGAATAGAGCAATAAACGGCATATTTCTATAGTTCCATTCGTCAGTACTATATCACTAAACTCAGTGGCAAATGATACGGTGCCATTTGTGTTCATGGCTATTTTGGAACACTTTGGGCCTTCAAAATACAGGCATTGTACAGTAGTGTTTTTTAGAATGGTACAATAGGCTGATTTATCAAGTTCTCCCAAAAAAATCTGTTTAAAATTGGGGTATTTTAGCCAATAAGTATAAAAAAACGCTATGCTATCAGTATCTTCATCGGCCTTGTACAAGGTATTTGCAAAATCGTTTACAGGGGTCTGAAATCCCAATTTTTTATATACCGATCCATAGTAGGGCTGCAATTCCTCCCATGTTATGGGCCAACAAGGCTGACCGTACAATGGTTTGTTGTTTATGTCCGGGGCTATAAACTCCGCCAATTGGCCACCCCATAAATTGCTCGTGCCGCCCAGACCCTTGGCGCGCCCTATGGACAAGCCGTTGTGCGGATGCCCAAAATTGGCAAATTCAGAAGCCGAATAAACCGCTGATTGTTCGTCGCCTGCCTCTACAACAACCACATCTATTTTGCGGGAAATCAATTCGTGCGCCAAAAAAAGCCCAATTGTGCCGCCGCCAATGATAAATACGGGCAAGGTTTTAACCATGTTGTTGCAAAAAACGCATATTGGAACGAAGAGAGGCCAAGTTTCTGGTCGAAAAGACTATTTTTCCTTTATGATTTCTATCCATGCACTTAGCCAGAATATATGCTGCTTTTTCATCGGGTAATATATGAGCCGGTGCATCCGTCTGTATAGATTTTAAGCAACTATGATGAATATGTAGATGTGCGGGATAGCGGGTCAGTAGAGTATTGACCAAGTTGTCGTGCAGTCGGCCCTCATATTGCAGTACATCCCAGTGTTTGAACTCATCATCAGCCCAAGCAGCTATGTCTCGGATGTTAGATGCAATGCCGAGTTTTTTGACTCTGCCTTGTTCCCTCAAATCCAGCAGGTATTGCAGGCACTCATCGGTCAAAAAGGTGGGCAAGCCTTCATGTATCAAATACAAATCCACATAGTCCGTCTGCAAACGTGTTAAACTTGATTCAAAACTCGCCTTTACTTCTTTTTTGTTTAGTGTTCTGTATGTCAACGGCTTGTATTCATTTTTGTTTGTGTTTTCCTGTGTCAAAAATTGCTTTTTGAATTTTTTGGCAAGATAATTCAAAGGAATCAGCAATTGCACAGGCATTTTGTTGCGGTACGCTTCTCCCAATCCGAACTTGGTGCTTATACTGATTTCTTTGCGCTTGTTTTTGATAAAGTTACCAAAAATTACTTCTGAATATCCTTGCCCATACAGCGGGGCTGTGTCAAAGTGGCGAATGCCCAATCGGTAGGCTTCTTCCAATAAATCAAGGGCACTGCTGTATGAAAACATACTTGTTATAGAAGCACCTCCAAAACCAATATTATGAAGGTCCATTTATTCTGCTAAGCAAATAAACATGATTTATTTCTTCTGCAAGCTCATAGCCCATTTGCACAAGACGCACAATAATTTCTTTTTCTTTCCGATCTCCATATAAATTGGGGTGCATCTCTATGACAATATATTGAATACTTTCGGGCAAAGTCACCTCTTGCTCCAAATAAACTATTTCAGAGCCTTCAATATCAATAACCAAAATATTGGGAACAATATGATACTTTTCAGAGAGCGTTTTGATGTCGCAGGTGCTTTCTTTTTTTGTTGTAGTTGATTGAAAATCAACCATCCCACCCAAGGAATTTCCATCATCTATGAAATTAAGATGCTGGTACGAAGCGGGAGCTTGCCATACCGGAAATCCGATGGAGTTTTCTACTTTTACATTGCCTTTTGGCTCCAACCATGTTTTTGAGTGCTTGCTCAGCCGTTCAGCTGCTTCTACTGTAACGATCATGCCTTGTTCGCTCACAGTATCGCTCATAATGGCAGCCAATATGCCTATTGAACCGCCAAATTCTATCACATGATCGCCGACTTTTAAAATTTTTTTTATCAACGTGCGCTCACTTACTTCGTAATCACCCGAAACCAATATTTTTTTTACACCAAAGGAATAAGGCTCATTTCTGACCTTGATAGGCGTATTGTCTATCAGGACATACGTCGGCCATATAAATTCGGGCACAACACTTTTGAGCAATGCTCTCCTGATTTTGTATATTTTATTTCGTAGCGTTTGTGTCATTATATTTTTGTCAACGTTTCATATACTACTTTGGCCCTGTCAGCATAAGAATAAGCGGATTCTACAGACCTTTTCCTTCCGGCATACCGTAATTCTGCTATTTCATCAGGTGCTTTATTCAGCAAATGCTCAATGTTTTCCATTAAATTGTTTGTTGAATGATAGAAGAACATTTCTTTTCCTTCATCAAAAAACATCCTTTGCTCTTCGCTGTCAGGCGTAAGCAAAATGCCTCCCGCAGCAGGGACTTCCATGGTGCGCTGATTGTGCGAGCCGATATTGTGAAGACGCAAAAAATTCAACTGAACCCTGTATTGCCTTATTTTTTTCCAAAATGCAATGCCCAATACCACATCATGCAGTCGGATATTGGCACAGGCAAGCAACTTTTTTTTATCCTGATAATTTTGTCCATAAATATCAATTGGATAACCTTGGCGCGCCAGTTCGCAAAGCATGGCACTGCGCTCCTTGTCAGGCGTGCCGATAAAACACAGCCTGTTGATCTCTTTTTCTTTGACAATCTCATCATAGACTGCATTGGGCAACTCATAACCAAATGGAAGCCATTCACTTGGTATCATGTAATGCGTTTTGAAGTGTTCAACTAAATCCAAGCGATAAGAAAAGTGTAAATGATATAAGGGTATGGATTCCGCTATGTTCTTCCCGCCATGGCTTACCGAGGTACGGACAAATGGATGATCAGGATTGTAATTGAGTAAAAAAAAGCCTTTTTTTCGTAGTTTTGACAAGGTTTCGGTAAATATTTCTACGCCTTTAAAAACCCAAATAGCTTCCGGTTTTTCTTTTTCACAATGTGCCAATAAAGCCTTGTTCAAAGCTTTGTATATGCTTTGATCACTCAGGTGAAACCTGATTTTGTATAACAGAGAAGTGCCATGAAATGTCGAGCAATCAAAAATACGGGTCTCAATGCCTAAATTAATGAGGTGGCGACAATAGTACGTTTCTATGGCCCAACTTGCCGTATTGCCAACGATCAAAAGTTTTTTTATCACTTTATGCTTCTTAACCCTTCGATAATCCTATTATAGGAATAATCATCTATTATTTTTAAAGATTTTTTCCCCATCGCACGGCTGTCGGATGTTTTTATGCTGACAATGGCTTCCGCCAACTGCTGTGCATTGCCTGTTTCTATGACAATGCCGTTGTTTTGTACCAAGTCATCTTTATTACCTGTGCGGTCGGAAACAATTACGGGCAATCCAAAATTCATGGCTTCATTGGTTGACAGGCCCCAAGTTTCTCCATAATCCGAGATCATTACAAATACATCAGCAATTGCATAGTATTTTGATATTTGTGATTGATTTATAAAACCTGTAAGGCTTACTTTTTTAGTGGAACTATGGGGTGCATTTTTTTCTATAACTTCCCTTAGTTCACCATCACCAACAAAAATCACGTGTATGATGTGCTCATGGGAAATTAATTTCAGGGCTTCCAATAAATCAAGCGGGCGTTTTTTTGCTATCAATTTGCCACAAAACAAAACAATAAATGCCTCTGGAACGATACCGATATCTTCTATAATTTTTTGCTTTTCGACGGACCACTTTGCTGCGTTCTGCCTAAAATAATCATTGTTGACCGCATAAGGCGTAAAAACCAAATCCTTGTTTTTTACACTATAATACTCATAAAACAGCCTGTTTTGTGAGCCGATGTACAAAAAACGATCAACCAATATGAACAAACCCCATTGTAAAGCAATTTTTCTGAACCACAAGCCTGTGTGCCCTCTTGTCAATTCAAGGCTCAACGGCGTTTCGGCCCGCAAACAACTGACATGGCCAAATAATTTTGCAGCCAAGAGACAAAGGTTTGCCGAAAATGTGTTCCAGCCGTGGACAACTATGATGCTTCGGGCGGGTAACTGCTTTATTGCCTGCCAAATGCCCAAATTTATCAAGCCCCAGTAACCACTATATATGCCGGGACGAAAGGACTTATTTTTGAAAAATTTATAGGAATATCCTTCCAACAAGGGAATGTCCCATTTTACTTCCTGCCCAAATTGCTGATCCAATTCGCCTTCCAAACCGTGTTTCGAGCAATACCATACTTCCAAGTCAAAATAGCCATCTTGGGTTATAGCTTGATACAATGGTGCAAAATATTGTATAGGATGGGTATTAAGGAAAATTAATTTTCGCTTCATAACACCTCCCTCACCACCTTCCTTCCCACAACCCAAAGCCCGCCTACCAGTAAACCTAAGCCCAGGCCCAAAGCCAAGGCTGTTTTTTTGCTGGGTGGGGTTGCTTTTATGGGAGGGAAAGGCATATCAATGGCTTGAATATATGGGGTTTTGGATTGGAGGGCGAAATCGGCTACCTCCAAGTTTTTGATCGCCTCACCGTACATGAGCATGAGCATTTGTTTGTCCCGACTGAAACGCTGAAGGGGTACTTTAGCCGCCTGAGTGAGCAAACTATGCGAACGATCCTCAAAGTTTGCCTGTTGGTATTCTGTGCCGGAGAGCAAGGCGCGTATGGAATCAGCCTTTGCCTGCACAATTTCATACGTTATTTTATTTTTTTCTATGGTTTTGGCGATATAAAACTCGCTGAGGGTATTGAATATCTGCTCCAGCATTTTTATGGAAAGATCTTCCGAGCGGGTAGATAAGCTGAGCGACATGATGCCGGCATCCTGATTGAGCTGGGTGCTGAACAGTCCGCGTTCTTTTTCTCCTCCCAATATGATGCCGTACAGGCTTTTTAACGCGCGCTGTTCCAAGCGGTTAAAACTATCCACCTGATGCCTTGTGAACAAAAAATTTTTTAGCATCGGTTCTGTTCCACCTATGCTTTTTTGGGACCATTTTTCCTTTTGAACATTTTCTATGCGGATCAGGTGATTGGCAATATAGTCTTTTTGACCATCTATATCTATTGGGGTCATAAGGACTTCGCGCATGATGCGCATGCTTTTGGCTAACTCCAAAATGCGGTCAAAATTGTTTTCCCCTCCGGTAGCCATTCCGAAGGCACCTAACAGTCCACTAATGCCGGAAAGTCGTCCGCCTTCGTCCTCATTGATCATAAAGGTAAGCCCTGCGGTGTATCGTGTAGGGGTGTGGAGATAGCTGTAGCCCTGCCAGCACAAAAAGAGTAAACAAAACAGGATCATGGTTCGCCATTGACTGCGGATTTCGATGCCGTACTCGCGCAGGCGGGCAATGAGGTCGCGAAGGGTAAGTTCCTCTGATTCTGCTGTGTTGTGTTCGTTATTCTTCAAAAATTTCTGTTACATTTAATTGAAAACCGGGCAAAAAGCCAATTTCTACAAGGTCGCCCTGCACATTGGGCAGCTGTGCCTGATAAATACCTGATTCGGTGAGCAGATAACGCTGAAGCACTTGCTCTGACGGAAAAACCACCCAATATTCCAGTACGCCGGCTTCTTGGTATAGTTCGTATTTTTCGCGCATTTCTTTGCTGGAGTTGCCAGGCGACAGGATTTCCACAATCAGGTCTGGCGCACCGATGCAGCCTTTTTCATCCAATTTGGAGCGATCACATATAATGCAAATATCCGGTTGGATTACCGTATCTATTTTATCGCCCTTTTGCAAGTGTACTGGCAAGGGAAGGCGTACATCGAAGGGGGCAGAAAATACATCGCAACGATGTTTTTTTAGAAACCAACTTAGTTCACGGTGTATTCTGCTCGATATGCGCTGATGACGCGTAGTAGGCGCGGCCATTTCCCGAATACGCCCTTTTATCAGCTCCACGCGTTCCTGGAACTGCCATAGGAGGTAGTCCGCATAAGTATAGTGCGCTTCGGGGTTTAGTTGTGACAAAGATGTTATTTCCATGTTGCAAAGATAGTGTTTATTTCAAAGCAGCGGTAGCCAAAATAATGGTGGCCATAGTACCGGCCACTGCCAATATCTGGGTCAGTGCCTTATCCCAGTCTATGGATTTTTTATTACCGTTCTTATCTTTTTTGATTTTTTCGGGTTTGGCCGCCACTTTTATGGTGGCACCTTTGGTTACTTTCGGATAGACTTTGAATAGACCGAGGTTTCGGGTACCACTGATCTTGCCGTTGGCATGTTCTACGGTGACGCGGGAGCGTTTGGCATTTTTGGCAAATCCTGCGGCATATTCCTTTACGTACCAGGCTGCTTTTTTGCCGCGGTGATGTGCTACATTAATCTGACCTGCACGCAAAAGGGATAATTTTAGGGCGTCTTCGGCATTGGTGTTGGCCGTGACAATGCTGACCAAGTCCTCGCGCTTGGGTATATTGATCCGGTCTTCCGACCTAAGGATATGATTGTGAGGAGAGCGGCGGTTTTGAAGCGCATCCACAAAATTGGTTACGATATAACCTTTGAGGCCAGATTCGCGGAACAAAGAGGCTCCTTCTGCAAATGCCTCGGGGCTTAGCCCACCTGCACGCTGAATCACATCGGCTATAGTTTCGTTGTCGTTGATCAAAGCATATCTACCCGGATAACGCACTTCGCCCTCTATCATCACATAGCGTTGAAACTCAAATTCCGGCACGTTTCGCACTTCTATTTCATCATAAGGATAAATGGCATAAAGGTTTGGTGAAGAACCAGTTATGTTAAAGTTGGTATCAATACTCAAGGTTGCCACCACGGTGCGCGTAGGCTCGTTTTCCTGAATTTGTATCCTGAAAATATCCACACGGTTTTTGGCAGCCTCCAACTTTAGCCCGCCCGCCAACAAAAGCGCATCGCGCAGGCTCATGCCTTTGCCATAAGCAAATTTGCCGGGTTTGCGCACTGCTCCATTGATACTAATAGTGGCCTCATCCTCAAAATCGGGTCGCGACAATACCTCTAAGCGATCAAAAGGCTTCAGTTTTAGGTTGGCGGCTGATTGTGGACGGTCAAATGCTGCGGCAAGATCTACCTCGATATACTGTTTTTCCTTAAAATTGGAGGAGTTTGTTCGCAAGATCAACCCTTTCCCACTGGCATCGGGTCGCAAGCCGCCAGCAAGCAGAACAGCTCTGCGCAGGTCAATGGAAGAATCCTGCGGAAAGGAATAGGTTATAAGAGAGTCACGCACGGCTCCCACCACGCTGATGGTGCTGGCATCGGTGAATTGGCCTGTGGCAAAGATGGTAACCTGATCTTGGGGGGCTAATTCGGGATCGTTTCCGCTATCTGGATTGCGCAGGATGGCCGCGAGATCCAACTGGATAAGGCGCTTGGTGTTGTCGGCATTGGTGCGCAACAAAAAACCGATGTCTGTGCGGGCGTCGCGGCGGAGCGAGCTTTTTCGGATCAAATCGCTGATGCGCTTTGTTTCACCTATGGCGTATTGGCCGGGAAATAACACGGCTCCATTGATAATGGCGAGGTTTTCTGCTTTGGCGGTAATATTTCTTACCAGTACCACATCCCCGTCCTGTAGCGGGAAATCCTGTTTTTGGGCGGCAAGTTCACCCAGGTTGACATCAATTAGTACTTGCCTGTCTTTTACAAAACGCTGAATCTGAATGATTTCACGATAGGCATCGGCGCTGAAACCTCCCGCGTATTCTAATGCTTTGAGTAGTTGCTCGGTACCAGTCAGCTCGTAGCGGAACGGGCGCCGAACCCCTCCACTTACGCTAACGACACGTTCGCTGATTGGGATGTGTATGATATCATTGTCCTCCAAGAAAAAGTCATATTGTATGCCAGGGTTGTTCATAAATGCATACACATCCAGCAATTTACTTTCTTTGCCCCGAATCACCTTTACATTGCGCACGGAGCCTAAATCCGATGGCCCCCCGGCAGCCATAAGGGCGTTAAATGCTGTATTAATGGCTGACAAAGAGAAACTCCCATAGTGGATACACTCCCCAAACACATTTACGGTAATGCTACGAGCCGTACTGAGTGTAACGGCAAATTGCTCCGGCGCAAAACGGTAAAACTGGGCAAAACGATTGCGCAACAGTTCTTTAGCCTGTGCCAGGCGCACGCCTTTCAAAAAGATCTTGGGCATCCCGCTGGGCTGTATGTAGCCGTCTTTTTTTATTTCATACTTGCTGTCAAACTGCGAGGCGCCAAAGACGCTGATAGTAATCTCGTCACCCGCACTTAGTACATAAGTATCGGGCGGTTTTATTTCATTGGTGGTGCGAAAAACCGACAGAGTTCTGTCTCGAAAAAGGTGTTGGCCCCAGATTTGGGCTGGTGGCAGGCTGTCTGTAGCGCCTTCCTGTAGTTCTTCTGCAATGGCTTCTTCCACACTTACACCTTGTTTTACTTTTTGTTGGATCTGTTCGGCGCGGTCGCGGGCGATTTGCTTACTTTTGCTTGTTTCTTTTTCTTCTTCTTTTGTTTGTCCTTGCGGCGCAACTTCGGTTTTTGACGCGTTTTTTTCATTCTCCAGTTCGTTCAGCACTTGTGTGATGGTTGCCTGGAGAGTGGGAAGCTGTTCTGCTGATATTTTATCCACATCAATACCCCGCTGCATAAGACGGGCACGAACCTCTGATTCCTCTAAGCCTCTTCGTTGGATTTCCATGCGCGCCTGGGCCTGTACTTCAGGAGAAGCAGGTGTTTGAGCGCTTATCTGTCCCGAAACAAAGAAGATAAAAAGGGCAAAAAGCACATTGCAACGCTTCAGAACGGGTAAGCGTAACGGGTTTTCAGTTGCTTTTTTTACCATTAAATATACTTTTCTCATGTGTTATGGTCAGGTTTTTCAAAGGAGCATACTTATCCTTTGTCAAAAGGGTGGGGTAGGGGCTGCAAAAAAGCCAGCGGATGTGCGGTATCCGTATTCAATACCGAAGGGGTGTTACGCAAATGGTACGTCAGAGCGATGCCGGGCGCTGCATCAGCGATGCGCCAGCCCTTACCGGATAAAATATGCTGATAACTCAAGGTGTGCAGGTCGCCAAATCCATCAGAAAAATCTATAACCTGACCATTAACCAGCATGGACCTGTGTGGTTTAAGATCTCCGGATTGTGGCAATGTTTCGGCCTCAATAGAAAGAAACCAGCGCACTCTGGCACGTTCCAAATTGAGGTATCCCGCTGCTCTTCCATGCGTAAGTATATGGTTTTCAGCACTTTTAACAGGCCCAAATACCCATAGTAACATATCAAACAAATGTATGCCGATATTGGTGACCACCCCTCCTGACTTGGCAGCATCACCTTTCCAACTGGCGTGATACCACTTGCCACGAGGGGTGATGTAGCTTAGGTCAACCTCAAAGACTTCATTGTCTGGCGACTGTTCCACCTGATTTTTTAGGGAGATGATATTCGGGTGCAAACGCAACTGAAGAATGTTGAAAACCGATTTGCCGCAATCTTTTTCCAAATCCTGCAGGGCCTCAGCATTGTGCGGATTTAGCACCAAGGGTTTTTCACATATAACGTGAGCACCGTAGCGCAAACCATAGCGCACATGCGCATCATGCAGGTAATTGGGTGAGCACACGGAAAGGTAATCAATACCGTTTCCGTTTCGCTTCAGTTTTTCCAGATGCCGATCAAAACGCTCAAATTCTGTAAAAAAAGCAGCGTTGGGAAAATAGGCGTCTAATCCTCCGGCAGCATCATGGGGGTCCAGAGCAGCCAATAAAATACCATTATTGGCATGTATAGCTTTCAAATGGCGCGGGGCCACGAAGCCGGAAGAGCCGATCAATGCAAATGTTTTGGACTTCAAAGCCAGATCTATTACGATTTTTCAAAAAAACTGCGCACTGCCCCGATGATCTTGTTCTGAATATCCGCTGTCAGTTCAGAGTGCATGGGCAGGGAAATGACAGAAGCGCAAAGCTGCTCTGTCACAGGGAACAAGGCTTCATCCAGATTTACTTTAAAGGCTTCCTGTTTGTAGAGTGGAACCGGGTAATAAATCATGGCCGGAACGCCTTGTTCTCCAAGATAAGCCTTCAAGGCATCCCGAACGGCGCTGCCGCCCTCCACCCTCAAGGTATATTGGTGGAACACATGAGTAGAGTATGATGACCGGCCCGGCACCTTTAACTGAGGCATACTGGAAAATGCCGCATCATAATAGGCTGCTGCACGTTGACGTGCAGCGTTGTAGCGATCCAAATGTTTCAGTTTGACATTTAAGATTGCTGCCTGAATAGCATCCAAGCGGGAGTTTACGCCTATTTTATCATGATAATATTGCCTGCTTTGGCCGTGGTTGGCGATCATACGGGCTTTGGCGGCCAGATCGTCATCATCAGTAACCAATGCGCCCCCATCGCCATAACAGCCGAGGTTTTTGGATGGGAAGAAAGAAGTGCAAGAAAAGGTGGCACCTTTAAGGCCGGGCAAAGAATTGTCCAAATCCCTGGCACCTATCGCTTGCGCATTGTCCTCTATCACATAAAGGTTGTGCTCTTTTGCAATGGCCAAAATGGCCCTCATGTCACAGCGCTGTCCAAAGAGGTGAACAGGAACGATAGCCTTGGTACGCGGCGTTATGGCAGCTTCTATGGCTGCAGGCGTAATGTTGAAGGTTTCGGGGTCAACATCTGTCATTACGGGCGTAAGGCCAAGCAAGCCAATTACTTCGGCTGTGGCAACATACGTAAAGGCTGGTACAATGATCTCGTCGCCAACTTTGAGGTCAAGGGCCATCATGGCAATTTGCAGCGCATCAGTTCCGTTGGCACATGGAATGACATGCCTTACACCTAAATATTGTTCAAGTCCTTCTCTGAAGGCGTTGACTTTGGGGCCGCCAATAAATTGACAGGATTCAATTACCTCCGCAATTTCGCGATCCACCTCTTCTTTGATGTGCAGGTATTGCGTTTTGAGGTCAACCATTTGTAACATAATATATTGTTGTAGTTTTACCCGGGTTTTAAATGACAAGGCTTCGCCTCTCATAAGTTGCTTTACTTATGAAAAATAGAAGTTGATATAGTAAAAAACAAGTTTTCAATTGTTAAAGCCGCCAATAGGTCATGCTCTTTTCCAATTCTTTTCTATTGTACAGGGCTTTCAAATCTATCAAAACAGGCTTTTCAGCAGAGATGCGCCTGAAATAGTCTTTCTCATAATGTCTATAGGCATCATGTGCTACCGCCACTATAATCGCGTCATAGTTAGTTGCTGGTTGCTCGCTTAGGGCAATGCCATATTCGTGCATCACCTGATGATGATCAGCATAGGGGTCGCATACGTCAACACTTACAGAAAAATCATTCAATTCATGTACCAATTCGGCAACTTTTGAATTTCTGATGTCAGCCACATTCTCCTTAAAGGTGATGCCAAGTACCAACACTCTGGCTTCGCCGGGATGCTTGCCATTATGAATGAGGAGTTGTACTACTTTTTTGGC
>CAZIKN010000022.1:0-54912 GCA_964539805.1 uncultured Saprospiraceae bacterium | reverse complement strand
CGCAGTTTGCCGGTCAGTTTGACGCCAATCAACTTGGGCATTTGCAGTTCCCAAGCCATTCCGCTCATGGCATCCACGGCATCAGCGCCGCCTACACCTATGGCTACCATGCCGAGGCCGCCCGCGTTCACGGTGTGTGAATCCGTTCCGATCATCATGCCGCCGGGAAAAGCGTAGTTTTCCAATACAATTTGGTGAATGATACCCGCGCCAGGCTTCCAAAAGCCAATTCCGTACTTTTGTGATACGGAGCCAAGAAAATCAAAAACTTCCTTGTTTTTGTCCAAAGCCACTTCCATGTCCTTGTCCGCGCCCACCTTGGCCTGTATCAAGTGATCACAATGCACCGTGCTGGGCACTGCTACTTTTTTTCTGCCGCAGGTCATAAACTGCAACAAGGCCATTTGGGCTGTAGCATCCTGCATGGCTACACGATCCACCTGAAAAAACACATAATCAGAGCCGCGCTTGTAATCGGCCAAAGGATTGTCCTGGTGCAGGTGGGCAAACAGGATTTTTTCCGAGAGGGTAAGAGGTCGTTTTAATTTCTTTTTTGCCTCGTCAACGCGGGCCGGGAAGTTGGCATAGAACTCCCGAATCATTTTCAGGTCAAAAATCATATTTTAGACAATTATAAATGATATTTGATAAACGATGAAGGGGCACGTTGCGCTATGCAGTCATCCATTGATCAATTATCGGTGGTTTAATATTTGAAAATCGCGCAAATGTATCATGTATTACCCTACTTTTTAAGGGTAGGTCAGATTTTTCCATCTTTTTTCGAAGCTTTTACCGGATCATGGTAGCCTTTAGGGTGCCACTCCGGCCTTCTGTATCTTTCAGGCGCAACAACAGCACACCCAATACGTCAATTGCCACAGCCTGCCCCGATACGATTGGCCGGTTTTGCAGGATAATACGCCCTTGCGTATCATAAACATCCAGGAACAAGGGCGCTGTGGCATCAGGTGCCAATATGGTTATTTCACCTGTGCCTGCATTTGTTTTTACCACAAATTGCAAGGTATTCGCCTCATGGGTACTGCTTGCACAGGGTGCATTTTTATCATATAACGCTTGCAGTGAGTCTATGGGTTCTATGCCAAGTGGATCGTATGACACAAACAAGCGAAGCGATGGGCTGGCTACCGGATCATTGGGCTTGGCCACTTTGATAAATGCGAACATGGATGAGGTGCCATTGCTCAGGCAGCGCGAATCCGCACCGGGTACTTTAGCCCCCTGAAGGGCTGCCATAAGGCGATTGGACAAGCATCCGCCCGTGCGCAGAAAACGCGCTTCCATAGAATCAAGAATGGCCGCACCAAGTAGGATGTTGCCTTGAATGGCATAATTGGCACCTGTGCGCTGCCCTTTAAAATCCAAACAATTAGCCCCTGTAAATGCAGCAGCCTGTGGTTGTCCGTTGATGAGTGCTACCGCGCCATATTGTCTTTGGGAGGCATTGCCCTGAGCGTCATTGGCTGCTAACCAGTTCATCATTTGCGCTGGCGTATCACCTGCAAGCATACGATTGCGTGCATTGACCTGATTTTGAGCAAGATAAAAAGATTGTGTGTTAATGGCACCCAAGCCGGGTAAAAGATCGCCCAAGAAGTCCGGATCAATGTTGGGAAAAAAATTGATTAGGTTGGTTTTGCTGATACAGGAAGCTCCCGCACTGCCAACTTCTCCGGTTGCCGGGTCAACGGCTACGATGGAAAAGGTATCCTGGCTGCTCAGGCGCGCTGCACCAATAGCCACGAAGGCAAAAATCAAGGTAATAATGCGCATAATATAATATGATGATATACAAGATTACAGGTAAAAGGTTAAGGCGTTACCACAACCAGGCGGCCCTCCTTGCTCAGTGCCAGCCTTCCAATTTTTTTTATACCATACTTAGCCAAATCAGCAACCTCCCGCCAATCTTGCTGCCGACGGGGATGGTACTGCCAAAGTTTGCTGCCATTGCCGCATAAAAAGGCCCCATCTGGTAGTATAACAAAATCTTCTGTGCCGGACGGCATTTTAACAATGACTTCCGCGGCTTGTTTTTGCAAGTCGTATTTTTTTAAAAACCAGGTCTGATCGGTGGGTTTTTGTACAAAAAAAAGAGCACCATTGGGGTGTTTTTGCAAACAACGGCCAATGTAAGAAGCAATGCGCAGGCTTTTTTGCGCCTTGGTTCCCACTAATTGAAGGGTGTGGGGATCATCCTTTTCGCCTACAATAAACAATGCCACAAGAGTGTCACGCAACCAGCAATGATAGCCAACATCTTCTATTTTGGACAACTCGGGCCTACCGTTGTCCGAACGATCCAGCGGAAATGACCAAAGGCGTTGGCGGCCATCTTCCTCAACCCTTACGGCTGAAAAACGCTTCCCTCCGGGCATCAAAGTGGGCGAGTACTCCGCCGTTGCCGTTGTAGCCGTTATGCGGGTGCGGGTAGCAGCGGCAAGATCAAGGGCATAAATATCGGTTTGGGTGGTATCATCAGGTGTCTGGACACTCATATATACCTCATTGTTGGAAAAAAAAGAGGGTTGATTGTTGTATCCCGTCCTGTTGTTCGCGGTTAAAAAGCGCGGCCCAACAGGCCTCCAAAGACTGTCAGATGTTTGGCTCATGCTGAACAATACAAGGTCATGGTGTTCCAGGCGTTGTGCCTGTAAGTTAGTAGCACAAAAGCAACACAGTAGGAGCAAAATCTTTCCCATTGAAATGTTTGTATAGGTATGTTGTGCTGCAAAAGTAACTGTTTTTGTACTTGAAAGCCAAACAGCGTACACCCGCGCCCATTATTTACCTTGATTCAAATATTAGCCATTCAAGACTTGCTTATGTGGAATTTTAATTTGAATCTTTGCAATGCCGTACCAGTACAATAATGCAAAATAATTTATGACCTCAACAACACCAACTTATAAATCACTAATATTAAACACTTTAGGTGAATACGGCCCTGGCTACGGGGGCGTTTATGTGCCCGAAGTTTTGTTGCCTGGTTTGCGCGAAATTGCTGCTGCTTTTGACGAAGTTAAGTTTGACCCCTCGTTTTTATCGGATTTTCAAGCGGCTTTGCAAACCTTTTCTGGTCGTCCTACGGCGTTCACGCCCTTGCCCCGGATCAGCCAGGCTATCGGCGGAGCGCAGTTATTCTTAAAAAATGAGGGTCTAAACCACACCGGGGCGCATAAGATCACGCATTGTATAGGGCAAATATTATTGGCCAGACACTTAGGCAAAAAGCGCATCATTGCGGAAACAGGGGCTGGTCAGCACGGGTATGCCACAGCGGCAGTTTGTGCACGTTTTGGTCTGGAATGCACGGTATATATGGGCAAAAAAGACTATGACCGCCAGCGGCCCAATGTTTACTGGATGGAGTTGTTGGGCGCTGAGGTAGTGGCTGTGAAGGAGGGTAGCCAAACGCTCAACGATGCCGTGATTGCAGCCTTCAAAGACTGGGTGGCCAATCCTGAAAGTTATTACTTGCTGGGTTCGGCGGTGGGGCCACATCCTTATCCTGCCATGAATACTTTTTTCCAAAAAGTGGTGGGTGAAGAAATCAGGACACAAAGTGAGGCTACTTTTGGCCGATTGCCTGATTACTGCATTGCCTGTGTTGGCGGTGGCTCCAATGCCATGGGTATGTTTTATGACTTTCTGGATGACGCCTCCGTGTCGCTGATCGGTGTGGAAGCCGGGGGTAGGGGAGTCTTGCCGGGCGAACATGCCTCCAAGGTTGGTCACGGCCAAGCAGGTATTTTTGAGGGCTACCACTCTTATTTTTTACAGGATGACGACGGGAACATAGCCAATACCCATTCCGTTTCGGCAGGTTTGGACTACTGTGGGGTAAGCCCCATACTGGCCTGGTTGCATGATGAGGGGCGCGTATCCTTCACTACTGCCGATGATGCCGCTGCTTTGGAAGCCGTGAGCCGTTTGGCTAAGATGGAGGGCATTATTCCCGCATTGGAATCATCACATGCTTTTGCCCATGCTTTCCAATTGGCGGCTACTCTCGGACAAGACAAGGTGATTGTGGTGAACGCTTCGGGCCGTGGCGAAAAGGATTTGTTCATCACCATGCGACATTTTCAGCCTGATGGCTTGCGGCAATATGCCCAGGGCCTGCTTGACGCACCCTAAACCGCTTCTTTTCGGCGTTCTTTGGCCAATTCCACGCCAGAGGCTTCCAAAGTTTTTTTAAATTCCTCCCACATAAAATCTGTGGTGGGATCAAAGTTTTCGCCCAATACCCAAAAGGAAAATTCTACTTTCATGTCATCTCTTGAAACGCCGCCTATTTTTACCTCGCTTTGTGCTCCTTCCAGGTGATAAGGGCAGCGGGCATAGATCTCGGCAGCGATGGCCCGCAGCCAATCCAAGGAGGTTTTGGGATTTAACAACAATGAAATGGACACCTGTACTTTTGTTTTTTCTCCAATGTTCTCAATGGCTCCCTCGGTCATTTTACCATTGGGAATGATGATTTTTTTGCCTTTAGCTGTCTCTAATATGGTGTTAAAAATTTGAATTTCAACTACTTTCCCACTCATACCGCCAACATTAAGGTTGTCACCGACTTTATAGGGTTTAAACAACAGGATAAGCACGCCGCTGGCGAAATTGCCCAAGCTGCCCTGCAAAGCCAAGCCTACGGAAAAGGCAATAGCGGAAAAAATGGCTATAAAAGAGGTCGTCTCCAAGCCTATGGTACTAGCCACCACCAGCAAAAGTGCCACCTTCATGGCCACATCTAAAAGCGAATGAAAAAAAGGCCTCAGGCTTTCATCCACCTTTCTTGCGCGCAATACGGCATCAAAGCCGGTTACCAGGCGCCGTATTAGCCAAAGCCCCACAACAAGTATGGAAAAGGCAAGCAATATTTTAGGGCCGAAGTTCCAGGCGAAATCCATGAGTTTGTCGAGGTAAACCTGCGTATCCATTTACAAAACTTTTATTGATTAAAATTGAATGTGTATAGGTATGAAATTCAGCGCAAAGATGAAAAAGCATTCTTTTTAAAAAAAATTTGCTTCAATTATTGTTAATAAATATACTCTGGCACAGGTTTTGGTCTCAAATAATAAGACCCTGTAAAACGGGCTTAATCTAATCCATATATAATCTCATGCAAAGTCTTTGAGTCCACTGCAATATTGTTTTTGACTCGGAGCAAATTTAATTTATCATGATTTCTGATATCGCGTCTCAGTTAAAGGCTGGGACAACCCAGACGGACTCCCGCTTCGAGTTATTCCAGAACTCCCCCAACCCTTTCATTGAAATGACCCTTCTGTACTTCCGCCTGCCAGCGGCTACGGACGTTGCTTTGCGCATTTTTAATGCCGCCGGCAATGAAATCAGCACCAAGGTCAGCAACTGTAAACAAGGAGAAAATCATTTTGTACTGCACCGTTCCGATCTTCGCGAGCCAGGTTTTTATACCTGCCGCCTTGAGACGCCCTATGGAACCGCCAGCCGAAAGCTGATGATGTACTAAAAGGACAACAGCAAAACTGTGTAGAAAAAGGAAGCTCTGCTTTTCTTTTAATAAGTCACCCTGAGTGAATCGGGTTGACTTATTTTTTTCGGCCTTAGGGAGGTAATTAGTAAAGCGGTAAAGATGGTAATTTCACACCATCAAAAACACAGTCAGGGCGCGGCACGTTGGCGTTTTTGTCCGTGAAGGCAAGGCGGGCATTTCCGAGATGGTCTTTTATCGTGTACTCATAGCGCAAAGATAGGGATGTGCTGGCACTTGTCACATTGGTATTGTACACCCTTCCTTCGGTGTGCGGTATGGCTTCCAGTGTGAGTGCTTTGGTATTGCCATAGTAGCTGTACGCCAATTGATCTATCGTTCCAAGTGTCCAGCATGTGGCCGTCGGGGATGTCTTATACAGGCCGTCGCGTTGGAGGGTGGTAATATTGCGTACTAAAGCAATTATGCTTTAGTACGTAATTAAAGTTACATAATGTCAAACAGAATTGCACGCCAATCCGTTACAATATCTTCGGATAAAACAGGCAACATTATGCGACGATTTGTACTTTTTATCTTTGTTTTTCAAACTTTGGCCCTTATAGCCCAAAACGATTCCCTTGGGGTTGTTTGGCGCATCCCAATACCCAAAAATGGAGGATTTGCTTATCCTGTCTTGAATCCGCTTTGCAAAGATCGGGTCTTCCTGAACGAACAGGAGTTTGATTTGTCATCAGGCAAATTTGTACAACCTGACCATAAGTGCAAATGGGCCAATTGGACTTCCGACCCCGATAACCCGCAATTTGTCTGGACTTGGGAGTTTGGCGCCCAAAAGACCGTGCTAAAACGTTACAACCTGAAAACCAACAAGTTGAGGACGATAAACTTTAGAAAAGATCAATATTTTGAAATAAGCAAAGCGGGCATTTGGCATACAGACCATAAAATGCTGAAATTGTTGGACAAGCAGACTTTCAAAGTAATGATAAGCACCCCTTTGCCAGACCTGGAGTCGGCCAATTACAGGGTCTGGAATAATTTTTTCAGGCCCTGGGGCGAGAACGTACTAATATGTGAATATTGGCTGTATTTGAAAGATAAAAACCGTTATGAGCGTTTTTTGCCGCTTCCGGAAGCCTTGCAATCCTGTAGCCCGAATTTTTATGTCCAATTTGAGGGTGATATGTGTGTCGCCAGATTTCATGCAGACTGGCCTCCCATTGAATATTGGAGTACGCCAAAAAGTAAGGCAATAGAAGTACCTCGATATTCGCAAATTGCTGGACACAATTATCCCTATACATGGGCCAAAGGCACCCATGACTCTATTTGGCAAATTGACCTCAGCACAGGCAACAAAACCATATTAAATGCCAAATGCGAAAACATCATTCATGGCCCCCATGATGGGCGCTACATCGGTTTCTATACAGCACAATACCTCGCTTTTTATGACAAATACAACTGTCAGTTGCGGTACATAAACTTGGATTACGGCTCAAAAAAGCCACGTCATTTGAGTTCTGATGAAAAGTATATATTTCTCACGTATGAAAACCGTTGGGATGTACTTCGATTTGATCTATTGGACACATTGATCAAGCCAAGCACAACATTTGTTGAATACATTGATTTTCAAGCGGATAGAGATAGTTTGTTCAAAAATTTGCCCGATGATTTTTATCCGCGATACGAGGCATACATCAAGTTGCTCAATCGCTATGGCAAAAGCCAAAATCTCATGATTATCGAAAGTTTGGAGCGCTATAAACCGGGCGATCTATACCATGAAATTTATTCGCGCAATGACAGTATATTGGAGCAAATCATGCTGGATTATTATGCCGGAAATATACATTACAGTGTAATGCAGAACGTAAGTTTGAGTCTGATTGATTATTTGGGTTACAAAGGGGATATTGACCGGGCTTTGGAAATCGGAAAAACCATTGACACAATAGATAGGCGGTATATAGAAAAATACTATGATCAGAAAATAGAGATTTTGAAAATAACCAAAAATCGTTTGGACAGTGTAGCCAAAGTAGTGCAAACGCCTGATGCTCAACGCTATGCCACTTGTAGAATCTATTACGAGTTGTGCAAACACAAGTACAATTTCTATACCCCCATTGATGAAAGAACACGTATTATGGATCAGGCAAACGCATGTTACAAGGATTTTTTAAAAGAATTTCCGAACAGCCAATGGGCCGACAATGCCCGGTATGATTCGCTATATTTTGTGGATTATCAACAGGGCGATTCAAATGATGGCACACTGGAAGGAGACCCCAACAATGCGCTTGAGCAATTCACTAATTTGTTAATAGACCACCCGGATTCGGACATAAAACCTGATATTCTGTTGCGCTTGGCCGCCTTGATTCTCCGAGGCGTACATTTTGGGGAAGAATCCAACATACCATTGGATACAGCTTTTGCTTACATGCAATTAATTGAAAATCAATATAAAAACAAAATACAAGACAAAACCTTGTTACAAAAAATGCTAAATTGGTCACGAGCTTATGATTGTGCAAAAAAATGGAAAATCGAAGCCCAAATTTTAGGCGATCGATTTTCCGTAAATGACTTGATCTATTTTGTGACAAAAGTGAAAAACATCAGTGCCGAAACACAAACCGTTGATACCGCTTTCGCTGCCAAATTGCGCAGTAACAAAGGCTTGAAATTGGAAATTCATAGCGCAGGTTGTAGCCCTTCCTTAGGCTTTTTTGGCATAAGCTTGTATTCTGACTCACATCATGCCGATACGACGTCTATAACTCTGCTCCCTGGCGGCATTTGGGAGTTAAAATTCCTATTGGATCGCGAAACCATATATGGCTTTGGTGACAAAAAAATATTGACGCCAGGCTATATCTATAACTATACCTATAATGAATATATTTATCACTTTTTCCCCTTTTCTTGGCCTTTTGCTGTAAAATTGAGCGGCCAACGCGAAGGCAGGTTTGATATGGATTGATTATAAGAGTATGCCTTCGGCTATGATTTTATGTATTGCATTAGTATGACCTGAATCTGCGATTTCTTTTCCTTTTATCTCTATTCATACGGGAATAGTTTGTTGCTAATCTTAAAAACATACTCGCTATCCATTAGCCAATTCACCTCAGAAATCAGGGCTTCATTGACTTCATTATATTCAATTAAAGAACCAAGGTTTTCTACCTTATCTATAAAAACAAGGTCAAAATTTAATTCATTAAGCCCCAATGTGATTATTTCAATAGCCACATTTATGTCATTTGATTTTAATATAATATTGGCCCATGCACCCACATAAGATACATTTGTATCAATGCCGTTTGAATCAACTAAATCAATAAACTTGAATCCGGGTTTTGCCGTAATTTGAACAAAGGCCAACCAGGTTTTTTCGTAGTTGCGTTTGAAACTTGAATCCGCCATAACTATACTCGATTTGCGTGTCCGAAACTGGCTCGGGCACCTATTTTAGCCGTTTCCTCTTTTCTTGTAAAGTTTTATAACAAGGCTTTACATATTGTCAGTAGTGTCCGGTTAGGGAAAAAATAACTTTTGCAATATATTGTTTATCAATTGCTTACAAAGGATTTTGATTCAAACGATTTGAAAAGATTATCTTGCTCAAAAGAGAGCAAGGATGAACAAAGGTAAATATGTTTTCGCGCAATTAGTTAGCCTGTTAGACCACAATGAGTTCAACAAATGCGTTGAGCGGTATGGAGGCAACTATCGGGTCCGCCAGTTCAGTTGTTGACACCAATTTCTAAGTTTGGTATTTGGCCAGTTGACGCATCGAGAGAGCCTTCGTGATTTGGTGACCTGCCTACAGTGTCACTAATCACCAAAAGTGTACCACTTGGTAAATCAAAATTAGTCAATATTGTTGTGATGGGTTAAAAAATCTTTGATTCTGTAGTTTTCCCCTGCGAAGCTTAGGATATTGTCCACTTCCTATTGGCGCCACTAGATCAAATCCCTGAGCACAATACGTTTTTTCAACTTTACCCCGTTTCTTCTGACCACAACCCTCAGTTTTTTACCGGCCTTTTTTTGAAACATACGTTGTATATCGGGCAAGCCAATGAAAGAAACAGGGGTTAGCCCAATCCTGATAATTTCATCGCCGCGCTCAAAACCGGCCTCAGCTGCGGGTGAATTGGGCAGAACACTCAACACCGTGAATACATTCAGCAGCGGACCGGTTGCGATGACATTCAGGCCGCTCCGGTCATAGATAAAGGCTTCATTGACATAACGGGTAGGCTTTAGCCACACCATACTGGCGTAATAATCCAACTGGACGTGATAACGGTTTAAAATACCGTTGCCCAGCAGCCCGTTTCGTTTGTTCAGGTATTCCAGGTTTTGGGTGGTGTCTAAGGTCTGAAAATAGGTTACAATGCTTTTTTGGTTGAAATCGCCTATTTTCAGGTCAAAAACCCGCCCCGTAAAACCATCCAAAAAACCACCTAAGCCCATACCAATATTACTTGGAATGGCATTGGAGGGGCAATGCAAAAGCGGGTGGGTATTCTCAAAGAGCATAAGCGTAAGGCCAGCGCCAGTGTCCAGCAACAACTTTACATCAACGGTAGAATCCGGTACCATTTGTATTTTGGTGTTAAAATACATTTTGTTGCGGAAGAGTTCAACCGGTATCCCCTTATAACCTTCAAAGGGGTTTTTGACCATATTTCGCTCAAAAAGCGATATTATCCCTCTTTGGTAATTGATTTTGATGATATATCTGGAAAATGTATTGGCCGCCAGAATACCGTGCGCCTTTACCCCTGCATATTCCTCAAATTTGAAATAATCATCCTGAAGTACCAGTATATCCTGTGAGGGGGCTGTTATCCTGCCCTTTATCTCCAACCGTATTCCGCGCACCAAATAGGCAATTAACTCGCCGGTCAAATCAGAACCTTTTATCCTGAACTCCCTGTCGTAAACAGGACTTAATATATCAATAAGCTCACGATTGCAAACGATGGTATGCTCTGCGCCGGTATCCAATATGAACCTTAAGGGCAGGATACCATTGACATGTATGGTAAGGACAATAAAATTGTTGACATATTCAAAGGGCAAATCTACCTGTTTCATGGTGCGGGGCATAAAAAAGCCATTTTGCCCCTGCACTGGCAACTGCGCAAAACCCATAAAAAACAAAGCGATAAGGAAGTGGATGTGAATGATTTTTCGTTTTGTAATCATAGCATAATAAAAAATGATGGATAGCCATGCTCTTAATGAGTTGACCCGTTTTTTATCGCTGTTATAGACAGCTAAAAATTGATCAAAGCAAAGTTAGTAAACACAATGACATACAATATGTACGTTTGTTGATTGTTTTACGGTCAATATCAAACGCATGAAATTATACGTATATATTTGTCTTCTTACCTTGAGTTCGTTGGCTTGCCACAGTGCCTCCCAACCCAGGCAGACACCCGGTACGCAGCCAAAAGTTGGGGTAACCAAACAGGACGTACCTGCTCCGGGCAAACCCGTGTTAAAACCTGCACCGGAAGGCATAGGCTGGTATGAAAGCGAATACTTTATGCCCGTGCTGGAAGAGGCCCAAAAACAGGGGAAAATGGTTTTTTTGACCTTTTATGCTCATTGGTGCGCTCCTTGCAAGGTGATGGAAGAAGAAGTATTCAGCCAAAAAAGTGTAGCCGATTACCTCAATACCCATTTTCTAAGTTACCGTGCCGATTTTGATGCCCCCAATGGCAAGCGGATGGCTGATATTTTTGGGGTCAGCACTTTACCCACCAGCCTCTTTGTCAATGCCCAGGGTGTAGCCGTTCAAAGAAAAACCGGAATGCTTACGATAAGTGATGTTTTCAGGCTGGGTGATGCCGCCCGAAAATGATTACCCCTTCTTTGGCTCCCTAAAATCGAAGATTAAGACCGATCCTTTTTAAAAGCCGCCGCTTTCTCAATTTGACCTTTTGAGCCTGTCAAAAAATACTTTTTTTAGGGTAGAAAAATTTTTTTTAAAAAAATTTCACCTGTTTTTAATTATTTTTTTTCAACAAAACTTGATTTTTTACAAGTTTTTTTCAAAATCTATTGCCATAAAACAGATAAATAACGACATTTTGATCCAAAAACAAACGATTTATAAAAAAAAAGAAGCGTCAAAATATTCAACAAATTAGAAATTATGTTCTTTGCATGTGGTACAACCAGCTGCACTTTTGTACTGTCAATAAAGAGAAGCGGTTACGATATAAGAGAAAACGGTAGTTATTGACACACAACTTTGCAACTTTTCATGAGATTATATACGGGAAACCGACGCGCCGCAAAAGAGCGGCGCGTTTTTTTTGTACCTACCCGAACCCTACCTTTGCCCTATCTCATTTTTAGCAACAACCTCATTTATGGAACTCGAAATTTGCGCTGCCAACCTGCAATCAGCGCTTGCGGCCCAATCAGCAGGGGCCTCCCGTATTGAATTGTGCAGCGGACTGGAATCAGGAGGGCTTACCCCGTCCGCCGGGCTGATCAAACGGGCAAAACAATCCCTGACTATCCCGATACACGTCCTGATCCGCCCTCGCGAAGGTCATTTTTGTTTTACGGATTCGGAACTTGACCTGATGTGTGAAGATATCAGGGTTTGCCGCTCGCTGGGTGTGGCTGGTGTGGTCATTGGTGCTTTAGAGCCCTCGGGCAAGCTTGATCTTCAGGCATTAAAGGCCATGCGATCGGCTGCCGAAGAGCTGGAGCTTACTTGTCACCGTGCCTTTGATTTTACACCTCATCCTTTTGAGGCATTAGATCAACTGATCGCCTTGGGTTTTAGGCGGGTATTGAGTTCGGGGCAGGCTGCTACGGCTTATGAAGGGCGGTTTTTGCTCCAACAAATGGTAGAATATGCCCAAGGGCAAATCATGATAATGCCGGGAGCCGGTATTAACCTTGATAATTTAGCCGAAATCATTAAAACCACTCGCGCTACGGATTATCATATGACGGCTAAATCAAGGATAAATGAAATGCCAACTGTCCGAGCCATAGCGGGTTTAGAGGGAGGATATTGGGAAAGTGAGCCGCAAAAAATTCGAGCGGCGTTGCGCTATTTACGCGAATTCGTAACTACTTACCATGCCCCATAAATGTAATATAATTAGTCTGTATGGTAAATAGCTACGCGAGTTCTTTCATTAAAAATTCACCCGTCCAGCTTCCTTTTGTTTTGGCCACCTCTTCAGGAGTGCCGGCACATACGATATTGCCTCCCCGATGACCACCTTCGGGGCCAATGTCCACAATATAATCTGCCATTTTGATGACATCAAGGTTGTGCTCAATGACTACAACGGTATTGCCTTTTTCAACAAGGCGATTGAGTACGGTCAGCAATTGGCGAACATCCTCAAAATGGAGTCCGGTAGTAGGTTCATCCAGAATATAGATGGTGCGACCGGTATCTTTTTTGGAGAGTTCCTCTGCTAATTTAACCCGTTGCGCTTCGCCTCCGCTCAGGGTGGTGGCTTGTTGGCCAAGCGTTATATACCCCAAACCTACGTCTTGTAATGTTTTGATTTTGCGATAGATGGAAGGGATAGGCTCAAAGAAAACAACGGCTTCATTGATGGTCATATCCAATACATCACTGATACTTTTTCCCTTGTACAGCACTTCCAAGGTTTCACGGTTGTAACGGCGGCCCTGACAGCGCTCGCAGTGTACCTGAACATCAGGCAAAAAATTCATTTCTATGGTGCGAAGGCCTGCACCCTCACAGACTTCGCAGCGCCCCCCCTTTACGTTAAAAGAAAAACGACCGGGAGCGTAGCCCCTGATTTTTGCTTCCGGCAAATCAGAAAATATTTTTCGGATATCGCCAAAAACATTGGTGTAAGTGGCAGGATTGCTCCTGGGCGTGCGCCCGATAGGGCTTTGGTCAATTTCAATTACTTTATCTAAAAAATCAAGTCCTTGAACTTCACGGTATGCCAAGGGGCGTCGCAGACTATTGTAAAAGTGCTGTTGAAGAATGGGGAAAAGGGTTTCGTTTATAAGGCTGCTTTTGCCCGAGCCGCTCACCCCTGTGATGCAAGTAAAAGTACCGAGGGGCAAACGCAGGGATACATCCTTGAGGTTGTGCCCGGTGCAGCCCAGCAACTCGAACCACTGGCCATTTCCGGTTCGCCTTTTAGCAGGAAGCTCCATTTGGGTCCGCCCGGCCAAGTAATCGCTGGTTTTAGTGGGGTTTTTCAGAAATTCGGAAGGGGTACCGATGTCCACGATTTCACCGCCATGTTTGCCGGCACCGGGGCCCAGATCAATCAAATAATCCGATTCCAGCATAATATCGCGGTCATGTTCCACCACAAGGACGGAGTTGCCAATGTCTCGCAGGTTTTTTAGGGCCGAGATGAGGCGTTGGTTATCCCGCTGGTGCAGCCCTATGCTGGGCTCATCCAGAATGTAGGTAATGCCTGTAAGTTGGCTACCTATCTGGGTTGCCAGGCGAATGCGTTGGCTTTCGCCGCCGGAAAGGGTACGTGCCGGGCGGTTGAGAGCCAGGTAGTCCAAGCCAACCTGCAACAAAAACACCAGGCGGAAGCGAATTTCCTTTAAAACATCTTTGGCGATGGCTCGCTGGCGCTCGCTCATGTTTGCTTCTACGTTTTCAAGTGCGGTATAAAGGTCTGACAGGCCCATTTCTGCCAACTCAGCTATATTTCTGTCTGCAATTTTAAACCACAAGCTTTCTTTTCGCAAGCGGGTACCCTGACATTCGGGGCATTCTGCAACTGTCATAAAATCTTCGGCCCATTGTCTTATTTTTTCGCTTGTGGTATCTGAATACCAGCGTTTTAGCATATTGACAAGGCCATCATAAGCCAGATTGTAGCTCCACTCGTCGCCGCCCCAGGTGAGGTCAACTTTCAGTTCCTCATCACCGCCATAAAGCAGGGTCTGCATGGCGGCTTCCGGTATTTCTGCAATAGGGGTACTGAAGGAGAAATTGTGTTTTTTGGCTAGATTACGCAATTGCTTAAACAGCATATTATCGCGCACCTCACCCAATGGCACAATGCCTATTTCATTAATATTCTTCGTTTTATCAGGTATTATGCGTGCCATATCCACTTCGTGGATTTCTCCCAAGCCCTTGCAATGAGGGCACATGCCATAAGGTGAATTAAAGGAAAAAGTATTGGGAGAAGGCTCCTCATAGGAAAGTCCTGTATCGGCGCACATAAGGTTTCGGGAGAAAACGGCGTTGGTCTCCCCCTCGGAGGGGTTGGCGTTCACCATGACCATGCCATCGCCCATGCGCATACCCAATCGTACACTTTCCGTAATGCGTTCTGTATGGTCATCGCCTACTTTCAGGCGGTCAATGACGGCTTCTATATCGTGGATTTTGTAGCGGTCAACCTGTAGGCCCGGGGTGATTTCCATGATTTCACCATCCACGCGCACCTTGGTATAGCCTTGTTTTCTGATTTGCTCAAACAATTCGCGGTAGTGCCCCTTGCGCGAGCGCACAATAGGAGCCAAAATGCTAATAGGCTGTTGGTGAAACCGTTCAAGGATGTTTGCTACAATTTGCTCCTCCGTATATTTCACCATTTTTTTGCCGGTATTGTAGGAATAGGCTTCTCCGGCACGGGCAAAGAGCAGGCGTAAAAAATCATACACTTCAGTTACCGTGCCTACGGTAGAGCGGGGGTTGCGGCCTGTTGTTTTTTGTTCAATACTGATGACTGCGCTAAGGCCACTGATTTGCTCCACATCCGGCCTTTCCATTTCGCCTATAAACTGCCGGGCATAACTGCTAAGCGTCTCCATAAAGCGGCGCTGTCCTTCGGCATAAATGGTGTCAAAAGCCAGGGAGCTTTTGCCGGACCCGCTCACCCCTGTAATGACCACCAACTGGTTACGGGGAATACGGACATCCACATTTTTGAGGTTGTGCGCTCTGGCTCCTATGATTTCGATAAACGTAGGGCCGGTTTCTGTTTGTTGTACGGTCTTCTTTGCCATGGTTGAGGGATCTCAGGCTTGGGTATCCAAAACTGGATTTTTTGCAAACCGCAAATGTAGCACAAGTTTTTAATTTAAAATAAAAAGTTTTAATTGTAAAGTATGCTAAACTTATAAATCACATAAATTGCGGCACTACACACTTCGATTTTGCGTTTTGTGGGGGAAAACCTTGCGCTCATGCAAATCAAAATCATTTCTGTACTGTGTTTACTAAATTTTTGTAAGATAGCGGCACAGGAAAGGACAAGCTATCACCTGCTGGATAGTGCCAATGTGGCATATTGTCATTTTCAATTAGACAAGAGTTTGAAATTGCTTGAACAATTTCAGTCTAAAAATCCCCAAAGCGCATTGTCAGAAGAATTAAAACTCGCCTCTGGCATTATTCTACTACAAAAGAAAGCATACAAAAAAGCGCAAAAAACACTTTGGGATATTATAAAATTGAAAGATACAGATGCCGAAAATTATCAAAAAGGTGCATTGTACTCTCCCAAAATGGAACGGATATGCCCCTCGGAAATATGGAACAATCGTCAGTTGGTTTTATCCTTGCCACCAAGAGAATTAAAGTACAAAGCATGCCTTAACCTGCACAAAGCATACACTTATACTGGCCTGTATGATAGCGCGATAATTTGTGTGGATATAGCAAAAAAGAACTTTATGCCAAATTATGGCGGATGTGTAAACGGGATGTTTATGGAATGGGCTTTTTTGTCTAAGCTTAAGGCCGAGGTGTACCTGACCAAAGGGGATAGTTCAATGGCCATTCAGGAAATGATGCCACACTTTTTTTGCATGGATGCACAACGGCATCAAGCATTTACCTTTTCATTGCTCTGTAAAAAACACACTGAACCTGTTGCAAAACAAGCCCTAAAAGAAGGAATTCAAAATGCCCGGTTCGCACCAGATGATAAGGGCCTGGCGGTGCCGAGAATAATATTGTTCGGTCAGGAGCATATCTTGATCGGTGTGGGCTACTCCGGGAAAAGCGACGAAGATTTAAGAAAAGAGCTCATAAGCCGCGCAAAAGGGCTGTTTTAGTTCTAGTTTGTCAGATTAGGTTCGAAAAGCATCCGTTCAAATCTGTGCTGCTTGCATCTGTGTCATCTGTGTGCCATTGCGCAAAACATTAGAACACAGATGACACAGATGCAAGCAGCACAGATTTTGTAGATTTTTTAAAGTGACAAAGTAGAATTAGGAATGGGTGAACAAAAAAAACAGGGTACCAGCCCCAAGCCGATACCCTGTTTTTTTATACCTCATCATTCATCTCTCATCATTCATCATTTCTTCTTCGCCTTTTCCTGTTTCATCCTTTCCTGTTCCTTCATGGCCTGCTCCAAGCGTTCGCGGAAACCACCAGGTTTTGGCCCTTTGTTTTTATTTTCCTCCAATTTGGCCAAAATTTTATCATTGTCAATCAGGTACCGTTTGGTCACGATAGTTTGGGCGATATTCAGAATATTGCTGAAGCAAAGGTAAAGGGTAAGACCTGACGCGAAGCTGTTGAAGAAGAACATAAACATGACAGGCATCAGGTACTGCATCCACTTCATGATTTTCATTTGCTCGCTGCTTTGCATGGCACTCATATCCATCTGTTTCATGTTGTACCAGGTGTACCAAAGTGTGGTGACGACCCAGATGAGCGTAAAGGCACTGATGTGGGTGCCAAAGCCGGGCATGGAAAATGGCAGCACAAGGGCCACATCATAACTGGAAAGGTCAGTAGCCCAAAGGAAACCCGCTTGGCGGAATTCAATAGCTGCCGGGAAGAAGCGGTACAGTGCAAACCATACGGGCATTTGGAGCAAGATGGGCAAACACCCGCCGAGTGGGTTTACCTTGTATTCGCTGTACACCTTCATGGTTTCCATGCTCATGGCCTGCTGGTCATCACCAAATTTTTTGCGCAAAGCATCCAAGCGAGGCTTCAAGGCCGACATTTTGGCCTGGCTTAGTACCATACGGTAGGTAAGCGGATACACCAACAGCTTAACCAATAGCGTAAGCATAAGGATCACGATACCCTTGTTGCTGAAAAGCATGGATAGCATTTCCAGGATGGGGTGAATAACCCAACGGTTAATGCCGCCAAATATACTGGCGCCAAAAGGTATAATATCCTGTAAATCATTGTTATAGGCGCGAAGACGATCAAACTCGTTGGGGCCGGAGTAAATCACCATTCGCGCTGGCATATTGTCCAAGGGCACTATGGCGCTGGATTTCAGCAATTTCAGATCCGGGTCTCCGTTGCTGAGCATGCGCGTTTCACCCGTAAATTCCTTGAATTGAAAATTCTGTGCGACAATGGAGGTGTTAAAAAACTGATTGGAGTGCGAAAACCACTGTATCGGTTTACTGCCCAGATTTTCGGTGGCATCCTCACGACAGTTGCAATAGTCTGCTTTCCCTTCCGTCTCCTTGAAATAAACCGAGGACATGGTGCGCTCATACTCTTGGTTTTTTTCCAATTTGTCCAAATGGTTTACCCAAAGGAGTTGCAGCTGGTTTTGGGTCAGTACGCTGTTTAGGCCGTTGCCACCTATGCTGTAATCCAATTGGTAGTTATCAGCGCTCAAGGTGTACACCTGTTCTAAGTAACGACCTTGGCCGGCATCTGCGCGGAAACTAAGGGTATTGCCCGACTTGGAGGGGGTAAAATAAAGATCAGCGGTGTTTACTTTTGAAATAGCACCTTGCACCGTCATGTCATAGCCAAACACATTCTTTTCATCCTCCAGCAATCTAAGCGGGCTTTTGATATCATTGTGGGCGGAATCCGAGCTGACTTTTTGATATTTTTTTAGAAACACCTCTTTTATTCGGGCACCTTTACTGGTAAAGGTAATGCGAACAAGTTCATTCTCCAATACTTCTGTTTGTTCGCTTCCGGTAGCAGCTGTTGCGAAAGCGCCATAACGCATCAACAGTTGGGCATTAAGGGTGGAATCATTGTTGATTGCCGGGGATGCCGGGTTATTGGGTGCCGCGGCGGTTTGCGTGCTCTGATCAGGTGTAGTTTGGGTAGTTTGTGCCTGATCTGGTGTTTGCTGCACCTTTTCTGGTGGTTTGGAATACAGCATCCACATGTACATGAGCAAAAAAATTAGGCCCATGCCGATGTAGGTACTGATATTACTCTGTTTTTCTTCCATTGTCAATGTAGTACTTTTTGGTTTTTCAAAAAGCGGCGCAAAAATAGGACAAATACCACCAATAGCATAGAAAACTACATGATTGATGGGAATAATTGCCAAAAGTGCTTTTTTCTCCGATAAAAGGAAGAGCATCTGTACTTATGGGAGGTACAAAATAATACTTAGGATATTTCACTGCGCAATTCATGGATGGCAAACAAAAATTTTTTACAGAAATTTGTGGCGGGTAATTCATGCCTTTTTCAGCGCTCGGCGAGCTAAGCCGATCAAATTCAATACTTATGCAACAGGCCTTTTGGCATTTGGAAAATATTGATGTTACACATTTGCTTTGTCCCAACAAATTGGGAGATGAAGCCCGTATGGCCAAACATCGGCATGTAAAGTTTAAAAAAAACGAACCTATCTACATGCCCAAGGATCTTTCCGATCGTATTTTTTTCATCACAGAGGGTCGCATCAAAATATCGGTGATGAATGAGGAGGGAAAGGAAATTACCAAAGCCATTTTGGGGCGTGGCGAGGTGTTCGGAGAATTGGCCGTGCTTGGGGAGGAAAAAAGGCATGATTTCGCCACAGCAATGGAAGATACATTGGCCTGTGTGGTCAACTTAGATGAATTGCGCAGCCTGATGGTGGAGCGTAATGAGCTGAGTCTTTTTTTTATGCGCGTATTCGCTGCCCGCCAATTGGATATGGAGCGCCGCTTAGAAGCACTCGTATTTAAAGATAGCCGCAGCAGGATAGTTGAATTTTTAATCCAGCTGACCCAGAAAAAAGGACAGCGCGTGGGTTATGAGTGGGTTGTTCGCAATTTTATCACCCATCAGGAAATTGCCAACCTGACGGCAACCAGCCGACAAACCGTGACCACAACCCTGAATGACCTGAGGTTTAAGAAACTGCTTACCTTTAATCGGAGCCGACTTTTGGTGCGGGATATGGATAAATTGGCCCTGGAACTAAGAACTTGATTAGTATGCGATATTTTTGGCCTTTGACCACACTGCTGCTGATTGTGGCGGCTTACTTAGCGGTGCAGCGCTTAGGAGGATGGCGATATACTTTTTTTCGCATCCGACACGGTGAAGATGGCCTTTACCAACACCGAAAACAGTTGTTTGAAAGAATGCCCGCAAGCCCCGGGGCCATCATTTTTTTGGGAGACAGCCAAACAGAACAATGTGAATGGGCCGAGTTGATGCAGGATTCCGTACCGATACTTAACCGAGGAATTAGCGCTGATCATATCATGGGCGTATATGGGCGATTAGATGAAATTTTAAGACATAAACCATTGAAAATCTATCTTTTAATAGGTGTAAACGACCTGCTGTTTGGCTCCACTCCGGAGTACTTAGAATCGGGTTACCGAAAAATAGTGGAAAAAATTAGGCGCAATTCCCCAGAAACGGCACTGATTTTGGAAAGCATATTGCCTGTAAACAATGCGGTGAAATATGTGGGCCTTGAAAATGAGGCAATACAGGCCATGAATCAGCGCATCCAACTCATTGCCAAGGACTATGCTCTCTCATACATAGACCTTTATCCTCATCTGCTTAATGCCCGTGGCGATTTGTCAGAGCAGTTTACAGCAGATGGGATACACCTGAACGGTGCAGGGTATGCCGTATGGAAAAAGGAAATAAGCCGGTGACCATCATGGCCCACTGCGAAAGTATGCCAACAATAGGTCTGATCGCTTACGGCCTGATCAGGCTCATCCCAATAACGAATACCAATGGTTTTTAACAGTTTAATCTTTCTTGTTTTTGTACTGGCCTTTTTTCCCTTGTATTTTGGGACAAAAGGGCGCTTGCGGCTATGGATCATCCTGCTGGCCAGCTATCTTTTTTATGGCTGGTGGGATTATCGTTTCCTAAGCCTTATCGTTTTTTCTACGGTCATGGATTGGTGGTTTGGCTTATGGATCACGGCCATTGATAGCCCGGAGCAGGCGCGAAAAGATATGCAAAATGGCTCGTTGGTAGCAAAAGCAGCACTCAAAATGGCCGAGTGGGCAAACTCATTTGGCTTGTCGCGAAAAGCGGTCTTGGCCTTTAGCATGGTGATGAACCTGGGTTTCTTGGGCTTTTTCAAGTACTTTAACTTTTTTGCCGATGGCTTTGCCGATCTCGTCCGAGCGCCTGGCATGACACCATCCTGGACCACCCTGAATATTATCCTGCCGGTTGGCATTTCGTTTTACACCTTCCAAAGCATGTCCTACACCATTGATGTGTACAGAAAGGAAATTGGCCATGAGCCTTCATTGTTGCGCTTTGGCAGTTTTATTGCTTTGTTTCCACAATTGGTAGCCGGCCCAATTGTAAGGGCGGCGGACTTGTTACCTCAAATGCAGGAGGATAAAAAATTTGACTGGCAGCGCTGGCATTCAGGTATGGGCCGTGTGCTTTGGGGCTTTTTCAAAAAAGTGGCCATTGCGGATTCTATTGCGCCTTTTGTGGATCAATGTTTTGCCCATCCGGATGCTTTTGGCTCTATGCACTTGCTGATCGGGGTAGTTTTTTATTCTTTCCAGATATATTGTGATTTCTCTGGCTACTCCGATATTGCAATCGGGTTGGCCCGCATGATGGGCTATCATTTCCCGGAAAACTTTCGTACCCCCTATTTTTCCAAAAGCTTTAGCGAATTCTGGACGCGCTGGCATACTTCGCTGTCCTCATGGCTTCGTGATTACCTGTATATCCCGCTTGGCGGCAACAGGAATGGCAAATGGCATACTTATAAGAACAATATGCTCACCATGTTGCTCGGGGGGCTGTGGCACGGGGCCAATTGGGCATTTGTGTTTTGGGGCTTTTTGCATGGTTGTTACCTCATCATGCAACGTATGATTGCCCCCCTGTGGCGGCGTGTGGTGAAGGCCGTCCATCTTCCGCGTTTTCTGGATGATGGCATTGCGATCATGACCGTTTATGCCTTGACCCTTTTGGCCTGGATTTATTTCCGCTCGGGCAGTATTGGCCTTATGGGTGGTGATAGTTTTGGCACGGCCAATAAGATAATACAGGGTATTTTATCCTTTGATCGCTTTAATTTTGCTTCCGTCATCAATAAGTTTCAGGTGGTCAAAGGTTTTATCCTTATTGGTATTCTGGTGGGTATTGAGTTGAGCAACAATTATCTCAGGTGGAATGTACGCCAAACGGAGATACCTGCCTGGCGTTTGGCCGGCTTTGCTTTATTGCTTTGGTTGATCGCCTTTTTTGGCACTTTTGGCGCAAATGCCTTTATTTACTTTCAGTTTTGAGCATCTTTTTATGAAAAATATATTTTTTTATATCGCGCTCATTGTAGTGTTTCTTCTTGGTGACCGCTTAGTAGCATGGTTGCTTGCCCGCCAGACTGCTCAAAGCGAGTTTCGGTATTCAAGGCTTTATGAGGGGCGCGCCGCAGCGGACATATTACTTGTAGGCAACTCACGGGGCTTAACTTTTTTTCAACCTTATATAGAAGAAAAAAGCGGTCTTTCCAGCTTTAACGTAAGCTATAACGGCCTCCCCATGGATGTTACCAAAGTGCTGATACAAGATTACCTCGACCGGTATCCCAATCCCAAGGTCATGGTGGTGGATATCACCGCATGCGACCGAACCAATGAGGAGTTAATGGCGGGATTTACGGCCTACATGCACGCTTCAAAACGTTTGGACACCTTGCTCCACAGCAAACTGCCCAAGGTTTGGTGGGGGGCCAAAGTTTCCGGCCTTTTTCGCTACAACAACGAAATTTTCCAGCGTGCCATGGCTTATCGCAGCCATTCGGATGAAGATTGGCTCCTGGATCGCACCATTGCACCGAGGCAAATGGCCATTATGGAGCAGGATTCCTTTAAACTCAAACTGAATCCCTACCTTGTCCAGCAATTGAAGGAAATGACGGCCTACGCTCAAGCCAAGGGTATAGCCGTGGAATTGGTCATAGGCCCTTATTATCCCAAATTTGACGACAACGTTACGGACTTGGACAAACTCAAAACCGCCGTTGAACAGGCCACAGGCCTAATCGTCAAAGATTACCGCCAAGCCTTGGACGATCCATTAGAATTTGGTGATTTTTGCCATCCGAACAAAAAAGGAAGTATGAATTATATTGACCTACTAAGAAGGGACAGGGTGCTTCCGTGAGTCAGTTTTCAAAAATTTCAAGTAGTCCAAATTCATCGTTATAGACGAAGTCAAGGAGATCGTCAAAGTGCTTTTCAATCAAGGCTGCTACATATTTTGTGTAGTACGATTCTGGATGCGCAAAATAACTATTTTAGGTGGATGCCCTTTTAGATTTTGTAATTGCGCGAAATCTTCATCACGAGTAAGAATAAGAATATAGCCATTCTTTTTTGCCCAGTGCCAAATATCAAAGTCTGTTGCGGGAATGGGTAAACCCGTTTGCTCAACATGAAGCACTTCCTCAAATAAAGGAGAAAGTCGTTTGATTAACCGATAGGACAGATTGGCATCAATTAAAAGTTTCATGCTGCCACCATTTTGACAGAACGCTCTCTGGAGGCAGCAAACATTATGGCGGCCTTAATTTTTGCAACAGTTAATTGAGGGAATTCATCTATGATTTGGGTAAAAGACATTTCACTTGCCAACATCTCCAAAATATCTTGTACGGTGATCCTGGTACCCTTGATGCAAGGTTTTCCAAAACGGATTTCAGGGTTTATTTCAATAAATTGTTCGTAATCCATAACAAATTAATTTCCACAAAAGTAAGCATTTTCCACAACTCACCAGCAACAAACGACCATTCACGGTTTTTCACTTTCAATACAGGGGCTTAGGCCGCCACATTTGCACCATTGACAAACTAAACAAAGTTAGTGATGGAAGCAAAAACAACTTTTTTCGATTTTAAAGTATGGGCTTTTGGCCTACTTCTTCTTTTGCCCTGGGCTGCATTTGCCCAAACCTCCACCATACGAGGTACAGTATTGGACAAACAATCCGAAACACCCCTGATTGGCGCAACCGTTCAATTGGTTTTGCCCGCATCTGGTGAAGGCCAGCCAATAGGGGCTACCACAGATGTGGAAGGGCAATTCGCCCTAAAAAATGTACCGGTAGGCCGCCAAACCCTGCGCATTACTTACCTCGGCTATGACGCCCAAACGATCCCTAATGTGCTGGTAACGGCAGGCAAGGAAGTGCAACTTAGCCTCAAATTGGAAGAATCCTTCACTGCCATGAACGAGGTGGTGATTACAGCCAAAGTAGATAAGGACAAACCTACCAACGAGTTGGCTACCATATCGGCGCGGCAGTTCAATACAGAAGAAGTGAGCCGCTATTCCGGTGGCCGCAACGATGTGGGCCGATTGGTGGCCAATTTCGCGGGCGTGGCAGCCAGCAATGATGCACGCAACGACATTGTCATACGCGGCAATGCACCAACGGGTGTGTTGTGGCGCTTAGAGGGCATCCCTATCCCAAACCCGAACCATTATTCTACCTTAGGCACCACGGGCGGGCCGGTATCGGCTTTGAACCCCAATATGATCGGCAATTCAGATTTTATGACCTCTGCATTCCCGGCAGAATATGGCAATGCGACGGCAGGTGTTTTCGACATCAACCTGCGCACTGGCAATCGGGAGCGTTTCGAAGGTATGGGCCAAATAGGCGCCTTTACGGGTATGGAAGCCGCATTGGAAGGGCCAATCAATAAGGGTAAAGGCTCGTTTGTGGTGGCTTACCGTCATTCCTTTGTGGAATTGGCCTCGGCAGCAGGCCTAAACGTAGGCACAACAGCTACACCCAAATACAAAGACTTGACCTTCAATGTGGATTTTGGCAACACAAAGGCTGGCAAGTTTAGTGTCTTTGGTATTGGCGGTCACAGTAACATAGATTTTCTGGGGGCAGAAATTGACACCACTGACTTATTTGCCAACCCAAATGAGAATGCCTATAACATTTCCAAATTTGGGGTCATAGGTATGAAGCACAATATGCTGCTCAATGACCACTCTTATGTTCGCACCATATTTAGTGTTTCGCATTCGGGCAATTCATTCGATACTGAAGATTTGGTACTGCGCGATGATAACGGATCACTCCTTCAAACCAATGATGTGCTGGATGCCAGTACAACCTACCGGCTGTCCTCTTTTTACAACAACAAAATAAACCGTCGCCTTACGCTACGCACGGGAATATTGTTACAAAGCCAGCACTTGGATACCTACGTCAATACCCGTGATGGCATACCGGATTATGATGGCGATGGCCGGCCAGATTTGTTTACCCAGCGTGATTTTGATGGCAGTTTTGGATTGGCAGAAGCCTACGCCCAAACACAATGGCGTGTAGCGGAGCGTTTAACCCTGAATATGGGACTGCACAGCCAATATTTTGACAAAACGGAAGATTTTGCCATTGAGCCTCGCATAGCACTTAACTGGCAGGTATCACCAAAATCCACCTTCAATCTGGGCTATGGCCTGCACAACCAGACCCAACCCTTGCCCGTGTTTTTGTTCCGCGAACGCCGCCCTGACGGCGAAGCCGTGCCCACCAATACCAATCTGGGCTTTACCCAAAGCCAACACTTTGTGCTCGGTTGGGATTTCAAGCCGGCGACTTCCTGGCGCGTAAAAGCCGAAACGTACTACCAACATTTGTCTGATGTGCCCGTGGAATCCCGCCCCAGCAGCTTTGCCTTGTTGAATGCCGGAGCCGACTTTGTCTTTCCTGAAAAAAACAACCTGGTCAATGAAGGAACTGGTATGAATATTGGCGCTGAGTTGACCATTGAGAAGTTTTTTAGCAAAGGGTGGTACAGCCTTGTCACGGTAAGCGTATTCGATTCCAAGTACAAAGGCTCTGACGGTATTGAGCGCAGCACTGCTTTTGACGGTGGCTATGTGGCCAATGTACTGGCCGGAAAGGAATTTAATCTGGGTGGCTCGGGCCGCCGCTTTCTGACTTTTGATACGAAAGTAACCGCTGCTGGCGGGCGTCCATATACACCGGTTGATTTGGCAGCCAGCAAGGCGGCTGGCCGTGAAGTTTTGCTTGAAAACCAGGCTTTCAGCCTCCGTTTGGATGATTATTTCCGTTGGGATGTTAAAATGGGCATGCGCATAAACAGTGCCAAGCGCAAACTTTCCCAAACATTTTTCCTTGATTTTCAAAATGTTACCAACAGACAAAATATCTTCGCTGTGCGCTACAACGAAGTGCGCAACGAAATTGGAAAAACGTATCAGATCGGATTTTTCCCTGATCTGATGTACCGTGTAGAATTTTAATCAACTAAGGTACAATTGGCCGGGCTGGCAGGCCCGGCCAATTGGGCTTTAAGATTCTTTTGTCGTACTTTAAGACAAAACCAACAAAGGAGATAACTAACATCATATTGACGGATATGAAGAAAAAAATGTGTTTTGAAGACGTTGCTGGATTCAATGACAAGTGGCTCCTGATCATTGGTTTGCCCATGGCCACCTTAACTGTATCCATGCTTCTTTTTACAGAAGCCTATGAACAGTTGGATCTTGGTTTTTTGGCCATTTGCCTTCCTATGTCCTTTGTTTATACGTCCTTGTATTGGGCAGGTATGCGTCGTATGTACTGTGAGTTGAAACAGCGCTTTCCTGAAGTTGAACATATTGGAACAAGAATAATAGGGGTATTTATTGGGTTTCATGTCATATTTTTTACCGTCAATGCTACCTTAGATTGTTTTTTTCACTGGTTAGGTATTGCCCATGACCGAGAACCAAGCGGTATCCTCAAGTATATCGGTTCCATCATCTTGTCTGCTTTGGTGATTACCCTTTACGAAGCTATTTCCTTTTATGTCCAATTGCAGCGCGCCGAGGCCGATAAAGCACATTTGGAACGCCAAAATGTAGAGTCCCAATTAGAAGGACTTCGCAACCAAGTCAATCCGCACTTTCTTTTTAACAGCCTCAACACTTTGGTATATCTCATACCCGAAGATGCCAATAAGGCCGTGCGTTTTGTACAGCAATTAAGCAAGGTATATCGCTATGTGCTGGAAAGCCGCGATGCCAAGATTATACCACTCCATGAGGAGCTGGAATTTTTACAATCTTACATTTTTCTGCTCAAGGAGCGTTTTGGGGATAACCTGAAAGTCAGTATCGGCGACCTGAAAACCAACCCGGATGCCTCCATCATACCTTTGTCACTCCAGATGCTGTTTGAAAACGCTATTAAACACAACGTAATTTCTAATGGAAAACCACTTGATATTCAGGTATTTACGGATAATGGACACTTAGTGGTACGCAATAATCTGCAAAAAAAGAACCAGGTGATGGATTCTACCGGAGTCGGTTTACAAAATATTATGGATCGCTACCGCATGCTCTCCGCACAGGATGTAAAGGTGGACATTTCTGCGGAATACTTTTCTGTGGGCCTACCCATATTGGCCCCCCAACCCGTAGGCGCTAACTGACACAATCTTCAAAGCCTTGTTTTTCAAAGGGCTATACTTCAGGATAAATATGTACTTTTGCGGCCTTAAATTGCAACCTTAAAGGGCCAGCCCCTTCATTTACAGGCCATAGACGCCCTTCAAGAAAAGAAGAATATAATGCGAAATGCTCACCCGATCATAAAAAATGAATGGCTTGATGATATAATGCCCCCTCAGGACATTGCCTTCATTGTCAACCCCCGATCCGGCACAAACTTGCAGAAAAACATTAAGGAAAGTGTAGATAAACACCTGAATCACCGCAAATTTCGGTATGGCTTCAAATATACGGAGCGTGCGGGCCATGCTACAGAGCTCGCTCGTGAGGCCGCTGCAGAAGGCTTTCAAATCGTGGTAGCGGTGGGTGGTGATGGATCCATTAACGAAGTGGCGGCAGGGCTTATCGGTACACCCGTTCACTTGGGTATTGTGCCCGCAGGCTCAGGCAACGGTTTGGCCATGCACCTTGGTTATGGGCGAGATATTGATGAGGCCGTTAAAAAGCTCAATTTTGCCAAGCCCAAATCCATTGACGTAGGCCTGCTCAATGGCCGCCCGTTTGTCAATTTGGCTGGCATTGGCTTTGATGGATTGGTGAGCAACCTGATGAAAAACAGCCAATGGCGTGGCTTTATCCCTTATTTCCTGAAATCCGTTAAAGCTGGCCTGGAATATAAGTCACGGGAATGCCGCATTGAATTGGACGACCGTGTTATTACCGAAAAATGCTTTACCATAACGGTCGCCAACGGCCCAATGTACGGCTATAATTTCCAAATTGCCCCTGATGCCCGCCTTGATGACGGCCTCTTTGAAGTGGTTATTCTAAAAGATGCTCCGCGATGGCAGTATTTTGCAGCTGTTCCGGCTACCCTCACAGGAAAAATATATGACGCAGAATTTGTGCAGCATTTTTCCAGCAAAAAAGTACGCATCAGTTCAGAAGGAGAAAATTTTATCCACCTTGATGGTGAAGGAATGAAAACAGATGCCCTGCTGGAATTTGAAAACCGCCCCCTGTGCCTGAATATTTTGGTACCGGAATAATTCAAAGACATTTCATCATCAATACCCAGCTTCAATAATTAGCATATTAGCACATTAACTAATTAGCACATTTAAACAAAAATGTCCAATCAGGAACCACAATATACCTACACAAAAACACAAACCCGGCTACCCCTGTTTATTGCTTTGGCCTTGGCAACAGGAATGTTCATCGGACAAAAATTGCCGCGTTACGACCAATACTACAGAATGCTAAACGCCCGTACGGGCGGTGCATTTGACGAAATTTTGGCCTACATAGACGCCAGGTACGTGGATTCCGTGGATACCCAAAAGTTGCGCGAGGAAGCCATAAACAAGTTGTTGGGCCAACTTGATCCCCACACCGTTTATTTTACAGCTGAGGAAAGAAAGGCCATTGATGATGACATGCAGGGCAGCTTTGATGGCGTAGGCATTGAATATCTGATGGTACAGGATACTATGGTCGTGGTGCAAACGCTGCCAGGAGGCCCATCCGAAAAGGCTGGTGTGTTGGGTGGTGACAAAATTGTGATGATTGGCGAAACCAACATTGCAGGCGTCAAGGTAAGTAGTACCGAAACCTTAAAACTGCTCCGTGGCCCCAAAGGTACACCAGTGAAAATTGGCGTTTTGCGCGGAAATGATAAAAACCTGCGCTATATCACGGTGGAACGCGACAAAATTGCCGTAAAAAGCGTAGAAGTGGCCAGTATGCTCAACGAACGCACAGGGTACATCAAAATCAGCCAGTTCAACGCCAATACCTATCAGGAATTTATGGAAGGGCTACGCCCTTTGATGGAAGAAAAAGGTATGCAGGACTTGGTACTTGACCTCAGGGGCAATCCCGGGGGTTATCTGGAAGAGGCAACCGAGCTGTTGGGCCAAATTTTTCCAGCAGGGAAATTATTAGTATATACCAAAAGCCGGGGCAATGAGCGTATAGATTATAAAAGTGAAGGCAGGGCGCGCTTCAATATTCAAAATATCGTGGTGTTGATTGATGAAAACTCGGCATCGGCAAGCGAAATCGTGGCCGGGGCCGTTCAGGATCATGATCGGGGCTGGGTCATTGGCCGCCGCTCCTTTGGCAAGGGATTGGTACAGGATCAATATTCACTGAGCGACCAGGGCGCACTGCGCATCACCGTATCACGCTATTATACACCCAGCGGGCGTTGTATCCAGCGCGATTATAAAAATGGCGATTATGACCATGAAGCAGAACGCCGCCTGAAAAATGGCGAACTGAACGATGCTACAAAAGTCAAACAGGCAGACAGTTCTAAGTACTATACCGGCCTTGGACGCATTGTGTATGGCGGCGGCGGCATTACGCCGGATATTTTTATCCCCATTGACTCTTCTTTTGCCAATACCTATTTCAACGCCTTGCGCTACCGTGTACCACAATTTGTCAGCAAATGGATGGAAAATACCGATAAAAGCAAATTCCCGTCATCATTGGCAGAATATGTGAAAAACTACACCATTGATGATGCCTTATTGGACCAATTGGTGGCGTATGCAGAAAAAGATGGTGTAGCCCGAAACCCTGTGCAATTGACCCCTGCCCGACAGGAGCTCAAAGTAATGTTAAAGGCCCGCATCGCAAAATTGCTTTTCCGCGACGAGGGCCTTTATGCTGTGCTGAACGATGATGATCCGGCCATTGAAATGGCGCTGAAAGTCATGCGCAATCCACTCAAATAATTTTATAGTCAACGCAAAATACCCGCGTCTGTAAATCTTTAAGAATCAGGTAAATCAATCCTGATAATCTTCAAAATCCCTTAATTTTTACCAACCATATCCTCCGGGCGCACCCAGGCATCAAATTGTTCAGCGGTCATGTGCTTGAAATCAAGCCCCTGCAATTCGTATTCCAGGGCTGATTCTTTCAGGGTAATGCCTTTTTTGTGGGCATTTTGGGCAATGGCTGCTGCGTTGTAATAGCCAATTTTGGTATTCAGGGCAGTGACCAACATAAGCGAGTTGTTCACGTGCTTGTTGATGTTGTCGTACAAAGGCTCAATGCCCACGGCACATTTGTCATTGAAGGACACACAGGCTTCGCCGATCAGTCGGGCCGAGTGCAAAAAGTTGTGTATCATCATGGGCTTGAACACGTTCAGCTCAAAATGGCCGTTGGAGCCACCGATGTTAATGGCCACATCATTGCCCATGACCTGGGCCGCTACCATGGTAAGGGCCTCGCATTGTGTGGGATTCACCTTGCCCGGCATAATGCTGGAGCCAGGCTCGTTGTCCGGAATAAAAATTTCGCCAATGCCCGAACGGGGGCCAGAAGAAAGCATCCGAATGTCATTGGCAATCTTCATCAGGCTCACCGCTACGGTTTTCAGTGCCCCATGCGCTTCCACTACGCCATCATGTGCCGCCAGGGCCTCAAACTTATTGGGCGCGGTGACAAATGGCAAGCCCGTGAGCTTGGCGATGTGCCCCGCCACATTTTCCGAATAGCCTTTTGGTGTATTGATGCCCGTGCCAACAGCCGTGCCACCCAGTGCCAGCTCGCTCAGGTGCGCAAGCGAATTGCGAATGGCGCGCAGGCCGTGGTTGAGCTGGGCCACATAGCCACTAAACTCTTGGCCAAGGGTGAGCGGCGTAGCATCCATAAAGTGAGTACGCCCAATTTTCACCACCTGATCAAAAGCCTGGCTTTTGGCCAACAGGGTATCCCGAAGTTTTTCAATGCCTGGAATGGTCACCTCCACCAGCATTTTATATGCGGCAATGTGCATCGCTGTCGGGAAAGTATCATTACTGCTCTGGCTTTTGTTTACATCGTCATTCGGGTGTATAAATTTCTGATCATCAGTCAGTTGACCGCCATGCAATACGTGTGCGCGGTAAGCGATTACCTCGTTGGCGTTCATATTGCTTTGGGTGCCGGAGCCGGTCTGCCATACCACGAGCGGGAACTGGTCATCCCACTGGCCAGCTAAAACCTCATCGCAAACCGTAGCAATAAGGTCACATTTTTCCTTGGGCAGGACACCCGCCTCAAAATTGGTCAGGGCAGCGGCTTTTTTCAAATAGGCAAATGCGCGGATGATCTCTATCGGCATGCGATTGGTTTCGCGGGCAATTTTGAAGTTTTCAATAGAGCGTTGGGTCTGTGCGCCCCAATATACATGAGCGGGTACTTGTACCTTGCCCATCGTGTCTTTTTCAATGCGATATTCCATTGCTTGATGTGGTGTATTTAGGTCAATAATTGGATGCCGCAAAGGTAGAAATGTACCCTTGTATATTCACCACAAAAGGCACGGTGGAGTTTTTTTTTACCACAAAAGGCACAAAGGAGCACAAAAGAAAACCTTTTGGCCTTTTGTCGTTCAAGTATTATTTTTTACCACAAAAGGCACAAAGAAAACAAAAGAAAGCCTTTTGGCCTTTTGTGGTGAAAAAACGAAATATAAGAAAGCCTTTGTGGCCTTTTGTGTCTTTTGTGGTAAAAAAACGAAATATAAGAAAGCCTTTGTGACCTTTTGTGTCTTTTGTGGTGAAAAAACGAAATATAAGAAAGCCTTTGTGGCCTTTTGTGCCTTTTGTGGTGAAATTTCTACCTTTGCCGCATGACAACAAACCTTTCGGAGCACCGCTCCATTCTGAATTACTTTTTGGCGCAATTACGTGATGTAGAACAGCAGCAAGACCGCATGAGGTTTCGGCGCAATGTGGAACGTGTAGGGGAAATCATGGCCTACGAAATTTCTAAAACCTTTGATTATCAAACCATTGAAGTGCCTACTGTACTTGGCAAGGCCTCCACGCCGCTGCCCAAGGATCGCATTGTGTTGGCCACCATTTTGCGCGCCGGCTTGCCCTTTCATCAGGGTTTACTGAATTATTTTGATCAGGCGGACAATGCCTTCATCGCAGCCTACCGACACCACCTGCCGGATGGCGGTTTTGAGATTAGATTAGACTACCTCAGCGCGCCTAAGCTGCAGGATTGTGTGCTGATCTTAGCCGATCCCATGTTAGCCACGGCGGCCTCCATCAATGCTGCCCTTCGCGAGCTGCTACAGTTGGGTATGCCAAAATCCATTCATGTCGCTTCGGTCATCGCCAGTACCGCCGGTGTGGCTGCAGTGGACCGCAGTTTGCACCCGCAACTGCACGTATGGGCAGCTGCGGTTGATCCGATACTGAACGATAAGTCATACATTGTCCCCGGTTTAGGCGATGCTGGCGATTTGGCATTTGGGAGTAAGGAGTGACGATTGATCCATCCCTGTTTTGTATACACATTTTTTATCAATTATAAAGCCATGAAATACACCATTCTTTTGCCGTTTTTGTTTGGGCTAATCTTTAGTTGCCGAAGACCGGAGCTGACGGAGTTAGATTTTTTTGCCGTAAAAAACTTAGACATCAAGCCGCAGAACGATCGCAATGCAAGTGTCATTGCGCTGCAAGGTCTATTGGAAAAAACCAATGGAAACCCCGTTCAGCGCTGTGGCTTTGTATGGTCCGATGATTTGGTAAAAATAAGCACTAACCCCGAACAATTACCTGAAATACAAACCAGTATTCCAAATGGTGATGGCCTTTTTAGTGCTCTTTTTGAGGGCATTCTCCCAAAACAAACGCTTTATTTCAGGGCATTTGCCATACGGGACGAGCGGCGGGTGTACGCCGAATCTGCCATCGCCTTTCGCTTGGGTGATATGGTAAGTCTGACCGAAGTGCCGCCTCTGGTGGACAACAACAGCATTATTATAGAAGGCCGCCTCATCGGCTGGGAAGAGCTGAAAGTAAAAGCCTTGCGCCATGGCCATGTGTACGCCCCGGAATCCGTGACACAAATGCCGCACCTTGGCCTTATGGGTTGTGATACCACCCTGATGGATACTTTGGCCGCTGCTGATTATGATTTCAAAACCCGGCTGAATAACCTTGACTTCAACACCAAATATTATATCAGGGCTTATGCGCTCACCGAAACGGATACTTTTTACAGCAAAAATATACTCGTAGAAATTAGGGATGGCTGGAAGCCGGTGGCGGATATCCCCGGAAATCATGCGGACGGAGCGGTAGCTGTGGTGCAGGACAAGGCATACCTCGGCTTGGGGGCTACCAATCCACGGGCTTACAATAAATCCTCGACCACAAACCGCTATTTTCAGTTTGACCCTGCGGCAGTCGCAAATGGCCAGTCCCCCTGGTCCAAAAAAATAGATTTTGGCCAGCCCGTCATCAGCAACCCGCCTGCCAGTTTGGGTACATGCAGTTTTAGTATCAATGGTGAAGTTTACGTTATTTATGGCGGATACGAACAACCCAAAGCCAACAATACCACCGAATGGATCAACGTACTGGACTTTTGGAAGTACAAACCCGCCACAAACCAATGGGAAATCATGAAATACCCACCGGACACGATGGCTGCGCGCTTCAATGCCGTAGCTTTTGTCCGAGAAAACAAGGTCTATGTGGGTAGCGGCGCATCCTGGAACTCCAATACCGCCCAACTAAACATGCTCAACGACTTTTGGGAATTCAACGCAAGTACAGGCAATTGGCGCAAGGTGGCAAAAATGCCCGCCCGATTGCCCAATGGCAGCGTGCTAACCAACTACGGGCGTTCTGACGCGGCGGTTTTTGTGCTTAATGATCGGTATTTTGTCGGTGGTGGCATCAATGGAACAAGCGGGCTGACGGATTTTTGGGAATTTGTGCCGCCCCAAAACGACAATGACCCTGGATCATGGAAAGAGGCCGCCCAATTTAAGGGTATATCGCGTAAAGAGGCCATTTCTTTTGCCGTTGATGGGATAGGGTACTATGGTTTAGGCTACCACCTGCCCCAAAACGCAGGAGAAAGTGGCTATTTTTTAAATGACTTTTGGGCCTTTGACCCCGTAAAAGGCTGGGACAAACGCACCCCATATCAGGGTGGCAAACGTGCACGCGCCTTTGGTTTTGCCATTGGTAGCAAGGGATACGCTGGCGCTGGCGAAGTGACCATCGTGGATAGTATCCAACTCAAATTCACTGACCTGATCAAACAGGACTTTTGGGAATATGTGCCGAGGAAAAAGTGATGGTTTAAAAGCCCCCTATATCTGGAGGGGGGATCTAAGTTATTAGCAGAAAATCCCTATTTTTGACCTAAAAAACAACATGAACGAAAATAAGCCCATAACCACATCCGACCTTGTGGCGAATGCCATTCGCGGGCCTTTTGAATTAGCCTTGTCGGAAATACCCGGCTCTGAGGAGGAACTGGTGCAGCTCCTTGCAGAACGGATCGCCATTATGCTGGAGCGGGAGCCGGATCATTTGATGAGCCTGTTGTATCGCTTGGATGTGCTGGAAAAAAAGATTGTCCCGGTAATGCATCCGCTGGCAGCAGAGCCGGCCCACGTAGGTTTGGCCCGTTTGGTATTAGAGCGCCAAAAGCAGCGCATGGAGACCAAGCGATCCGTCAAAACCGAACAATTGGATGAAAAATGGAAGGATTGGGCCTGGTAATTATCCTCCGTTTTTCTTTTTTTCGGGCTCTTTTTTCTTCTCGTCGTCTTCTCGTTTATGTCCAAAAAGCCTTTTAATCAGGCCTTTTTTGTTTTCCTCCTTTCCCTTGTCCTCTTCTTCTGGTGCGCCTCCGCCCTCCACATCGGTATTGGGGGCCTGGTCAATATTATCCAGATCAGTGGGTTTGCCGTTTCGGGCTTGTTGTGCCTGCTTGATGGAATCGCGGAAGGTGGAATCCTGCATCAACACCAAGAAAGAATCCGGCTTGATACCGATCCATGGATAACAGCCCAAGGCACTTTGCACTTCAACAGGTGGGTCAGGGAAGCTTTCCTGGGCAATACGGCCCAATTTACGATCATTGGCCAGCTTGTGCCAGAACCAGGCCACAATGGGCAAGGCCATTGCTGATCCCTGGCCCAAATCCATGGAACGAAAGCGTACAGCCGGGCTGGGCGCACCTACCCAGGCGCCGGTCACCAGCACGGGGTTATAACCGATAAACCAGCCATCGGATTGGTTTTGGGTGGTGCCGGTTTTGCCCGCAAAATCATTTTGCATCCCAAACCCGTTACGAAAACGGCGTGCCGTGCCGTATTGCACCACATTTTGGAGCATTTCCGTCATGGTTGCGGCCTCATTTGGCGTAAGGGCTACCACATGAGGGCCAATATTTGGGTTGGTCAGTACTTCTTTCCGATAGTCATAAACCACCTTACCGTCGCGATCTACAATTTTCAGCACGGCCACGGGCTCAGGGCGCTTGCCTTGATTGGCCAAAGTGCCATACACTTTCATCATTTCGTACAGGGTAATATCAGCGGCACCGAGGCTAATGCCATACTCACGAGGAAGTTTGGATGTAACGCCCATTTGAGCAGCTAGATCAATCGTTTTTTGTATGCCAACCTTTTCGATCAGTTGAGCAGCCACTACATTGACGGATTTGGTCAGGGCCCCCACCATAGAGTACCAGCCGCCGTAGCGTTCGTCGGAATTGTGCGGCTCCCAGTCCACGATTTTTTTGATATGGTTGTCAAAATATTGGCAAGGCTTGATGCTGTCTTTCAGGGCAGCGGCGTACACAATGGGTTTGAAGGTGGAACCCACTTGGCGGCGGCTCAGGATATGGTCGAATTTAAAGTATTTAAAGTTGGTTCCGCCCACCCAGGCCCTGATATAGCCATTGGAATGATCCATGGCCATAAAGCCGCAATTGAGCATACAAAAATAGTACCGCACGGAATCAATAGGGCTCATGGTGGTATCGCGGTCGCCGCCCATGCCGTTGTTCCAAGCGAAAATAGTCATTTTAATGGGCTGGTCGAACGATTTACGAATATCCACATCGCTCAAACCGGCTTCTTTTAGGCTTTCCCAGCGCTGGCTGCGCTTTACCTGATCTTCTATCCATTTATCGTCGCCCCAGGGCTTGTCGCTTTTGTAATTTTTCCAGTGTTGGTTGAATTTTCGTTGCAGGTCATGCATCTGTTTCTGCACGGCCTCTTCCGCATATTGCTGTAGTTTACTGTGCAGGGTGGTATATATCTTCAGGCCATCCGTGTACAGTTTGTATTTGGTACCGTCTTCTTTTCTGTATTTTTCCAATAGGTCAGGCATAACCTCCGTGCGCAGGTATTCCCTGAAATAAGTGCCTAAGCCATCGTTGTTGCTGTCCACATTATACCGTTTGGCGCCTACGGGTTTTTGGCTGAGTGTTTCAAAATCCTTTTCCGTAAGGTGGCCATTTTTGACCATTTGGCGCAGCACGACATTTCGGCGTTTTTTGGCGTTTTCGGGGTTCCGGACGGGGTTGTACAGCGTGCTTCCCTTGAGCATTCCGACCAAGGTAGCCGCTTGGTCAACGGAGAGTTCTTTGGGCTTTTTGTTAAAATACTGCCGTGATGCCACATTGATTCCGAAAATATCACCGCCAAAGGGCACGGTGTTGAGGTAAAGACTGAGCAGCTCAGTTTTTTCGTAAATACGCTCCAATTTTATCGAGATAAAATTTTCTCGTATTTTATTGATAATCAGGCTTATAAAATTACTAACAACGGGTATCTTTAATTCGCGCTGTCCAATTTCAAGGGAAAAATAGGATTGGCGAGGGTAGAGGTTTTTGGCCAATTGCTGGCTTAGGGTAGAGCCTCCCCCCAAACCTTCCTGGCCAGTCGCCCAACCCTTTACAATACGCATCCAACTCATAAAATCAATACCGCTGTGCTCCAAAAAGCGGCGGTCCTCGGTGGCAATGAGCGCGTTGATGATATGATCGGAAATATTGTCCAATGACACCTGAGTACGGTTTTCGATATAATATTTACCGATCAACACACTGTCCTGAGTGTAAATCTCTGTTGAATTGGCCGTTTCAATATTGCGCAGTTCTTCCATGGAAGGCAGGCGACCAAAAAGGCCAATAGCCACGCCAAATATCAAAAAGAGCAAAAAGTAAAAACCCCATTTTGCAATGGTGCCCAAAGCGCCTAAAATATTACCAGACAGTGGGTTATGTTGCTTGAAAGCCGTCCAGCGTGCCCAATATGGAGCCCAAAGACGTGCCCACGCCTCCGTAAGCGGACGGAACAGGTCGCGTACCGGAGCAGTAAGTTGGGACCACATGGAGCGAATCGGAGCGGTTTTTTCGGCAACCCACTGCCGCGCTGCACGATAGCGTTCCATACTTTTTTGAAAAAAATCAGACATAAATAGGAGGGATGGTCTTCCCGGGGGACTAATTTAGCGGCGCGAAGGTAATAATTGCCTTTGGATTTTGGAAATCAGATATTTGCCCCCTTTTTAACATGATGAAACTGGCAACCACACAATATCCCATCACTCCATTTAAAGCATTTGAGGATTGGGCTGCTCACACGGAACAGTGGGTAGCTTCTGCTGCACGGCAAGGTGCCCAACTTGTGCTGTTCCCGGAATATGGCGCAATGGAGTTGGCTTCTTTGCTTTCACCCGATGAACAAGCCGACCTACATCTGCAGATCAAGGCTTTGGCCCGGTGGTTCCCAGATTTTTTAGCGGTTTTTTCAAGTCTTGCCCGTCGCTATCAATTAACCCTTGTAGCTCCGAGTTTCCCCGTTGCCGAAGGCGATCAAAACCTCAACCGCGCTTGTGTGTTTTCGCCCGGCAAGGGCTTGGCTGGTTATCAGGACAAATGTATGATGACTCGTTTTGAGCAGGAATCATGGTTTATACAATCGCCGCCACAACCCGAATGGGCATTGTTTGAGGCAGACTGGGGCAGCTTTGGTATTCAGATTTGTTATGATGTGGAATTTGCACATGGCGCTCTGGCTTTGTGCAGAGAAGGGGCGCACTTGATACTGGCACCCAGCTGCACAGAGACAGCGCGCGGGGCAGCTCGTGTGCACGTTGGCGCCCGTGCGCGAGCCTTGGAAAATCAGTGTTATGTGGCGGTATCCCAAACCGTGGGAGACGCCCCCTGGTCACCCGCTGTTGATGTCAATTACGGGTATGCGGCTATTTACGGCCCGCCAGATATGGGATTTCCCGATGATGGGATTGTTGCAAAATTGCCGCCACAGATGCCGGATATTTTAGTGCAACATATTGATTTTGAAAAAATTGTAAATGTTAGGGAAAATGGCCAGGTGCTGAATTTCAGAGACCATCACAACCTGAACTTACACTGGAGCGCGGCACCTGTACCCGTGAAAAAATATACCGTTTCCTGAAACTACACCTTATTTTCGGATAAAATAAACAGCCAGTACCAAAAAGACAAAGCCCACATAGTGGTTCCATTTTAAAGGCTCATTTTTGAAAAAAATAAGGGTAAAAATAGTAAATACCAATAAAGTGATGACCTCCTGGGCTACCTTGAGTTGTACCAACGTAAAAGGGCCGCCATTTTCCTTGTACCCAATCCTGTTGGCGGGCACCATGAGGCAGTACTCTAAAAAAGCAATCAGCCAACTGGCCAGAATCAGACCCAAAACGCCTGTTTTTTGAAAGAATTTCAGGTGCTGGAATTTCAGGTGGCCATACCATGCAAAAGTCATGAAGATATTGGACAAAACCAGCAGGGCGAGGGTGTAAAAAGACTTCATAAAGTGGACTTGTGCTTAGTACATTTTTTCAATCTCATAAATGGAATTCACCTTGCCAGCAAAAAGGCAAATAAACTTAGGGCTTTGGTGTAATACGGAGATTTCGGTGGGCCGGCCATCATCAATATAACTGGCCTTTAATTTTGATTTTATGGTAAAATAGGAAAAATGAGGCTCAAAATGCACGTTTTCACTAAAATATTGCTGCATTTGGGCCAACATTTTGGCCGCGTTGCTGATCGGCCTACGGGAACATGAGGTACAAATACCTGGCGCATCGGGGCGACAACTAAGGTCATCGGGCTGCTGACAATCAAAATGCGGCAGGTTTTCATAACTGATCTTGTGGTGGGTGTAGGCCACGGATGACAGGGAAAGCAGGCCGCTGAGGCCGTAAGGCATAATGGAGCCAAAAGGGCCATCCATAACCGTCAGTCCGCGCTGTGCAAACTGGGCTGAGGTGATAAAGGCAATTTCCGAAATTTCATGCGTGAGGTTTAGTTCCTGGACACCAAAAATCCGGTTGATAGCACTTGTTGCAGCATAGGTAGCGTTGATAACGGCAGGAGTTATGAGTTGCTTTCCGGATTTAAGGCGCATAACCCACTCATTTCCACATGCTTCAGCTTGAAACACGCTATCTTGCACAAAAAGGCTTATACCTTCTGCTTGCTGCAATTTTTGGCGATAGTGCTCGGCAATAAGGACCGGATCAAAAGAATATTCCGTGGTTTGATAGAGCGCTTCTAAACGGTTGAAATTAAACAAATGATGTGATTTGATCCGATCACAGCGAATGTTGAGGTAAGCACAAAAACGTTCAAATTGCACCGCATCCGTGAAGGAGCCAAAGCGGTCAATGGCATAATACTTTTCAAATTGAAAGTTGACAAAAGGACGATGCTCTTCCGTAAAACGAGACTTGTGCGCATCACTCATGGCTGCCGTGGCAATGCTGCGAGGATAATGGTAGCCACTGTGCAGCCTGGCCTGATTGACCAATGATGCTTTTTGGAAAAGACGTGCCTCTTTTTCCACCAAGGCCACCTTCGCACCCTTGCTCGATAAATAGAGCGCAGCGTATGAGCCAAAAATTCCACCTCCTATGATGACAAAATCAAACTTTGCGTTCACCCCGCAAAAGTAATGGCTTGAGCCAAGATAGCGTCGGGTTTATGTGATTTTGAGGGAATCCAAGATTAAGACAGCTGATTGCGAAAGATTGGCGGACTTGATAAGGATCATAATTAACAGGCTTTGATGGCTCTTTTTGGTGTCCCAGAAAAGGATTTCAAATTTTTACATGCTTTTAGAAAAGGAATTATACTGAAAAATAGCATTTAATTCACATTGCTTTCTACCTTTGCCATTTGATACTCATTTGCAAAAATGCGGCTGGTATTAGAGTTATGACCGCTTTTGCAGTATAAATCAAGTTAGAATTGCAGCGTAAGCAATGAAAATTTCGTTGAACTGGCTACGAGACCACCTCGTTATCCATAAATCGCCCTCAGAAATCGCCGACATATTGACCTCTTTAGGTTTGGAAGTGGAAGCTTGGGAAGAAGTAAAAACCACTCCGGTTGATTTGGACAAAGTAATGACCGGACTCGTGGTAGCCTGCGAACGCATACCCGATACCGACCACCTTTCCGCCACACAGGTTGATGTAGGCGATGGCAGCATCCGCTCCATTGTTTGCGGCGCGCCCAACGTGGCCGTCGGACAAAAAGTCTTTGTTGCGCTGCCCGGTGCCAATGTCTTTAGTAAAGACGGCACCCTCTTTACCATCGCCGAGCGCAAGGTTCGGGGTTTTGCATCCCAAGGCATGATCTGTGCCGAGGACGAGCTTGGCATTGGCCATGACCACAGCGGTATAAAGGTTTTACCTGAAGACACCCCAATCGGTCAGTCGGCGGCCAATATGCTCGGCGTGGAAAGTGATACGGTTATTGAAATCGGGCTCACTCCCAACCGCGCTGATGCCACCAACCACCGTGGCGTGGCACAGGACCTGATCGCCTGGTTGCGCACACATGAAAACCCGGAGGCATCACTTAAACCGCTTGAACTGGCCCAGCTAGCGGCCCTACCACAGCATCCCGTACCAGTTGCAATAGAAACAGCAGAAGCCTGCACGCGATATGCCGGGGTACTGCTCAAAGCCATAAAAGTGGCTGAGAGTCCTGAATGGCTTAAAAACCGATTGCTGGCCTGCGGCCAACGCCCCATTAATAATATAGTGGACATCACCAATTATGTGCGCATTGAAATGGGCCAACCGCTTCACGCCTTTGATTGGGCAAAAGTGAAACAGGGCAAAATCATCGTAAAAACTTTGCCCGAAGGCACCGTATTCCAAACGCTGGACGGTACGGAGCGAAAACTCTTTGCCGAAGACCTGATGATTTGTGACGGCGATGGGTCACCCATGTGCATGGGCGGTGTATTTGGGGGCGCTGATAGTGGTGTTTCTGATGGCACAACCGATATCTTTTTGGAAAGTGCCTGCTTTAACCCCAAGTGGATCCGGCGTTCCATGTTGCGTCACAACCTGCGCACTGATGCTGCCTGGACCTTTGAAAAAGGCGTTGACCCCAATATCAGTGTAACAGCGCTTTACCGCGCCGTTGCCCTCATCCAGCAATTGGCCGGTGCTGAAGTAGCCTCGCCTGTTACGGATTGGTATCCCAATGAAGTACAGCCCGTGCGCATACCGGTACAATATGCCCGGATCAATATGCTCATAGGGGAACAATTGCCTAATTCGCGCATTGACCTTATCCTTCAGGCACTCAACATTCAGCAGGAAAACATTTCCAGCACGGGATTCACTGCAGTGATCCCTACCAACAAACCCGATGTATTGCGTGAAGCTGATGTGGTGGAGGAAATTTTGAGGGTGCATGGCCTTGATAATGTGCCCATACCAACGCATATCCGTTCGAGCATGGAAATCACCCCACGCCCGAACCCGGATGCGGTACGCAATTTTACCGCTGATTTTCTGGCGGCCAATGGCTTTAATGAGTGCATGAACCTTTCCTTGGCCAATTCGGAATGGTTCACTGGCGACAAAGCGATTTTACCTTTTGAAAAATCACGGCTTGTATATGTGCACAACACCGCTAATCAGGGACTTGATTGCCTGCGACCAACCATGCTATTTAGTGCTTTGGAAACCATACGGCACAACCAGAATAGACAAAACGCGGATTTGAGGCTTTTTGAGTTTGGCAAAACCTATGCTGCAGAAGCTGACGTGGATGGTCAGCAACTTTCCTTTGGGCATTTCCGCGAAACAGCGCGCCTGAGTATAACCATGACGGGCGCACACAGCAGCGAGAGCTGGCACCCCAAAGCAAAGAAAAGCGTAGATTTTTATACCCTGAAATCCTTTGTACAAAACCTGCTCACCCGCCTTGGTGTGTCCGGTTTTCAGGAAACCGTGATACAGGAGTCTCCTTTTCAATATGCGCTGCGTTACCACCGTGGCCCCATGGAATTAATAACGTTTGGGGCTGTATTGCCGGCCATAGCCAAAAAAATGGACGTGAAAAACGCCGTATTTTTTGCTGATTTCAATTTTGAAAACATCATAAAGGCATTGGCAAACAATAAAGTACAATATGCCGAGCTTAATCGCTTCCCGGTTGTACGGCGTGACCTGGCCTTGATCATTGACCAAGCAATAAGTTTCGGCGATATTCGCCAATTGGCACAAAAAACCCTCAAAAAAGGCCTAAAAGACGTAGGCTTATTTGATGTGTTTGAAGATGAAGGCAAACTTGGATCAGGTAAAAAATCCTACGCCGTCAGCTTTGCCTTTGAAGACCCCGAAAAAACATTGCAAGACAAAGAAATTGACGCAATGCTGGGACAGTTGCAGCAGGCATTTGAAACAAAATTAGGGGCAATTATTAGAAAGTAAAACGCCCAACTTGAAGACCCAAAAAAGCAGGTAAAATGATCTTTTGACAAACTACTCCTCATTTACACAACACAAAATCTTGACAACGACATGGATATAGTATCAATATTGGTTGGTTTGGCCATCGGTGCCGTAGTGGCATGGTTAGTGGCCAACATGACTATAAAAAAGGTCAACGAAAAGGCCATAGAAGAAAGCAACCGACAAGCAGACCTGATCATTCAGGAAGCACGCCTAAGTGCCAAACGCGTTGAGGATGAAGCCTCTGTAAAAGCCGAAAAAATAGCCGCAAAAGCAGAAGCAGAAAACGAACGCATCAAGCAACAAAAAATTCAGGAAGCCAAAGAGCGCTATGCCCAAATGCGCCAGGAGTTGGAAACAGAAAAGACAACCAAACTCCTCGAATTGAAGGAGCTGGAAATGGATTTGCAAGCACAGAAGAAAGATATTAAAGTGGAAAACGATGCTTTGGATACTAAATTCAAGGAATTGGATGCACGCAAGGGGGAATTGGACAATCGTGACCTGGAATTAGGCGTGGTGCGCGAAAACTTAGACAAACAGCTCCAGATCGTGCAAAAGAAAAAGGAAGAATTGGATAAAGCCAACGAAGAGCGCATAAAGGCCTTGGAAAAAATTGCGCAATTGACCCAACAAGACGCAAAAGATCAGCTCTTCGAACAAATACGCGCAAAAAGCGAAACTGAAGCCCAATCCATCATCCGTGATGCCATCAATCAGGCAAAATTGGATGCCAATAAAGAAGCCAAAAAGATTGTGATCCAAACCATTCAGCGGATGGCCGCTGAATTCACCATCGAAAACACGGTATCCGTTTTCAACCTTGAGAACGATGATATGAAAGGCCAGATCATTGGCCGGGAAGGCCGAAACATACGCGCGCTGGAGGCAGCCACGGGCGTTGAGGTTATTGTGGATGACACCCCGGAGGCTATCGTAATCTCATCCTTTGATCCTATCCGCCGTGAAGTGGCCCGCTTGTCGCTCCAACGCCTGGTGGCCGACGGCCGTATTCACCCGGCCCGTATCGAGGAAGTCGTGGTCAAGGTGCGCAAACAGTTGGAAGAACAAATCATGGAAATCGGAGAGCGCACCGTGATTGAACTGGGTATCCATGGCCTCAATGCAGCCCTGGTACGCATGGTAGGCCGTATGCGCTTCCGCTCCTCTTACGGACAAAACCTGCTCAAGCACAGTATCGAAACGGCCGAGCTTTGCTCTATCATGGCCTCCGAACTGGGCCTAAACCAAAAGCAGGTAAAAATGGCCAAACGCGCCGGCCTGTTGCATGATATAGGCAAGGTAGCAGAGGAAGAAACAGAACTCTCGCACGCCCTCGTTGGGATGAAAATGTGCGAACAATTCGGCGAGCATCCGGCGGTAAACAATGCCGTAGGTGCTCACCACGACGAGATAGAAATGAACAACATCATTTCGCCCATCGTACAGGCTTGCGATGCCATTTCGGGTGCCCGCCCGGGCGCAAGGCGCGAAATCCTGGAAAACTACCTCAAGCGCATCGGTGAACTGGAGGATATTGCCCTCGCCTATGAAGGCGTTAGCAAGGCATTCGCCATGCAGGCCGGCCGCGAACTGCGCGTGATCGTGGAAGCAGAAAAGGTAACTGACCAATATGCCGACGATCTGTCCTTCCTGATTTCACAAAAAATTCAGGATGAAATGCAGTACCCCGGCCAAATCAAGATTACCGTTATCCGTGAAAAAAGAGCCGTGGCATACGCTCGGTAATACTCGGTAATAAACCAGCAATATGGTTCCCGAAGGGGAGGCTCAGCAAAGGGCCTCCCCTTCACTTTTTTAGCGGCTACCACCATATATCAAAAGGGCCTTTTTCTCCAAAAAAATGGCCTTACAAAAACTTAACACAAAAAAACTTTGGAAACATTTGAACTTAAAAACGTTTCCTTCGTTTATTTGCGGCGTATTGCAACATCAGCAGGATAAATAAGGTCAAATTACAATAATGTTTACCGAACAGCAAGAAAAATGGCTGAAGCGGGTGGAAGAGCTGTTCTTCCGGCTCGGCATCAAGAGCATTACCATGGATGATGTGGCAAGGGAACTTGGCATCTCCAAAAAAACGTTGTACACATTTGTGGAAAGTAAAGACGATTTGGTGGCAAAAGTGATGGATCGGCACATCGGCGAACAATGCCGTGTGGATGAAGCATTGCACATGCAGTCCGCTGATGCTGTTGACGAAATGGTTAAAGTGATCCGTCAAATCGTTGCAGACTTGTCCAAAATGAAGCCCAATTTGGTGCATGAGCTGCAAAAATACCATCGTGAAGTATGGGATCGGATTAATGCCCATCAAGAATCTTATATTTTGGATTTGACACGGAGAAATATTCAGTGGGGGCGTCAGGAAGGCCTATACCGAACGGATTTTGACCTTGAAACGACCGCAAGATTTTATATCGCGGGCACCATGGCCATTTTTAATGACCAATATTTCCCAAAACCGCCCTACACCTTCGATGGATTATTTAAAGCGTACATAACCAATTACCTCTACAGCATCGTATCGGATAAAGGTTTGGTTTTGTTGAAACAAAAACTACAAGAAATTTAGTACCATAACACGACATGCTCAGACAATATCTACCTAAACTACTCATCGCTGCGCTTCTGATTGGTTTTCAGACGCTTTTGAGCGCCCAAAGCACTACGATGACCCTAAATGACTGTATTGCTTACGGATTGGCCAATCACCCCAATATCCAGGTAGCGCAACTACAGGTAAATGATGCCGATTGGCGTATCAAAGAAAATGCCGCTACTGGTTTGCCACAGCTCACGGGCGGTATCAGCTACCAATATTTTATCCAGCGACCGGGTGTACCGGCAAGTGCCCTGGGCTTCCCGGGTGCAGGGGATGAAAAAATTGTTTTTAGCGCTGTACACAGCCTGTCCCCCTCTTTATCGGCCAATCAGCTGTTTTTTAGCAACAGCTATCGCTTGGCCAAAAAGGCAGCCCGCTTTTATCGCAATTATGTGGACGAGCAATTAGCGGTGTCAAAGCAAACCGTACGCAATCAAATTATTGATGCCTACCTGCCCGCTTTGCTGATTTCCGAAAATGTGGCCATCATTGACAAGAACCTTGGCAACCTGGAAAAACTTTACAACGATACAAAGGCCATCAATAAAGCCGGATTTGCCGAGCAGTTGGATGTTGACCGTTTGGATCTTTCGATCGCCACCTTGCGCAGTGAACGCGCCAATCTGGTTCGGCAACAGGAAATTGTACAAAATGCCCTTAAATTCAGCATGGGCATGCCCGTACAAAACCAGATGACACTTTCGGACAACCTGAGCAAATTACTGGCGGAATACGCCTCGGTTGACCTTGCCGCAGAAGTAAATTTCATGAATCGCCCGGAGTACCTGCAGTTGCTGAAAGGGCGTGAGCTGAGCGCATTGCAAGTTGAACTGAACCGCAAGCCCTGGTTGCCTAACGTAGCGGGCTTTGTGCAGTACCAGCCGGGTTGGCAGGGCGGATTTGGTGATCAAACCGATTGGTTTTTTATCCCTTCTGCCATTGCTGGAATCTCTGTCAATTTTACCCTTTGGGATGGCGGCGGTGCCAAAGCACGCCGTGAACGCGCGATTATTGGTGTGCAAACCATTGATAGCCAGAAGAAATTGCTGGAAAATGCCATTACGCTTGAAATAGAAAATGCACGTAAACAGTACGCCAATGCTACCGAACGGATAAGCAGCCAACAAAAGAACTTGGACCTGGCGCAGCGCATTTATGATACAACCCAGAAAAAATATAAAGCGGGTGTTGGCTCCAGTTTTGAAATTTCCCAAGCCGAACAAGGCCTTTATGCTGCACAACAAGCCCTAATGTCTGCACAATTTGATTTGCTAACCGCAAAAGCAGCCATTAAGAAAGCCTTAGGGCAGTAAATCGAAACTCCGTTTCGATCAAAGATTAAACCTATCGAAACGGAAGCTTTGATCTGCTTAAACCCATCGAAACAGAAGTTTCGATTTACTTAACTTAAACTACCGAAACGGGAGTTTCGATTTACTTAACTTAAACCCATCGAAACGGGAGTTTCGATTTACTTTTGATATGACACACAAATTTCTCCTCCAAATTTCTGGTATCGCCCTTATGCTTACGCTGTTTGCCTGCGGCGGCGATAGCGCAAAAGACCCAGCAACTCAGCTCGCGGCCTTAAAAGACCAAAAAACGCAATTGGAACAGCAAATATCAGCATTGGAACAACAACTGAATGCCGGTAAACCAGCAGTTAGAAAAGTCAAAACGGTAGGATTGACCGAAATTACCGTGGCACCTTTCCGCCATTATATTGATCTGCAAGGCAAAGTGGACGCAGACGAAAGTGTAATGGCTACCGCAAAAATGCCCGGCGCACTCAAGCGTATCCTGATCAAAAATGGTGATAATGTTAGCCGTGGCCAATTGCTGGCAGAAGTTGATGATGCCGTATTGCTCAAATCATTGGCCGAATTGGAAGGCCAATTGGCTACCGCCACGGATGTATATAACCGTCAAAAGGGCCTTTGGGACCAAAAAATCGGCACTGAAATACAATACATTCAAGCTAAAAGTGCTAAAGAAAGTATTGAGCGCAGCATAGCCACCATAAAGGAACAATGGAATATGACCAAGATATATGCCCCTCAAAGCGGAACGGTTGACATGGTCATGCTCAAAGTGGGCCAAGCCATAGCACCTGGTATGCCTTTGTGCAATATATTGAATCTCAGCAATTTAAAAATAAAAGGCGATGTCACAGAGGCTTATGCAGCCAAAGTTAAAAAGGGTGACCGCGTACAAGTGATGTTTCCCGATTTGAACAAAGAAATCACCACTACCATTACTTACGTGAGCAAAAGCATCAATCCGATGACCCGTACCTTTACAGTGGAGTGCGCTCTGCCCGGCAGCGGATACAGCGCCAATCAGGTAGCTGTAATGAAAATCATTGATTATCAAAACGCTAATGCCATTACCATACCGGTCAACCTGATCCAGAGTGCTCAAGACGGAGATTTTGTCCTGATTGCCGAAAAAACAGGCGACAAACAGGCAAATGCCAAAAAAATAAACATCAAGCAAGGCCAAAACTATAATGGCCAGGTGGAGATTTTGAGCGGCTTGAAAAAAGGAGACTGGGTTATATCTACAGGTTTTCAGGATGTAAACAACGGCGAAGCCATTAGCTTCTAATAATGTACATCCCCGATCATTTTGCACATCAGGGCAGTGCCGAGCCTTTGGCTTTTATGCAAAGGTTCAATTTTGCCACCATGATCACATGGGTGGAAAACTCACCCTTTGCCTCTCACCTGCCTTTAGTTGTGGAACAAGCAGATCAATCCTTGATGATTTATGGGCATTTTGCGCGTAAGAACCCGCAATGGGAAAACCTTGAGGCCCAAACGGTCTTGGTGATTTTTTCAGAACCCCATGCCTATGTATCTCCAAGCCTGTACGAAAAGCAACTAAATGTGCCTACCTGGAATTATGTAGCGGTACACGCTTATGGTTCTACCCGCCTTGTACATCAGGAAGACGAAGCGTTTCATATTCTGGAAAAACAGATGCAAACGTATGAAAGTCAATATCTTGTACAATGGGGAACTCTTCCGGAGGAATATAAAAAAGCAATGATAAAAGGCATTGTGGCATTTGAAATGACCGTAACAAAATTGGAGGCCAAGTACAAACTCAGTCAAAATAAAACTGAGCGAGACCGCCAAAACGTCATGGAGCATTTGTTGCAAAGTGAAGATGCCAGTGCCAGAATGATCGGAGAAATGATGAAAACCTAAAACAAATAAAATGGATATCAGAACCGCAAGTTTGACAGACTTGGATGCCCTAACTGATCTTTTTGAAGCATATCGGGCCTTTTATCAAAAAAAGGCAGATCCTATTGGAGCAAAAAACTTCTTAAAAGAAAGGATAGAGCGCAGCGAATCAATCATTTATATGGCCTATGAAGGCGAGAAGGCGCTTGGGTTTACCCAGCTTTATCCCATATTTTCCTCCACCCGCATGAAGCGGCTCTGGTTGTTGAATGATTTGTTTGTGGCACCTGAGCATCGGGGCAAAGGCATATCCAAACAACTTTTGGAGCGGGCCAAACAGCTTGCCCGGGACACAGATGCCTGTGAAGTAATGCTCGAAACCGCAAAGTCAAACGACATCGGCAACCAGCTCTATCCATCAACAGGATTTGAACTGGGAACTGATGTGAACTGGTACCACTGGGAAAATGGCTAAATGCCGCAAGCCTCATGAGCCCATAAGATAGTTTACTCCAAACATCAGGGAAGCGATTTTCTTCCAAAAGCACTGTTTCAAAACAGTAATTAATACTAAAAGCTAGTCAAATCAACAATAGCATGAAAGAATTTAAACTTACCAACTGGTCCATTGATAATCGCACCTCGGTGTTTATCATTACGGTGTTTATTACCTTGGCTGGTATTATGGCCTACAATGCCCTGCCAAAAGAGCAATTCCCGGATGTGACCGTGCCTCAAATTTTTGTGACTACCATTTATCCGGGAGCAAGCCCAAGTGATATTGAGCAATTGGTTACCAAACCCATTGAGAAGCAGTTGAAGGGTATCACGGGTGTGGAAAAAGTAAAATCATCTTCTGTTCAGGATTTTTCCAACATCATCGTGGAGTTCAACACCAGTTTGGATGTGGTGTTGTGCAAGCAAAAGGTAAAAGACGCGGTGGACAAGGCCAAGCGTGATTTGCCGCAGGACCTCTTGGATGATCCTACCATAACAGAGTTTGACATCTCTGAAATTCCAATTATGAGTGTGAACGTAGCGGGTGATTTTAGTCTGGATAAGCTCAAAGATTATGCAGATGACCTGAAGGATCGCATTGAGGAGATGCGGGAGATCACACGGGTTGACCTGATTGGGGCATTGGAAAAAGAGGTGCAAATTGATGTGGACAAGTACAAAATGGCAGCGGCAAGCCTGACTTTTCGGGATATTGAAAACGCCCTTATGTTTGAAAACATGACCATTTCAGCCGGGAATGTGGATATTGGCGGCATGACCCGTTCGGTGTCCATCCGCGGGGATTTCAAAGATGTTGAACAAATCAAAAACATTATTATTGCTTCCCAGTCTGGTGCCATGCTATACCTCAAGGATGTGGCGGATGTGCGCATGGGCCATAAGGAACAGGAGAGCTTCAGCCGCTTGAATGGCCGGAATGTCATCTCGCTCAATGTGATCAAGCGCACAGGAGAGAACCTGATTGCCGCTTCGGACAAAATAAAGACGCTTGTGGATGAGATGAAAGCCAATAATTTCCCGCCCAATCTTGAAGTAAGCATTACGGGAGACCAAAGCCGCGCTACACGTGTTACCCTTCACGACCTGATCAATACCATTATCATAGGCTTTATTTTGGTCACGTTCATCCTCATGTTTTTCATGGGCGCCACAGATGCCATATTTGTTGCACTCTCTGTGCCATTATCCATGTGTATTGCTTTTATGGTCTTGCCCAGTTTAGGCTTTACGCTCAACTTTATCGTATTATTTGCCTTTTTATTGGCCTTGGGTATCGTGGTGGATGATGCTATTGTGGTCATTGAAAATACACACCGCATTTACCATGAAGATAAAAGCCTAAACATCATACAGGCGGCTAAAAAGGCCGCAGGAGAAGTTTTTTTACCTGTATTAAGCGGCACGGCAACTACTTTGGCTCCTTTCTTCCCATTGGTTTTTTGGGGCGGTATATTTGGGAAATTTATGCATTATCTCCCTGTGACTGTGATTATAACCCTTACAGCATCACTGTTGGTAGCATATGTTATCAACCCAGTTTTTGCCGTTTGGTTTATGGGTGATGCCAAACGCGAAGGCCGAGAGTTGGATCCGGTGAAAAAACGCCGGCGCACCATTTTGGGCTATGCTCTGTTCGGGCTTTCTACCGTGTATTTTTATGCCAACGGAAACCTGTTCATGGGTAATATGTTAGTTTTTATTGGGTTGTTTGTCGCATTCTATCGTTTTGTTTTGGAAAAAGCAGTGCGTTGGTTCCAAAAAAACGGTTGGCCGGCGGCCCAACGCGCTTATGCTCATTTCTTGAATTTTGCATTGGATCGCCCCTGGACCATGATGGTTTTTGTACTGGGCCTGTTGGTTTTTTCCTTCGTCTTTTTTGTATCAGGCAAACGCAACATAGTACTGTTCCCCAAAGCTGACCCCAATTTTATTTTTGTTTACCTGACGCTGCCAGTCGGTACGGAAATTACCGTTACGGATTCGCTGACGAAGGTCGTGGAACAAAAAGTGACCGAGGTTCTTGGCGAAAACAACCCTATTGTAGAATCCATCATTTCCAATGTGGCATTGGGAGCATCTGAGGACCAGTTTGACCGCTCTACCACCTCCAACAAAGGCAAAGTTGGCGTGGCCTTTGTCGAATATGGCCAACGCAATGGGGTTAATACCAAAGACTACATGGACAAAATTCGGGAAGCCACTAAAGGCATCATACCCGGTGCTGAAATTGTGGTAGATCAAGAGCAGGGCGGCCCTCCAACCCCCAAACCTGTTTCAGTGGAAATTCGCGGCGATGATTTCAAACAACTGATTAAGGTATCAACGGATGTAAAAAGGTTCCTTGACTCCTGCAATATTGCCGGAGTAGAAGAGCTCCGCAGTGACCTGATTGTGTCCAAACCTGAGATAAATGTTGAGATTGACCGTGATCGTGCCAATCGTGAGGGAATTTCAACAGTACAAATCGGTTCTGAATTCCGTACCGCTATTTTGGGCAAAGAAGCGACCAAGTTTAAGGACGGTGAAGATGAAATACCGGTTAATATCCGCCTGAAACCCGAACAACGAGAAAACATCAATAGTGTAGAGAACCTGAATATCACCTTCCGGGATATGAATATGGGAGGTGTACTGCGATCTGTGCCAATGGCTTCTTTGGCCAATATCAAGTACACCACTACCTATGGCGGCATTCGCCGTTTGGATCAAACGCGCATTGTCACCATTTCATCCAATATAACAGCCGAATACCAAACAAGCCAGACTGACGTAATCAATAAAGTGAAGGCTGCCATTGCCACTTATCCGCAGACTGACGGTGTGACCGTGGGCTTTGCAGGAGAAGACAAGGAATTTATTGATGCCGCCAGTTTCTTGGGACGCTCTTTGTTGATCTCAATCTTTATCATCTTGCTGATCCTGATCACACAGTTCAACTCTATTGGCAAAACACTCATTATCATGACTGAGGTGGTGTTCAGTATCATAGGTGTTCTGTTGGGTATGGCCATCTTTAACATGGACTTTTCGGTCATCATGGCTGGGGTAGGTATTGTAGCCTTGGCCGGTATTGTGGTGCGAAATGGGATATTGCTGGTAGAATACACCGATATATTACGGCATGCTGGCACGGGTGTACGCGAAGCCATAGTAGAGGCCGGACGTATTCGTATGACGCCAGTACTATTAACCGCTACAGCGGCCATTTTAGGCCTTATACCATTGGCTATTGGGTTCAATATTGATTTTTACAGCCTTTTTGCATCAGGAGATCCAAAAATTTACCTTGGTGGTGATTCTGTTGCATTCTGGGGGCCGCTTTCCTGGACCATCATCTTTGGCCTTGGTTTTGCCACCTTTATCACGCTGGTTATTCTTCCGGTAATGTATTTGCTGGGCTGGCGCGTAAAAAATTGGTGGGAACACAAGGTATAAGCTCAGGGCAAGCTCCCTCAACCCACGGTTTCAACCGTGGGCTTGGTGGGAACGCTCAACAACCCATGGTTGGAACCGTGGGCTGTCTGCCTGTCCCCCCCCTCAACCCACGGTTGAAACCGTGGGTTGAGGGGGGGAGGACAGGTGGGCGGAAATAAACTCCAGCGATCTTTTTTCTGACCAGGCCAGCTCCGCATCATCTTTCCCCATAAATCCACAATGTCCACCTCCTTCCGGGGTCTCCAAATAAAAAAATGGGTGCTTGTGCGCCAAATCAATGGGCATACATTCAGGTGTTAGAATAGGATCATTCAGGGCATTTACCAAAAGCGTGGGCACCCGGATGCCCGGAATAAAAAACTTAGCTGAGGAATTTTGATAAAACTCATCAGCATCTTGATAGCCACATATAGGTGCGCTGAACCATTCATCAAAATCACGCCAGCGCTTTACTTGTGTCAGTTTGGAGAGGTCAAGCCGGCCTGGAAACAAATCAGCTTTTATTTTTATTTTTTTGACCAATGCACGGGTAAACTTGACCCTGTAGAGGGTATTGGCCCAATGATCAAGGGCATTGGAAGCGGGCTCAAGATCACAGGGCGCAGAGAACACTACGGCAGCGCATAGTTCTTTGGGTACATCTCCCCCCTTGGTTCCTAAATATTTCATGGTAATGTTGGCACCCATACTAAATCCCAGCATACTGACCTTTTTGTACTTTCCTTTAGCCAATGCGTGCTCAATGACTAAGCTTATATCCAGCGTATCACCATGGTGGTATAATCGGAAAGCCCGGTTCATTTCGCCGGAGCAGGAGCGGCAGTTCCAGGCTAATACATCCCAGCCATTGTCCCTGAATACCTTGGCTGCCCCGCGCATATACTGGCGGTCGGTGCTGCCTTCTAATCCGTGGGTAAGCACCACAAGGCGATCATGTCCGTTTAGGATCCAATCTAAGTCCAAAAAATCATCATCAGGGGTAAATATGCGTTCACGGGTGTAGCTGATGCCTTCTACACGCCTGAAAATGCCGGGGATCAATGTTTGCAAATGGCCGTTGTAATGCCAAGGCTTTGCACCCGGGAATGAAGAATGGGATATGACTGGCATAATAAAAGCTGAGCCTGGTAGCCGGCTTAAGTACGATCCCAGCTCCTGTAGGGCTGTGTGCGTTCAAAAACCTGCCGGAGTACAGCGAGATCGAGATCTGTAAAACTGATGCCACGTCGTTGCAGGACAGCCTTTGCCGTTTCGCAGGCATCTTCTAATTTATAGGTTCTGTAATGGGTATCAGTACCGCCCCAGGAAAAATCGGGAATGAAGTTGCGCATGTAACCAGCGCCGAAAACATTGGCGAACACCCCTACAACAGTACCTGTGTTGAACATAGTGTTGATGCCACATTTGGAGTGGTCCCCCATAAACAGCCCTACGAATTGTTGCCCGGTTCGCTCAAAACGATCGGTCGTATAGTCCCACAGCTTCACTTCGGAATAATTGTTTTTTAAATTGGAATTGTTGGTATCCGCACCAAGATTGCACCATTCGCCGATAACAGAATCGCCAAGATAACCGTCGTGCGCTTTGTTGGAGTAGCCTATGAAGATACTGCGCGTCACTTCTCCGCCCACTTTACAGCCGGGCCCAATAGTTGTTGGGCCGTATATTTTAGCACCCATTTTGATTACAGCATCCTGGCCAATGGCAATAGGTCCACGCAGCATGCAGCCTTCCATGACTTCGGCATTTTTACCGATATAAATTGGCCCGTTGGCGGCGTTAAGTATGCAGCACTCTATCCGTGCGCCCTCTTCCAAAAAGATGTTTTCCATGGGGCCGATTACTTGATTGCTTTCTGGCAGAGCTTGTGATTTCCGGCCAGAGCATAGCATGCGAAAATCATCAGTAATGGCAGAAGCATTCAGCCTGGTCAGGTCCCATAGCCGCGAAACTGTGACCGTTGGGATATCAGCGCTGAGTTCTGATCCTTGCAAGGCATGTACTTCTTCATCATCCAGCAATTGTTCAAACTGCCCTTCGCTTAGCCGCGCCGCAATGAGCTCGCCATTGCGAATCAAAGCTTCGCTTGGCCGCAGTTCGTCTATTTTTCGGCAAAGGTGATCATTGGGCAACACACCGCTGTTGATAATGATATTTTCACCCTCAATATGAATAGGGTATTTTGTTTGCAAATATTCCTGGGTAATGTAGGAGGCGGAGCCGCGAAGGCGCCGTTCCCATTTTTCCCGAAGGGTAAGAATACCAAGGCGCAACTCACCCATGGGGCGAGTTGAGGTAAGCGGCTGTAGGTGACCGCGAGCATCCGAATCAAAAAGGATGATATTTGCCATG